>NZ_JAKGAP010000022.1 GCF_021532375.1 Paenibacillus alkaliterrae
ACTGCGTAAACTAGGGAACCGCCGTATACCGAACGGTACGTACGGTGGTGTGGGAGGTCGGCTACTCAAATAATGAGTAGCCTCCTACCCGATTGCGTTAATGGTGTGTGAAGTGTTGAACTGGGAGGCGGTAGTAAAACAAAAATTATATCTAATATAATCAAATGTTTCTCATAAGTTCGCCGAACTTCTGGGAAGACTCTTTCTTCATGTTTTTTGTAACGTGAAGATACACACGCTTTGTGATCTCATCTTCCATTCACACACTGACCACGAACATATCGCAACAATTTGCCTTACTGATTTCCCCGCATAGGGTATCATAAAAGAATGTCGTTGGGGATAGTTCCTCCAATTATTTGCTTTTCTTCTGCTGAGTCACGGAGAGAGCCTGCTTTAGCTCCGCGTTCTTGCTAACCAACAGCTTAGATAAATCAACTTGTTTTTTGTTGATTTCCGTTAATTCTTCGTTTAATTTATTTATCCGGGTCAATTTACTGCTTAAATCACTCGGCAGCGTACTTTTTTTGCTGTCTTTTTGTAACTGCTTCACTTTAGCCTGGGCTTTATCTTTTTTTTGTTTCTCATCCAAGCTTTGTTTTTCAATCGCAGCTATTTCTCTTTTTAACCGGCTTATTCTCGATTGGGTAAAGCTAATTGACATTCGGACACCTCTTAATCATATAGTGGGCATCGTTCCATTTTACTACAAAGCAAACGTTTAAGCGAGAAGGAGAAAGGCTGTCTGCCCTCAGAGGAACCGTATGCCGCTTGTTCCTTCAATCCTGCTGGAGTATGATTAGATGTTGTAGAAACATACGGTGTTAGCCTGTTTAATGGGGCGTGACGCAGAAAGGAGCGAATGTTGAAGATTAGCAGCTTGTACGACAATTACATCAAGAACAATCTGTTTATGAAAATGATCCTGTTGTTCGTCGTGATAACGACGGTGACGATCGTGACGTTTTCCTACTTCATGTTCGATTTCATGTCGCAGTCGATTGTCCGCAATGAGCTTGAGAATCAGAAAAAAGCGATGGACCGAATCAATAGCTATATGACTCGAAAATACGAGTCGGTTCAGACGATGATGCTGGACGTATACCGGAATGAGCCGCTCTCGCTTCAGCTGTCCTATTTTTTGCAAAATCCGTTCGATGAGTATATGAAATATATGCTGGATCAAAATATCGCGGAAGCGAATATCGATATGCCCAAAGGGCTCGATTATTTTGAAAATAAGCTTGAGAACGATCCGGATATCGAAAATTTGCTGTTGTACAGTTCAGATAAGCAGTTTTTGTATGTGTATAAGCAGCAGCAGGTGACGAGATTGATCTCGGCTAATGCTTCACGTTCCTTCATTCCCGATGCGATGGCGCTTGAGAACAATTTGGTTTCGGTGCCGAGCATATGGGTACGGAACGCGATCAACCAGCAGGATCCGAAGCTGTATGCCATACGCGTTCCAATCAACGATAAGAATACACTGAAAAATATCGGACAGCTGCTCGTGTATTACAATTCGTCTCGGATCGAGCAGGAGCTGGCCAGCTACGGTGAGCAGTTGAAGGGCTATATTCTAGTGCTGGGGCCCGAAGGGGAAGTGTTGTTCGATTCATCGAACAATTATTACGGTGCCCTCTATCCCTATACGGATCAAATCGAAACGTTACACGGGACAGCAATGTTGGAAAAGGAGTCCTACGTGACGACGCTGACGCAAAATCAAGCGGGTTATCTGATCGTCGGGATTGCTCCTAAGGATGAAGTGGCCGCCGCTTACCGGGGCTTGAAACAAACGATTATGCTCATTAGCGCGATATGCATCATCGTGGTGCTGCTTGTGCCGACTCTCGTCGTCGTCAACTTCGCGAAACGAACGAATAAAATTATCCGTTTCATGCGCAAGGTCGAAACCGGCGATTTGTCCGCCCGCATTCAGGACGAGAAGGAGGACGAGCTCGGACAAATTTCCAGAAGCTTCAACGATATGCTTGATGAGCTGACGCGGCATATCGACCGCGTTTACAAAGCGGAAATCAAACAAAAGCATACCGAGCTGGCCGCGCTTCAGGCAAGGGTGAATCCGCATTTTCTCTATAACACGCTGGAAGTGATTCGCATGCGGGCCGTTTCGCAAGGGGCAAAGGATGTCGGCGAAATGATCTACAGCTTGTCTGTGCTGTTCAAAAGCTTCGTGCAGCCGAAGGGGGTCAATACGCTGAAGGACGAACTCGAAACATCCCGTCTTTATTTGGAGCTGTTTCGTATCCGTTATAAGGATAAATTATCTTATGCCATTGAATCAGACGAACAATTATCAGACAAAATGATAATGAAAATGGCGCTGCAGCCGATTATTGAAAATTATGTTGTGCACGGTCTCGAACCGCGCAGGGCGGATAACCGAATTACGATCAGCGTCTTGCAGGAGGAGGGGCGGATCCGCGTACAGGTCGCCGACAATGGAACCGGTATTGACGAGGAAAAGCTGGAATCGATCCGTCAGTCTCTCGATTCGCCCGAAGAAAGCGGTGAATCCTTCGGCCTTAGAAGCGTACATGAGAGGCTGAAGCTGCTTTACGGAAGCGGATACGGACTTGAAATAGAGAGTGAAAAGGGCATTGGGACTATCGTGACGATAGCCGTTCCCGACTCGGGGGAGGCAGAGGGTGTATAGAGTATTCATCGTCGATGACGAGCCGTTCATTATTGAAGGCCTATATGACATAATCGATTGGTCGGAATTCGGGCTTGAAATTGCAGGCAGCGCGGAAAATGGCCAGGATGCGCTCGCCTTGCTCATGGATTTGCCCGTCGACATCCTGCTCACGGACATATCCATGCCCATCATGGACGGATTATCGCTCATCCGCGAAGCGCGAAGGTTCCGGCCGGATTTGAAGGTTATTATATTGAGCGGATATAACGATTTTCAATATATTAAGGAAGGACTCAAGCTTGGCGTAGAAAATTACCTGCTGAAGCCCATTAATATCGATGAGCTGCAGGAAACGCTCGCGAACACCATTGACAAGCTGAACGCGACGCGGGCTGACCGGCTGTTCAGCGATTATGATATTCGCATTTTAAGGGATAATATTCTGTATCGCTGGTTAACGGGACGCATCGCCCCGAACGAGCTGAACGAACGGACAGACATGCTGCAAATCCGCCTTGACCGTCCCTACTTAGTTACGGCGGTGCTTCGTACGGAGGATCAATTCGAGCCATCGTATGACGCTGCACAGCGGCTTGCCGTTCAGGATTCCTCGATGCTGCCTTTTGTCGATATCGACGGCGATTTGGTTATCGTCTTCATGTTCGAGGATCCGGTCGCGGGCAAGCAGGAGGCGATCGATAAGCTTCTCGGCATGCAGAAGCGGCTTTCGTCAGGCCAATCGCGCATCTCGCTCGGCAGCGTGGAGGCGATGGGCGAAGGAGCGCCGCGCAGCTATGCGAATGCGAAGAAAGCGCAGGAATACTTCCTGCTGTTCGACGAGCCGACGATATTGGATTACGGACTGCTGCCGGAGACAGGCGGCACGGCCCATGCGCTGACGGACCCGCTCGACTGGCCTTCCTATGCCAAGCTCATCAAAGCGAAGGATATCGATGGCCTTCATCAGGCAATCGCCGCAGAATTCGAGCAATACCAGACGCTCGCGGGAGCTACGCCGGCGTTTATTCAAAGCATGGCCATCGAGATGCTGATCCGCTTCAAGATGGAGCTGAAAGAAATCAAGCAGGCCGACCAGCCGGAGCTGTACAAGCCGGGTTTCGTAAAGGTGATGCAGGCTGAGACTATCGATGAGCTGGCGGCTATCGTGAAAGAGGCGGCCTCGTTAACTGTCGATTCGCTCATGCGGGACGTGAAGAGCCCTATTATTCAACTGCTGCTCAATTATGTGCATGAGCATTACGCGCAGGCATTATCGCTCAAATCGCTCGGCCAGCAGTATAATATTCATCCGGTCTATTTGGGCCACCTGTTTCAGAAGGAAACGAACGAATCGTTCACCGAGTACCTCAATAAATACCGGATCGGCAAGGCGAAGGAGATGCTGAAGGAGACGCATCTGAAGGTGCAGGAAATCGCGACTCAGGTCGGCTATTGGGAAACAGGATATTTTTACAAACAATTCAAAAAATATGTAGGGATATCTCCTACGGATTATAAAGGACTACTCTGATCAGGCGCAGGGTAGTCTGTTTTCTTTAATTTGTACATCATTCCTTTAGTTTGTTGCCTATTTGAAAAGCGTTACATCCGTTAAAGTCAGAGTATGAAATGCAATAACGTCAAGGGGAGGATATAAAATGAAAAACAAGAAAATAAAATTTATGCCGGCGCTCGCGCTGCTGCTTATCGTTTCGATCATGCTAAGCGCATGCGGCGGAGGCAAGAGCGATAACGCGGAAGGCACGGCGGAGAAACCTGTTGAGCTGATCTGGTACACGATCGGCACGCCGCAAAAAGACGTGGACAAGGTTATGGCGGAGGTCAGCAAATATACAGCCGAAAAAATCGGCGTGACGATTAAGATGAACATGATCGATTGGGGCGACTACTCGCAGAAGCTGCAGGTCATGACCGCTTCGGGTGAAGCGGTGGACATTATGTTTACGGCATCATGGGCATTCGACTACGTTCAAAACGCAAGAAAGGGCGCATTCATGCAAATTGACGATCTGCTTGCCGAATACGGCAAAGGCATCGTCGATACGCTTGATCCCGCCTTCCTTGAAGGCTCCAAGATAGATGGCCGCAATTACGGCATTCCAGCCAATAAAGAGCTTCCGGCTCAAGAGGTATGGCGATTCAATAAGCAGCTTGTTGACAAGTACAAGCTGGACATTTCGAACGTTTATACGCTGGAAAGCCTGGAGCCTCTGCTGAAAACGATTAAGGAAAACGAGCCGGACGTCTACCCGCTCGCGGTTGATAAAAACCAGATGCCTTACGTTCCTTACGATTACGTGATCGAGAAGCTTCCGATGGGGGTATCGCTCGATACGACGGACTATAAAATCGTAAACGTCCTGGATTCTCCGGAAATGAAACAAATGCTGAACACGATGCACAAATACTACAAAGTGGGCTACATTCCGACGGAAGCGGCTACGATGGACTCGTTGACGGACGTGCAATCGACCGGCAAATGGTTCGCTGACCGGGCGACATCCCAGCCGTTCGCAGACAACCTATGGTCAGCCAGCTACGGTTATCCGGTCGTATCGACGCCGGCAAGCGAGGCGCTTATTTACAACTGGTCGGTTATGGGCTCGATGCAGGCTATTTCGGCTAACTCGAAATATCCGGAGAAGGCGATGGAATTTCTTAACCTGCTTAACACCGACCCTGTACTGCGCAACATGATCGATTCGGGTATCGAGGACGTTCATTACAAGAAAGTAAGCGACACCGTGATGGAAAACCTCGATGAGTCGAAAAACTACGATATGCCGACCTTCTCGCTCGGCAACCTGATGCTTACGTACTTGAACCCGACCGACCCTGATAACAAGTGGGAAGAGTTCAAAAAATTCAACGATGCGGGTACAACTGCTCCTCTGCTTGGCTTCAATTTCGATACGTCGAAAGTAACGACGGAGATTGCGGCCGTACAGAACGTGAGAGAAGAATATTGGGCGCCTCTCATGAGCGGAACGGTCGATCCTGAAGTATATCTGCCGCGTGCGAACGAGAAGTTCAAGGCTGCCGGTCTCGATAAAATTATGGAAGAAGCGCAGCTCCAGCTTGACGAGTGGAGAGCCGCGAACAAGTAAGGAAGCGGGAGGTATGAGGCGAATGCACATCATTCGATTCATACCTTCTCTCATTAATTGACTGCATAAGAGGTGATAACGTGGGAGCCTTAGGGCGTTTTTTCAAGGATATTGGCAAAAATAAAGCGATGCTGGCAATGGTGCTTCCGGCCACGCTATGGTTCATTTTCTTCTCTTACCTGCCGATGGCCGGCATGGTTGTCGCGTTCAAGGAATACCGCTACAGCCGTGACGGTTTTCTGGCCAGCATTATCGAGAGCAAATGGGTCGGATTGCAAAATTTCAAATTTCTGTTCAGCACAAACGACGCTTATATCATTACCCGAAATACAGTCCTTTATAATATATTTTTCATCGTGCTGGGCCTTGTCATCGCCGTTGCGATGGCGATTATGCTCGCTGAAATTGCGAATAAAAGATTGGCTAAGGTTTATCAAACGGGCATGTTCCTGCCGTATTTCTTGTCTTGGGTCATCGTCGGCTACTTTGTGTACAGCTTCCTGAGCATGGATAAAGGCGTCGTGAACCAAATCTTCGGCTGGTTCGGCATCGATCCGCTCAATTGGTATTCGAATCCGACCTATTGGCCGATCATTATCGTCGTCGTTTTTCTGTGGAAGTCTGTCGGCTATAACAGCGTTATTTATTTGGCGGCTATCATGGGCATCGATAAATCGCTTTATGAGGCGGCGATGATCGACGGCGCAAACAAATGGCAGCAGATCCGCAACATAACGATCCCGATGCTGACGCCGCTTATTACGATTTTGACATTGCTTGCGATTGGGAAAATATTTTACGCGGACTTCGGCCTGTTCTATCAGGTGCCGCGCGATTCCGGAACGCTGTACAGCGTAACGAATGTAATCGACACTTACGTGTACCGCGGACTGAAATCGACTGGGGAAATCGGCATGAGCACGGCGGCAGGCTTGTATCAGTCGCTGATCGGCTTCATTCTTGTTATTACATCGAACGGCATCGTTCGCAAATTCAATAAAGATAATGCTTTGTTCTAGGTTCTAAGGCAGTTTAATGAAACAAGCAACACGATGGGAGGGAAACGGCTGTGTCCGTTGGAACGACGAAAGGCCGCGATTTTCATAGGCTGACGCCGGCATGGAATATCGCATTTCACTCGGTGGCCTTCATTTTCGCTTTTTTATGCGTATTTCCTTTTTTATTCGTAACGATTATTTCGTTTACGGACGAGACGACGCTTGCCCGCAACGGCTATCAGCTATTTCCGGAGAAGTGGAGTTTTGAGGCTTACAGTTATTTATTCAAAGCAGGCGATCAATTGCTCCGCTCTTACGGGGTAACGATTGCCGTTACGATTATTGGTACGATCATCGGTGTCGCATGTACGGCGCTCTTCGCTTATGCTATTTCGCGTCACAGCTTTAAATATCGCAATTTTTTTGCTTTCTTCGCCTTCTTCACCATGCTGTTCAACGGCGGTCTCGTACCGAGCTATATCGTCGTCACTCAGCTGCTCGGGCTTAAGGATTCCATCTGGGCGCTTATTTTGCCGCTTGCGGTGAACGCCTTCTACATCATGATCCTGCGCACGTTCTTCTCGACGATGGTGCCTGACGCGATCATCGAATCGGGCAAAATAGACGGTGCAGGCGAGTTCGGCATCTTCTTTAAGCTTGTATTGCCGCTGTCGCTGCCGGGTCTCGCTACGATCGGTCTGTTCAGCACGCTCGGCTATTGGAATGATTGGTTTAACGCTTTACTCTACATTAACGATCCGAATTTGGTGCCGCTGCAGTCGATGCTGATGCGGATCGAGAACAGCATGCAGTTCATTATGCAGAACTCGCAGTCAATCAGCGCGGGCGTGCTGCAGTCGATGCCGCAGGATACGTCGCGCATGGCGATGGTTGTGCTGGCAACCGGCCCGATCGTCTTCGCTTATCCGTTTTTCCAGAGGTATTTCATACAAGGACTTACGGTAGGCGCAGTGAAGGAATAAGATCGAAACTCGACAGATAAAGGAGTTAGACAACATGGAGCAATTCCGCTTACCGAAAATTCCGCTTCCGGAGCTTAAGCTGCCGGAGGCGATTCAAGACGTATTGCAAGAAGCGGAGCAGAAGCTGGCGCATCGCCCGAAGCTGCTCCAATTGTTCAAGAACTGTTTCCCGAATACGCTCGAAACGACGACGAAGCTGATGGATGACGGCACGACCTTCGTCATTACGGGGGACATTCCCGCGATGTGGCTGCGCGATTCGGTGGAGCAGGTCATTCACTACGTGCCCTTTGCCAAGGACGATGCGGATTTGCAGCGCATCATCGGCGGTTTGATCAAGCGGCATATCTCGTCTATTCAGATCGATCCTTATGCGAATGCTTTTAACGAAACGGACAATGACTGGCACTGGAATACGACCGACGAGACGGACATGTCGCCGTGGGTTTGGGAGCGCAAATTCGAGCTTGACTCCATTTGCTTCTCCATGCGTCTGGCTCACGAATACTGGAAGGAAACCGAGAGAACGGATATTTTCGATTCGGGTTTCAAGTCGGCGATGCGCCGCATCGCGGAGCTGTGGAAGACGGAGCAGCGCCATTTCGAGCGCTCGCCGTACCGCTTCACCAGAGATAACGGCATTCCGACCGATTCGCTGCGCAACGATGGTCTGGGCATGCCGGTCAATTACACCGGTATGATCTGGTCTGGCTTCCGTCCGAGCGACGACGCCTGCGATTTCCACTATAATATTCCCGCGAATATGTTCGCGGTCGTCACGCTGCGCCAGATGAGGGAGATTGCGGAGTGGGTATTCCGCGACATGGCCTTCGTGAAGGAGCTGAAGAAGCTGGAGGAGGATGTCGATCACGGCATTCAGCTTTACGGCATTTACCAGCATCCCGAATTCGGGCCGGTCTATGCTTACGAGACGGACGGCTTCGGCAATTATTGCCTGATGGACGATGCGGGCACGCCCGGTCTGATGTCGATTACTTACCTTGGCTACACGGACGCGGATAATCCGATCTATCAGAATACGAGACGGTTTGCTCTGAGCAAGCAAAATCCGTTCTACTACGAAGGCAAGGCAGCCAAGGGGATAGGCAGCCCGCATACGCCGCCTGATTATATCTGGCATATGGCGCTGTCGATGCAGGGGCTAACCGCAACGGATAACGAGGAGAAGCTAGCCATGATCGCGATGCTGGAAGCGACGGATGCGGATACCGGCTACATGCATGAAGGGTTCCATGCGGATGATCCGGCCGTGTTCACGCGCAAATGGTTCGCATGGTCAAACAGTCTGTTCTCGCAGCTTGTCTATAAGGCGATGAAGGATGGCCTTCTATGAGCCTCAAAACGGTCATCCTCTATGATCAATCGTTTCCGATAGCAAGTCGTTTGCCAGCCGATGCGGAAAGCAGTTTGCAACTGGCCGGAACCGTCGTACGAGCGGATGAGCTGGCGGAAGCGCTGAGCGATACGAACTGCGGGGTATTCATTAATCTGCATGCCCCTTATTTCCCAAAGCAGGCGTGGAGCGAAATTTCGGCGTATTTGAAACGCGGCGGCGGATTGATCAGCATTGGGGGCGCGCCGTTCAAGCGTCCGGTCGTCGCTTCCGAAGCGGAAGGCTGGCAAGCGGAGGCTGAGCAAACGGCCTATCACCGCGAGCTTCATATCCATGAGACGCTGCCGGTTGACGCGTCGCCGGTTGACAAGCTTTCGGCGCTCGCCGAGCTTCCTCTGCTGCAGGGCAAGGAAGCGTTATTCGAGGTGTCGGATACGTGGAATTTAGTGCCGCATGTGACGAAAAGCAGCGATTTGCCTCATCAGATGGGCTCTGCCGGTCCGATGGACGCACATTTGTACCCGCTGCTGAAAGGCATCTCGGCTGAAGGGCGTGAGGTAGCCGCCCCCGTCGTGCTTTGGGAAAATACGAAGGGCATGTTCGCGGGAGCCCGCTGGCTGTTCGTGAACATGCCGCTGCTAGACGGTTTCTGGACGAATGGCGGCGCGGAGGAACTGGCCCGATGGGCTTCCTATTGCGCGGCGGGCGTTACGGAGCTGTGGCTAAAGCCCAATTATGCCTCCTACGAGCCGGGCGAGCGGGCGATGCTGACGCTGCAGGCTCAGCATCTTGGGAGGCTTGGCGGCGCAGCCGACTGGAGCTTCTCGATCACGGTGAAGCATGAGAGCGAGCCCGGGCAGAGCTGGACGGTCAGCATGAAGCAGGAGGCGGATAACGAGCTTCGCCTTGCACGGCTTCACGTTCCGCTTGAGCTGAAGCCCGGATACTATCTGATGGAATGCCGGGCGGAAGCGTCCACTGGCGAAGTGCGTTTGCTTCGTCAAGGTTTCTGGGGCTTCGACCGCAGGCTGCTCGCCGAAGGCAGTCCGGTTACGTGCGGACGCGACTATTTCGAGAAGGACGGGCAGCCGATGCCGGTAGTAGGCATGACGTATATGACCTCGGACGTCGCCCGCAAGTTTTTGTTTCTGCCGAATGCGTCCGTATGGGACAAGGATATGGCGCAGATGCGCAAAGCCGGCATTAACTGGATCAGAACGGGGATATGGACGGCTTACCGGAACGTGATGCAGGTCGACGGCCATGCCTCGGAGGAAGCGCTCCGTTCGATCGATGCTTTCCTGCTTACGGCGAAGCGGCATGACCTGCAGGTAACCTTCACTTTCTTCTCCTTTACGCCGGAGCCATGGGAAGGACGTAATCCTTATCTCGATCCGCGCAGCGTAGAGGCGCAGAAACGATTCGTCAGAGCCATTGTCTCGCGTCATAAGGAAACATCGAACGTGGACTGGGATTTGATCAACGAGCCTTCAATGTTCGACCCGCCCCGCATATTTTCGGACGGACCGAGATCATGCCGCGATCCTTTTGAGCAGGCCGCGTATGCAGATTGGCTGAAGAAGCGCCATGGCTCGATAGAACGTTTGCAGGAGCTTTGGAACATGTCGCCGGAGCAGCTGCCGGAATTTGAAGCGGCGCTGCCGCCGGAGCCGGAGGAAATCAACTTTGACGTGCAGGACATGCACCAGGGCAAGAAAGGAACGCGCTGGCTTGACTACGCGCTCTTCTCCATGGAGATGCATAACCGTTGGGCAAGGCAGATCTATGATGCCATTAAGGACGAATGCCCGGGCCATATGGTAACGGTCGGACAGGACGAGGCGCTTGGCGCGCAAAGGCCTTCGCCGTTCTTCTATGCGGAGGCGGCCGACTACACGACCGTGCATTCCTGGTGGCTCAATGACCACCTTGTATGGGACGGCATCTTTGCCAAGACGGCAGACAAGCCGTGCCTTGTGCAGGAGACGGGCATCATGTATGTGGAAACGCCGGACGGCCGGGCGAAGCGTTCGGAAGCGGAGCTCCGCAATATGCTGGAGCGGAAATACGCCTATGCGTTCGCGACTGGCGGCGCCGGCGCGATTCAGTGGATCTGGAACACGAATTACTATATGGACAATGCGAACGAATCGCATATCGGCGCTTTGCGGGCGGACGGAACGGAGAAGCCGGAGGCGGATATCTCGTACGATTTCGGGCAGTTTATGTCAGAGATACGCGATTTGTTTGTTGATAGGAAACTGGAGGACGCGGCGGTTGTATTCCCATATTCCAATGATTTCTCCAATCGCAAGCTGGCGTTCGATGCTACCACGCGGGCAACGAGGGTGCTTGCCTACGAGTTGAACACGGCGTTCAGAGGAGTCGGGGAGTATCAGTTGGATGAGCTGGAGGCGAACCCGCCGAACCTTGTCATCCTGCCGAGCGCCCATAATATAGACGACCTTGCTCTTGATCGGCTGCTTGACTTCGTAAGCCGGACAGGCGCGACGCTGCTTATGACCGGACCGGCGGGTCTGGATGCTTACTGGAGACCGACCGACAGACTTACGAATCTGCTGGGCACGCGGCAGCTTGGCAATGTCCGCCGCGAGGAGCGGCTCCGCCTTGGCGGCCGCGTCATGCCGGTATCTTACGGAAACCGCCGAATCGCGGAGGTTTCGAAGGAAGTGACTGAGGCAGCCTTTAGCGGTGCAATTGAGGCAGATACGATTAAGGAAGTTGCTTACGGCAAGGGGCGGCTGATCTGGTGCCCGCTGCCGATCGAGCTTAACGACCGCATCGAGCCGATTGCAGCATTGTATGAATACGCGCTGGCTGCGGCAGGCTGCGGCCGGGAGTTGGATTGGATCAAAGGCGGCGAATTATCCGGGATATATGGCCGCAAGCTTACGTTCCGTGACGGAGCTTTGTTCGTCTTCGTGTCGGAATCCGGCTTTGACGAAGCGATCGAGGTGAAGGACCCTGTAACGGGTGCGGTGTATTCTTTTGCGCTGGAGAGTGACCGCTCGGTACTCTTCGGGTGTGACGCGAACGGCGGGCTTCGCTCCGTATATCGTCCGAGTCAAGTAGAGGTGACGGTAACTCCCGCGGGTTAACGACGAATATTTGGAAGAGGTGCTCAGTTATGACCGATAAACGAACGGCCCATATTATTTCGCATACACACTGGGACCGCGAATGGTATTTGCCCTATGAGAAGCATCATGTCCTGCTAGTGAAGCTTATGGATACGCTGCTGCATACACTCGATACCGATCCGGCGTTCAAAAGCTTTTATTTGGACGGACAGACCATTATCATTGAGGATTACTTGCAGGTACGTCCTGAGAACAGGGAGCGCCTCGAGCGTTATATCCGCGAAGGACGGATCCCGATCGGTCCATGGTACATTTTGCAGGATGCATTCCTGACCAGCAGCGAAGCGAATTTGCGCAATTTGCAAATCGGCCATCAGGACGCATCGCGTTACGGCACGATCGCGAAGGTAGGCTATTTCCCCGACACGTTCGGCAACATTGGCCAAGCGCCGCAAATATTGCGGCAGGCCGGCATTGATAATGCGATATTCGGAAGAGGCGTGAAGCCGACCGGCTTTAATAATACCGTGGCGGATTCGGAATACGAATCATCATTCTCCGAGCTGATTTGGGAAGGTCCGGACGGCTCGCGGGTGCTTGGAATTTTGTTCGCGAACTGGTATTGCAACGGCATGGAAGTGCCTGTAGACGAGGCGGAAGCTAAAGCTTATTGGGAACGAAAGCTGGAAGAGGCGCAGAAATATGCCGCAACCGGCCAGCTGCTGTTCATGAACGGCTGCGACCATCAGCCGATCCAGCAGGATTTGTCGGCCGCGTTAGACACGGCAAGACGCTTGTTCCCGGATACGGAATTCGTGCATTCGAACTTCGAGGACTATTTGGCTTCGGTGAAAGAGTCGTTGACCCGCGAGCTGTCTGTCGTCAAGGGAGAGCTTAGGAGTCAACAGACGGACGGCTGGTCGACGCTTGTGAACACCGCTTCCGCCCGCGTTTATTTGAAGCAAATGAACCAGCTCGGCCAAGCGATGCTGGAGAAGGTGGCCGAACCGCTGGCCGCGCTGGCGCAAACGGTCGGTCACGAGTATCCTCATCATTTGTTTACGTATGCGTGGAAGACGTTAATGCAGAATCATCCGCATGACAGCATTTGCGGCTGCAGCGTTGACGAGGTGCACCGCGAGATGGTGACCCGCTTTGACAAGAGCCGCCATGTCGCTGAAGCGATCATCGACGATGCCAAGCAAGCCATTGCTGATGCGGTAGATACATCCGCATTCGCCGCTTATGGCGAGGATGCGCTGCCGTTCGTCGTATATAATACGACAGGCTGGGAGCGCAGCGGAACGGTCTCGGTCGAGCTTGACGTCGAGCGGATTTACTACCGCGAGGGCGTGCAGCTTACCGAAATGAATCGGCGGATGAAAGCCGTGGATGTGAGCGGCAGAACGCTCATTGACCATAAAGGCGCTGCCGTTGCTTACTCCGTCGAGGATTTGGGACTGCAGTTCGGCTATGACCTGCCGGATGATAAGTTCCGCCAGCCGTACATGTGCCGCAGGGTGAGGCTGACGTTCGCGGCGGAGAAGGTGGCGGCGCTGGGGCATACCGTTTACGCATGGGTTCACGGCAGCGCGAAGGCGAGCGGAGGTCCCGCCGCTATGCTCGTGGCAGAGGATCGCATGCTGGAGAATGAATGGCTCCGCATAGCTATTGCCGAAGACGGATCTTTCAGCGTTACGGATAAGCAGAGCGGCCAAGCCTATAGCGATCTCGGCGTATATGAGAATACGGGCGATATCGGCAATGAATATATGTACAAGCAGCCGAATGGGGAACAAGCCCTCACGACGAAGGGGCTGCAGGCGAGGATACAGCTTCTCGAGCATACGCCTTACCGCGCGGCGATTGAAATTGTGCACGAGTGGGCGGTGCCGGCATCTGCGGACGAGGCGTTCGAGACCGAAAAGCAGGAAGCCGTCTACTTCCCAGACCGGAAGGCGCAGCGCTCGCAAGACACCGTACTGCTTACGATCAGAACCGTCGTGGCTTTGAGCAGCAGCGGCAAAGGAGTTGAATGGGAGACGTCGTTCAACAACCAAGCGAAGGATCATCGCGTACGCGCGTTGTTCCCGACCGACGTGGCAGCATCCGTTCATCGCGCGGATTCGATCTTCGAGGTGGCCGTGCGCGACAACGAGCCGGCAGCCGAGTGGATGAATCCCAGCAATGCTCAGCATCAGCAGACTTTTGTTGATGTTAGCGGCGAGCATGGAGGCTTGACGGTTGCCAATCTCGGTCTGCATGAATATGAGGTGCTGCGCGACGGCCGCAACACGATTGCGGTAACGCTGCTTCGCTCCGTATCGGAGCTGGGCGATTGGGGCGTTTTCCCTACGCCGGAGGCGCAATGCCTCGGCGGGCAGCGCTTCCGCTTGCGTATTATTCCGCACAGCGGCGACGGCGTTCAATCCGGCGCCTACGCGGACGCCTACCAGTTCCAGGTGCCGTGGACGGTATGTCAGACAGGCGTTCACGCGGGCAGGCTCGTCCCGTCGGGCGCAATAATCGCATGGGAGGGCGCGAGTCTAGCTTTCTCGTCGATGAAGGTGAACGAGAATTCCGGCGATTTGATGCTGCGCTGGTTCAATATGCAGGCGCAAGATGCGACATTGAAGCTAAATGCTCCAGATGGCCGCTCCATAGGGCAAATGTATAAAAGCAATGTGCTGGAGCTTCCAGGCGAAAGCATAGCCTTGCTTGATCAGTCGGTCGTTACTCTTCCGGTGGGGCCGTGTGAAATCGTGACCATAGGTATTAAGCGTTGACAAAACACGAAGAAGCCCTCCTTCAATCGGAATTGGGGCGAGTGTGCGTTCGGTGACGGGAACAGACATTAGAATCTCTACCTGATCCTATTCCTTTGCATAACTTATACAGTTCGACCCATTTTATAATCGCTAGATTGGAACGAGTTGGCCGACTATTTTGTCTCAGAAATGCTCTATTAAAGCATTGCAATTTTTAGTTCAACCTGTATAGTTCAGAGGCTCCATCAATCAAATCTTATATATAGAAAGATGCGGAAAAGCCAGAAAGACCCTGAAAAGGGTCTTTTTGGCTTGTTAACTGGAGTTATAGTAGTACACCTTGCATAACAAGGTTACGACTTAGAGGTTTATTAGCCTCTGCCATAGCCGCCGAAGCCCAAGCAGCTACAAGCGATAATCACCAATAGAATGAAGAGCACAAGAATCGTGCCAGTGTTCGTGAAAGCACCACCTACATAACCGGACATTGTTGAAGGCACCTCCTTCGTGTTGAGTACACTATAAGTTATGCAGGGTCGTTACAATTTGATTGGGTGTTTGTCTTGGAGATTGTTTATCCCTGTCGTTAGCCCAGATTCAAAAATAAAACTTCTGCATCTCCTTAGGAACGCCATTACGCATCAGCAGCTCCTCAAGCGTTTCAGAGCGGGCAGGCGAATCGCCGGCCGTGAGCAGCCGAACGGCGAATTTACTCGCTTGCCGCTCGTATTTCCCCACATTGAAATAGGATTGCTCATCCAGCCAAAAGCGGTTGAAGCCCGGGTGAAGCCGGTCATGGCCCAGCTCATGGGCGCATACGAACCGGCGCCAATCATCGGGGAGCTTCTCGTGGATGACGATGAACCGCCGGCGAAGCTTCTTGAAATAAAGGCCGCGCGTTCCTTCGCCTAAATCTGCAATCCGTATATGAATGCCAAGACCTTCGGCAATGGTAAAGGGATCGTTGGTCTTGAATTTGCGGATGAGCTTCAGAATTAGTTTATCCATAGCAACACCTATCCTTTGGGATCATCGGGAGCATCGTTTTGCGGATCTGCTTTTTTCTTGTGCTTATTCATTTGCTTCGCTTCCCAGAAGAGCCCGGTAAGAACGTCCATGACGCGTATGCGGTCAGCAGGGCTCATCGGCACGCCGTCGAACATAATTTCCCCGTCTTCCTCGAGCAGCTTTTTGAAGTCGCGTTTATCCTTATGCGTTGCCCAGTCGGGTATAGTTGCTGTGGAAAGGTCGCGGCCAAGCAAGTAATCGGTGGTCGTATTTAAAATATCGGCCATCTTTTGCAAATCCTCGCTCGTTGGCGTTACCCGGTCATTCTCAATGTGGCCTAAATTGGATCGCCCCATGTCCAGCTGCGAAGCAATGTCCAGCTGCGTTAAACCGCGTTCGATCCTCAAATGCTTGATTCTTGTTCCCAATGACATTTTTAATACCCTCCAATAATAAAATGAAGTATTTAAAATACTTGACGGTATTATAAATACCGAATACAATGAAGTTCACCAGACGAATACATAAAGCGATCTGTGAAACACGCTAAAAGGATATTTTCGCTACTTCACAGCTAGTATATTTACTAATTAGGGTAATGTCAATACCATCTAGGGGGAGGATGAGGAGGATGAAGGCTCCAGAGATTTATGCTTATCTATTATACGGAATGGAGGCGTTATACGGAGAGGGAAGGCTGCTGTTAATCACGATATTAATTGCCGCTATTGCATTGGATTGGATTACGGGAATCGCGGCAGCGCATTTAGGGGGCAGACAAGCTTTAGAATATGGGAAACTCGGCGTGCTTCGGACGTTGTTTATTTTGTTGCTTCCTATGTTTTCGAAATTATTAGATACGATGCTGAGTATGCCGGGTTTGTTTTTCTACGCCGTCACGATCGGACTTATTTATCGCGTCTGGCAATCGATAACGGCAAATGCCTATCATGCCGGCTGGGATAGGTGGATCCCCAGATTGGTCATTCAACATATCGAGGCCGAACTGAAAGCGAAAGCAGAGCAAGTCTTTATAAAGGATAACTGCAAGAAGGAGGAGGATTTGTATTAGCTGCAGCTGTAACCTTAGGCATTTGCTCATTTCATGCGAATGCCCATACACTTTTCGCCCTGAAACATAGGATACTGTGTACCTTAACGCAAAGGAGATGAACAAATGAGCTATGGAGTAGCAGGTGTTGGTGCAGGAAACAATGCTCCTTACCCGGTTGCAGGAGTTGGACATTGCGTACCAAAAGTTGGCGGTGCATTCACGAATGTGGGCTGCATTCTTGTCCTTTTTATTCTACTGGTCATTATCTCGCGTGCTTGCTTGTACTAGTTTTACCAAGGCTTTATTGTAAATCGGCATAAAAAAGCTTCCACTACCTGCGTGTATAATAAAATCCCCAAGAGCCTGAGCCTTGGGGATTTTATGTGTGTTTCGATCATGATGCGAGAATAAGGGCTAGAGGGGGAGTATCGCGTTCATAGGTTTGGAATCAGTCCTTTATTTGTGTTGTTGTGGAAAACAAGAAACGGAATCCCGGCTCCAGGCTCTGCATAATCACGTCCTTACATACAAACGCAACTTAAAACAATAACAAAACAATTAAACACACAATCTTTACTTGTATTTGACGCTCTTTTAACAAAACTATTTTAAGATACAAAGGTGTTAAACCGAGGATAGCAAGGAGAATGAGAATGAATAATGAAGGATTGGCGATTAACGGCATTCGCAAAGCATTCGGCGGTTTTCAGGCGCTCCAAGATGTCAGTGTTCATATTCCAAAAGGAAAGTTTACGTGTCTGCTCGGTCCTAGCGGCTGCGGGAAGACGACATTGCTTCGCATAATAGCAGGTCTGGAACAGACAGACTCAGGCACGGTCATGCTTGATGGACGAAATATTACGATGCAGCCTTCGGCAAAACGGAATTTCGGCATTGTGTTTCAATCGTATGCATTGTTTCCGAATTTGACCGTAAGCGAGAACGTTGGTTATGGCTTGAAGGGGAAGCAGCCGAAGCGGCAAATCGAGGAACGCGTGCAGGAAATGCTCGAGCTCGTCGGCTTGGCAGCCGTGCGCGACAGGTATCCTGCCCAGCTCTCCGGCGGACAGCAGCAGCGCGTTGCGCTCGCCAGAGCCATTGCGCTGTCGCCAGACATTCTGCTGCTCGATGAACCCTTGTCCGCTCTCGATGCCAAGGTGCGCGTGATGCTGCGCGAGCAGCTATGCGAGCTCCAGGAACGGCTAGGCATTACAACGGTTATGGTTACGCATGATCAGGAGGAGGCCTTGACGATGGCGGATCAAATCGTCGTTATGGATCATGGCCGTATCGTGCAAATCGGTACTCCCCAAGATGTATACGACAAGCCGAATACACCGTTCGTTGCGGATTTTATCGGCGCTATCAACTTCTTGCCGGCCGGAACGATGAAGTGGATGGAAGCAAGCCCGAATGATGTGCTTGCCATTCGTCCCGAGCATATCCAGATCTATGAGAAGCAAGGCATGCCGGGGGAGCTAAATAACGGAGGAATCAGCGGTTTCGTGCAGCATGTCGAATTTAGGGGCGCTTTCTACCGCGTAAGCTTGCTGCTAGCCAATGAATTCGGCAGCAACACGGACATTAACGTAACGGTGGACCTTTCCGCGCAAATGGCTAACCGGTTCAACTGGTCGCGAAATTCACTCCTTCATCTGCATTTGCCTGAAGAGCGTATGCTGCATTACCCCTCGCAAGCTCCGGGGGCGCAGAGGAGTACAGGATGACAGTGAAAGCTAACCATGTCACAGCCTTGCAAACGAGGATGAGCAGGAAAAAGTCGGGAGAAGGCGGCTGGTTGTTAAAGCTGATGCTGATCGCTCTTCTGCTTGCGTTAGTATCAGCCATTGTGCTTCCGCTTTTATCCATGTTCAAGCAAGCATTTGTTGATTCAAGCGGCAATCCAGCAGGTCTGGCCAATTTTGCGAAATACTTTCAATCCCAATCGCTGCTCCAATCGCTGTTAAATACGATAACCGTATCGACGACTGCTACGGCAATTGCCGTACCGCTGGCTTTCGGACTAGCTTACGTGCTGACGCGAACGGATATTAAAGGGAAATCATTGTTCAAAGCGCTGGCTATGCTGCCTTTGTTCGCGCCGACTATGATGCACGGCATTGCGCTTACGTATTTATTCGGGCATCAGGGCTTGATATCGACCGGCCTGTTCGGCCTATTGCCTTTCGAATGGCGAATTCCGCTATACGGGTCGACGGGCATCATCATTTCGGAGGTCATTTATACGTTTCCGCAGGCGTTCCTTATTTTGTGCGCAGGCCTTGCCGTCAGCGATTACCGCTTGTATGAGGCAGCCGAGTCAATGGGAGCAAGCGGATGGCGAAAGTTGCGGACGGTAACGCTTCCGTCGGTCAAATATGCGCTGCTTAGTGCTGTTGTCATTTGTTTTACGCTAAGCTTTACTGACTTTGGAGCTCCTAAGGTCGTCGGCGGTCAATACAACGTGCTTGCTACCGATATTTTCAAACAGGTTGTCGGTCAGCAAAATATGCCAATGGGAGCCGTCGTTGGTATCGTGCTGACGATTCCGGCTATAATTGCCTTCGTTGTTGATCGTATGGTGACACGAAAGCAGCAAGCCTATGTGACATCGAAATCGGTTCCCTATTCCGTCAAGCGAAACCGTACGCGCAATGCTCTCGCTTATGCATACGCGATTATGCTGTCGGCAATGGTCCTGCTCTTGATGGGAGCCGTCGTTCTCGCTTCGGTCGTGAAGAAATGGCCGTACGACATGTCGTTTACTTGGAGCAACTTCGATTTCTCCAAAGCGGCAGCAGGCGGCTTCGATCCGTTCTGGAACAGCGTGGAGATGGCGGCGTGGACAGCTGTAATCGGGACGGTTATTACCTTCCTCTTCGCTTATTTAATTGAGAATGCGCGCGTATACAAACCGATTAGACAAATGGCCTATTTTCTATCTATATTGCCGTTGGCACTGCCCGGTCTCGTAATCGGGCTATCGTATATTTATTTTTTCAACCATCCTGCAAATCCGCTCCATTTCGTGTACGGGACGATGATTATACTAGTTTTGGCTAATATCATTCATTTCTATTCCGTTCCGTTCATGACGGCGACAGCGACTTTGAAAATGATGGACAAGGAGTTCGACAGCGTCTCCGAATCGATGAATGTTTCGAAGCTCCGGACTTTTACGCGCATTACGGTTCCGTTGTCTTTGCCGGCTATATTGGAGATGGCCGTCTATTATTTCGTGAATGCAATGGTTACGGTATCGGCGCTGATCTTCCTGTATGCTTCGGATTTAAGGCTCGCATCGGTATCAATCGTCAGCATGGACGATGCGGGAGATACGGCTGCCGCCGCGGCGATGTCAGTACTCGTCGTTCTGCTGAATATTGTTGTCCGTATCCTGTATGAAGCGGGAACCGCGCGGCTGCGCCGAAGGATGTCGGCTTGGCAGAAGCGGTAAGAAAAGAAATGGATGCGCCGCATAAGTCGAGAAAATAACAAACAACACAATGGAGGCCAAGAATGATGATTAAAACAGTAATTTTGGATTGGGCAGGCACGGTAGTGGACTATGGAAGCTTCGCGCCCGTTGAAGCGTTTCGCAGATTATTTGAGGAAAGAGGCATTGAGGCGTCTTCGAAAGCCATCCGCAAGCCGATGGGCCGCATGAAAAAGGATCATTTGCGGGACATTTGCTCCGATCCAGACGTATCGGCGGCTTGGCAAGCTAAATATGGCAGCGCTCCGAGCGAATGCGATATTGACGATATGTACGAGGCGTTCGAGCCGATGCTGTTTTCCATTCTTCATCAATTCGCTGCACCGGTGCCAGGCGCGCTTAAGCTGATTGCAAGCTTGCGGGGGCAAGGGATTACGATCGGAACGACGACGGGGTATACCCGTCCGATGATGGATATTATTGCGCCGGAGGCAGCTAAGCATGGTTATTCACCGGATAGCACGGTGACGCCTGATGAGGCAGCCGAAGGCCGTCCGCATCCTTGGATGATCTTCCGCAACGCGGAGCGGCTTGGCACTTATCCGATGAGCGCGATCGTCAAATGCGGTGACACAGAGGCCGATATGCGGGAGGGACGGAATGCGGGCGTATGGTCAGTAGGCGTTATCTTTGGCGGAAACGAGATCGGATTAACGCAAGCGGAGACGGCTGCGTTGACGCCTGCAGAGAAGGAAAGGCTGTTTGTCGAAGTATCGGAGCGGCTGATGCAAGCGGGAGCTCATTATATTATTCGTGAAATCGGCGAACTGGACGGAATTATTAGTCATATCAATGAACGCATGAAGGAGGGAGAACAGCCATGACAGCATACGAAACAGCATCAACGTCAAATCCTTATTTACTGCTTACACCAGGGCCCTTGACGACGACCCGGACCGTGAAGGAAGCGATGCTGAAAGACTGGTGCACCTGGGACGAGGAGTATAACCGTTTGGTAGCTTCCATTCGGGAAAGGCTTGTTCAATTGGCGGTGAAGACGGAGACGGAGCTTTACACAGCGGTGCTGATGCAAGGAAGCGGGACATTCAGCGTGGAAGCGGCAATTGGCACTGCGCTGCCGCGCGAAGGCGGCAGGCTGGCTATTGCGGTTAACGGCGCTTATGGAGAGAGAATCGTTCAGATTGCCGAGGTGCTGGGCATTCCGACTACGGTTGTACGCTTTGATGAGCGCAGCGCGATCGATCCGGCCGTATTCGAGCAGGCACTGCGGCATGATCCGTCCATTACGCATGCGGCGGTCGTGCATTGCGAAACGACGACAGGCGTTCTTAACCCGCTTGCGGAAATAGCAGAAGCAGTTAAACGCCGGGGAGTTACGTTCATTGTGGATGCGATGAGCAGCTTCGGCGGCGTAGCTCTCGATATGAAGGAGCTAGGCATCGATTATTTGGTCAGCAGCAGTAATAAATGCGTGCAAGGCGTACCGGGCTTCGGCTTCGTTATCACGCGCCGCGAAGCAATTGCCGCCTGCAAAGGCCATGCGCGTTCGTTATCGCTGGATTTGTACGACCAGTGGGACATGATGGAGCGATCTAACAGCAAATGGCGTTACACGTCCCCGACGCATGTCGTGCGTGCATTCGATCAGGCGCTGCGGGAGCTGGAGCTTGAAGGTGGAATCGCAGCCAGGCAAAACCGCTATAGCAGCAACCAGCGCGTATTGACGGAAGGCATGGAAGATGCCGGCTTCTCCGTGCTGCTGCCCCGCGAGTGGCAATCGCCGATCATAACCGCATTTCGTTATCCGGATGCCGAATTTTCGTTCGAACAATTTTATGCTCGCCTGAAAAAAGAGGGCTTCGTATTGTATCCAGGCAAGCTGACCTCGGAGCCTACTTTCCGAATCGGCAGCATTGGCGATGTCCATCCGTCCGATATGGAAAGATTAGTTGCGGTGATCAAAAGCAATCAATTGACATTTTATTAAGCATAAAGGGGATCGGGAGCGATGAAGGTATTCTGTTTGGGCGGCGCGGGACGAATTTGCAGGGAGGCGGTGCTGGATCTGGTTCAGCATTCCGCATTCGAATTGATCACAATAGGCGATTTCAACTTGGAGGCGGCTGAGGCTGTCGCGGCCAGTCTCGATGACAAACGGGTTCGCGCGGTACGGGTCAACGTGCTTGACCATGCGGCGACCGTGGAACAACTTAAAGGTTACGATATTGTAATGGACGGAACGACGATTACGTTAAACGGACTTTCTACCGCTTGCATTGCGGAAGCAGGCTGTCACGGCATTAATTTAAACGGCTTTGGCGAAGAGGATGCCAGTCATGAAATATTCGCCCGTCACGGAAAAATTTGCTTGCCCGGTTTCGGGATGACGCCCGGCGTTACGCAAATGATGGCGATGCATGCGGCTAATCAGTTGAAGGAGGTACATGAGGTTCGTGTCAGCCACGGCTCTTACCGCCCGATCGCCTTTTCCAAGTCGATTGCGGAAACGACCGTATACGAATATGATCCCGAACTGCCTGGCAGAGTGGTGTTTGAGAACGGGCAATTCATTCAAGTAGAGCCGTTTGCGCGTCCGCGTGAAATCGAGCTGCCCGAGCCGTACGGCACCTCCGTGCAATATATAATTCCGCACGCGGAGACGCGTACGCTGGCCAAGGCTCTCGAGGGCAAGGGCGTCCGCTTGGTTGAAGTAAGAGGAACGTGGCCGCAGCCCAATATGAGGCTTGTCCGTGCGTTGTACGAATACGGGTTCATGCGCAACGATAAAATTACAATCGGCGATCAGAAAATCGGCATCATGGATGCCATTGGGCAATATTTGTTCGAATCAAAGGAAGGACATCATACCGAGCTATACGGCTATTCCCTGCATATTGAAGTAACCGGAATATCCGCCCAGACCGGAGAAGCGGTAAGGCATACGCTCATTCATACGCATCCGGCATCTGACGGGTCGGTTGAAGACTGGGAGGGCTTGCGTGCATACACTCGCAATGTCGGCATTCCGCTTGCCATTGCGACGGAGCTTATTGCCAGCGGACAAACGCTTTGCAAGGATCGTCCGGGCATCGTCACGCCTGAAGACGCTTTTGAGCCTGCCGTCATTTTCGAACAACTTAAGAAGCGCGGTATTCTCATTCACGAAAAGATTGAGAGTTTGGCAGAAGTGCGCTAGAATACGTTTAACATTATAATGAAGGCTTGTTAAGCTGAAGATGAAGGGGATATCGCGATGTCGCTCGCCGGAGAAGAACGGAAGCAGATCATCATTAATATGCTGCAATTGAAAGGAAAGGTTCGTACGCCTGAGCTCGTACAAGCGCTTGACGTTTCGTCGGAGACGATCCGCCGTTACTTGGAGGAGCTTGAGAATGAACTCAAGCTGAAGCGGGTTTATGGCGGCGCCGTGAAAATTAATGTAGAGCGGGAAGAGCCTGCTTACGTTCGGCGCGAGGTGCTGCAGGCGGAGGAAAAACGGCGAATCGGACGTGCTGCCGCTTCCTTGATTCAGGATAAGGACGTTGTCGTCATCGACGACGGAACGACGACGCTGCAAATGATAGATTCACTAGTGCTTAAGAAGCAGCTTACGGTGCTGGTTACATCCGTATATACGCTGAATCTGCTGATCGGGTATAAAAACCGGAACATATTTGACGGGGAAATCGTCCTGATCGGAGGACGAATAAATACAAAGCATTACCGTACTTCCGGAACGCTTGCGATGGAGTTTATGTCTAACTTCAACGTAGACAAGGCTTTTGTAGTCGCAGACGGCCTGCAGATCGACAGCGGCGTGACGAGCTATGAGGATGAGCGCGGCGTGCTTGCAAGAACCTTCATGAAGCAGGCGAAGCAGACGATCGTTTTGGCCGACTATACAAAGATTGGCACAAGCCATTACTATAAAATTGCCGATTTTAAAGAGATTGATATGGTCATAAGCGACGTCGCGCCTCCGAACGCCTGGCAAGCCAAGCTCGATGATCGGGATGTGCACTGGATTGTAGCGGAATAACGGCTATCCTATATAGAACCTTTAAGTCTATCGACGATTAGGGTTCTTTTTTTTATGCGCAGGATCTATGAAAAAGTAGAAAAGTCCACACAAAAACAATTAAACATAAAACAAAACAATTTATTTACTTGTAATTAACAGTGCGTTAAACAAACAAGCATATAGTAGAGCTAGTGAAGAACATCATCGAAAGGGAGAATCAAAAATGAAAAGAAACTGGTTTCTATTAATGAGTATGCTTATTATCCTTACTGTGTTGTCTGCATGCGGCAGCAACGGGAGCGCTAATACCGAAGCTGATAATCCTTCCGGCAATACGGCTGCGGCAGGAGCGGGGCTTGATACGGAAAGCAAGGAGCTTACCGTCTATACGGCACTTGAGGATGACCAAATTAAGGAGTACTTGAAATCGTTCAATGAAAAATATCCGGATATAAAGCTGAATATCGTTCGCGATTCGACTGGTATTATTACGGCTAAGCTGCTTGCCGAGAAGGATAACCCGCAAGCCGACGTCGTTTGGGGCGTTGCCGCGACAAGCTTGCTCGTTCTTGATCAGAACGGCATGCTGGAGCCGTATTCACCTGTAGGGATCGATCGCATTCAAGATGATTTCAAGGATAGCTCTAGCCCGGCGCACTGGGTAGGTATCGATGCATGGGAAACGGCGATTACCGCCAATACGGTAGAGCTGGAGAAAAAAGGGCTTGCCGTTCCGCAATCGTATGAGGATTTAATAAAACCGGAATATAAGGGTCTGATCACGATGCCTAATCCGGCTTCGTCGGGAACGGGCTTTCTGACGGTATCCGGCCTGCAGCAGCTGCTGGGCGCAGATCAAGCTTGGGAGTATTTGGACAAGCTTCACGAGAACATCGGTATTTACACGCATTCCGGTTCCAAACCGGCGAAGATGGCGGGTACCGGCGAGTATCCGATCGGAATTTCTTTCGGCTACCGCGGCATTAAAGAGAAAAACGACGGTTCCCCCGTTGAAGTCGTCTTTCCTGCAGAAGGTTCAGGCTGGGATGTAGAAGCCAATGCATTGATGAAAAAAGCAACGATTAAAAAAGCAGCAAAGGATTTCCTCGACTGGGCCATTACGGACGAAGCCATGGCTGAATACAGCAAAAACTATCCAATCGTAGCGGTGAAGGGCGATTCGGGCGTCATTCCGGACGGCTACACGAAAAATCCGGTGGAGCAATTGATCGAGTACGACCTGCAGGAAGCTGCGAAGGATCGCGATAACGTGCTTAACGAGTGGAGCGCGCGATACGACAGCAAGAGCGAGCCGAAATCTTAATGCAATGCTAATGAGTACCGGGCGATGATGAAAATGAGCAGGAGCACATTTTGCCGAATTGCCTATACATTTTTATCTCTGAATCATAGGATACTGTACCTTAACAAAAAGGAGATGAACAAATGAGCTATGGAGTAGCAGGTGCCGGCGCAGGACACTGCTGTCATTATCCGGTTGCAGGAGCTGGACATTGCGGACCTGGAGTTGGCGGAGCATTCACAAGCGTAGGCGGTATTCTTGTCCTTTTCATTCTGCTTGTCATCATATCCCGTGCATGCTGGTAATCGTCAACGGAGCTTACTTGTAAATCGGCATAATTGCGTTTCCACTAACTGAAATAGGTTAAAAAATCCCCAAGTGCCTGAGCCTTGGGGATTTTGAATTGTTCATGAATAAAAGATGAACGAGCGTAACGGTTACGATATAATAGAAGATGATTGAGAAGCATTCATTTCATTGAACGGGAGAAGCAAACATGAAACATAGTGAACAAAGCATACCGGTACATCTATTATCCGGCTTTCTTGGGAGCGGTAAAACAACGCTGCTGCAGAGACTGCTGGAATACTGCAAGGCTCAGGGGAAGAAGCCGGCCGTCATCATGAACGAGCTGGGCGATATCAATCTGGATGGGCAACTGCTGGACGCAGAGGTGCCTATGGCCGAAATGCTTAGCGGCTGCATTTGCTGCACGATACGCGGCGATTTGGGCATGGAGATCAGCATGCTCATTGAAGAACATCAGCCTGATGTGATATTCATCGAATCGACGGGAGCTGCCAATCCGATGGAAACGTTGGACGGCGTAACGGAGGCGGCCATGTATAAGGCGATCGACCTTCGCAGCGTCATTACCGTCGTAGACGGGCCGGAGCTGCTGGAGCGCGGCCGCGACGGTAAAGGACGCACCTTTAAGCTGATGAGTGAGCAAATCCGGTGCGCTACGCTGCTGCTGTTGAATAAAGCGGATAAGTTGGAGCCCGAACAGCTCGTAGAGGCGCAGCAGCAACTGCGGGAGCTGAATGCCCATGCGCGGATTACGGCAACGATTCGATGCGCGATCGATGATTGGAGCTGGCTGGATAGCGAAGAAGAAACGCAAGATTTTTCTCTTGACTCTATGGATGGCGAAGAAGGCGAAGCTTGCACGCATGTCGGCTGCTCCCATAATCATAGCGGGCACGCTCATCATCACACCCATGACGGTCACCATCACTCGCATGATCATGTACTGGTCGTAACTCATTATTGGAGCAGTCCGGTCTGCAGCAAGGCGTTCGAGGCATTGCTGCAGCGTTTGCCGAATGAGATTTACCGGGCGAAGGGAATCGTGACGTTTACGGATACGCCGAGCCGCTTCCTTTTCCAATATGCCTATCGGGAATCCGACTTCATGAGAATCGAGCCGCAGGGGCATGTGAACGATGTCGCCGTATTTATCGGAGAGCATTTCTCCAAGGATTGGCTGCGAAGCGAGCTGGCGCATCTGGAGCAAACCGAGAATACAGAGGCGTGAAGCTTGATGAAGAGATTTGAAGAGTTGTCGAAATTTGCGGACATATGACTATTCATTCGTATGCTTGGGCAAAATAAGCCAGATGAGGCTAATCCAGCCTTTTCATCACGATTGCAATAGAAAGGTGTGGCAGCAAATGATTAGAAAATGGTTAGTCCCGGCTGTGGCGCTAGCTGTGCTGTTCTCAGTCGCTCCCGTATGGGCGGCGCAATCGGTAACGGCCTTGCCGGATGCAGCACATTTTGTTAAGCATCCAACAACGTCCGATGAGGATGGCGAGTATAAGCATCACAAGGGAAAAATGACACGCAAGGATTTTGAAACTTACCGGCTGGAGAAGCTGAAGGAAGCCGCAGCTTATTTCGGCATCGAAACGGAAGGCAAAACCGTCCAGCAGCTCAAGAAGGAAGTGGAGGCAGCAAAGGTTGCCAACAAGGACAAATGGGAAGCCTTCAAGGCGGAGCATAAGGCTAAGCGGCTGGAGCATTTGCGAAAAATAGCCGATGAGCATGGCATCAAGACGGATGGCAAGACGGCAAAGCAGCTGCGCGAAGAGCTTTATAAGCTGCACGGGGGCAAAGGCAAACGTCCTCATCGCTTGGAAGATCACGATCGCGCCGGCGAGGATGCGCAGGACAAGCAGCAGAAGGACAAGCAAAACCAAGTATAAGATTGGCATGAAGCAGGCCGTTTCTAGTTCATTAATGACTAGGGACGGCCTTATTTTTTATTCGAAAATTGTGCGCATACTAGTTTAGGGCGTTTTGGGCATTATACATCGACTGTTTATATGTGATTTCAGTGCTCCGCAAAGCTATGCTTGGTGATCACGATGGATTGGGGGAAGCTGCAAAACCGCCGTCTCGTTATCGAGCAGCAGGGCCCAGCCGTAGAGGAAGTGCCGCCGATGTTTATTGAGAACAAAGACGCTGATATGGAGCGCATCTGCCTAATAGAGGCTGATGCGCTTTTTTAGTGCGCCCAGCATGGGCGCTATCTATAAAGAAGACATTAGGTCCAATAGTCCCTTGCCTTGTTTAAACAACAGGTGAAAAGTAGTTTTTTGTCGATAAATATAGTGTTTCTTGCCTATTTCAAGCATTGTGTTCAAGGAGAAATGTCAAGTATACTAGAGCCATATCATAATTTGACATATTGCGTCGTTTTTATTTCTTTGTTCGACAACAAGGGGCTGATCGATAAGATGAGAAAGATAAGGCTAAGCATCGCTCAAAAATTAATGTTTTCTTTGGGCCTGCTTGTTATTCTTTCATTTGGTATATTGGTATCCGCCCACCTTATTAAGCTTTATCATTTGAACCTGCGTGAAAGCGAGCTGCTCTCGCAAACGCAGTCGATGGCCTACATATATCCTCTCACCAAATCACTGGACCAAACCATTGCAAAGCTCGATAAGCTGGAAGCCATTATGGTACAGATGCGCAGTGATCAAATGCAGGACCGCGAAATTATCGTTGAAAAGCTCCAGAAGCTGCTTCGCGAGCAGCCTCAGCTGTTAGGCGTCTATACGCTTTGGGAGCCAAACGCTTTCGATGGAAAGGACGACGCCTACCGTAACAAAAACAGCTATGACGATGATACGGGACGTTTCATTCCCTACGCGGTGCGTAAGGATGGGGAGATTCAGCTTCATGCTCTCGAGCATTATGAGGATCAGGTCGATGGAAGTTATTATCAAATTCCGAAACGTTCAAAGACGTTTTCGTTAATCGAGCCTTATGCCTATCAAGTCGATGGCAAAACCATTTTAATGACCTCGCTCGTGCTTCCTATAATGGATACGCAAGGCCGGTTTTTGGGAATTGTAGGAGCCGATCTTTCACTGGATTCGGTACAGAAGCATATCGAAGAAGTTCGCCCCTTAGGCGGATACGCTAACATCATAACGACAGAAAACAAGTATTTAGCCAATGGCAGTAATTCGGAGCTAGTGATGCAGCCCTATGAGCGATGGTCGGACGATAATGAGCTTGAAGCGATGAAAGGCACGAAGCCTTATTTTCGCTATACGCGTGATGCCGATGGCAGCGGAACCGTGCTGCGAATGTTTTATCCGATTGTGATCAAGAATGCGATTTGGCATATTGAAACCGTCATACCGAAGAAGAATATGCTGACTGAATTTTACAAGAGCTTATGGGAGTCGCTTATGATCACGGCGTTCGCGCTTCTGTTTATAACGCTTATGATGGGGCTGCTCGTTCGGAAAATCATCCTGGTCAATATCCATAAAGTTGTTCAGGCAACCTCCGAAGTCTCCTTCGGCAATGAAAATAAAAAGCTGGACATTCAGACGAATGATGAATTCGAATTTATGGCGAAGCATTTCAATCATATGATCGACCAGCGCAAGGAAGCGCAACTGCTGATCGAATATCAGTCCACGCATGACTTATTGACCGGACTGCCCAATCGTTATGCGTATCTTCTGCATGTGGAAGGAAAAGTTTCGTCCCGAACAGCAATGGAGGACGGACATCTTGCTTTGCTCTTCATTGATCTTGATCGATTCAAAGTGATCAACGATACGCTGGATCATGCTATGGGCGATCAACTGCTAAAGAAGGTGTCCGAGAGAATCGTACAAGTTGTTCAGGACAAGGGACGGGTATTTCGCTTCGGAAGCGACGAGTTTATTGCGCTGCTTGAAAATGTGAGCCATCTGCATCAAGCGCTGCATACAGCGGAGGACATCCTGTCGGGCATTGCCGAGCCTCTGCGATTGAGGGATCGGATGTTTTACATAACGGCCAGCATCGGAATGAGCATTCACCACGAGCTGCTGCCCGGTACGGGCGAACAGCTGGTGAAGGAGTCCGACATTGCGATGTACGTGGCCAAGAAGGAGCGCAACACCTGCAAGATCTATTCTCCTTCGATGAACGATGTGCCGAAGAAGGAAATTATGCTGGAGAACAGCATGCTTAACGCATTGGAGCTGGGACAATTTATGTTATATTACCAGCCGAAGATCGATGTAAAGACCGGCCGGATTAATGGAGCGGAAGCCTTGATCAGGTGGAAGCACCCGGAATTGGGTATGGTCTCGCCGCTTGATTTTATTCCCATAGCAGAGAAGACGGGCTTCATTATTCCGTTGGGAGAATGGGTGCTGTATACGGCATGCCGGCAAATGAGCGAGTGGGAGCGGATGGGGCTGCCACGGCTGACGGTGAGCGTCAATATGTCGATGATTCAATTCCAGCAAAAGCAGATTGTCCATACGATCGAACGTATTCTTTCGGATGCGGGCATCAGGCCGGAGCAGATCGAGCTGGAAATTACGGAATCTATCTTTATGGACAACCAGGAGTACACGCTCAAAATATTGCATGAGCTTCAGCAGTTGGGCGTCAAGCTGTCGCTTGATGATTTTGGAACGGGGTATTCCTCGCTCAGCTATTTGCAAAATATACCGCTGCACACGCTGAAGCTAGATAAATCGTTTATCAGCGATATCGTCAGCGATTATAAGAAGCAAATGATTTTTAAATCGGTCGTCGTTATCGCGCATAATTTGAATTTAAGAGTGGTGACCGAAGGTGTCGAGACAGAGGAGGAGCTGCGAGTCATTCGCGAGCATAACTGCGATGCGGTGCAAGGCTATATTTTCAGCCCGCCGGTGCCGGCACCTAAGTTCGCCAAGCTTTATATGGATCATCTTACAGCAGAAGCCTGATGATATTTCCGAGGTTGTAATAAGAACGCTTGTTTGGTACAATGGATTAATCGCATTTATGCCTACGCAGCTACGCTATGAAGTACATTTGCTTCGCAAATGTTTAATTAAGGAGGATTTCAATGTCAGAGGAACGACTTGAACGTCTGGAAGGCTTGATGGAGCAGCTGATTGGTATGGTGGGCAGTGTGCTTAGTGAGCAAAGGTCGATGAAAGATGAGCTTAGCTCAATGAAAGAGGATATTTCGTTAATAAATGAACGACTCGAGCGAATCGAACGGCAAAACACGGCTTTTCAAGAATCTACGGCGTATCTATTGGACAAAACGGCGGAACATGACCATGACATTCATGTGCTTAAGCACCGTTTGTTAAAAATTTGATCGAAGTAGTTTATGACAGCTCTATTGGTCATGAGACGAAAAGATTTTTAAACGATGCTGCCGCCCATTGCAAGGGAGGCAGCATGTTGTTTTAGTTACACTTCTTGCACCCGGCTATTCTTTAGATCGTCCACTGAGAGTGGACAATTGCGCTTACGTACCAAGCTCCCACAAACTCCTCAAGCACGAGAATAAGGCTTTCCCAATCCATTCCCTCATACTGCTTATCAAAGCCGCTAAAATAATAATCCATCACGAAGCTGCCCGGAAACACCTCTTCAATATTGACAAGCGTATTTCCCATCCCTTTAATCTCATTAACGCCGACGGTCTCTGCTTCCATAAAGTCCTTGCCGTAAACGAACTTGTCGTAATACTGCTGAAACGTCAGCTCAATCGGCTCGCCGGTGCCGTCATAGGAGCCCCAGTTGTAGACGGTCGGATCTGACATAGCCGGCAAGTCTGCAGCTTGAAACACTTTAGCGGATACGGTTTCGATATGGGCATAAGGAGAGAATAATAATCCTTTGTCCGGATGGATATAGCTTGCGAGCGTCGCAAGGTCCGCATCCTTAAGTGCGAGAATGACCGCGGCCGCCGCTTCCTGCTCGGTTTTTGCTTTAACAGGCTGCTCCTCGCCGTCTGTGTTCGTTTCCGCAGGTGCGGGACTGGGCTTCGCCGCGCCCGTATTTTGATTTTGGCCTGGATTTGCAGTTGAATTACCGTTTCCTGAATCGTTCGTGGCAGCATTGCTGCATGCGGATAGGAGAATCAGCAGAGAAAGGATCAGAATTGTTTTTTTCATCCTTCGATCACCTCTAAATACGGTTTTGTTTGAAGCATTCTCATAAAGTCAGACGTGATTTGATCTTAAAAGTTGCATAGACGCTTGTGGACTTTATACCGGTCTGCTAAAATATTATTGTTCAGTAAATTTATTAACTAAATTTGGAGCGTGACATGGCGACTATAAAAGATATTGCGCATGAGGCGGGAGTATCGGCAGCCACCGTATCCAGAGTGCTCAACAATGACGCTGCGTTGGCTGTTAGCGAGGAAACGCGTGCCCGTATATTCAGCATTGCCGAGAAGCTGCAATATAAGCCGTCGAGATTGCGAAGAATGAAGAAGGAAGAGCAGCTGTCGCGTCAGCAAATCGGCTTACTCATGTGGTCGACGCCGGAGGATGAGCATAGCGATCCATATTTTTCTTCGATCCGCAAAGGAATTGAAATGCGCTGCGAGGAGCTCGGCATTAGCATTAATAAGGTGTTGCGAGGAAACGGCCGGGCAGAATTTCAGCCCATGCATGAGCTGGACGGCTTGATCGTCGTCGGATCTATCGCCGAGGAGGACGTAACCCAGCTTTTTAGACATGGACACCGGCTCGTATTCGTCAATCATTCGAGAGAGTTGAACGATTACGATACGGTGAAGCTTCATTTTGAACAGGCAACAAGAGCCGTTATTAATCATTTGAGAGAGCTCGGGCATGCGCGGATCGGTTATATTGGCGGGAATGATCACATTCATCGGCTCAATCGCCAGGAAGAGGACGTTGTCGTAGTCGAGCTTCGCCGCGCTTTTTTCGAGAAGGCGCTTGGCGAGCTTGGACTTTATGAGGAAACGCTTGTCATGCAAACGGAATGGTCCTCGAATGGCGGCTATGAAGCGATGAACCGGCTGCTTCAGCTGGAAGCGAAGCCGACCGCATGCTTTATCGGAAGCGATCCGATGGCGGTCGGCGCTTTGCGGGCGTTACATGAGCATGGCGTGAGGGTTCCGGAGGAAATGGCTGTCGTCGGGTTTGACGATATCGAAGTATCGGCATTTCTTAATCCGCCCTTGACGACCGTACGCGCGCATACGGAGCATATGGGAAGATCGGCGGTACAGCTGATGCTTGAGAGAATCGAAGGGCGGGAAGCTGCGGTGCATATGACGATTAATACTACCTTGATCGTTAGGGAGAGCTGCGGCAGCAAATTAAATGGGAGGAATTCATTATGACTATTCAGTATGATCAACAGCGTTCGCTATTCCATCTTCAAGCTCAAGATACGAGCTATGTCATTCACGTTACAAAAACAGGTTATGTCGCGCATCTCTATTGGGGGAAAAAAATACGCGGCATGAAGCTGGAGCGCTTGCTTGAGCTGAAGGAGCGTGCTTCCTTCTCTCCGAGCACGGAGCTGGATCATTTGGCCTTGTCGCTGGACACGCTTCCTCAGGAATACCCGGGCTACGGAAATTCCGATTTCCGGATGCCTGCCTATCAAGTCATGCTGCCTAACGGCACGACGATAACCGATTTGCGTTATGAATCACATGCAATTGTACAAGGCAAGCCGGCGCTTGCGGGATTGCCTGCAACCTATGTAGAAAGTGATAAGGAAGCGCAAACGCTGGAGCTTACGTTGAAGGACGAACTAACCGGTTTATCTGTTATTCTTTCCTATACGGTGTTTGAAGAGTTTGATGCGATTACCCGCTCAGCTAGACTAGTGAACAACGGAACGGACACGCTGCAGCTGCAGCGCGCCTTCAGTTTGAGCCTGGATATGCCGCATGATCAATTCGAAATGCTTCAGCTATCCGGCGCATGGACGCGTGAGCGCCATATACACAAGCGTAAGCTTGAGCCTGGCCTGCAATCGATCGAAAGCCGCAGAGGGTCAAGCAGCCATATGCAAAATCCGTTCGTAGCGCTTCTATCGGAAGGGGCAAGCGAGGATCACGGCGACGTGTACGGGGTGAACCTCGTATACAGCGGCAACTTTACGGCAGGCGTAGAGGTCGACCAATTCCATTCGGCACGTTTGTTTATAGGGATCAACCCCTTCGACTTCAATTGGCGGCTTGATCCGGGCGAGCATTTCCAAACGCCGGAGGCGGTTATGGTTCATTCCGAGCATGGGCTCGGCGGCATGTCGCGCAGCTTCCATGATCTTTACCGCACCCGCTTGATTCGCGGCACGTTCCGCGACCAGACGCGCCCGATTCTCGTCAACAACTGGGAAGCGACGTATTTCAACTTTAATGCGGATAAAATCGAAGCGATCGCCCGTACCGGACAAGAGCTCGGTATCGAGCTGTTCGTGCTTGATGACGGCTGGTTCGGGAAGCGTGACAATGACACGACCTCGCTTGGCGATTGGTTCGTGGACCGCAGCAAGCTGCCAAACGGCCTCGAGGATCTGGTAAGCCGAGTTAAACGTCTTGATATGCAGTTCGGCTTATGGTTCGAGCCGGAAATGATTTCACCTGAAAGCGAGCTGTATCGTGCGCATCCGGATTGGTGCTTGCACGTAGAAGGCCGCCGGCGCACGCAAGCGCGGCATCAGCTGATTCTCGACTTGTCCCGCAAAGACGTGCAGCAATATATCGTGAAGTCGATTTCGGACATTTTGTCCAGCGCTCCGATTACGTATGTGAAGTGGGACATGAACCGGAATATGACGGAAATCGGCTCGGCGCTGCTGCCGGCGGAGCGGCAGCGGGAGACGGCTCATCGTTACATGCTCGGTTTATACGAGGTGCTTGAGCAAATTACGTCGGCTTTCCCGCATGTTCTGTTCGAGAGCTGCTCGGGCGGCGGAGGCCGCTTCGATGCGGGCATGCTCTATTACATGCCGCAGACATGGACAAGCGACAATACGGATGCCGTTTCAAGGCTTAAGATACAATACGGCACAAGCATCGTCTATCCGGTGAGCTCCATGGGTTCGCATGTATCGGCCGTCCCTAACCATCAGGTCGGACGCATTACTTCCTTGGAGACGCGGGGCAATGTCGCGCTGTCCGGCAACTTTGGCTATGAGCTCGACCTTACGCGCTTTACCGAACAAGAGAAGGAAACCGTCAAGACACAGGTCGCACTTTACAAGGACGTGCGCCATCTCGTACAATTCGGCAATTTTTACCGATTGCTAAGTCCGTTCGAGGGGAACGACACGGCGTGGATGTTCGTATCCAAGAATCAGAGCGAAGCGTTCGTCGTTTATGTATCGGTGCTGCAGGAGCCGAATCCGAAGCTGAATCGCTTCCTCCTGAAAGGGCTTGATCCGAAGCGGGATTATAAGCTTGACGGGCAGGAGTCCGTATACGGCGGCGATGAGCTGATGTACGCGGGTCTTGCAACGCCGCAATTCCATGGCGACTATGCGAGCAAGATGTACCGTTTCCGCGCAGTGGAATAAGCTGGGCTCGCCTATTGGCAAAACAAAAGGGGTATCCTGCGAGCAGCATGTTGCAGCTCGCAGGATACCCCTTTGTATGATCAACCTGATAGCGGAACGTTATTGTACAAATAGTCATACTGGCTATATGTTATGACTTATGCACTTCGCTGAATTAATTGGTAATTGTGAGAATCTATGCTTGAATGTACCGGTCGCTAAGTTATGAGTAATTTGTAAGGGTTATACTTTGTTGCAGAGGTAGATCAGCAGGATGGAAAGGGAAAAGGCACAGCCTTATCTAATAGGAGCCTTCGCGAAGCTGACGGCAGTGACCGAGCGGACGCTCCGCTTCGTAGAAAACGCGCTGCTTCAAATTTGCGACATTAGGGTATAGTAATTTATGGCTATACGAATGAGAGGAGTGTGCAAAAGATGACGAAAGCGAAAAAGGTTGCTTTTCTGCTGGCGAATGACTTTGAAGATTCCGAGATGAAGAACCCCTTCGATGAGATGGTGAAGAACGGCCACGAGACCGTTATTATCAGCTTGAAGGCCAATGAGGAGCTGAAGGGCAAGCAGGGCACGATCAACTATACATCGCATCTGGGTATAAAAGAAGTCGCTGCGGACGATTATGCCGCTGTCATCATACCTGGAGGCAAATCGCCTTCCCATCTGATGAATGACGCGGACGTGCAGGCGTTCGTGCAGAAAGCGGATAAGGCAGGCGCGACAATTTCTGCGATATGCCATGGCCCGCAGGTGCTGGCCGCTGCCGGTTTGCTTAAAGGCCGAACGTTGACGGCATTTCCGGGCATTTCCGGCGAGATCGAAGCGGCAGGCGGGCATTTCGTCGACAAAGAGGTTGTCGTAGACCGCAATCTGGTGACATCGCGCATGCCGGAGGATGAGCCGGCCTTTATCCGGGAGACCCTCGAACGTCTGGGCGTGAACGCTTGGTAGGGGCACAGCGGCAAACTCTGACTGCGGCACCGTGAGCGGTGAGCCCGGCAAGGAAACAAGGAGCCGAATGATCCGGCTCCTTTATTTTGCGTCTTATGGACCTATCGGCAAAAATCCAGCAGCAGTGATCGAGATTATAATATATATTATATATGTTATAAGTTCATTCGACGATGGACTAGGTCTTGCGTAATAGTGATTAACCATATAATATATATTACAAATATCAATATGAAGTTTGGTGATTGCTATGAATTCAACAGTCCGCACCCCGCTCTATCAGAAAATTCAGGACTATATCCGCGATCTGATTGATTCGGAAGGCTTAAAGACGGGGGATCGCATTCCGACGGAAAAGGATCTTATGAAACGGTTCAACGTTAGTAAGATTACGGTTGTTAATGCTATGACCGGATTAGCGAATGATAATATTATTACACGGGTGCCCGGGAAGGGCAGCTTTGTCAGCGGCCAGAAGCCGATGCCGGTGCAAGAGGTTGAAGGGTCCGCAACAAGTTCTATCGAGGCGGGGGAAGAGAATGGCCTTCGTACGCGCATTATCGGCCTTGTTATGCCTTCCATTTACGATTATTTCGCTATTCGTCTGATCGAAGGCGTCCAAAGGGCGCTCAATGAGAAAGGCTACCGGAGCATGATCCTCTTGTCGGAAGGCAAGCTGGAAAAGGAAAAAGAGGCTTTTAAAACGCTCAAGGAAATCGGAGCGGAAGGATTGCTGGTTTTCCCGGTGGACGAAGAAAATTACAACGAGGAGATTCTCAGCATGAAGTTCACCGGCTATCCTTTCGTGCTTATCGACCGGTACCTGCCGGGCGTGGAAACCCATTACATTGCCGCTGACGGCAAGCTTGGAACGAGTCTCGCAGTCGATTATCTGTGGGAGCTCGGACACCGGGAGATTGCGATTTGTTCCGATTCTCCGCTGCAAACGGTAACGGTTCAAGAGCGGATTGAAGGATATATGAGTGCTCTGAAGAACAAGGGGGCGCTCATAAATCCGGCTCAGATGATTACCGGCTTTCAGGTGGAAAGTCTGAAAGATTCGGAGAAACATCCGTTATTCCGGTATATCCGCAGTCGAATGGCAACGGCATACATCACGCTGAACGGAAGACTTGGGGTGCAAATTTATCAAATGGCGCGCCAAGCCGGATTGAAGGTGCCGGAGGATTTGTCCATCATTAGCTTTGACGACCCGACAGCGATCGTAGAGGAGTTCAGCATCTTCACCCATATCAAGCAGTTCGAGCATGATATGGGCTACCGCGCGGCCCACACATTGCTCGAAATTATTGAGAACGGAGAAGGTAAGGGCAAGAAGTACAGCAAAACCTTAATTAAGCCGGAGCTGGTCGTCGGACAAACGACCGGACATTTTACCGCTAAGTAAGCAAGTCGTTAGGAACCGAGGATCTTTTCCGCTAAGGAGAAGATTCTTTTTTTATTTATATATTGAATATATTCAACTTATATATTATATTAGGATCAAGCTATCGACTCGAAGTATATAACAGGATGGAAATGGAGACATGCATATGCCCTACGAAACGGTAAGTATGGAACAGTTGAAGTCGATGTTGGAACGCTTGAAGGAACATATCTATAAGCCGCTCTCGGAATTGAACGTAACGGCCTGGGTAACGCCTGAGCCGGTCCCCTATGAAGCTAGAATGTCGGGGCAAAGAATAGAGCTTTCTTCTGGCGACCGATGGGGAAAGCTGTGGGATTGCGCTTGGTTCCATTTTACCGGCCAAGTGAACGGAGACGCCAAAGGCTTGAAAGTCGTCTTGCTCATAGACGTGAATGGCGAATTATGCCTTGTTGATGAAGAAGGATCGCCCGTCCAGGGATTGACGAATATCAATTCCGAATATGATTACTCGCTAGGTCTTCCTGGGAAGCGGGTCGTGAGCGTCAGCGATTGCTCGATCGGGAACGAAACAGTTGATTTGTGGGGCGATGCGGGCTGCAACGACCTGTTCGGGCGATTCCGCAGCGGAACTTTGAAGGAGGCGGTCGTCGCTGTCTGCCGCGAGGACGTCCGTCAGTTGTATTACGACACGGAAGTGCTGCTGGAAACGGCGGACCGTCTGCCGAAAGGATCCGCTCGAAGGGAACGAATGATCCAGGCTCTGTACGACGTATCGCTTCTGCTTACCGAGTTGACGGAAGACCGCGTGGCTAAGGCATTGTCGATCTTGGGCGAACAGCTGGCGAAGCGGGGCGGCGATCCGGTACTGACCATCAGCGCCGTTGGTCATGCGCATTTGGATTTGGCGTGGCTGTGGCCAATCCGGGAAACGATCCGCAAAGGCGCGAGAACATTCTCGACAGCGCTGATGATGATGGAACGTTATCCCGACTATGTTTTCGGGGCGAGTCAGCCTCAACTGTATGATTGGATGAAAACCCATTATCCGAAGCTGTATGCACGGATCAAGGAGCGCGTTTTGGAAGGGCGCTGGGAGCTGCAAGGGGCGATGTGGGTCGAGTCGGACACGAACGTGCCTGGGGGCGAATCCCTTATACGCCAAATCCTTTACGGGAAACGTTATTTTCAAGAGGAATTCGGTCAAGAGATGAAGACGTTATGGATGCCGGATGTGTTCGGCTACACGGCCAGCTTACCCCAAATTTTGAGCAAATCCGGCGTTGATTACATGATGACGCAGAAGCTGTCTTGGAGCAAATACAACCGTCATCCCCATCATACGTTTGTATGGGAAGGGATCGACGGCTCGAGAGTACTGACGCACATGCCGCCGGAGGATACCTATAACAGCCCTGCGGCACCCCGTTCGATCGTGAAGGCAGAGAACGAATATTTGGATAAAAACGTGTCGGAAGAGTGTCTCATGCTGTTCGGGATCGGCGACGGCGGAGGCGGTCCCGGCGAAGAGCATCTAGAGAGGCTTATGCGGCAGAAAAATCTGCTTGGTCTAAGCCCTGTCGTGCAAGAACCGTCCTTGCGTTTTTTCGAGAAGCTGGCCGAAGGTGCGGATCGCTATCAAACCTGGTCCGGTGAGCTTTATTTGGAGAAGCATCAAGGAACGTTAACAAGCCAAGCCCGGAACAAACGATACAACCGGAAGCTGGAGAAGGCGCTTCGCGAGCTGGAGTACGCTGCGGTTTTGGCCGGCGAGAGAACGGGTAAGCCATATCCTTCTGAGGAGTTGGAGCTTATTTGGAAGGAAGTGCTTCTATACCAGTTTCACGATATCCTGCCAGGCTCCTCGATCAAGCGGGTATATGACGAATCTTTGGAGCGCTATGCCGCGCTGTCGGAACGAGTGGAGCAGATGATTGCGGAAGCGTATGAAGCGGCTGCCGAAGGGCTCCCGGCTGAAGCGGGGACTGCAGCCTTTTTCAACTCCTTGTCCTGGGAGCGGGAAGAGTGGCTGCACAAAGATGGCTGTTGGTTCCGGATTCGTGTGCCTGCTATGGGATATGCCTTGGCGAATACGGATATGCTCGCTAGGTCGAAGGCAGAGACGGCTGCTGCGGGAGCAGACGTGGATGAGAAGGAAAGCGCGATGTTGCCGGATTCAAGATTCCCGGATATGAGGGCTTCAACCGTCGACCGAATCATAGAGAATGATCTGCTTGCAGTGACTTTCGCAGAAGACTATACCATTGTATCTGTGTGGGATAAAGAGTATGGTCGGGAAGTGATTCCTAACGGACAGAAAGCCAATGAGCTCTGCCTGTACCATGACGATGGCGATGCATGGGATTTCCGTCAAGATTACAGGCAATCCGGTGCAGCGCCGCTGCAAACCGCTGAAAGCGCCGCATTTCAAGAAGGACCGAAGAGCGGTTTGATTTTACATTATCGGTTCGGCCATTCTTCCTTGACGCAAAAGGTCGTGCTCACCCAAGGCAGCCGCCGGATTGATTTCGTTACGAACGTAGATTGGAAGGAATCCGGGAAAATGCTTCGTACGTCGTTCCCGGTCGATATTCGGTCGGACAGCGCCAGCTGTGAAATCCAGTTCGGCTACATCAAGCGTCCTACGCATCGCAATACGATGTGGGATTATGCCAAAGACGAAATATGCGCTCATCATTGGATGGATCTCTCTGAGCCGGATTACGGTGTGGCCTTGCTGAATGACTGCAAATACGGGCATCGCGCCTGGCAGAATGTCCTCGATCTCAATCTGCTGCGCAGCACAGCCTATCCCGATCCTGAAGCCGACCGGGCGGAGCACAGCTTTACTTATTCGCTCTATCCGCATAAGGGGGATCATATTCAGGCGGAGGTTTACAAACGGGGCTATGAGCTGAATGTACCTTTGCGGTCGGTCGACTTGCCTCGAAGCAGCATGACTGGGATGCTGTCGGAAGAGCAGTCCTTTATTCGGATCGGCCATCCGAACGTTATGGTTGAAACGGTAAAGCAAGCGGAGGATGGCGAAGACTTGATCGTCCGGCTTTACGAGACAGCGGGCACTCACCTCAAGACAACGTTTGATCCGAAATTCAGGATGTCGGAAGCGTGGCTCGCCGACTTAATGGAAGCGCCGATCGAAAGGCTCGATTCGGAGGACGGGGCGTTCACGCTATCCTTCACGCCTTTCGAAATCAAAACGATCCGATTGACAAAGCCATCCTTGTGAAAACAATATAACCTGCTGGAAAACTCATGTTTGCGATAGACCGAGTGATCCAGCTCTTCATTTACAAGAAGGAGGTGGGGGATGTGACAATATCCCTGCAATGGAAGCGAATCTGGCGGCATAAATTGTTCTACCTGTTTATGCTGCCGGGCATTATTTGGTTTTTTCTCTTCTCTTACGTCCCGCTCTTCGGCATCCAGGTAGCATTCCGTGACTTCATGTACTCAGGTGGCTTTACGGGAAGCCCCTGGGCCGGACTTAAATACTTCAAGCAGTTCTTCTCTTACTATCAGTCATTCGAAATCATCCGCAACACGATCATTATCAGCCTAATGAAGCTTCTAATCGGATTTTCCATGCCCATTATATTGTCTATTATTTTAAATGAGGTTCGTAACGTTAAATTCAAGAAAACGGTGCAAACGCTTTCGTATTTACCTTATTTCGTCTCTTGGATCGTCGTCGTAACGTTGATGCAGAGGCTTCTGACGCCTTATGGAGGTCCGCTCAACGATCTGATTTCCTCCTTCGGAATGGAGCCTATCCAGTTTCTGAACAACACGACTTGGTTCTATCAAATTATAGTTGGTTCGGATATTTGGAAAAACATTGGATGGAACTCTATCATTTATATGGCGGCAATCGCCGGCATCGATCAACAACAGTACGAAGCGGCAAAGATCGACGGCGCCAGCCGCTTTCGCCAAATGTGGCATGTCACGCTTCCGGGTATCCGCAATATCGCCGTCATTCTGTTTATTCTCTCGGTCGGCAGCTTGATGAGCGCCGGTTTCGAGCAGCTGCTGCTTCTAAACGGACCGGCTACGGCCGCTATCGGCAGCGTACTGGATGTACATGTTATCAACGCGGGTATCGGTGAAGGCCGGTTGAGCTATGCCGCGGCTGTCGGTTTGTTCCAGAGCGTCATTGCGCTCATTCTCATATTGACAGTCAACCGGATTGCACGCAAAGTCAGCGACGTATCCCTGTTCTAAGGAGAGATTTGTTATGGCGAAGCGCCAATTTTCCGTTTTTAACTGTTTGAATTATATCTTTTTGACGCTGTTCGGTCTATCGATGATCTATCCGTTCATTTACATCCTTGTTTACTCGCTAAACGACGGTAAAGATTCCATGATGGGTGCTTTGTACTTCTTTCCGCGTAAATTTACGCTGGACAATTACGCTGAGGTGTTCGACAACGCCCGCATCTGGCAATCTTACAAAATTACGCTGTTTCGCACGCTGCTAGGCACGTTCCTGCATGTGGCGTTATGCACACTTATGGCCTATGCCCTTTCGAAGAAGTCGCTGCCGGGACGCACATTTTTTACGTTTTACATTTTTTTGCCGACGATCTTCAGCGCTGGCTTCATTCCGTACTTCATCACTTTGCAAAAGCTGCATCTGATTAACAGCTTCTGGGTGTACGTCATTCCAATGCTGTTCAACTTCATGCATATCGTCATTCTCCGTACGTTCCTGCAGGGCATTCCGGAGGAACTGGAGGAATCGGCCCGTATAGACGGATATGGGGATTTCCAAATTTTCATCCGGATTATTTTGCCGCTGTCGGGTCCCGTTCTTGCGACTATCGCACTGTTCATTGGGGTTTCTCACTGGAATGATTGGTTCTCCGGTGCTTACTACGTGTCTAACAAAGATCTTATTCCTGTTCAGACGCTGCTTCAGGAAATGCTGACGGAGGCAGAAGCCCTTTCCTCCTCCATGCAGCGGGCGGCGCAGCAGGGCGGTCAGACGGTCAACGTCAATATCGAGGGGGCCACGCCGGAATCACTCCGGATGGCGCTGCTTGTTATCACGGTTTTCCCGATCTTATGTATTTATCCGTTTTTGCAGCGGTACTTTGTAAAGGGCGTCATGATTGGATCGGTCAAAGGATAAGCGTCTCTAATCGGGACTTTATCATATTTAATTACAGTTCACGGGAGGGTTTTTATGAAGAACAAAAGAGTAAAAAGCACTTCGTTATTGCTGGCGGTCGTTCTGATAGCGGTAACGCTGTTTGGCTGCAGCGGCAACAACAACAACGGTGGATCCGGCAGCGGTAATGTTCCTTCCGACAACAATGGCACATCGAACAGCGGCACATCACAAAAAGAAGTGAAACTCAAAGTCCTTCACAACTGGAACGGCTCGACCGGCGCCGACGTCGATATGACAGCCGTTGCGGAGGTCATCAAAGAGAAAACCGGCGTAACCGTGGAATGGGAATATACGAAAGGCAGCGAGGTTGAGAAGCTGAATACCATCTTCGCGACGCAGGATCTGCCAGACATCTATACCGGTCCGGCATGGGGCGGCGAACTGGACGGCATTATCAAAGCGGCTAAGGAGGATCAACTCGTCGATCTAACCGATAAGCTGGATAAATATCCGAACCTCGCCAAAGCTATTGCGAAAGAAAACGTGCCTCCTGCGCTTTATGAGAAAGCGTTCGACGCTTACGGCGGCAAGCAATTCTTGCTTTACCAAAACCATCCTGCGACACCTGAGGATGCCATGGATTGGTTGTACGGCTTCTATGTTCGGAAGGATATCGCCGAGAAGATAGGGGTCGATCCGCAATCCGTCAAAACGAAGGACGATCTGTACAGCTTCCTGCAGAAGATCAAGGACGCTGGTCTGGAAGAGAACGGAATGCCAGTCATTCCGCTAGGCGGCTTCCACAACGGTTGGGCCGTTGGAATCGGCAATACGATGTTCTATGGCTCCGGTTATGTCGACAAAGGAGACGGCACATTAGAAAACAGCTTCTTCACGAAAGCTTATGAAGACTATACGTTATACTATCGCAAGCTGCTCGCTGAAGGGCTGCTCGATCCTGAAACGTTCACCCAAACGGCCCCGATTGCAAACGAGAAAATCAAGCAGGGCCGCATAGCCGTGCTGGCTGCGCACTATCCGGCCATTCTCGACGCATCCAAGGACTATGTGAAAGCGCATCCAGGCTCTGACTATGTTCCGGTCGGACCGCTAGAGCGCGCAGGCGCCGAATCGGACCGTCCAGCCGATCTTTCCATTCAAGGCAACAACGTAACCGTTATTATGAAAAAATCCAAAAACGTAGATGCAGCGCTACGTCTGTTAGAATATCTCGCGTCCGATGAAGGTTTTCTGCTCGTGCGTTATGGCGTGCAGGGCGTACACTGGGACATGGAGAACGGCAAACCGGCCGCAAAGAAGGAATGGTTTGATAAATTTACGGCTGACACGACCGGCAAGCTGAAGAAAAACGAAGGCATCGGCATTGGCTTTGAATCCATGTCCGGTCAGGATCGAATCAACTCCGTCGGCAGTGGAGACATTTGGTCCGATCAGGATCGTCTCGCCGCAATGGAGAGCGCCCGCAAAATACTTCGTCCGAACGGTATCAGCGTCATTTCGGCATACAATCCTGGAGATGTCATGATGAAGTCGCCGCAGTGGGAAATGCTGAAGCCGTCCATGGATAAAATAGGTGACGTATGGCAAGTAGCGATTTTCGCGAAATCCGATGAAGCGGCGCTTAAGGTAATAAACGACCTTCGCGAGCAGATGAATAAGACAGGTTATCCGGAAGCGATCCAATTCGTGAACGACAACCTTAAAGGCAAAGAAGCAGTCATGTTTGGAATGCCGAACTGATTCAGCTATAGGGGGAGCGTCTTTGCTCTCCCTTTTTATTATCGATTGAACAATTATTTTGATAGGCAAGCGATTGCGGCACATAAGCTGGTTAGTGATGAAAACGGGGATCCGGCCAATCAACTGTGCACAGATGATTTTGCCGGCCATTTGGCGCATAACGCCAACCTTTCCAACAAAGCGATCATCGGTATCGGCGCCTATTCCATCATTGGTATGATACGATCTCCGGCAAGCAGTTAAACTTTCAGAACCGGCCGGTCGTCGGCGGACTTTTTATTCAATTATTAAATTCCAATAAAAGTGGAGCGCTCAAGTGGTAATAGGTTTATTCCCAGGATTTGCACAATATTTGATTATGGGAGGCAATAAGTATGAGTAAAATTCGCGTGGGCTTGATTGGTACGGGAGGGATTGCCGGCTTGCATGCCAGACAGCTGCTGGAGCTGCCGGAAGTGCAGATAACGGCTGTGTCTGATACAAGCGTTTCGAACAGGGAGAAATTCGTAGAGAAGTTCAGCTTGAGTGAAGCGGACCAATTTTCCGATTATCAAGAAATGCTGGAGCAAGCAGATTTAGATGCGGTAGTTATTTGTTCGCCGCATACGCTGCATTTTCAACAAGCAAATAATGTGTTAAACAGCGGTCTGCATGTGTTGATTGAGAAACCGATGACATGCTCATCCGCGGAGGCGGAGTTGTTGATCAAGACGGCTGAGCAAGCGGGTAAGATCATGCAAGTATCCTATCAGCGGCATTTTCAACCTGAATTCTTATATATTCGCGATGCCATCGCAAGCGGGGAGATCGGTAAGCTCACTTCGATTACTGCTTCCCTCTACCAGGAATGGAGACAGGGAACACCTGGTTCATGGCGTCAAGATCCAGCATTATCCGGAGGCGGCTTCTTAATGGATTCCGGCAGCCATATTATCGACGTTCTGCTTTGGACATCAGGTCTTACCCCCGTGGAGGTAAAGCCCCAGCTGCATATGCATGGAGCAGCAGTTGAAATCGATACCTTCACTTCCATTCGCTTCGCGGAAGGAGCCGTTGCCGGCTTAAACCTAGTCGGTTACTCGCCGTGCTGGCATGAAACCTTTGTATTCTGCGGAGAGAACGGCGGGATCTTCTATGACAACGGTAAAATCACGTTACGTCGTTTAGGACAAGAAGCGATCGTACCGGAGCTTCCGGTACAGACCACCAATCAGGATAAAAGCTTTATTGATGCCATTCTTGGGCGTCATGAAGTGCTCGTACCTGGTGAATTCGCGCTCAAAGTCGTCAAGCTTTCGGAAATGATTTACCATGCTGCCAGCTATGTTCCGGATGCAGCACTTGAGGCGGAGGAGGAGCAAACAGCATGAACGTTCAAATAGGTATGCGTATCCCGCCCAAGATTGGGGCGGAAGGAATTATCAAAACGGCTGAATGGGCGGCTAGTGCCGGTCTGGATATCTTGGACGTCTCTAATTTGACCCCTGAAGTGAAGGGCGCGTGCGAACATGCCGGTATCGGCATCGGATCTATCGATGCGCATCATACATCGCAGCTGTTAAGCCGCGATGAAGCGCGCCGCGCGGATGCAGTGGAAGCCACGAAGCGACAAATGACCAGTATCTCCGAATTAGGCGGAAGGGTGCTGTTCATGTGCTTGGTACCGGAAGATCATACACTTCCTCGCAGGGAAGGGTTCGCTATCTTTAAGGAAACGTTCCCGGAGATCGTCCGTCATGCGGAGCAGTCGGGCATCTATATGGCCATAGAGGGTTGGCCGGGACCGGCGCCGTATTATCCAACGCTTGGATGCACGCCGGAAATGTGGAGAGCGATGTTCGAAGCCATTCCGTCGAAGCATTTTGGTCTGAACTATGATCCATCGCATCTCGTGCGTCTTGGAATCGATTATATCCGAGCACTTACGGAGTTTGGTGACCGAATCAACCACTGTCACGGAAAGGATACGGAGATTCTTCATGACGAGCTGTATGAATGTGGCGTTATTCCTGCGACATTCGGTGAGAAATACGGTTTCTCCGAAGGATCCTGGCGTTATACGATTCCTGGACATGGTGAAGTGGAATGGGGCAAGGTGGCCGTTCGCCTTGATCGTCTCGGCTATAAGGGAGCGGTAAGCATTGAGCTTGAGGATCACCGTTACTGGGGATCGCTTGAAGCAGAGCGACAAGGTATCGTGAAAGCGGCCGAGCATCTGACGAGATATTTTAAATGAGAGTGATAACTTATGGCGGGATCGGAATAGACAGATTATTGAATTAAAGGAGGTTTCTTGAATTGAACAAGGCAACGAAAGCGCGGTCCGAATGGACCGGATTTCAGGAGTCGCGGCCATATGGGCCGAAGTACGATTTGCGGACTGATTTTGTTATGGTTTACGGCATTTCAAAGGATTTGCCGCAGCGTATCGAAGGCTGGAAGAAGGCCGGTTACACGATCCATCTCATGACGGGTATCTCATGGGGCGAATATCAGGACTATTTATATGGCCGGTTCGATGGTCGCAATCATTGGGATGAAGCCCAGACGGATCGAAAAGGCAATCATCTGCTCCACGGCAAGGACGTGCCTTACATGGTGCCAACCATTTCATTTGCCGAATATTTGGCGTCTCATATCAAACGGGCGATCGACTGCGGCGCCGAAGCTATCCATTTGGAGGAGCCGGAGTTTTGGGCAGCTTCGGGGTATTCGGATGCATTCAAGCGGGAGTGGTTGAATTATTACGGGGAGGACTGGATTCCTCCCCACTCTTCTCCGGATGCTCAATACCGGGCGTCTAAACTGAAGGCAGCCATGTATTACCGGGCACTCGACCGGCTTTGCAGCCAAATGAAGGAATATTCGCTTGTCACCTATGGAAGGACCGTACGCTTTTACGTACCTACCCATAGCCTCATTAATTATACGCAGTGGCGTATTATAAGCCCTGAGGCGCTGCTCGTTTCCATGCCGGGCTGCGACGGCTTTATCGCCCAGATCTGGACGGGGACGGCGCGTACGCCTAACGTATACAAAGGCTTGCGCCGGGAACGGACCTTCGAAACGGCGTATTTGGAATACGGAATTATGCAGGAGCTCACGCGCGGAACAGGCAGGGAAATGTGGTTTCTTCATGATCCGATCGAAGATAACCCCGGCTACAGCTGGAGCGATTACCGCAAAAATTACCGTTCAACCGTCGTTGCCTCCCTCCTGCATCCCGAGGTCAAGCGATACGAGGTCTGTCCTTGGCCGCGCCGTGTGTTCGAGGGCAGCTATCCTAAGGAGAATGGGCAAGGTAAAGAAACGATTCCGGGAGACTACGCGACCGTCCTGCTTACCGTCATGAATGTGCTGCGGGATATGCATCATCACGAGGAAGAGGTCGAAGGAGATGCGTATACGTCGGGGATCGGCCTCTGCCTTTCCAATTCTGCCATGTATCAGCGAGGGGACGTTGTACCGGAAGAGGACAGACAAGGCGATGCTTTCAAATATGACGGCACCACGACGACCGAGGGGCTGACTTCCGGGCAGCAGGAGGTGCTCGATTGGTCTGCGTTCTACGGCTTAGCGCTGCCGCTCGTGAAGAGCGGCATTCCGCTCCGCCCGGTGCAGCTCGACAACATTATGACCTTTCCCGGATATATAGAGGGCTACAGGGTACTGCTGCTCAGCTATGAATTCATGAAGCCGGAGCATCCGGGCATCCATCAAGCGGTTGGACAATGGGTGAGGGAAGGCGGCGTTCTGATCTATGTGGGGGACGGCTCCGACCCGTTCCACTCCGTTCGGGAATGGTGGAACCGCAAGGAAGGACACCGGACTTATGAGCGGCCCGAGGAGCATCTATTCGAATCGTTAGGGCTGAGCAGGAATCCGGAGGATGGCGAGCATACAGTAGGCAGCGGTGCTGTTCTTATCCACCGGGTGAACCCGGCAGTACTGTCTCGTTCGAGCGCCGGCGCAGAGCAAATAAGGGACACGGTGCGGCGGGCGCTTGAAATTCGCGGCGAAGCAGGCGATTACAAGGAGAGCAGCCTGCTTCAAATTAAGCGCGGTCCTTATTTGATCACCCATGTGCTTGACGAGTCGGAAACGGCAAAGCCGGTATTCCTGCAAGGTCTATTCCTTGATTTGTTCGAGGCCGACCTTCCCGTCCGGCAGTCTGCCTTGCTGAAACCGGGTGAGGATAGCCTGCTTTATGATTTGAACCATTCCGTTCAGGAGCATCGCGTTCCCGGCATCCTTGTCAGTTCGTCGCGAATCCGTGACGAACTGACGGAGAAGACGAGACTGTCTTTTGTATCGGAGTCTCCGCAGGATACGGTCGTCAGCACGCGAATACGCGTTGCGGGCGAACCTCGCAGTGTGAAGGCCGGAGGCGCTGCGGCGGAATTCCGCTATGATCCCGTATCGGGAACGGTACTGCTCCGATATTCTGGAGTGCCGAAGGGTATAAACATAATCGTGGAGTGGTGACAGTGCTTCTCTTGGAAATGCCGGCAGCGGAAGATGCCGGCATTTCTATATATTGTAAGGTTTCGATCCGGATCCCAGCTGCGGAATAAACGGTCCGGATGACCATTCCCTTTTTGCTCGAATGCCGCTTTGCCTAAGCTTGTCAAACTAGTCCGCATAATTGGTCAAGTCCCCTCATAGACATGTTATCAGCCAGTAAAAAACATTGTGCAGAGGGGATGATTACATGCGTCGCATTACATGGACCGCGGCAGTTTTGTTATGTTTCTCATTAGTACTAGCCGCTTGCGGAACGAAGGACGCCGAGTCCGTGGTTAAGGATCTCGACAAGCATGTCAACAACATGGAAAGCTATCAAGGAAGCGGGACGATGACGCTTCACACGAGTCAGCAGCCACTCGAATACAAAGTCGAGGTTTCCTATCAGAAGCCGCAATATTACCGCATCAAGCTAACGAATGAAGAGAAGGACATTACACAAATCGTGCTTCGCAATGACGACGGAGTATTCGTTCTCACTCCGAAGCTGAATAAAGTGTTCCGCTTCCAAAGCGATTGGCCGCAAAACCAAGGACAGGTGTACCTGTACCAAACGTTAGTTCAAAGCATTTTGGTGGATAACTCACGCGAGTTCGTAATCGACGAGGATGCTTATGTATTTGACGTCATGGCCAACTACAACAACGGCTCATTGGCCCGTCAAAAAATTTGGCTAAATAAATCCGATTACAAGCCGGTGCAGGTTGAGGTCAGCGATGCGAACGCAGCGGTTATGGTCGAGGTGAAATTTGATACATTCGAATTCGGGCGGAAATTTGAAAAGTCGGTGTTCGAGACGGAGGCTAATATGAAGGCGGAGCCTTCCAGCCAATCGACCGAAGAGCCGACAATGGCGCAGCCGGAGCAAGAAGGCGATGATGCGGCTGCGGGCAATGCATCCGGCAATGAGGCAGGTAATGCAGCCGACGATGGCGACGACAATGCTGCAGCGCCTGGCGACGAAGCGGATGCAAGCGAAGACGAGCAAGGGAATGACAGCGCGGTAGACGGCGACGATCAATCTGACGAAAGCGGCAATGACAACGCTGGCGACGATGCTTCTGCAGGCGCCGGGAAAGAGACAAGCGCTGAATTCACAGCTATGAAGCCGTCTTATCTTCCTGACGGAGTAGCGGAGCTGGACATGATTGACATTGTGTTTGGCGGTAATCCCGGCCAGATGACTCGTTACGAGGGCGATTACAGCTATACGCTGATCCAAACGCAGCCGAAGGACCAAGCGGCATCGTTAACGGATGGAATGATGGTTGATTTGGGCTTTACGATCGGTATGCTAAGCGGCGAAGATCAACTGACGCTTACTTGGATACATGAAGGAAATCAATTCCGTCTCATAAGCGCAAATCTTCCTGAATCCGAGATGATAAAGGTTGCGCAATCGGTACAGGGCGAAATAGGGAAATAAAGCTGGAAAACAGCCGAATTTCCAAGACGTACTAGCCATTTCCGGGGCTCCTTTCATTGACAGTCTTAGCGGCAGCGTTTAACATTATTTCTATTGATGTTTGCTGCTCGGACTGTTATGGCTGCCAGATAAGGAGAAGGTGAACGGCTTGGATTCGTTTTATCGCCCGACAAGGGTTGAAATATCATTAGATGCGCTTAAACGTAATTTGCAGGCATTTCGTAACGCAATGCCAGACGGCTGCAGGCTTATGGCCTCGGTCAAGGCGAATGCTTACGGGCATGGCGCAGTAGAGATAGCGCGCGAGGCGGAGCGCTTCGGCGTTGAATATTTTGGAGTCGCTTTTTTAGATGAAGCACTTCAATTGCGGAAGGCAGGCATCCAAACCCCGATCCTTGTGCTTGGTTTCGTGGCCGCGGATGCCTTGCCTGTCGCAAGGGACAACAATGTGACGATCAGCTTGTTCCGGGAGGATATCATCGAGGCAGCCGCAAAGCTGCCTAACGATTCTGCCGGACGCAGGCTTAAGGTGCATATCAAGATCGATTCCGGCATGGGACGATTGGGCGTACTGGGACAAGAATCGGCGGAAGCCTTTATTGAGAAGGCGCTAAACGTGCCTCAGCTTGAGGTCGAAGGGATGTTTACCCATTATGCCCGCGCAGATGAGGCGGACAAAAGCTACACGAAGCTGCAATACGACAGATTTCAAAGCATTGTCGCTTATGTGAAGCGGCAGAACTTATCGATTCCGATTATCCACGCTGCCAACAGCGCTGCCGGTATCGATACGCCTGAATGGGCAGGCGGCATGCTGCGGCTTGGAATTAGCATGTACGGTTTATATCCTTCTGCCGAAGTGAATCGTCAGCGCATAGAGCTTGAGCCCGTAATGACCCTTAAGACTGAGGTTGTTATGGTCAAAACCGCGCCGGCCGGCTGGGGAATCAGCTATGGCTCACGTTATGTGACAGAAGGCGAAGAACGTATAGGAACACTGCCGATCGGTTATGCGGACGGCTTCAGCAGAATGCTTACCGGCAAAGCGAACGGACTTGTGCGCGGTGTCAAAGTGCCGATTCGCGGTACAATTTGCATGGATCAATGTATGATTTCGCTCGATTTTGCCGTTGCGGGAGCGAATGCAGCGCCCGTAGAGCCTGGCGAGGAGGTTGTACTCATCGGACGTCAGGGCAATGCGGTCATTACGGTTGAAGAAGTGGCGCAGCAGCTTGGTACCATTAACTACGAAGTCACCTGCATGTTAGCGGCCCGCGTTCCTCGTTTATATGTAAACGGCGGCCGTACGTCAGCCGTTTACAACCCTTTAGTCTAAACTTAGCTTTTATTGGTAATTGTTTCAAATTACATTTTTTCGTAAATGAAGAGGAATTTCGCTAATAATCACGAATTTAGTAAGGCAGAGCATCTATAGAGGCTATACATGAAAACATACAGCATATTTGATATACGGCGATCATAGATATGTTGAAGTATAGCGACGGCAATATTATGTCATAATGTGTATTAGGGTTTTGGAAAAGTTTTGGGGGTGCGAGTTCGGTGGCCAATGTACAAAATACCAAGAGGATCATGATAAGCCTGCCAGATCATTTGCTGGAGGAGGTTGACGGGATTGTTGCCAAGGAAAACTCCAACCGCAGCGAATTTATTCGGCAAGCCATGAAGCTGTATCTGGTGGAGCGTAAAAAACGTCAAATCCGGGAATCCATGCAGCGCGGGTATATGGAAATGGCGAAAATTAACCTGAACATGGCCTCGGAAGCTTTTCAAGCGGAGGAAGAAGCAGACCATACGTTAGGCCGTCTCGTTAGCGGGGTGTAGAGCTTGATCGTAAAACGCGGAGATGTGTTTTTTGCGGATTTATCGCCAGTCGTCGGATCGGAGCAGGGCGGAGTTCGCCCCGTGCTGGTCATTCAGAATGATATCGGAAATCGTTTCAGTCCGACGGTTATCGTGGCTGCTATCACGGCTCAAATCCAGAAAGCGAAGCTGCCTACCCATGTGGAGATGGATGCCGCCGCTCACGGGTTCGATCGCGATTCGGTTGTGCTGCTTGAACAAATTCGGACGATCGACAAGCAAAGGCTGACCGATAAAATTACGCATCTTGACGACGAAACAATGCGTAAGGTTGACGATGCTTTGTTAATCAGCGTAGGATTAATCGATTTTTAAAGATGTGGGCTGTTTGGCAGAATGAAGGAGCTGTCCTTTATGCTAAATGGCTTTTTTGTCGGGATTAACCGAAATTTGATGAATTTAGGAAAAAATGATAGACAAATGAAAGCACTATTTGCTATTATGTACTCAATTAGCAGTTGAAATTATATACGAGAGCATTACATTGCGAAGAACGCATGCGGAACAGCCTGAGAGGGCTGCCGATGCGTTCTTTTTTTATGCTCGGAGAGGAGTGGCGATGAACAGAAGAAGGAATGTATACATCAGCTTAACGGCTGCAGTGCTGTCAGGATGTCTCGTTTATGGCATGTATAAGCTGCAGCGCATACAGATCGAGCGGGAGGGAACGGTCGCGGTGCTAGTGCCAAAGCGCTTCATTGCGGCGGGTGAGCGGCTTACGGAGGGGGATCTGGCGTACAAGTCGGTACCGAATGCCGCATTTGTTCCGGAAATGATTTTGAAGAAGAGCCAAGCGGCAGGGAAGGAAACGATCATACCGCTGGGTAAAGACGAGCCCATTTTGTCATGGAAGGTAGACCGGTATCTGCTGCAGCCTAAGCGCTCCGAATCGACCTTCCAAATTCCCAAGGAGTATATTCGTTCTATTTCGAACGGCATTAGAGCGGGGGATAGGGTGCTGTTGTACGTGTCTGGCGACGCTTCCCCCTCCAAACGGCTATTCGAGGAGGCCGTCATTGTCGCCTCGGTGAAGACTTCGGGAAACGTGGAGATCGACAATATGGAAAATCCTAATATCTTGTCGCTGGCCGACGGCAACAAAGAGCAGATGTACGCTTCCAGACGGGATGCGAACGGGATGATCGACTATCTGAATTTAAATTTAACGGAAGCGCAATGGCTGCAGCTCGACAGTTTGTGCAAAAACGGGGAACAAATGCTGGTCGTTGCTTATAGTCCGGAATCATTGGACTTCCATACGGATGGGGAGGCTGATAAGCCGTGAACGGAGCAGCCGCGCCACTCACCGCTTTTATTGGTACAACTCCCAATATAGGTACGACGGCAGCAGCTTTCGCGACAGCGTATCGCATAGCCGAAGCCACCGGCAAATCGATCGGATATTTATGCCTCAATCTCAAGAGCGCCAAGATCCACCGGTATATCGGCGTCGATGAGCCTGCGGTTACGCTGGATAAGCTTCGCCCGGAGCTCCGGTCTTATACCTTAACGCCGGACAAGCTGCGCAGAGCTGCCTATCCCGTTAATAGGCAGCCTAATTTACAAGTGTTGTTCGGTAATTTATTGCGGGATCAAGCCGAATTTTTCACCCCTGAGGAAGCAGAGCATTTGCTTACAGTCGCTGAGCAAGCCTTCTCTTTCGTCGTGTTGGACCTTGGCGCTTATTGGGACAATGCGGCGACGATATGCTCGATAAGGAGAGCAAGCACGCGAGTTCTCGTTACGACTTCAGCGCTCTCCCACTTTGGGGAGGACGGGCGGCGTTGGATTGGACAAGTATCGCCGCTATTCGGTGTTTCCCGCGAGCAGTACGTTTCGGTTTTGATTAAAAATCCTTGGAGGAGCGGAGGTTTTCAGATGAAGCATATTTGCAAAGAGCTTGGAACGGAAGCGCTTGGACAATTTCAAATGAGCGAGCCGTTATTCAGCCATTTAGACAATGGAACTTATGCCGATTGGCTCGGCACCGCCGATGAGGGCAAACAAGCGATGCGCGCTCCTGCGAAAGCGATTATGCAACGCCACGGCATTCGCAGCATGGCCTCGACTATTGCAGTTCAGCCCTGGTACCGCAAGCTGATGACCCATCGCAACGGGACAAGCTCATGATTGCGAGGGAGAGTCGGTTTTCTCCTTCGGAATTCGCGTCGCAGATGAAGTCGGAGCAGGTAAAACGCGAAGGGGATGAAGCAGCGCCATACCTGGCAGAGGCTGCGGGAGGCAGATTTGCCAGGCTTACGGATGATATTAGAACATACTTAAGCGCTCCGCATGGACTGAGTGAGGATGAACGCAGGCAGTACGGTGAGACGTTGAATCGCGCAGTGCTTGGTTATACGCAGGAGCGGGAGCAGGTGCTTGCCGTTATTACGGATCGTTTGATCAGGCTTCGCATTCATGGCGCTGCCAATGTTGAGCATCCTTATCAGACGCTTGCGGAAGCGTTGTTCGCAGAGGTTATCGGTCTTAATGTACTTGAGTTAGTTCTTGCTGACAAGGAAGGACTGGAAGAGATACAAGTGGTCGGCGAACAAATCTTCCTCGTCAAGGACGGTGTGACGGTTCTTTCGGATTATCGGTTTGAAAACGTACGCGAGGTGGAGCGCATTCAGCAAAACCTCGTGCTCTACAATAATGACCGTATAAATCCGCGCAAGCGCTGGGCAGAAGTGATGCTGCGAGACGGCTCCCGCGTTACGATGACCGGCTTCGGCTTCACGGCTAGCCCGACCTTGACGATTCGGTTCTACACGGTGCGGAGCTTTAGTCTCGATACCTTAGGATCTCCCGCTTACAGGACCATAAGCGCGCGAGTGCAAAGCCTGCTGAGAGCCATTTTAGCCGCAAGATTTAATATCGTCATTATCGGTCCGACGAACTCGGGAAAAACGAATTTGATGAAGGCTTTAATCGCCGAACTTCCGGATGAGGAGAGAATCATTACGATCGAGAGCAGATTCGAAATGATGCTGGGGCGCGATTTTCCAACAAAAAACGTGGTCGAGTACGAAACGGAAGAGGATGATCCGCAGCATCGTTCAGATCAGGCCTTTAAGCTGGCCTTAAGGCAATCTCCGCAGCGCATCATTCATGCCGAGATCCGGGATGTGGATGCTAACATCTACGTGCGGGCCTGCACGAGAGGTCACTCCGGTAGCATGACTACCGTGCACGCCAATAGGCTTGAAGATGTGCCGGAAGCAATAACGGATATGTGCATGCTTGACGGCCGGGGAATGAATGCGGAGCGATTAACCAAGCGGATTACGCAATATGTGACGGAGGTCGGCATTGAAATGAGCTATTTGAACGGTCGAAGAGTCGTCAGCCGGATAGGCGAACTGCTATGGCAGGAAGGACAGACTTTCGTTATGGATTGGGCGGTATTTGATGCGCAGCTTGACGAATGGAGCTTTCCTTCACAGCCATCCCCGAAAACTTCTGTCCGAATGGCAGCGAAGGGTGACGGTAATGAATAAGCTTTCAATAGCTGCTGCGGCGACCTTGCTTTTCTGCTTGATATTTATTGCGTTATATCACCTTTTCTTCATTTGGTCGCGGGAGCGGCAGCTCATCGGCAAGCTAACCTACCGGACGAAGATTGGTTGGAAATATCGGCTGAAGGAGCGTTTCAAACGATATGAAAGGCTGAATCGGCATTTGTCTGAATTGTTGGAAGCTCTTCAATTAAAAGTGACGCCCGGCGCCTTCGCATATGTGTCTGGCTTGCTTCTGCTCGCAGGAATCGCCGCGGGCGGACTATTCTTTCAAAGCGTAAAGGGGACGCTGCTATTCGGCATGCTGCTTGGCGCGATGCCCTATACAATCGTTAGAGCCATGCTCGTACATCGACGTATGCAGACGCAAATGGATTTTTTACCGGCGGTAGAGCTGTTTTATCAATGTTATATCGTCACCGGAGAACGTCAGGTCCGGATCGCGCTGCAGCGTACGGTGGAGGAGCGGCGATTGCTTGGACCGATGCAAACCGTGTTCGAGCAGCTTTACCGTAACCTTTCAGTGCGCGGTGACGACGATGCGAGCTTGCGTCTGCTGTCCGCATCGCTAGGGCATTTATGGGCGGATTATTTCGTCAATATTTTAAGGGTAGCGCTTGTGGAGGGCGTGACTATAACCGAAAGTCTGAAGGAGCTTCTGACGGATATGCGCAAGGCAAGAAGAGCGAATGAGCAGGAAAGAAACCGGCTATTGGAGATTCGGGTAGCTAACTTCTCGCCGCTCTTGTTTCTCGCCATCTATATCGGAATCAACCTTAGATATAACAAGGAGAATTCCTATTATTATTATGTGGTCGACCCGCAGGGACGTGACATGCTGCTTAATGCGATGGTTCTCATTTTTGCTTCTTTTCTTATGGGACTCTGGCTGTCACGCAAAAAAATGTGAAAGGAGGACATAAATGCACGAGTGGACGGAAGGCTTCATCGGGATAGCCGTGACGATCGGCCAGTATGTGTTTGGGGTGGCCGCTATTTATGCCATTCTTCAATTGCTGCCGAGACGCACCACGAGATGGAAGCATTTGGCCCTATTAGGCTGGCGTACAAGGCAGGCTCCGGAGCAATGGCTGCGACTGTTTCGGGTAGAACGACACGGACCTTCATTTTTGGAGCGAGAGCTGCTCCTTGCCAGCTGCGGCATCACGGCGGACGCTGCATGGTATGTTATCGCCAGGAGGCTTCTCATAGCTGCTATCATGCTGTCTGTTATTTTCATGGTTCTTCTGTATGAGCGCTTAAACGCACTCCTGCCGATATCCTTCATTGGTCCCGGCTTGCTGCTCGCGATGTTTATTGTATATATCGACTTGGTATGGCTGCGGTCAATAAGCAAAATGCGCGCGCTGCAAATAACCAAAGAAATATTCGTCGTAAGCAATCAGCTTCTCTATCTCTCGGACTCCTCGCTCCATATCCATGCGAAGCTGCTTCGCTGCTTGCCGTTTACGCGAGCCATGCGCGATGATTTGGAGCGGCTGCTCGCCGAATGGTATCATGACGCGGGTGCGGCGCTGCAGCGTTTTAAACTAAGACTCGGTACCGATGAGGCGCTTAGCTTCGTCGAGACGCTCGATGCGCTCCGGATGCACGAAAGTCTGCAGTATTACGACCTGCTTCGAGCGAGGATCGGAGATTACAAGGAGAAGATTGAGCTGGCTAAAGAAAGCAGGAAGGAATCAGCCTCATACTTTTTATTTGTTATAGCGGGCATTCCGATTTTGTATACCTTTCAGGTATTTATTTATCCATGGGTAAGAGAAGGGCAGAAGCTGTTTCAGTCGCTTAACTGAATGGAAGTTAATACGGGAAGGAGGTGAAGGCATGCGTAATATTTTGATGACTGTTATGATGCTCATTACGGTTACAGGTGAAAACCCCCTTATAATTAAAGGGATTTTAGGGGATGGTATACACGTATGCTCACAATTTGACCACTTTGCTCAAAAGAGCGGAAAATTTTTCGGAGGCTTCTTTCTTCACTGCCTTTGTTACATGAAGATACACTAACCTGGTTGTAGCATCACTCTTATGGCCAAGTCTTTGCATGATCGCCTCCAAACTCACTCCTGCTTCTGCACATAGCGAGGTATGTGTATGCCTAAGTGAATGCGGCGAGAACTTTTGCGGGAGATCCATCCACTGCGTAAGGCGTTTCATTCGATGCTCAATTTTTCTGCGCGTTGGAGGGTACCCGAACGAATTATCATCCCGCCCAAACACAAAATTTTTATCATGGTAGACATCGCGCTTACTCATTTTGAATTCATTTTGCTTTGCTTTGTGTCGTTCTAATTCAGCGATAATGTTCACGTCCACGTCTATTATACGACGTGACGATTTTGTTTTAGGAGTGCCTATTCTGTACTCTTCCGCCTTGTCCTTAAGATTAACAAGTGTTCCATTTACAGATATTGTGCAATTTATGATATTGATGTCCGACCAGGTAAGTGCACACAGCTCGCCGATCCGCAGACCAGTGTAAGCGAGAACTAGAAACATTAGGTAGTCGTCGTGCAGTCCCCGGTGTTTGGCGAGTCGCAAAAACTCGGCCAACTGCTCCTTCTCCATGTATTTCGGTAATTCTTCCTCATCTGCGGCAGACGGCACTTTCGCGTACTCGGTAGGGTTGATTTTTATTTCTGAAAACTCCATCGCTTTCTTGAATAACAATTGCGCAACACCGTGTATCCCTTGAACTGTGCTGTGCGCCATCGTCTCAGACATATTTATTAATACATCTTGGTATTTCTTGCGAGATATATTGCGTAAACGGACTTTAGCGAAATACTTCAAAAGGCTTTTTATCTGGTATCCTCTCTGTCTGATAGAACTTTCCTTTGCGTTACTGGCACGATAAAGTTTAAGCCAGGTATTGGCAAACTCCTCGAAAGTAGTGTTTGATTCTTTGACATAGACGCCATCTGCCACTGCCGATTCAACCTTAGCCGCAGCAAGTTCAGCCTCCCGTTTAGTTCTGAATCCGCCTTTAGAATCTTGGTTACGTTCCCCAGTAACTGGGTCCTTCTCGAGATCTACGGTATATGACCAAGTTTTACCACGCTTACGAATGTATGGCATGTCTTATTTCTCCTCTCAATTAGAACGTATGTTCTATTTTTGGTATATAGAAAACCGCCTCGCAGCGGCGAAAGCGCAAGGTTATAAATATATGATGGTGCTTATTTGTAGAAACGTTTAAATCTTGCCATTTGTTCCGGTATCCCGCAGATTGCAGCAGCTTCGCTTATCGTGTGCTCCAGCAGCAGCTCATCTGGGATAAGGAGCTCTGCTGCAAATTGGTTTGCCTCCCGTTCGATGCGATCAACGGAAAACAACGTGTGCCTTTTAAGGAATGGCGTGTTCACTTTTGGGTGAAGCAGGGCATGTCCGAGTTCATGGGAACAAGTGAAGCGCATTTCGATTTCATCAAGTGAGTTATTAAGGTGAATCATCTTCATTCGTTTATAAGTATTAAAATAACCCATAACGCCGCCGAGCGGCTCGTATACGACTAGGATGTTTTTCTGCTTCGCAATGGTGAAAGGGTTATTCGTTCCATAATTACGGGTCAGCTGACTGACCATACGTCTGATCCCCATCCAGTGCGCCCCTTATTTGTTTTTGTTTTTATTAGGGTTGAATTTTCGTTTTGCCATCCCTTTAGCTAGTCGCAAGGAATTTTCAAGTGAGATCCGCATGAGTTCTTTTGTTTCATCATCCATCGGCTCGCCGTGGAAAGCTAACGCTTCGTTTGATTCGAGCTCGCCGATCATGCGCTCCAGATCAGTCGCAATGTCACGTTCCTCTCTAGCCGATAAACCGTTTGAATCATCGGTATATCCTTCCGCGTAATCTTCCTCTGACACTCTGCTCGACATCCCCAACAATTCATTTGCGCTTACCTTTAGTACATTAGCGATCGCAGTTAGTGTATCAAGACTAGGGTTATATCGGTCACGTTCTATGTCTGCTATGTATGAGCGGGATATATTAGCTTTATCAGCCAACTCCACTTGAGTAAGTCTTTTTGCTTTGCGGTAATTTTTAATATTTTCCCCGATAGACAATTTCCTGCACTCCTTTTAAGTCGGTGGATCCGACATTTATTTCATTATACAGCCGTAATGACGGTCATACAAGTCCTAAAATGTCGTAAATACAAGTATAATTGACCTATTAGACGGAAATACCAGTAAATAGCTAGCGTATGCTCTTAAATGCTCGAATATGACTAAAAATCGAATTTTACAAAAATGACGGAAATACTGTACATTTATTACACAGGAGGTGATACAAACAATGGATAAGAAAGCACTAGGAAGCGCCATCCAAACAAAGCGCAAAGCGTTGCACTTAAAGCAGGCCTCTGTTTCTGAAACGACAGGGTTGTCTAGGAGCTACCTTTCTGATATTGAGAACGGAAGGTATGCACCTAGTGTCGATGCACTATCCAAAATCGCCATTGCGCTGAATTTGGATTTAAACTTTCTCAAAAATGACGGAAATACAAGTATCCAAGGCGAGGGAGTTGGTGATCAGTGACTCAAATAAAACTGCTCACGTTAGAACAGCTACCCAGCATTTTAACAGCTCAAAATATCGCTGATTACCTTGTGATAGGGCGTAAACGTGTTTATGAATACATGCAGCTTTCGCCAGCTCACGGCGGTATACCTTGCTTCTCACTAGGTAAAACGAAGCGAGTTGAGAAAAAAGATTTTGAGAAGTGGATAGCTGATCGCAAGAACAACAAATAGATGTCTGATGGAATTACGTGAAGGAGGTGAAAAAGAATGAGTGAACAGGGTTATCGTGAACTTGCTGCTCGTCAAGCAGCGCAGCTGCTCGAAGCTGGCTTTATTGCTAAAGACGAAAATGGCAGTGCAGTGCTTACCGAAAAGGGCAAGCAGCGTGCAGCAAAACGGCTGGACAAGCTGCCGATCGGTGACGATGTACTTATTGAAATCGCATTCTGTGAAGCGCATCATATCGGCTTCAATCCATTTTAAGGGGGCGAAAACCAATGAATCCGACTCAGAAAGCAGTTCAGCACATGGAAGAAGGCGTTATGCTCTTGCGAGCTGCTAAACGCAACCTGTTACAAGCTCGTAGCGATCAACATGTTCCGCTAGCGATGGTGATCGCATCACTCGAGGAAATTCTCGATGTACTAAAGGACCCTGAGTGTACGCCAGCAATATTAGGGGGTGAGTAATATGCCTGAGGAGCTGGAATTGCGTTGGAGGAAATACGAGCTGCAGCGGATGCGCTGGCGGTTAACAAATCGTATCGAAGTCGATCCGCGTGTTCTGCCGACTGCGCTTGATTGGTTAGACGGCGAGATCGCACAGATAGAAAAAGCCCTCGCGGGTTAGGAGCCGCAAAGGCCGTTTAAATCAAAAACCAAGTTACCGCCAGCATATCACATGTTGGACGGATTGAAAACAGGAGGTTTTATCATGCCAGTAAATATCCATATTAGCGGCGAGAACGCCGAGCAAGCAGTATTAGAGTTATCTGTTCTAGCAGGTCGGATCGGAGGATTTGCGGCTCCTGTCGTACAACCAGAGGCCACCCCAGAAGCGCCTAAGCAGCGTGCAACTCGCGCGAAGTCGGAGAAAGCAGAGCCTATTGTTGAGCCAGAAGTGAAGCCGGATCCAGTTCAAGAAGAGCCGGAATCGACTGATGACGATGAGCCGTCCACATATTCCGTTGAGGATCTGAGAGCAAAGGCGGCTGAGGTGGCTAAGCTTGGTAAGCAGGCAAAGGTTAAGAAGGTGTTGACCGATTTCGGCGCGGCTTCTATTAGTGCTGTCCCTGAAGATCAACGTGCTAAGGTTTACGCGGCGCTTGAGGCTGTTGCGAATGAGTAGTGCTACACAAGCGCGGGATTTAGAATCTGATCTCGAATACGTGGACAGTTGTTCAACGCTGTTCTTAGCCGCTGGTTATCATTTTTCATTTCCCGGATTCATTAAAAACGCATTAATCGGCTGGCCTTATGCGATAAAACGTGCCATGGAAGCAGAGAAAGAAGTCGATCGTCTCCGCAATGAGCTTAACATCCTGCAGGAGCAGAAACGGGGAAGAGGGTGCTGGGATTGACTCAAAACCATTCAAGCCGTGCGCATGCCAAATTATCGGCATCCGGTTCTAAGCGCTGGCTAGCTTGCCCGGGGAGTGTCGGGCTAGAAGCGTTGTTCCCGAGCGATAGTGGTAGTAGCATATTCGCCGCTGAAGGTACAGCAGCCCATGAGTTGTCTGAGATTCACCTGGCTTACCTGTTTAACCATATCGACAAGAAAGAGCATACAAAACGTCTGAAAGTCGCTACGAAGGGCCAGTTCTACAGCCAAGAGATGGAGGACCACGTTCAAACCTACATAGACGTGGTCGTCGAGCGGATCAATGAGGCCCGCGCTAAAACGCCGGATGCGACGGTCTTGTTCGAGGAACGGCTGGACTTCTCACCGTGGGTGCCGGAGGGCTTCGGTACAGGTGACGTGGTGATCATCGCAGACGGTACGCTTGAGGTCATCGATCTTAAGTATGGCAAGGGTGTTCCCGTTTCTGCTGAGGATAACAGCCAGCTCCGGCTATACGGGCTCGGCGCCATCAATGGCTTCAGCTTTCTTTACGATGTGCAGAACGTCCGTATGACGATCGTCCAACCGAGGCTCGACAGTGTATCGACGGAGGGGATGACTGCAGAGGAACTGCTCAAGTGGGCAGACGAAGTCGTGAAGCCCGGCGCGGAGCTGGCCGTATCCGGAAAAGGTGAGACGAAGGCAGGCGAACACTGCAAGTTCTGCAAGGCTAAAGCGGTCTGCCGCGTCAGGGCCTTTGCGAATCTTGAGCTTCTCGCTCATGAGTTTAAAGAGCCGGAGCTGCTGTCTCTTGAAGAGCTTGCTGAGATCCGGGGCAAGATTGATAACCTTGTCAGTTGGGCTGGCGATGTGAAGGATTACATGCTCGAGCAGGCTGAGAAGCATGATGTTAGATACCCTGGCTGGAAGCTTGTCGAAGGTCGTAGCAATCGGATTTACAGTGACAAAGATGCAGTTAAATTCACGCTTGAGCAAGCGATTAAGCAGAAGCATTTCGGACAGCACTTTAAGCCGGATTCCATCTATAAGCCGCAGGAGCTTGTCGGCATAACGGAGATGGAGAAGGTCGTAGGTAAGAAGATGTTCGGGGAGCTGCTGTCTGATCTGGTGATTAAGCCGGCGGGCAAGCCGACTCTTGTAGAAGAAGCGGACAAGCGTCCGGAGCTGTCATCCCTAGCATCGATTGAGTCTGAATTCCAAGGTGAGGATATTGGCTGATCAATGGGGTATCTACAGCACTATTTCGAAAAAGTTTTGCTTTGGGATCTCTGAACCTTCCAAAAAGCTTGCACAAAGAGCCTTATTCAATAAAATCGGTACGGACGCCTATAAATGGCGCTTCATGCCTAGAGTAATCATTCAAAAACCAATTATAAAGGAGCCAACAAACATGGCTATTACAAATACGGATACAAAAGTAGTCACTGGAACAGTTCGTCTCTCTTATACACACGTTTTCACTCCGCAATCCATCGATGGTGGCGATGAGAAGTACAGCACAGCGATCCTAATCCCGAAGTCGGACAAGGTGACGCTGCAGAAGATCAAAGCAGCTGTTGACGCTGCGAAGGAGCAAGGCAAGAGCAAATGGGGCGGAAAGATCCCTGCTAATGCTAAGACGCCGCTGCGTGACGGTGATGAGGAGCGTCCGGACGATGAAGCCTATGCTGGTCACTTCTTCCTGAACGCTTCCAGCAAGAACAAGCCTGGTGTTGCAAAGAAAGTCGGCCGAACGCCTGAAGGCAAACCGAAATTTGCAGAAATCACGGACACAACGGAGGTTTACTCCGGCTGCTATGCGAAGGTCAGCCTTAACTTCTACCCATTCGATGCGAAGGGGAACCGCGGCGTGGCTGCTGGTCTGAACAACATCGTTAAGGTACAGGACGGCGATTTTCTTGGCGGCCGCAGCAGCTTGAACGATGACTTCTCTGATACGGAATTCGAGGACGACCTTGGCGAAGAGGATTATCTGAACTAATTTCTTTTACTTAACAGCAAGGGATTCGGCAACGGGTCCCTTTTCTTATCCAAAAATACGGGAGGTTTTAAGGATGAGCTATTTATATAGGACGGAGCAGGCGATCGCTGAAGGCAAGCTAAGCGAGCTTCATGCAATCGAGCTTGCGAGCCGATTAGATGAGGCTGAACAGGCAATTGAGAAGCTACTGGACGTGCTTCGCCAATCACAGGCTGATTTTCGCAAGGCTGTGAGCCTTACGGTTAACGAGCTGGGCAAAGTAGCGCACGCGAACGCCATCGATAAAGGCTGGTATTCAGAGCCGCGCAGCTTCGGTGAGGTAATTGCTCTTATGCACAGCGAGCTGTCGGAAGCGCTAGAGGATCACCGGAACGGCCGTGGCTTTACGGAGATATGGCTTGAAGGCGACAAGCCGTGTGGCATCCCAACGGAGCTGGCGGATACGGTGATTCGGATATTTGACACTTGCGGGCATCTCGGTATCGATCTGGGTGCGGCAATCGCTCAGAAGATGGCTTATAACGCTACTCGAAGCGTGAGGCACGGAGGTAAAAAGCTATGACTACCGTCTATAAATATTTTGTTCCAGTTTCAAACCTTGTAAATTACGTATCCATGCCAGTGGGCTCGCGCATCATTTCGGCTATTGAGCAAAACGGGGCAATCATTGTTTATGCGCTCGTCCCTACGCCGGTATCCTTGCCTATCTGGGATGAGGCAAAGCGGATTCTTGTTCTCGGCACCGGCCAGGAGTTTAATGACGAGCGGGAGAACGAAATTAAGCCTTTCGATAAAATCCGGTTTATATCAACGGTAAAGATCGGGCCTTATGTGTGGCATGTATCCGAATTGGTTGAGGGAGTGGAAGAATGAACAATCCTATCCAATGGTATCTATGGGCTTGTAGCGCCTGCAGCTCGACGATGAAAATCAATCACGTTGCAAGCGAGCAGGATTATGAACGGTTTAAGGCTTGTCATTGCGGCGGGACGCTTGAGTATAAAGAAGATTTGGAGGGTGACGGCGAATGAGATTTAATCTTGAAAACAAGAATCATCAAGCTATCGTTAATGCCATGTTTTGCATGATCGAAGAAGACGGTATCAAGCCGAGCGAAGTTTACAAGACAATAAACGACATTATACGCGAGTCGCATCTAAGCTGTATAAATCTGTATCACTCGGTCAAAGGTGATCCGAAACCGGAAGAGATTAGAGGGCTGCTGAATGACCACGCTCATAATTGATATCGAAACATACTCCTCAGTAGATCTAATCAAATGCGGCGTTTATAAATACGTCGATTCACCTGATTTTGAAATTTTACTATTCGGTTATACCTTCGATGACGATCCCGTTCATGTTGTTGACTTGCTAGACTTCGAGACATTGCCTGACAACGTATACGATGCACTCACAGATCCGGCAGTTACCAAGACCGCGTTTAATGCTAATTTCGAGCGGACCTGTATTGCGAAGTGGTTTCATATGCCGATGGAGCCGGAGCAGTGGAGGTGTACGGCGGTTCATGCTTTATATCTCGGCTTGCCGAATTACCTGGACGGCGTCGCAAAGGTGCTCGGGCTGGAAGCTCAGAAGGATACGGCGGGCAAGAACCTAATCAAATATTTCTCACTCCCATGCAAGCCGACCAAAGCAAACGGCGGCCGAACGCGTAACTATCCGCATCATGATCCGATTAAATGGCTCAGTTATAAAGCCTATTGTGGCCAGGACGTCGTCGTCGAGCGGGATATAAGCCAAGTACTTGAGCAGCACCCTATTCCGGATAGCGAGCACCGGCTATGGGCGCTGGATCAGAAGATTAATGACCGTGGCGTTCGGCTGGATCCGCAGCTTGTGACTCATGCGATTGCCTGTGATGAACAGTACAAAGAGAAGCTTATGGCGGAAGCCGTGGAGCTGACGGGGCTGGATAACCCAAACAGCGGACCGCAGATCAAGGCATGGTTACTGGAGGCTGAAGGGTTGGAAGTTGACAGCCTGACAAAAGACACGGTGCCGCTGCTACTCGATCAGGTTGAGAGTAATACGGCCAAGCGTGTACTGGAGCTGAGGCAAGAGCTCAGCAAAACGAGCGTGAAGAAGTACCAGGCGATGGAGCGTGCGATCTGCTCCGACAGCAGGGTGCGCGGGCTGCTCCAGTTTTACGGTGCTGGCCGAACCGGGCGATGGGCTGGACGACTTGTGCAAGTACAGAATTTGCCTCGAAACTACTTATCCGATTTGGGACTTGCTAGACAGCTATTAATAGAAGGGAATTACGAGTTGCTGGAATTGCTGTTCGCCAGTGTGCCCGACGTTCTATCTCAACTGATCCGGACCACGTTCGTTCCGTCTGATGGTAATACCTTTGGGGTAGCGGACTTCTCGGCTATCGAGGCCCGCGTTATTGCATGGCTGGCCGGAGAGCAGTGGCGGTTGGACGTATTCGCGACACACGGCAAGATCTACGAGGCGTCTGCAGCCCAGATGTTCAAGATACCGCTTGATGAGGTTACGAAGGATGATCGGCAGCGCGGCAAGGTAGCGGAGCTGGCGCTTGGCTATCAAGGCGGGCCCAATGCTCTTATTACGATGGGCGCTTTGGATAAAGGGCTTAAAGAGGAAGAGCTACAGCCGCTTGTTGATGCTTGGCGTGAAGCGAATCCAGCGATCAAACGTTTCTGGTATGCGGTCGGCGATGCCGCGGTTAAAGCGGTTGAGGAGCAACGGACCGTGAAACTGAATCATGGCATTTCATTCATTTACACACCTGGCACGCTGTTCTGCCAGCTGCCGTCCGGTCGTCGGCTTGCTTACTTTAAGCCACGGCTGGAGGACGGCAGCTATGGCAAGAAGCAGCTCAGCTATGAGGGCGTTAACGATAAGAAGCAATGGGTACGGCTCCGGACATACGGCGGGAAGCTTGTCGAGAATTGCCTGTCCGGTGAAACGCTCGTTTTAACCGATAAAGGGTGGGCGCGAATGGTGGACGTCGAATCTGATAGCCTGCTATGGGATGGCATTGAATGGGTGCAGCATGACGGCCTTATTAGTAACGGCATGCAGGGCACGATTGATCTTGATGGCGTTAGAGTGACGCCTGACCATAAAATACTGACCGAAATGGGGTGGCGAAGTGCATCATCGTGCGAAGGATATTACCGGGCTTCGGTTTCACTCCCTAACAGCTTTGACGTATGCGGGGTCAGACGGGAAAAAGTCACTATGGGAAATCCAATGCGATTGCGGAAAAATCATAACGATGCCAGCGAGCGAATTCAAGAAGGGCAAACAGAAGTCATGCGGATGTCAGCGCAGCGAATTGGTTGCGGAGAGTCGGACGACACACGGCATGTCACGACATCCATCTTTTGCGGTATGGCGATCCATGATAGACCGCTGCAAGCTCCCGACACATCAAGCATGGAAGAATTACGGCGCTCGGGGGATTTCAGTTTGCTCGGAATGGGTGGAGAGCTTCGAAACATTTTGGCAGGACATGGGGCCGACGTATCAAACGGGATTGACGATAGAACGAATGGACGTGAACGGGGATTACACAAAGGCGAACTGCTGCTGGGATACGATGAAACAGCAGGCGAACAACAAGCGGAACAACGTGAGAATACAGACGCCATGGGGCGAAATGACAGCAGCAGAAGCGGCGGATCGTTCGGGGATCAATCGGACAACGCTCTATTACAGACTGAAGACCGGGTGTCCGCAGAACCTTTTGTTTGCAGAACCGGACGTTACGAACCGGTTTACGACATTGTAAACGCCGGACCACGTAGCCGCTTTACGGTCCTTGGTGATTCAGGGCCGATGATTGTTCATAACTGCGTGCAGGCGATCGCCCGGGATTGTCTGGCTGAGTCGATGATTCGACTGGACGCCGCCGGCCACAACATCGTTATGCACGTACATGATGAGGTCATATTGGACGAGCAGTCAGGCTCACTTGAACGGGCATGCGAGATTATGGGTCAGCCGATCAGCTGGGCGCCGGGGCTTCCGCTGCGGGCTGATGGTTTCGAGTGTGACTTCTATAGAAAGGATTGATCGATTTGAATCAACTTGATGTATTTGCTGGAATAGGCGGCATATCGTTGGCGGCGGAATGGGCAGGGATTAATACAGTTGCCTTTTGTGAAAAGGAACCTTTTGCTCAGTCTGTTCTTCGTCGCCGATTTCCAGAAAGACCGATATATGAAGATGTTTTTAATTTAACACGAGAGGTGATGGAGCTTGATGGAATTGCGGACATTGATATCGTCGCAGGTGGCTTCCCCTGTCAACCTTTCAGTCATGCTGGAAGAAGAACCGGGACGAATGACGACCGTTACCTCTGGCCTGAAATGTGTCGAGTTATTGGAGATGTCAGACCCTCTTGGGTGTTTGCTGAAAATGTTGACGGGCTCGTCAGTATGGCACAATCCAATAGTGAAATTGTCTTGGAAGACGAGACAACTCTATGCGAGGAAGCGGAAATGGTCCTCGAAACCATTAGGAAAGACCTTGAAGAAATTGGATATCAATCCGTCCCAGTTGTTGTTCCAGCTGCAGGTATCGGCGCGATGCATCGGAGATACCGGATCTTCATTCTGGGCTACACCAAGCGCAGCAGACGCAGTAGGGAGTCACGGGGGGGGCAAGGCAGAAGTCTTCGAACGGACATGGCGGAATGGAAGGCTGGGCTTTGGCCGACTCCGAGGGCCAACGATGCGGAGAAGCACGGCGAGATAGCGAACGATCCGAGGAACGGGCTTCCGGCGGCGGCTCTATGGGGGACTCCGACAGCATCATCTTGCAAAGGGAGCTCTCCTTACGGGTCGGATCGGTGGGAAGAAGAATTGAGGCGGGGCAACATCAAGGGTCAGGTAATGGAGCCGAACAACAAAGGGCAGTTGAATCCAGATTGGGTGGAAACCCTTATGAACTTTCCGATTGGTTGGACGGATGGGGAATGAATCCCTTGGATGCTCTTGTTAAATTTATATCGTCTTATCCTCAACCTGCACCTCGCGGTATAGAACAATACAGCTGGGAGCCTCATCGAGTAGCGACAGGTGTAAAAAATAGAGAGCCAAGACTAAGAGCTCTAGGGAATGCAGTTGATCCATTGCAGGCGTTGCCCGTGCTTTATGGGATTCGGGTCATAAATGATTTTTTAGAAAGGATTGATAGTTATGGCTAAAGATAACGTGAATCATCCAGCCCATTATACGGCCGGAAATGTGGAGTGTATCGATGCACTGGAAGCAGCGACTGAGGGGCTAACGGGTATCGAGGCGGTATGTACAGCCAACGCGATCAAGTACCTATGGCGCTGGAAGCGTAAGAACGGCGTAGAGGATCTGCATAAGGCGGTTTGGTATATTAACCGATTGATAGAAAGGGCTGATGAGGATGGAGCGGTTACCGGAACACCTGCATCAGTTAGTTACTGACAATCTTGGTCTCGTACGAAAGGTGGCGAGGCGTATGAGCTTTAGCCTGCGTGATCCGGCTTTGGACTACGACGATCTATATTCCGCAGGCTGTATCGGGTTGATGTTTGCCGCCGCCAATTATGAAGATTCGAAAGGGTTTGCTTTCAGCAGTTATGCATATAGGTGCATCTGGGGTTATGTGGCAAGGTCGATCAACACCAATGCACAAGTAAGGGTTCCCACTCATATCAGGCGGATCGCTAATCGTATTCGGATTAATCACTTATACGATGTCGATTCTGAGGAGTTGGCAGCAAGCTTCGGCGTTTCAGTGGAGCGAATCGACTTTGCAAAACATTTCCTGAGAATCAGGACGTATCCAATTTTGCTTGAAGTCGATGGCGAGATTCAAAACCTTGCTGATCTGTACGCCACGTCCAGTGTTGACACATCAGCTGCTTGTATTAATGAATTTATTCAGTCAATGCCGACCACGGGCAGACGGAGCAAGCGACGCGCTTTGGTAGAGCTCATGTTGCAAGGGATGAACGCTTCGGAAGCTGGTAAGCGGTTGGGTTTCTCAAAGCAAGCGGCTCATGTACATTTAAAGGGCGTACGAGAAGCGTGGCATGAGTACAGCTATCAAGTATCTGAATGAATAGGGAGCGTGTACACGGGATGAAAGAAGCATTTAAACAAATTCTCGCTATTGCCTATGGAGAAGTAAAGCACATTAATAATCAAGCGCGACTCCTGCACATCATCGAAGTAGCAGAAGAAGCTTTAAAGACTGAAGAATCAAAATGAATAGTCGACTCATATTGCGAGATAAGAGAGGAGCAAACGAAATGCCGAAATACCGAGTTTATGGAGTTGTGACAGCAACAAAATATCTGGGCGAGTTTGAAGCAGACACAAAGGAAGAAGCGGAAGGAATGGCCTGGGAAAGTGGTGAGGCATACGTTTCAGTGTGTCACAGCTGCTCTGGCGAGGTTGACGGGGCTGAAATAGACAGTTTGGAAGTCGAGGAAATCGACGAGCAGGACTGAATATTAAGTTGTATAGGAGTGATAGTTGTGAGCAGTTATCAGCAATTCATAGAAACTAAGCGGTCAACTTTGCCGCCTAACGGTTTCTCTGTTGGTAGAGACAGCCTGAACGATACGTTGTTCGCATATCAACGTGACATCGTACGCTGGGCGCTAAGGCGTGGACGTGCAGCAATATTCGCTATGACCGGCTTAGGTAAGAGCCGGATGCAGATCGAGTGGGCGGCTAACGTTCACCGATTAACTGGTGGCGATGTCCTACTGCTGGCACCGCTTGCAGTAGCGCCTCAGACGGTTCGTGAAGGCGCGGCACTGGGCTACGAAATAAACCTATGCCGGACACAGGAAGACGTTAAGACTGGGCTCAACATTACGAACTACGACATGCTCCATGCTTTTGAACCTATTCTATTCTCAGGCGTGGTGCTGGATGAAAGCTCCATCCTTAAGTCATTTACAGGCAAAGTACGAACTGCTCTTATAGAATCATTCGCTTATACGCCATATCGACTTGCTTGCACCGCTACGCCGGCGCCTAACGATTTCATGGAGATTGGTAATCACGCTGAGTTCCTCGGTGTAATGAGCCGGACAGAGATGTTGTCAATGTATTTTGTCCATGATGGCGGTGATACAAGCAAATGGCGGCTGAAGGGCCATGCAGAGGATGCGTTCTGGCGCTGGGTAGCATCATGGGGTGTTGTCCTAGAAAAGCCTTCAGATCTCGGTTACGAAGACGGAGACCACGAGCTGCCACCGCTTACGGTGACGGATGTGGTGGTCGAGGTGGAAGGCGAACCTGCAAAGACATTATCAGAACGGCAGAAGGTAAGGCGTTCAACAATTGATCAGCGCGTAGACGCTTTAAGGGGGTTAATTCTTGGATAAATGGTTGATATGGTGCGATTTGAACGCTGAACAGGATGCGCTTGAGAAGCTATTCGAGGGGCAATGCGTATCGGTTCGAGGCAGTACGCCTGCTTCTAAGCGACTGGAATATGAAAAGGCGTGGCGTGAGGGTGACGTACCGATTATGATTTCCAAGCCTTTGGTCTTTGGATTCGGTATGAACTGGCAGCACTGCTCCAAGATGGCATTTGTCGGATTGTCGGATAGTTTTGAACAAGTGTTCCAGGCGATCCGGCGCTGCTACCGTTTTGGTCAGACAAAGCCGGTCGATGTCTACATGATCACGACATCTCTGGAAGGTGCGGTATCGGAGAACATCAAACGCAAAGAGTCCGACTTCCAGCAGATGGTCGGGGAAATGGTGAAGTACACCAAGGAGATAACGTCCGAATCCATCCGATCAGCAGACCGCGACGCTACGGAATACGAACCGCAACGAGCTATTATCATCCCGTCATGGTTAAGGAGTGAGTCATTTGCAAGCTAATACGATCGACCAGGCAATAACAGATGATTACGCTTTGTATCACGGAGATTGTGTAGAGGTGACGCGCGGTCTGCCGGATGACAGCGTCCATTATTCGATCTTCTCGCCGCCATTCAGCTCACTTTATACCTACAGTAATAGCGAGCGTGATATGGGTAATAGCGCTAATGATGACGAATTTTATAAACATTTTTGCTTCCTTATCAAAGAGTTGTACCGCATTACGATGCCAGGGCGGCTGGTGTCATTTCATTGTATGGATATCCCTGCTATGAAATCGAGAGACGGTTATATTGGCATAAAAGATTTTCCCGCAAAGCTAAGGCAGGCCTTTGAGGATGAAGGTTTCATCTGGCACTCCAAAGCAACTATTTGGAAGGACCCTTTAATTGAAGCAGTGCGAACAAAATCTATCGGATTAATGCATAAGCAACTTGTCAAGGACTCGCATTTAAGTCGTCAAGGGTTACCCGACTACCTGATCACCATGCGTAAGCCAGGCGACAACCCAGAGCCTATCACACACCCCAATGGGCTCGAACGCTTTTTCGGAGAGGACGAGCCCATTGCACCAAAGGCAGAGCCGACAATAAAAGACAGCCGACAGCATAAGGACATCGCAATGTCTAAAGAAGACCCTGTCTATTCTCATCAGGTGTGGCGGCGCTATGCTTCACCGGTCTGGATGGACATAAGGCAAAGCAATACGCTTCAATATAAGTCGGCTAGAGCGGAGAAGGATGAGCGCCACATATGTCCGCTGCAGTTGGATGTAATCGCTCGCGGTGTGGAGCTTTGGAGTAATCCGGGCGACATCGTGCTCAGCCCATTTGCTGGCATCGGCAGCGAAGGTTATCAGTCTATTAAGATGGGCCGTCGCTTTGTCGGTGTTGAGCTCAAGGATAGTTATTATAAAACCGCTGTCGCTAATTTGGAGATGGCTGTACAAGAAGTGCTGGATGAAATGCTCTCATAAGGACGTGAAGAAATGCATGATGTCGAACTAGCCATCGCGTTCGGGCGGAACCGGAGCGATACAAACTGGCGCAATGAGTATTTATCTTGGACTGAATATGTACAGCGGCTTCGCTCGCTTCGCCGGACGACCGAGACGATGGCCGAGTACGACAAGCTGTCCGTCCCAGCTAAAGGGAAGGTCAAGGATGGGGCTGCTTTCGTCGGCGGGCTCGTTCAGGGTGGGCGCCGGAAGAAGGAGAACGTGGATGCGCGCTGCTTGATCACGCTGGATGTGGACCACGCAGATGAGGACTTTCTCTTCACGCTTGATCTGATCCTTGGCGGTAATGCTTATGTCCTGTACTCCACACACAGCCATCGAGAGGACAAGCCCAAGTACCGGATCGTCGTGCCGACAAGCCGAGAGATGAGCCCGGACGAATACGCGGCAACCTCGCGGAAGCTTGCGGCCAACATCGGTATGCGGCATTTCGATAAGACGACGTTCGATGTACACCGTCTGATGTATCTGCCAAGCTGCTCCAGCGATGCCGAGCCTGTGTTCATCGAGATCGAAGGCGATCCGGTTGACGTTGACAACCTGCTGGCGGAATACGCGGACTGGACGGATCCGGTGCAATGGGAGCGTCATCCGGAGGAAGAGGCGCAGCGGCGGACAGGCGCTAAGATGGAAGATCCGCGTGAGAAGAGCGGCGTGATCGGCGCGTTCTGCCGGCAGTACAGCATCAGCGGTGCGATCGAGACCTTCTTATCGGAAGCTTACACGCCGACAGCGATGGAGGATCGATTCACGTTCACCGGATCCGCTTCCCATGGCGGGCTCGTTGTCTACGATCAAGATACATTCGCATTCAGTCATCATGAATCAGACCCGATTAGCGGCCGAGAGGTTAACGCCTTTGACCTGGTGAGGCTACATAAGTTCAAGGATCTCGATGACAACGCCAGTGACAAGACGAATATCACGAAGCTGCCGAGCTATCATGCCATGTTGGAATTCGCTATGGGGGACGAGCCGGTTATGCGCGAGGTGATTGCGGATGAGTTTGGCGATATGGACGACCTGGACGAAGAAGCGATCGATTGGATGGCCAAACTGGAGCGCAATAAGAAGAATCCGAAGATCATCCTGCCAAGCGCACGTAATGTGGAGCTCATACTCACGAATGGACCTCTTAAGGATGTGCTCGCCTATGACGCTTTCAAGAATACCGAGGTCGTAAAGGATGCGCTGCCGTGGCGTAAGCGAGAGCGGCCAAACACGGAGTATGAGCCATGGCTCGGTGCCGATGACCGCAGGCTGCAGCACTATATTAGTAAGAAATTTAATATCAAATCAGCCGATACGATCAAAAACGCATTGACTGAGGTCGTTCACGCGAACACCTTCCACCCAGTCAAGACCTACCTTGAAGCACAGTACTGGGATGGGGCGCCGCGGCTTGATCGGCTGTTTATCGATTATCTGGGCGCTGAGGATACGCCTTATGTACGAGCGGTGACGCGGAAGATGTTCGTGGCTGCTATCAAGCGGATCTATGAGCCCGGGTGCAAGTTCGATTATATGCTCGTGCTGGTTGGGCCGCAGGGGGTCGGTAAGAGTAGCCTGCTGGCCAAGATGGGCAAGCAATGGTTTAGCGATTCGCTTAAGACGTTTGATGCCAAGGAAGCCGGTGAGCACCTGCAGGGGGCGTGGATCATCGAGATCGGTGAGCTGGCAGCGATGAAAAAGGCCGAAGTAGATGAGATCAAGCAGTTTTTATCCAAGGAAAGCGACAGGTACCGGGTCGCTTATGACCGGATGGTTTCAGACTTTCCCCGTAAATGTGTATTTTTCGGCACTACTAATAATCATAATTTCTTACAAGATGCTACAGGGAATCGTCGCTTCTGGCCGGTTACTGTTGATCCGGATAAACGTACCAAGAACCATTTTACGGAGCTTACCGAGGAGATCGTTGGGCAGATATGGGCGGAAGCGCTAAGCATTTATAAGAGTGGCGAGAGGCTGGAGCTTGATGCTGAAATGTACGCTCAGGCTCAAGCGATGCAGGAGCGACACATGGACACGGATCCGCGCGAGGGGTTGATCCAGGAATACCTCGATACCCTGCTGCCGGATAACTGGGATGATATGGACGAGTACGAGCGCCGGGAGTATTTAAGGGTGCCGACTGGAAGTGTTCGGCGGACGCGCGTTTGCGCTGCAGAGGTGTGGGTCGAGTGTTTGGAGTCACCGCTTAAGCTACTAAAACCGTGGGAGTCAAAAGCGATATGTGATATCGTTCGAAGGATTTCAAGCTGGCGTGAACGGGTGCCAGAGAAGACCAGATTCAAGATTTACGGACAGCAAAAAACGTTCGAACGGGTGTAACCGTAAAACGAAAAAGTGTAACCGTAAAAATTTTACGGTTACACCTACTGTACCTTATGTAACCGTGAGTGTAACCGTAAATTTTAAGAGTAAGGTACGGCTTAAAGCCAATAACCATAAGGGTTTAAGGGTTACTGTATCTTATGTAACCGTAAATATCTTATATATAGTGAAAATGTAATTAGCATAGTAAAATGGGCGCCTGTGTACGTGTAAAACATATGCTAACGCGTAATTTGCCCGTATACGCATATGTACGACCCCAACGGTTACATAAGGTACACCCCTTATTTTGGGAGGTAAGCGATGAGAGAGCGGACAATCGAAAAGCGATTCACTGATGAGGTCCAGAAGCATGGAGGCAAGGCGCTTAAATTCGTGTCGCCAGGACATAACGGTGTGCCGGACCGCATCGTGCTTTTACCGGATGGCCGGACGGTGTACGTTGAGTTGAAGGCGCCGGGCAAACCGCTAAAGCCGCTGCAAGCGAAATGGGCGAGGATATTAACCAGTATGGGCCATGCGTTTTATAAAATAGATTCTCACTCCGATACAGATCGATTCATAGCCGAGGTGTTTGGTCATGAAAATTGAGATACGTGGGCGCAAAAAGATACTTGTAACAGAATGCGCATATTGCGGAGATGACATAGAAAAGCCTGCATATACCCGCACACTCGAAGCGAAACGTCATTTCTGTGATCGCAGCTGTAACTTGAAAAAGATGAACGAGGAACTTAACCCGACTCGAATGACCTTTGAAATGCGTATGGCTGTACGCAGGGGTCACCTTGGGAAGGGGCAAGGAAAGGCGTACCCGAAAATACTTGGACGACATGCACATAGGATTGCTGCTGAGGTCAAACTAGGACGGGCACTTCTTCCAGGTGAAGTGGTTCACCATGAGGACGAGAACAGGCAGAACTATAGTCTTGAAAATATAACTATATTATCTTCTCAAAAAGAACATGCCAAACTACACGCGGCAAAGAATAGAGGTGATGCCAAATGAAGTTCATCCCCCATAAATATCAGGAATACGCTGTTGATCGAATCATGGATACCCCAGCTGTCGGATTATTTTTAGAGATGGGCTTAGGTTGACAAAACTATCATAACATTAACCGCGATCGACCGGCTGCTGTACGATTCGTTCGATGCAGCGAAGGTTTTGATCATAGCGCCGAAGCGAGTAGCAGAGGACACCTGGAGCCGGGAGTCGAGCAAATGGAATCATACCAAGCATCTACGGATCAGTAAGATCCTGGGCGATGCCAAGAAGCGAGAGGCTGCACTGAAAGCCGATGCTGATATATACGTGATCAATCGGGAGAATGTCCAGTGGTTAGTCGGATTCCTTGGGAGCAAATGGCCATTCGATACCGTTGTCATTGATGAGTTATCCAGCTTTAAGAGCAGCAGCGCACAGCGTTTTCGGGCACTCAAACGGGTGCGGCCGCTGATGAAACGCGTCATCGGGTTGACAGGTACGCCAGCGCCTAATGGTTTGCTTGACCTATGGGCGCAAGTTTACCTCCTAGATCGAGGTGAGCGTCTTGGAGCAACCGTAACAGGTTACCGCGATCGATACTTTTCAGCTGGTGCTAAAAGCGGTCATGTCGTTTACGAGTGGAAGCAGAAAAAGGAGTCAGAGGAGCGGATCCATGAGCAAATTGCGGATATTTGCATCAGCATGAAAGCAGAGGACTGGCTCGAAATGCCAAAGCGCATCGATCGGATCGTTCCCCTGGTGATGGGTGACAAAGCAAGAGCCCAGTATGAACAGCTTGAACGGGACCTGCTGCTGCCTATGGCTGGATCGGACATTGTTGCAAGCACCGCAGCCGTACTCTCCAACAAACTGCTGCAGATGGCAAACGGCGCGGCTTACGACGAGGACCGCGGCGTTCGTGAGATTCACGACATCAAGCTGGATGCCTTAGAGGATCTGATCGAAGGAGCAAACGGCCATCCGGTTCTTGTGTTCTATGCCTATAAGCATGACCTGAGTAGGATCAAAGAGCGATTCAAGCAAGCCCGAACACTGGATACGGCGGACGATATTGCAGAATGGAACGATGGGGTGATCCCGATGCTTTTAGCGCATCCTGCGTCAGCTGGGCATGGTCTTAACCTGCAAGCAGGTGGTAACATCATCGTTTGGTTTGGGCTTAACTGGAGCCTGGAACTATACCAGCAGGCAAACGCCCGCTTGCATAGACAGGGTCAAACACAAAGCGTTATCATCCACCACTTGGTCGCTGAGGGCACGATTGATGAAGACGTCATGGCTGCACTGGAAGGCAAAGCAATTGGACAAGATGCATTGATGGCAGCGGTTAAAGCTAGAATTGAACGTGTAGGAGGCGACGTATGTGATAAAGATTCGTAAAGGGGCATTCCAGCATGTGGAGTCGGAGCTTTATGCTTTTCCAGATACGAGAAGAGAAATTGTCAGACTTAAAAACGATATCCTTCATGGTAAATCGAGTGAAGATGAAAACGTAGGTGGCGGTCGAAGTAGCTTGCCGAGTGACCCCACAGGACGGACTGCAGTGTTACTGACCAGTCACCGTAAACTAGAGCAGTTGGAGCGAATCCACGATGCGATCGAAACGGTGTACAACATGCTTCCAGAAGAGCGGAAAAAGATCATACGGTTTAAATACTGGACCAGGCCCCAAGTATTGACGTGGGACGGAATAGCACTGGAATCCGGAGTAAGTAGGATAACAGCTATCAGGTGGCGCGATGAGGTAGTTAAGCTGATAGCTGATAAAATAGGCTGGAGATAAAAATGATACTAAAATGATACTTTCGGCCTCAATTTCTGTGATATTATGTCAGTGTGCAAGTATATAAATAAACGATCGAGCCTAGATTCCTCACGAGGACTGGGCTTTTCTTTTTGAGGCGGTGAAACCGTGGGTGTCTTTGAATATAAAAAGTTTCAGGAAGAGCGTGAGCAACCGAAGCCGCCAGAAAAGTGTCAAGGCTGCTATTGGGGAAGATGGACAGGCATTAAGCAGACTTGTATGCGGATGCCGTGCGTTAAAACATAAACGGTGAGGAGGTGATCGATGTGAGGTTGTCGGAAAAGCAGAAACGTTTTGCAGATTATTTCGTCGAATTGGGCGATGCCACAGAAGCATATCTGCGAGCAGGATACAAAGTAAAAAGCAGAGATGTGGCAAAAGTTAATGCGTCAAGGCTGCTGACGAATGCTAACGTCAAGACTCACATTGAAAGCCGAATCGCCGAAAAGGACGCCGCTCGTATCGCCAAACAGGATGAGGTCCTTGAATTCCTTACTAGCGTTCTGCGAGGGCAGGTTAAAGAGCAATTCCCTCTCGGCCTGGGCATGGGCGAACAGTCGCTCGTGAAGAAAGAGTTGGACGGTAAGGACCGCATAAAGGCGGCTGAGCTGCTAGGCAAGCGTTACGGGATGTTCAAGGATAACGTTAATATCGAGGGCTCTGCAATCGTCCAGATCATCGATGACCTCGGGAGTGGCAAGCATGGGGATTAAGATTTCCGAGATTGTAACACCGGCATTCCATGATTTCTGGCAGGCGTCCAATTCGCGCAAGTACCTGAAGCACGTCACGAAAGGCGGCCGGGGATCAGGGAAGTCAGCGCAAATCGCTATGAAGCTGATAAAAGACATGATGAAACACCCGGTCACGGCGCTATGTGTCCGGAAAGTCGGTCTGACTCTTGCTGAGTCGGTCTTTGAGCAGCTGAAAGAGGCAATCGATATATTGGGTGTGAGCCAACACTGGCGCGTACTGAAATCACCGCTGCAGCTCATCTACACGCCTCGAGGGAATAAGATTATATTCCGAGGTGCGGATGATCCGCTTAAGATAAAGTCAATCAAAATGAGCAAGTTCCCCGTAGCGTTCCTTTGGATCGAGGAGCTGGCTGAATTCAAAACCGAAGAAGAGGTATCGACCATCGAAAATTCTGTACTGCGTGCAGAGCTCCCGGACGGTCTTTTTTATGCGTTTTATTACAGCTACAACCCGCCGAAGCGTAAGCAGTCATGGGTGAACAAAAAGTATGACACGGCCATCGATATTCCAGCTAATACGTACGTACACCACTCGACGTACCTGGAGAACCCGCACATCTCAAAGGTTTTCATCCAGGAGGCCGAAACGGTTAAGGAGAGGAATCTCCAGAAGTATGAGTGGGAATATCTCGGCAAAGCGATTGGCAGCGGCGTGGTGCCGTTTGATAACCTTACCTTCCGTCGTATCACGGATGAGGAGTACCAGACGTTCGATAACCTCCGGCAGGGCATCGACTGGGGATACGGCGTGGATCCATTTGCTTTCGTACGCTGGCATTACGACAAGACGCGCCGGCGCATTTACGCAATGGATGAGATATACGGCGTGAAGCTCTCTAACCGGGAGGCAGCTGCTCGTATCAAGTCCAAGGGTTACGATACGCTGCAATCTACCGCAGATAGCGCAGAGCCGAAGTCGATCGACGAGATGAAGAACGAACACCACATCAAAATCAAAGGTGCGAAGAAGGGTGAAGGCTCGGTCGAGTACGGCGAGAAATGGCTGGATGACTTGGATGAGATCATCATCGATCCGAAGCGCACACCGAACCTGGCGAAAGAGTTTGAGGATATCGACTATCAAACCGATTCCGACGGCAATCCAAAAGCGAGACTTGAAGAGAAAAATAATCACGCGATTGACGCAACCAGGTATGCGTTTGAAAACGATATGAAAAATAAACGAGGCATGCAAGTCTTGGAGTGAGGTGAGAATGGTGGATTTTCTAACAGCAGATAGTCCGATATCGGATACATCCGTCATTAAGGATTACATCGATGAGGACCTGGAAAGCCCGCGCAAAACAGAGATGCGAAAAGGTTCGGATTACTTCAAGGCAAAGCATGATATCCTGCAGCGCAAGATCACATATCTGTCTGATGGGCAGGAAATCGAGGATAAGAGCAAATCCAACCACAAGCTCATGCATCCATTTTTCCGCATGATGGTTCTCCAGAAGACCGGTTACGTGGTAGGTAACCCAATCGTGTTCAGCGTTGAGGATAAGGGCACTGAGGCGGAGAAATTCGAACAACGTATAAACGAGCTCCTCGGCGAGGTGTTCGATGACAAGGCCAATATGTGGGTACAAGGCGCGGCCAATAAAGGCGTTGAATGGCTGCACCCGTATATCGACAAGGACGGCAATTTTAAATACGTCATCATACCGGCTGAGCAGATCATCCCGATCTATGACACCGAATATGAGGAAGAGCTGCAGGCCATCATCCGTTATTACAGCATGACCGTAGTGGACGGTGCCCAGAAGAGGACGCGGTACCGAGTCGAGCTTTGGGATAAGGAGAAGGTTACCTACTTCATGCAGCAGGCCGATAACACGTATGCTCTTGATGCGATAGACCCGAATCCGCGGTATCACTGGTATTCGTTTAACACGACCAGCCCATCGGAGATGAAGGCAAACTCATGGGGCCGAATCCCGTTCATTGCGCTGGAGAATAACGACGATCAGATCCCGGATCTGCGCTTTACGAAGACGCTGATTGATGATTATGATCTGAACGCATCGGACTTCTCGAATAATCTTTCGGACATTCAAGAGCTGATCTGGATCCTGAAGGGATACGAGGGTACGAGCCTAGATGAGTTCCTGGCGAACATCAAGACGAAGAAGGCGATAACGCTGGAGGCGGATCCGGAGAGCGGCGCGGAAACAGCTCGGGCAGAATTGCCAAAGGATGCACGCGACTCGCATCTGGATCGCCTCGAGGATAACATCTTCATTTTCGGCATGGGCGTAAACATGAAGACAGACAAGTTCGGGAATAGCCCGAGCGGCATAGCGCTGAAATTCATGTATGCGCTGCTGGATTTGAACGCGAACATCCTGATCCGGAAGATGAAGAGCTCGCTTAAAGAGCTGATGTATTTCGTTACGGTATACATCAACATGGTGGACAAGACGAGCTACGATCATACCAAAGTGAAGTTCACCTTTAACAAATCGATGATCACGAACACGTCTGAGGCGATCGATAACGCACAGAAGTCGAAAGGCGTTATTTCGGACAAGACGATTCTGGAAAATCACCCGTGGGTAGATGACGCGGGCGAGGAAGAGGAACGGATCGCCGAAGAGGTCGGCCGTATTGTACTGGACGACGAGGACGGTGATGAGGATGTCACTGAATGACGACCTACAGCGAGCAGATAAATACCTGCGCGGGCTCGAAGATGAAACCGTCAAGGAGATCATCAAGGCGTACAACGAAGCACTGAAACAGGTGAAGGCCGAGCTTACAGCGATGTATCAGCGATTCGGTGAGGGTGTGACTCACATCGATATGGCTAAGTTTGGCCGGCTGCAGAAGCTCGAACGTGAGATCTCAGCGATCCTCATCAGCGCTACCGGCAAGAATGCCAGGACGCTTATGCGGTCATTGGTCGAGATCTACGATGAGTCGCTGCTGTATACCGGCTTTGCCGTCGAACGAGAAACGCAGATGAAACTTGCTTATACCCGAGTGAACCAAAACGTGGTGATCGCTGCCATTCAGAATCCCGTCAGCGGCCTCACGTTGGCGCATACGCTGCGGAAGAACCGGCAGGAGATTATCAGCCGCATCCAGCGCGAGATCACGCAGGGGTTAATTCTGGGCGAGGGATACAAGAAGATGTCTAAGCGCATAACAGAAGCTTTTAACGGCGATGCGGTCAAGGCCGTCAGAGTCGTAAGCACTGAAGCGCACCGGGTCGCGATGCATGCGCGCTTGGACGGGATCAAACATGCAGCAAGCAAAGGCGTACAGATGGTTAAAGTGTGGGATGCTTCGCTGGACAGCAAAACACGACCAGCTCACCAGAAGCTGGACGGTAAGAAGATACCCATCGATGCTGACTTTGAAAGCTCGGCAGGCGGCAAAGGTCCGGCACCGGGCAGCATGCGTAAGGCAGCTGATGATGTTAACTGCCGCTGCTCAATCCGGACGGAGATCCAAGGATATGAAGCACACATACGTCGGGCAAGGAATGAACAGACCGGACGAACAGAAGTGATTCCTTATACGACGTACGAGGAATGGAAAAAGAATCGAATTTCTTAACGGGCCGAGGGTGAGGATCCTTTGGCCCTTCCTTTTGCTCGTTGGCCGGAGCATAACGGCTGCCCATGGCGGCGGGTTACGCCATAAAAACCAAATGGGAGTGGTAAAGAAATGGATTTGAAAGAGCTGTTAGGCGAAGAGCTATATAAGCAGGTCATAGAAAAGCTAGGCGACAAGCATAAGGTGGCTGTTATCTCCGATGGTAACTGGATCCCGAAAGATACCTTTAACCAGGTGAACGAAGCCAAGAAGCAGCTTGAAACTGATCTGAAAGATCGCGACAAGCAGCTGACCGATCTGAAGAAGAGCGCCGGCGATAACGAGACGTTGAAACAGCAGATCAGCGTTCTCCAGGAGGACAACAAAAAGAGCGCCGGTGACTACGAGGCCAAGATAAAGGATATGAAAGTGGCCGCGGCGATCGAGAAGGCGCTGGGAGCTGCTAACGCTAAGTTCCCGGATCTGCTGCTCAGTAAAGTCGACAAAGCAAAGATCGAGCTGCTGCAGGATGATACCGTGCGGGGTCTGGAAGATCAGATCAAAACGCTGAAAGAGTCGTACAAGGAGCTGTTCGGAGAGGACAAACTCACAGGCGGAAATCCTGGTAAAGGTAACAACCCTAACCATGCTGGGACTAAAAATCCTTGGAAGAAAGAGAGCTTTAACCTGACGGAGCAGGGAAGGCTTCTTCGAGATGACCCTGCCTTGGCTAATGAATTAATGGCCGCTGCGAAGTAAAGATGACGATAAGGAGGATGACATACCATGCCACGTGTTCCTCGTACGTTGCAAAGAGTCTATGACACTAACCGTGACGGCAAGATCGATAGTGCTGCTCTCCCTAAAATTGCAGCACAGGCAGATACCACTGCCGTGGATTTAGCGGCGCTTAGAGTCGATTTTAATGCCTTGCTGGCCAAGTTGAGAGCTTCTGGCTACATGAACCAGTAAAAATTTAAACGAAATGGAAGTGTTGAATCATGCCAAAAACACAAATTGCTGACGTAATCGTTCCGCAAGTATTCAATCCATATGTCATTCAGCGTACGATGGAGCTTTCCGCGCTATCTCAAAGCGGAATCATCTCCAACAACTCCGAGCTGGACGCACTGGCAGCCGGTGGCGGTAAACTCATTAACATGCCGTACTGGAACGACCTGACCGGCGATGACGAGGTGCTTTCCGATAGCGGAGCATTGACACCTCAGAAAATCACTACTGGCCAAGACGTAGCGGCGTTATTCCTGCGCGGTAAAGCGTGGTCTGCTAATGACCTGGCTCACGTTCTGGCAGGAGCAGATCCAATGGCCGCAATCGGCGACTTGGTAGCTGCGTTCTGGGCCCGTAAACGCCAGGCGCATTTGTTCGCGATGTTGAAGGGCGTGTTTGCTGCCGCATCAATGTCCGGCAACGTACATGATATCTCGGCTAACGCAGGGACTGCAGCTGTGCTTGGCGGTGAGACGTTCATCGATGCACAGACGAAGCTTGGCGATGCTGCAGGCGGACTGACAGGTTTCTCGATGCACTCCGCTGCATATGCGCTGCTCAAGAAACAGAACTTGATCGAGACGGTAAAGGACAGCGAGGGCAACGAGATTGAGATGTATATGAAAAAACGCGTCATCGTTGATGACGGTCACCCTGTAGCAGCTGGCGTTTATACGTCGTACCTATTTGGACAAGGGGCGATCGGCCTGGGCAACGGTATGGCTAAGTATCCGACAGAAACGGATCGCGATAAGCTTGCCGGTGATGACATCCTGATCAACCGTCAGTCGTACATCCTCCATCCGCGCGGCGTAAAGTTCAACGCTGCATCGGTGGCTGGTTCGACTCCGACGAACCTTGAGTGCGAAGCAGCTGCGAACTGGACGCGGGTTTACGATAACAAAGCGATCCGTATCGTTAGATTCGTTTATAAATTGGCTTAATAGTTTGGGCGTTATGGGAGGGGCAGAGATGCCCTTCTCAACCATTTCAGAAGGGGGCGCATGAGTATGTCGGCAACAGCCTATCAACGAATGAGGCGCGTAAATGCGCTGCGCGAGGAATCGAAAGAACTGGGGATCGAAGGTTACGAGCAGCTGGAAGAGGCGGATCTGCGAGCTGCTATCGAGAAAGCATTGAAACCTCCGGAGCAGGGGTCAGCACAATTAGACGAGGAGCAAATTCGCGCACGAGCGAAGGAGCTCGGTATCGGTAACTGGTATAACAAAGGATTGGATCGGCTGCTTGAAGAGATCGCTGAAAAAGAAGGTGGAGCAGAATGAACGGACTACCAGCAGGTGCTTTTAACCCCGTAACAGGGAAACTGCTTACCGAACTATCGGGGAGAAAAGCGAAAGTAGAAAAACAGTCCTATGACCAAGTGTTAAATGTAGTAGCTAATGGGAGTGTTTATTTTAATTATACACCCCCGGCAGGAGAACTATGGCGCCTTAAACTCCTACGGATCTACGTTCCTGCTCCTGCTTCAGCGACATCTGGAGAGCATGAGGTATCTGTCGTATTGGATTCCGATGGAAACAATTATCATAACGGAGTTATATTTTTGAAAAGCGGTTATGCTGGCGCGATCAGTTCGTTTTACAATGTGATCGAAATTGCATCGTTAAATAAAATTCCAGCAACCGAAATCGCACAAATGCAAGCTATGCAAAACATAGTTGCAACTAACGCCCAACCATTCAGCATTAATTACATCAACCGTACTAACGTAACACAATCTCAGACGGCAATTATTCGAATGGTCCGGGAGGTAGAATACATTGTATAGTGTAGGTGACATTTATGACGTGGACGGGAAGCAATATCAAGTTACGGATGTAACGGAACAAGTCTATGAAGACGGTTCTAAAGTGATTACGGTTGCTTCAAAAGCTGTGTAACTAACGAAGTTCGATAGTTAAAGAGCGGAGGGAGGTAAACTGATTGATCGCTACACTGGCAGAGGTTAAAAGTATTCTCCAGATCATTGATACGAGCAAGGATAGCGTCATTAATGCGTTATTGCCGAGCGTCGAACGATTTATCTTGGATTGGACCAGGAATCAATTTAAGCAAACGAAAGTCCGCATACAGGGTAAAGGAATCTCTTTCGATGCGACTACAAAGGCGATTCTCGATAGCGCGGGCGGGTTCGTTTTGCGTAAGTTCGCTCCTGGTATTCAGATCGTCGTAGAAGGCAGCCTGTTAAACGATGGCGTGTATAAAATCAATACGGTTACGGCGACTCAGTTAACATTAACCCCTGAATCCGTTCTGAAGGCCGAGTCCGCCGGTGAATATGTGACGATTACGATGGTCAGCTACCCCGCATCACTTAAGCTGGATGTCGCTAGTATGATTTCTTTCGCGATGGCCAAAGCGAATAAAGAAGGCATTCAGAGTGAATCGCTGGGAGATTACTCCGTTACTTTCACCGATGCCTCCACGTATCCTGGGGTTATTCTTAGCCGGCTGAGGCCCTATCGCAAGGTGGGATGGTAATGGCGATTGAGGACTACTTCAAACCAGGTATAGTTGTTGAGCGTAGCGTCACCACCAAGAAGGCCTCCGGTGCGGTTCAACAGACTTGGGCAACCCATCTAACCATCGCGGGCCGCATACGTCCGTTGGGCGGAAATGAACGGCTTTCAGGCAACAGGGAAACGCTATATGCCACTCATAGGCTGTACTGTTCACCGGCTGACATCGCCGTAAAAGATCGGGTGAATGAGAACGGCACGATATATGACATTCGCTATGTTCGATCCCCGATGGGGTTCGGACGATTCCTCGAAATCGATTTGGAGTTGGTGCAGTGAGATACGTTAGCCATACGGCTGAATTCAGAAGGAAATATCGTGAGGCCCAAGAGCGGACGCTTGAGGCGATCGGTCAAACGTCTACATCTTGGATCATTGCCGCAGCTCCAGTAGGGGAGGATGGCGGCGGGCATTATAAATCATCTATTCAGTATGAAGTAAACCTGGAAGAGCAGAAAGTTACGGCTTACACGGATGCGCACTATGGCCCGTATCTTGAGTTCGGGACAGGCATCTATGCCGAGAACGGCCAAGGACGGAAAGATCCTTGGAGCTACAAAGACGAATCTGGAAAGTGGCATACGACACAGGGGATGCGGCCGCGGCGCATATTCCGTGTTGTCGAGGAGCGAGTAAATGATCTGGTACGACTGGCACAGGAGATGATGCGTATTGATTGATCTCACAACCATCGTTAACAGTCGCCTGGTAGCGCTAGCTGGGCACAGTCGCGTCTATCTAGAATCGGCCCCGCAGGATATTGGTAGAAACGATTACATCACATTCTGGATGCCGACGAGCCTGGAGAACGTTCGAGAGGATTTCACGCTTGAGGTGGATATCTGGGACGCCGTTACGCGATCCGGGTACGATCCGGATGCCATCGACAATCTGTCAAAAACCATCGATGGTAATGGTGATATCATCAACCCAACAGGGCTGAACAGATACGAATACAGGAATCCAGGTGTCATCCATGCGAAGTTCTACCGCATAAACCGCTCGATGATTCCTGATCCAGATTCAAGGCTGCGGAGAAGGCAGCTGCGCTATCAAGTACAAGTTTATTTTAAATAGGAGGTCATGACAAAATGGTGCCAAACGATATCGTACTCGGCGACGGGGTGTTTGCTGTAGGTGGCGTGAATATCGCCCTAACGCGCGGAGGAGGTCAGTTTTTAGTAGAGCGGGAATATCGTCGGATTCAAGCCGACGGAGATTACGGTCCAGTAAAAGGCCGCATCCGAAAAATCAGCAGCGTTGCAAAATTGGTAATGAATGCGCTGGAGATCCTGCCAGCCAGCCTTCCGAAGTTTTATCCCAGTGTAAGGAATACAAACGCTGCTGGACCACCTATTACAGATACCATTACAGGGAAAGTCGACATTGAAACCGCTGACTATAATACGACGGTTACCTGGACAGGCAAGACAAAAGGGGGCCGCAACGTCGTCATTACGCTGGATAATGCAATTAACCTAGAAAACATCGATTGGGCTCTGACAGATAAAGATGAGCTGGTACCGCAGCTTACCTTCACAGCCACGTATGACGAAACAACGAGAACAACAGAACCTTGGAAAATCGTATTCTCGGGTTAATACAAAACATAGAGGGGCATCCAACACGGGTGCCCCTTATCTTATTTGGAGGGATAATTCATGGCTATTGAAATCAAAGGAACGGTTTACGAAGTCCGTGAGCTCGTCTTCGAGGATGCCTTTCACCTCTCGACCATCCTGGAGAAAACAAACTTCGATCTGAAGAACTTCAACCGGGATATCAAAGGCAAACGGCTTACAGAAGACCAGGTAAAAACTTTGGGCCTCGAGGTAGCAACTGAGATCATCGGGCACCTTATCCGGAACTACCATAAAGCCCATAAAGAAGTGAAAGAGATCCTGGCCAGTCTCATCGGTGTTTCTCCGCAAGAATTTGCTAAGATGCCTCTTACAACGCCGGTCAAGATTATAAAGGAGCTGTCAAAGACAGTTGATCTGAAGGATTTTTTAGCCTCTGCAGTAGGTTAGATTGGATCGATGTCCACGATCTACTGCTATCGCGATATGGCAACATTGACCGGATTATGCGCATGCCCGTCCCCTCCGCTCTAAAAATGGTAGAGAAGGCAACGGAAAAGCGAGAGGAGCAGAAGTTATGGGATCTATGGCTTGCCCTTTATCCGGATATGATCATCCCGCGTCCAATGGCCAAGGGGCCTGCGCTTAAATTTGAATCGTTTGAGAGATTCAGCAGTCGATTAAAAGCACCTACAGTAAGCGCTCGATCGGCTGAAGAAATACTTGCCGAGGCGGAAGAGATCCATAGACGGATCGCAGAGAGCAAGGAAGAGGATGTGAGCCCGTGAAAATATTCTCTTTGTTTGGTGATTTTGCCTTAAGAGGGAACAGGCAAATAGAAGATGCCCTCCGAAACATCGACGCGAGAGGCGAGCAAGCCGGGTCTCGTCTAGGCAACATAAGCAAAGTCGCAGGCGGGGTTGTGTTAGGGATCGCAGCGATCGGAGCCGCTGCCGTGGCAGCTCTCGGTGTGAAAGCTGTCGGTGCGGCAGACGAATTCAACAAGGCGATGAACGATCTCACCGCTGAAACCGGAGCATCGGCGGAAGAGATGGCTGAGTTTGAGGACATTGCGACTCGAATATACAACAATAACCTCGGTGAAAGCTTTGGTGATATCGCAAGTGCTATGTCAGAGGTTAAGCGTACAACAGGCTTAGCCGGTGAAGAGCTGGAGAAGGCGACAACGAACGCACTAATGCTTCGCGATACGTTCGAGATGGATGTAGCCGGCTCTGTAAATACAGCCAACTCCCTAATGAAACAGTTTGGCATCTCTTCCGATGAAGCATTTACGCTGATTGCCCAAGGAGCCCAGCAAGGAGCCAACAAAAACGGCGATCTTTTAGACGTTATGAACGAGTACGCGCCGCAATTCGAGGCGATGGGTTTCAGTGCGGAGCAGTTTACTGACATCTTGATCCAGGGTGCGAACGACGGGGCGTTCCAGGTTGATAAAATAGGCGACGCCATTAAGGAATTTACCATTCGATCCAAAGATCTATCCGAGGGATCTCTTGAAGCGTTCGATGCACTCGGGCTGAATGGCCAGGAGATGTCAGCGCAATTCGCCGCAGGGGGAGCGTCAGCGCAGACGGCTTTTCAGCAGGTCATGTCAGCACTGAGTACGGTTGAGGATCCACTGCAGAAGAATGCAATTGGCGTGGCGCTATTCGGTACTCAGTTTGAGGATTTAGAAGCCACCGCGATCACTTCGCTGGCTAACGTCGAGAGCCAAACCAACATGGCAGGCGACACGTTGGCGAAAATAAATGAGGTTAAATACGATACCTTCGGCGAAGCGCTGCAGGGGATCGGACGAAATCTTGAGACAGGCATCTTACTCCCTCTCGGTGAAAAAATCCTTCCGATTCTCGAAACATTTGCTGATTGGATCATCGACCACATGCCGGAGATTCAGGACTTCATCGATAAAGCTTTCACCAGAGCAGGCGGAGTACTTAGCGGTTTCGGGGATACTTTCACATGGCTGAAGGATGAAATCATCGGGCCGATACTAGATTGGGCGGTCCCTTTCTTCGAAGAGACGCTTGGCGAAATTAAGGCATTTTGGGAAGAGAACGGTGCGGACATTGAGGAATCAGTACGTACTGTAATGGGTTTTATCGAAACCACATTTGATTACGTCATGCCACATATCCAAGGCGTTGTTGAGGTCACCGTCGGTACAATTATTGATGTGATTTCAGGACTTACAAAAGTCGTTACCGGCGTCATTAAGATTCTGAATGGGATATTCACCGGAGACTGGAAGAAAGTATGGCAGGGCGCTGTTGATATCTTCGAAGGGATTTGGAGAAGTATCGAGGGCATCGTTAAAGGGGTCATCAACACAGTTATTAATCAAGTTAACAGTATGATTCGCGGCCTAAATAAGATTGATATCGATATCCCGGACTGGGTTCCGGGCATGGGCGGTAAGAGCTTTGGCATTAACATAGCAACCATCCCGATGCTGGCCAAAGGTACCGATAACTTCAAAGGCGGTCTCGCGATCGTAGGCGAGAGAGGTGCAGAGCTGGTTAACCTCCCGAGGGGCAGCCAAGTCATACCACATGGTGAGACGAAAGATATCCTTGGCACGCCAAAGTACATTCAGACCCACATCTACCTGGACAAAAAGGAAATTGCTAATGCTGTGAGTGAAGCGCAGTACCAGGATCTGCGTATGCTGTCGAGGGGGGACAAGTAATGCGCTGGATTAAGCACGATAAAGCCAATATGGAGATAGGAGAGGTCGCCCCACCAACGGGTGACCTCTTTTTTGTGGACGGAAATGGCAGCAAAGCCATTGTTAACGGAGTGCTGTATATCGACGGCAAGCCCGCCCCAATCGGTCAACACGAAATCAAACTCGAAAATGGCGATACTTTACTCATAGATATAGATGCGAAAGGCAAGGCGGTACGTAAGGCGATTCGGAAGGGAGGCGGTAAGGTTGGCTAACACCATAGTACAGGTAGGCCTTGCCGATCCTCCAGCATTATCAGCCGTTGCAACCGGAGCGGAAGCAAAAGCACAGGCGTATACTTTAATCGCTCCAACGCTTGCCTCAAGCCCACTTACTATTAAACATCCGGATGGCACCGCGTTCAACTGGAGACCGACGGAATTAGCCTACAGAGATGCTACCGGGCAGATGGACTATCTGGTAGGTTCGTCGCCGTCCTCTCTTTCCACGAGAGGGAAAGAAGCACGGTATGCCCGGACGTTTCCAAATGCAGACGACATATTCATAGCGCAAGCTGGGGGCGTCAAACACTGGACGGTTCTACACGAGCCTCCACGCACTCCTGCCGCTTATCTAGGCGCAGGCATAGAATTCGGGGTAAGCGGACTTATTACAGGCATTCCGTTGCCGCTGGGTAGCCATAAAGAGATCGCCTCTGACCGATTTAATTTCCCGGAGCCGATCGCAAAAGACCTGAACGGCAAAGAAATCAAAGGCCGCTATGAAGTTAAAAACACGGCTAGTGGACAGCAGCTCTTCATTTGGTTCCCGTACTCATTCCTGCGGACGGCAACGTATCCGATAATGCTCGATCCGACAGTCGTCATCAATGCGGCGTACGATACGAGCGGTAACGGTGGACGGAAGATCGTTCGATTGAGTAATGGGTGGCTGGTGGCTGTTGCGTATGGAGGGACGGGCAGCGCCGCAAGGTTCTATAGGTCAACTGATGAAGGAGTGACCTGGGCGGAGTTTACGCATGCAACTGGTATTCCCGGTACTGGATCGGGAAGAAACATAGCAATTGCAAGTTCTGGTACTACGGTTTATCTACTCTGCTTTGGAACTCCAGCCACCAATTATGACGTTAAATTTATTAAATTCGATGCGACTACGGTGCCGAATACAGACCGGTTATCGAGTGCCGTTGTTCTAGATACGATTACTGGCTATGATTCGATCTCATTAATCATCGACGGAACAGGCGCGATCCATGCAGTGTGGGCGTGTAAAAACGGCACGTATCCCAATTCTTTCAATATCAGGTATAGCAAAAGTACCGATATCGGGGCAACTTGGGCGGTCCCCACGCAGATTACAAAAGCAAATAACTCGCTTGAATACGTTCAGAATCCAAGCATAATATTCCGAAATGGGCATCCGATTATTGTCACAGAAGTAAAAGGATCAGGCGGTTTTATTAACGGGCTGTGTTACATTCTGGCATTTACTACGGCATTTACGACTACGAGTTCCGCTTGGATGAACGCTTCATATAAGGATGCAAGTTGGGGAGATGCGATTGTTTACCAGTCCGCAGCGGTATCGCACAACCAAAATAATGTGATTGCAATCCTAAAGAAATACGGGAGCAACGTCGGACGTATATGGGCTGTTTGGGATGGGCTTGATGCCACTGATACTACCAAGCGTAATTTACGTGTATCTTATTCCGATGACGGAGGAGCTACATGGTCTGCCGCTGTGAAAGCTACGACCGGAAACACGGTTGACCGTCAAAAACCTACTGTAGGCGAAAGTACCGCTGGAGATGTGTTCGCATTCTATCAAGACGCCACATCAATTTCGTACCAAAAGTGCTCGAATGGTACAGTAACCTTCGGTAGCGTAACATCCTTTGCTGGGAGCGGTACGAATCCATCAGCAATGTCGGAAGAAGCGAACGTAATGATGGGTGTCATTTACATGGACGCATCACAGGTCAAATTCGAGAAACTCTCATTCAACCAAGCGCCGAACGCTCCGACACTAGGCACACGTACTAACTTCGACGCAACGTCTTCGGCGGCATTTACATGGACCTTTAGCGATCCGGACGCAGGCAACACGCAATCCGCGTACCAGTTGCTGATTAAACGAGTATCCGACGGCGTAACGGTCATCGATACGGGTAAGGTCGCCAGCACGACGAGCAGCCACACAGTAGCCGCCAATGCACTCACGAACAACGTACAATACCAATGGCAAGTGCGGACGTGGGACCAAGGGGATTTGGTAGGTCCATACAGCTCGCTTGCTTCATTTTGGACGAGCGCAAAGCCTACCGCAAGCATTACGACTCCGGCAACGGATGGCGCAACGGTATCGAGCTCAAGCTTGACCACACAGTGGTCCTTTTCCGATCCGGAAAGTGAAGGTCAATCTGCTTACCAAGTAAAACTTACCAGCAATGCCGATGCCGTTCTGTGGGACAGCGGGAAAGTAGCGGACGTAAACGCCCGGAGTCGGACGATTGGTTATACGCTCGTAAATAGTACGAGTTATAAGGTCAAGGTGACTGTGTGGGATGCGAAGGATGTCGCCAGCACGGAGGTTGTACGAACGTTTACGACGAGTTTCACGCCGCCTGCCACGCCGACTATCGCTGTTACCGCTCAAAATGGGTATATCGGCCTTGCCGTAACGAATCCCGTACCGAGCGGTAGCCAGCCGACTGTAAATAGCAATGACCTGTACCGTCGGAAACTTGGGGAAACGACATGGCAGCGCATCGTTGCCGGGATTGCCGTTAACGGATCATTTAACGATTACGCAGCGGCTTCGGGTCAAGCCTACGAATACAAGGCGACAGCGATCGGAAGCAACGGAACTACAGCGGATAGCGCAGCGGCCAATGCAAGCATCACGCTCTCTGGTGTTTGGCTGCATGATGTTGCGGATCCAGGTGGAACATTCAATAACTTTAAGATGGACGGGACTGGCCGCAGCTCTAATTGGCAGGCCGAGGCCAGCATGATGAAGTTCGCCGGACGTTCCGGGGCGGTGGCCGAGTTTGGGGAGCAAGAAGAAGGCAGCGTTACAGCTCAGATCCAGATGCTCCGAAACAGCATAGACGTTGAGAAGTTGAATTCACTGGTGCGCCGAAAAGGGACATTGTGCTACCGAGACGGAAGAGGCCGAAAGCTCTTTGGAGTGATTATCACACTGCCATTTAAAGATGAGGACTTTGGGTACGCGACCACTATTGAAGTAATCGAAACAAGTTACTCAGAAACGGTGTGAGGTGAGAAAACATGCCCTATAATACAAAGGCTATGGTTAAGGACGTAGGAAACATACAAGTGCCTCAGCTATACAACCCGGTAACAGACGCTTATGAGGTGCTTCAAGGCGGAGACGGTGCGCCAAGACAGACGCATTGGGGAAGTCGGTTAGTGGAGGTTGTGCTTCAAAACGCCGCAATCGCAACTGGTAACGGTACTCCGTTCACCGTTGATACATTCCGAACACTGGTTATAAAGATTTCAGGCACGAGTACTAGCCGTACCATCGCTTTCGAAGAAGGAGATGCTGACGGGAATTATACGCCGATTCGAGGTTTTAGGCGATCTGATAACATCGCCGATAACCAATCAACAGGAACAAATGAAGTGTGGCAGTTTGATATCATCGGAGCCAAAACCATTCGAGCACGAATATCCGCTGTAGCCGGCGGAAACGTGACGATTAAAGGAAATGCTGCGGTGTAAGGAGGCGAGCCGGTGCAATCACTAGCCAGAAATGGGTTTTCGCATGAACAGGTAAAAGCGGCATTGCATGCACCCAATAGATCGATCGCCTTTAGATACGATTTGCTGGACTCGCAGAGCAAATTTAAGTCTGGGTTAACCAATGTTCTCTCCGGTACAGTCTCCAATAACGCGCTTGCCGATATTAAACGGACAGCGCGTTTTTCATTGCGAGATGATGGTGCCATTAACTTCCTGAGTGACCGCATCAAACCGTATGTGAGGTTGTGGATCCCGCCAGGTCGTATACTCGCCAGGCACTATGCATTTCTACAAGCGTCTCAACCGTTCCTCTATCAAACGATTCAGGAGTCTCCCGAGGCAGGCGGATGGATCGAATGGCCGCTCGGGGTGTTCATGCTGTCAACGCCCGTTAGGCGATCACAGGACAGCGGTGCTGTGATCAGAGATATAGAAGCATACGATCAGGCGCAGATACTCCGCGAGGATAAAGTAACCAGTCAATACTTCGTAGCGGCCGGGATCAATTACGTTACGGCAGTCAAGACGCTACTCGATGGCGCCAGCATCGCAGCGCAGAATTTGACGCCCAGCAGCCGCACGCTCCCTGTGGATCGGGAGTGGCCAGGAGGTACGCCTAAGCTTGAGATCATAAACGAGCTGCTGGCGGCACTGAACTATGACGCGCTCTATTTCGACGAGGATGGTGTCGCGGTAGCTCGCCCGTACGTCACGCCAGATCAGAGAGCATCGGAGTATGTTTATGCCGATGACGCAGAGAGCGTCATATTTCCGGAAGTTGAAGAAACGTTGGATCTTTTCAACGTACCGAATAAATTTGTGCTCGTAGTCAGTCAACCGGATAGGCCGGTGCTGAAATCGGTGTATACCAACAGCAATCCGTCATCGATGACGTCATCGATCAGCCGCGGCCGCACGATCGTTGATTATCTCCAAGTGGACGCAGCTGACCAAGCTACACTTGACAGCCTGGCGCAGACAGCCGCAATTAAGGCGTCGCAGGTTTACCAAACGGTAACGCTCCAAACGGCGATCATGCCGCAGCACTCGTATAATGACGTGTTTTCGCTTCGCTTCAGTGCTTTGGGTATAGACGCCAAGTATGAGGAGATCGGGTGGAGCATGGCTTTAAAAGCTGGAGGCCAGATGCGCCACACGATTCGGCGCATCGTCACGGTTTAAGAGGAGGGGTAGATTTGATAGAAAGGCTGTTCAGCTCAATTCGAGATCTGGCAAAAAAAGAAGTGAAACATCATCTTTCTTCTCTGGATGCGCAATCCACGTTTACCCGATTCGGCACAGTAACCGATGCTACCGGTCGTCCGAAAGTGCGGTTTGATGTGGAGGATGCTGCAACTGATCGGCGTTATCCCTATGTCGCATCCTATACTCCAGTCACGGGTGACCGCGTCATGCTGGTCCGTGGCGGGAATACTTGGGTTGTTGTCGGTAAGGTCATTTAAATTGCCTAGTCCAATCCCGAGTCGATCGGGGCTTTTTTATTTTTATAAAATTATCATTGGAGGTATGACAATGCAACAAATCAGAGAATACCTATCAAACATTTCCGCAGCAGCGGTAGGCTCCAATGAAAGGGAGTCCGCGATCGGAGTTATCGTTGCGATAATCGGGGCTGCTGGTACTGCCCTCGGCGGGTGGGATAAAGGCATGATTATACTCATTATTCTTATGGCCGGCGATTACATCACAGGCGTTCTCGGGGCGATCAAGACAAAAACAGTAAATAGCGATGTAATGTACTGGGGCGGTATTCGAAAGATCGTTGTCCTGTTTGTCATCTATCTGGCTTACGCCATCGATGGATGGATGCACCCGGACGCACCTATTTTCCGAACGCTTGCGATTTACTTTTACGTAGGCCGCGAAGGACTGTCTGTCATAGAGAATCTTGGGACGCTGAATGTACCGTTGCCTCAGAAAATGAAAGACGTGCTGCAGCAGCTGAATGAAAAGGGAGAGGGTAAAAGTGGTTAAATACATCGTTGACCACATCCCGGGGAACACGCCGTTGCATAGACGGCCTGAGTATAAGATGGCTCCGACATCCATCACGATCCATAACACCGGCAACATGAAAAGCACCGCTCGCAATGAACGTGCTTATCTAACCAACCCATCAAACAACCGTACAGCATCATACCACATCGTCATAGATGAGCATGAGGCTATCGAGTGCATACCTTTGAACGAATCCACATGGCATGCTGGTGATGGTGGAGCTGCTGACAGCGGGAACAGAACGTCGATCGGCATCGAGATATGCGAGAGTGGTAATTATGCCAGGACGCTCGACAATACAGCGGAGCTAGTGGCCAGCATGCTTAAGGAGCGAGGCTGGGGCGTAGATCGCTTGCGCCGTCACTATGATTGGTCCCGCAAAATATGCCCGCGATTGATGTACGATAACGGCTCATGGGCTGGCTGGGCGGTGTTCAAGAACACGGTTGCTGCAAAGTTGAAGCCGAAGGAGGTTGAACACGAAATGACGAAAGAGGATGCAGACAAAATCATTGAATTCCTTAAAGCTGGCTACGCCATATCTGCAGAACCGGCGAGTCGCAATGAGTTTAACCGTTTAGCGAACGAGCTCCGTAAAGTAAGCGGACAGAAAGAACAATAAAGCAGAAGCCCACTGGCCTATTTGGTCGGTGGGCTTCTTTGTATTTATGACTCACACGCTACTCCATCCCCATCGCGATCTAGCTTTGTACTATATCCAGGATCCCCTATGCGAATCGGTGCTTTACCGGCCGCTTTAGCCTCTGCGCATGAGTTATAAACGACCGTAAGATCAGGTTTTGCGGTTTCTACAGTTGTATTTCCGCCGCCATTGATGACAAACAATACTCGCGTACCGTCTGTATACCCTTCAAGCTGATTGCCTACCCATGAACCTGCGCCACGATTATCGGTAGGCGTTACATAAGCAACACTAGCTCCTGCTCCACCTTCCGCGCATATTGCCATTGGCCACTCATCGCGATCATAGCCATCCTTAGTCGGTATCCCTTTTAGGGATTCATCGCGGTTTTCGTCCGCGCCAGCTCTATCAATCGTGCATACCGCAGATTCACCTTTAGCGATAGCCGAAGCGATGTGAGCTGCTGTTTCCGGGTAGCGGTCAGCGGGAAAGTGCAGCGTAACAGTTTTTGCCGTTTCTGCCGTCGTAGATCCACTTGTAATCCGGATTGTCTTTGTGCTGCCTTCCCACTCAACTTTAGCTCCGAGAAGCTCGCCCGTTGCACGCAGCGGTAGGTATGTGGTTCCGTTAATTACTTTTGCATCAACGTTCGCAACTTTACCATTAACGATGATCGTAAATTTCGTTGCGGCGTACGCTCCGATACCGGCAGCGGCGAACATGAGCAGGGCGATCACGAGAGATAAAAACAGTTTCCTTCTCATTTCCTAACCCCTTCCAATTTAATAGAATGAGACCATTCTACTATAGTCGCCCATATCTTGGAAAGGGTTTTGTCTGAATTAGATTCACAGTGCTTGTTGCAGCTCCTGCCAGTGCCGACCAAACATTCTGGCGTGCCGCTTAGTCAAAAATGAATTGTCATACTGCGGCTTAAGAGGAGGGCGCATGTGACAGACAAAGGCGTTTTGCATTTCTCCACCAGCTCGCACAGAAATAATAGCGTGATGTGCCGGTAGTCGTCCTGCTTCATCGACCGTGATGGTCGGCTCAAGGCGGTGCTTCGATAGCTCAAACGTCTTAATGTGGTCGTTCATGAAAAGGAATTGCTGCACCCCGCCGCCCTGTAAATTCTCTTGCAAGCTCTGCGGCAACTTGTTCCAGTGGTGGAAGGCGTAGAGACTGCCGAAACGCTCCTTGCGCCCCTCTGTTCCGATCCGACCCATAAGCCGCGTTAATCCGTCCGATGCGTATTGCTCCGGCTCGTTGAACACCATAAAACATCCGTTTGCCTGCTCCTTCTGGGTCATGAGCGCTCTGGTCATGTAGGCTTTTAATGTGATCCAATGCACTAATGTACGAGCAGCGACTTGGCCTAGCTTCCTAACCGGTATGCGAATAATAATAACTTTCCCCTGCTCCATCCAGCCTGCGAAATCGACTTCCGGTTTTGGGGGCTGCGCGAATATCTCATATAATTTGTCGTTATCGAAGAAATCACCCAAACGGTCCAGGATTGGATCGGCTTTGCTTCCTAGATCGTCATTGGTTCCCCAACTGATCAATGCGTCAGCCAATCGCTCATTACCTTCACTTTGCAATCTCTCAATGGTGTCAGCTCTAAATTCCTCTTCTTCAATAATTCGCTGAATGTTATAAAGGGACCCGCCGGAAGCTTTGGCTGCTGTTCTCAGTATCTTCTTAGATCGCTTCAAACCCTCCATGTCTCCAAAGAAGTCTAAAACCTCGTCAGCAAAACGGCTTGCGCCATCACGTCCTAGTTTACTTATGACCTCGGTTAGATCCATAGGAACGACATACTCACCATCGCTTAAATCGATATCTATAATTTTGTCAGGAGGGAGGGAATCGCGAATACCGTCAGCCATTCCGCGCTCACCTTCCTCGACGATAACCTCCGGTATAATTGCAGATATGCCGTGGTTGAGGCACCCATCAATGATCCAGTTTTTAATAGCGGTGTCTTTCCCAGCCCCTTGTCCGCCGATAAACACATACCCTCTGTACAATTCATCAGGATTGGTAAGAGGGAAGTAGATCGCCGTCTTTTTATCTTTAACCTCTGATTCACCTAAATAAAGTCCGCCTTCTTTGCGTAAAGCTGCTGGTATATCAGTCTCGATATTCCGTTTTACATTTAACTCGGCATCGTACCGTCGCTGTAATTCAGCTGTAGGCATTTGTAATGCTAGTTTTGCGAGCTCATCCGTCGAGATCAAATTAACGTTAGCATCGGCGCGGCTGCGGATTGTCAAACGCAACGTGTTCAACTCTTGGACTATTTCATAACGGCGGGAACCGATCCGGACCTTAAACGCTTGTAATTCGTTGTTCTCTGCTATCTCCGTGAACGCAAGCCCAAGCGTTTCTGCAATCGTTTCACGTGTTAATTTATCTTGCGAATGGGCAGCTACTCGGATATGTGTTCGAAACACTGGCTGATTGACTTTCTCCAGGCTGGATCCACTTAAGCGCCTGGCGTTAATCTCATCCTCAAGTACAAACGACTTTTTAATAACCTTATCCTTGGTGTATTGCTTATCGCTTTTGAAAAAAGAGTTAGTGAATGCTTGGAAGGTATCAACAAGCAAGTCGTTAATCTCATTGACGATTCCAGCAATAACTGTTCTACCGGCTCCGAATATCTTGGCTCCGTCAATGTTCGCCCGCTGCGGCACTCTCCCTTTTTGCATTTTCTCATATGCCCAAGCTGAGGCTTTAACCCATTTTTGACGGTTTTCAGCCTCGGCGCAAAGACTCAACCGGGCAAAGTCGCCATCGAATTGGAATTCATCGATCGTGTTAAGTATGGCGGCGATGGGCGTTTTCTGCTCTTGCGTATTCGTGTTTAGGGAGAATATGTCGTGTTTGAGGTAGCGCAGCTCCTGCACGATCGTGTTCTCCTGCGGTACTTGCAGCGCCTCGATGCTGGTCTCTTGGATCGTCGCCGCCATCTTGTTCTCAAGTTTGCGCTTAAGTTTGGTCGCCTGGTACTCACTCGTCGAGACGTAGAACTCGACTTTACGCTGGCCATTTTCCTGTTTAAAAATCACATCGAACCAGAAAGCATCCTTCTCACGAAAGCGGAATTTGAAGCCGTCGCGTTCCAGGCGAGAACCGGCACCCTCATACATGGCGTACATCTGATAAATCGCACGCCACAACCGTTTGTTATTGTTTGTAATGCTCGAATGAGGGATGATTCGGTACACGACCATTTCGTTCTGCTCAACCTTGAAAAACTCTTTCCAAGGAACTGTTTTGATCTTGTCACCAAAAGCCCAGAACGCCCGTTTCTCAGCTTTGAGAGGTGCGGGCAAATAAACACTCCCGTCAGTACGTTCACGTTCCTCTCTGGCTACCCTAGACAGTAGCGCGCGCCCCATTGCATACGCGGTCTGTTGTTCTGGCGTTGTGGGGTTATCTCCAGCTAAAGCAAACGCCTTTTGCGCCTTACGAAGCAAGTCATCCTTCTCCATGCCGCTAGCCTCCTAAGATACAAAGTGCCAGGATAAGCAATCCTGCATAAATCGCTAGCGGTTTTAGTATGCCGCCTTTGCCGGCCATGCTGCCCAATATGATGCAGACAGCTGCTAATATCGCACCGTAACCCATAATGTCCGGCAAGTTTGCGACGAACCAATGGCCTAAGTCAATCATTTGCGCTTTAATCCATGCCCATACCGGATTTGAAACGGTTTGCACGACTTCACGTTCTTTGCCTACGACCCCGTCGGATAGTTTGTTTAACCAATCCATTAAACCGCCTGGTACCGGCTGGCTTCCAATAAACATGTTCATTGGATCGGCACCTGTTACGGACTCAAGTGCTTTAATGACTGGCGCTGGATCCACGTATTTTCCATCAATAGTTTGGATTGCAAAGTGTAAATGAGGGCCGGTGCTGTGGCCGGTATTCCCGCTCAATCCGATTATATCCATACCTGCCCGTACCGTATCACCTTTATGAACTGTGATTTTTTCCAAATGGCCATAAATATAGGCGTTGCCATCCTCACCGCGGATAATTACGTGCTTGCCTAGTCCATCCCGTACACTTATGACTCGCTCAACAGTACCGTCAACGAATGATCTTAGTTTCGTGCCGACTTCTAGCGGGATATCGATACCGGTATGTGGTCGAAAATCCCTTACCTCTGACAACTCGCCAAAAGGGGAGGAGAGTACAAATTTCATAGGCATGATCTAGGCCTCCTCATTTTTTACCCCGTAGTATCGGGTAATTTTTAAAGATCAACCTCTCATGCCAAACCTTGACAAGCGTGAAAAGAATCGCCATTATGATCGTCATGGTGTCACCCCTTAAATCCCTTTTAGGAAGTCGCGAATATCGATTGCGTGACGAGCCAAGATGTAGCCGCAGCATACGCCGATCAGTATCTCAATGGCCTTGGTACGGTGACCAAGTGCCCAACTCGCACCTGCGAAGATAATAACCAGAACAATTCCTGCATCGAATGCGTTCATGATCGCGCTATGAACATTGCCGAACGTGCCGTCAATGCCCGCAGCAAATACCATTTTCGGCAATAACAACCCTAGGGTACCTCCGGCCATGATAATAACCTTGCCCACTTGACGTAAACCTTTAAGCGCCTCCACTTGTTTTTCACTACCGGCATTCGTTACGATTGCCTCACCTAATGTATAGCTTTTGCGAATAGCGCCATCTGCGTAAAGATTAACCCGCATTTTTACCCCTCCATAAGTTTAATTTTTGATTTACGGGACAGACTAAACCTATACTCATTCAAAGGGAGGCGTCCGCTATGTTTTTTATTGGTGCGCTTATTATTGGTTATGGCATAGGGCTGGGTATCAACTCTTTGGTTGGTTAACCCATGGTTTTGCTTGGGCGGGTTTCGACTCGCCTTTTTGGCGTTTCAACGCTTCGAGTCTTTCCGCTGCACTTAGCGACTTTTCTGGTTCGAGGGCGGGTGTTTGTTCCTCTGATGGTTCAAAGTTGTTTTTTACGGCTGTTTCGGCTTCCCTGGCTTTAATGTCTGCCAGTATCAGCCTCTTAACGTACCCGCTAAAATTTCGTCGCTTAATGGCTTTTAATATGGCTGCGTCATCCGCATTGCTGATGTTCAGCGAAACGGATTTAACTATTTTGTTACCCATTCTCTATAGCCTCCTTTTAGTGCTGATATCTCAATCCTATGCCGCCGGTCATAGCGGTATGACCATTTTGGCAAATAAAAAGCCCACCGAGGACTCGGCAGGCGGTCATACTTTTACGGTTAGCTAATAGCGCGCTTCATGCTAATAGCTATATGCGGCATATCGGTAAAAGATGCAAGTCCCCCCGCAGTTTACACACTTTTCTGCTCACATTTTGTCCACATACTGTCGACTTAGTTAAACCACGCTTGACCATTATGTTACAACTTGATCGCGAGAAATCCCTTTAATATCAAGGTTTTAAGTGACATACGGAACCTCAGAGGATCAGCGTTACAGATTTATACTTATATGATGCTCGTTGTCGTAATCGTTTTGTTCAACACCATCATTGCTCAAGATACGACAGGAACGAGAAGCCAAATCCAATCGCAAGGAACCTCGGCAAATACGAGAATTAATCAACTGCTTCCGTAGTTTCCTTCGAACAAATGGAAAGGAAGATGGGGGCTCTGTGCGATGCGTGGAATACTTGCAGCGATGCTGCTGCTTATAACGGTCATGGTTTTATATCAATCGATCGCGGAAGGCGACAGCGGGATGAAGCAGCAAATTCATGGGGCGGGCGGTTCGGTCAGCACTCACATTAGGGGCATGAGCCCATGAAGCAAATATTAATTTTTGTACTTTTTGCTGCCATGCTTTGCTGGCTGATGTTTTCCCCTATATACAAGCATGTCCTTATTGTTAGGCAAGCCGTGCTGCAGCAGGAGGTTAATTATTTGCTTGAGATCGGTGCGAGCGGCAGCTACGGCTATATTAGCGAAGCCATGCTGCAGCAATCCAGGGAACGAATAGCGCGTTTTGGCATGCAGCCAGATGAAATTTTATACGAGCTATCGACGACAAACGGCGTTGCCGCAACGAATCCCGGCGCGCCGGTGCTTCGGGGAGCCGGCATTTCGTTAACGATGAGTTATCCGTATGAGAATTTGTTTGAAATCGACCGTTTAATCGGTTTGACGCCGCCTGCCCAGGATGAGAGGCTGCGTGCGTTCGGAATGAAAATGAGCGAGTATGTACCGTAAGCGCGGAAGGCGGTAGAAACGATGAACAAGCTGCTGCTGATCGTTGTTATGATGACGGTGTGGATCTCCATCCATCTGCTGCAGGTGGAGGAGGAGCTGGCCATGCAAACGTTGTTTCAAGGCAAGTACGCGATTAACCGGGCGGCGCATGCAGCGGCGCAGCAGCTAGACCCTGTCGCACTTGGGAACGGCGTGCTGCAAATTGCTCCTGAAGCGGCGGCGGAAACGGCCGCCCGTTATTTGCAGGTTAATTTAAGGCTTGATGCGAACGGCTTGCCTCTGCCGGGATCTTTCTTTAAGGACCCGGTAGAGATAGTCGTGTTCGAGGTAATAAACGCAGACCGCGGTTTTCCTTATACCTACCGCAGCGATGCATATCAATATGAGGTCACTCTGCAGCGGCCCGGCGTAATTATAATTGCGAATATAGTATATCCGCGTGCCTTTGAGGTGCTGGATGAAATCGAATGGCATATTAAGGGGGCGGCAGAGCTCGTAACGGGTTGACGTAAAATTGGAAAATTGGTGTAATAAAGGGGAGGGAACTAGTATAGGAGTTGATCTGCGGAGTCATGGATATTAAACCGGATATTCCAACCGAGCTTGTTCGGCAGCGAATTGAACGATTGCAGAAAGTGATGCAGTCGGAAAGTATGGATGCGTTTATCCTTACTCAAAATATTGATATCTATTATTTTAGCGGGTCTATGCAAAATGGATTTTTGTTCATTCCATGCATCGGCGAGGCTACCTTTTACGTTCGGAGAAGCATTCAACGTGCGAAGCTGGAGACGCCGGTTCAGGTAGCGGAACTTGGTGCTTTTCGTCAATTTGGGCAAACGCTGCGAACCGATTATCCGTCGCTGGGACGCGAAGGGGCGAAGCTGCGAATTGCGGCCGATCTTGATGTGCTTCCGGCCCAAATATATTTGAAGCTGTCGGAGCTGCTGAGCTCGGCACGCCTATGCGAGCTTGTTGACGGATCGGCTCACATTCGTAAACTCCGGATGATTAAAGCGGCTTGGGAGATCGGCAGAATCGAATCCGCCGCGAGGGTTGTAGCCGAAGCGCTGGAGGAGTCGCTGAATGAGCTGAAGGAAGGCATTAGCGAGCTGGCTTGGATGGCACGCGTTGAATATGAGCTGCGTGTCCGCGGGCATATCGGCATGATGCGGCTGCGCGGCTATAATCAGGAAATAACGACGGGCATGGTTATTTCGGGAGCAGCTGCGGCCGTTCCGACTTATTTTGATGGTCCTGCCGGCGGGCTGGGACTTGGCGCGGCATCGCCGCAAAGCGTCAGCCGCTCAACGATCCACAGGGACGTACCGATATTAATTGATATCGGCTGCTGCATCGACGGTTATGTGATTGACCAGACGCGGACTGCTGTTATAGGCGAGCTTCCCGAAGCGCTGATGCGAGCTTATGAGGTATCGGAATCGATAATCGTTGCTGCGGAGAGTCAAATGATCCCGGGCGCCATTTGCACGAAGATCTATGAGGATGCGCTCCAGCAATGCGCAGCGGCTCAGCTTTCCGACCACTTTATGGGCTATGGCGCGGACCAGGCAAAATTTCTTGGACATGGTATTGGACTCGAAATCGATGAATGGCCAGTGCTGGCCAAAGGCTTTAATATGCCGCTTGAGGAAGGGATGGTCATTGCGGTAGAGCCGAAATTCACGTTTCCCGGGCAGGGTGTGGTAGGCATTGAGAACAGCTACTTGATTACGGAACATGGAGCCAGAGCGCTAACCTTTACGAAAACGGGGCTTATCGTGCTCCCCTGACGATTTGAGAGGATTGAGAATATGAATCGAGAGCTAACGAAACGGCTTCATCGGGATTACATCAAGGTTTATCGTATTAGCGGGCTCATTTCGCATGCCGTGTTTCTTGCTTTTATTAGCGTTTATTTTGTTTTTGCCGTGATGTGGGATTGGACGCTCATCCCCGGGTGGATTGCGTTGTCCATTTTTATTATTACCTTCGTATTGTTCACATGGATTATCCCGCAATTAAAGTATACAAGATTCCAATATGAGCTGTTTGACGATGAGCTGGAAATACAGTCGGGGCTTATTTTTCTGAGCAACGTGCTTGTACCCATGGTTCGTGTCCAGCATGTCGAGCTGGAAAGCGGGCCATTGATGCGGAAATACGATCTGGCCGGCATATCGATTGTAACTGCGGCAACCACGCACCGGATCAGCGGACTCAAGCAGGCGGAGGCGCAGCTGTTGAAGCGAAGAATAGGTATACTGGCTAAGGTGGATGATCACGATGAGTGAGCGCCGCACCCTTCATCCCGTTTATATCCTTTTTGGGCTGTTAAATACGGTTAAGGGCTTTCTTCCATTCATAGTTATCGCTTTGCTTAGAGGAACGGAATGGATTGAGCTTCATTGGTATTGGATAGCGGGAGCCGTTACATTGGCGGCTGTCATCCTGGTGTTCAGCTTTCTCGACTGGAAACGGTTCGGTTTTTGGCTGGAGGAGGATCGGATCATAATTCGCAGAGGGCTGCTGTTTCGCGACGAGAAAACGATCTATTACGGCAGAATTCATTCAGTTAACGTGGAACAGCCGCTCATCCAACGCTTGCTTGGAGTGGCGCAGGTAAAGATTGAAACGCCTGGCGGCAATAAGAAGGCGGACGGAATATTGCCGGCACTCTCTGTAGCGGAAGCGAACAACATCCAGTTTGTGCTGAGAAAGCAGGCAAGCACCAAGCTGCAGCCTGATGAAGAGAAGCAGAATGGAACGGAGCACATAAACGCCGTCGAGGGGGTTCCGGCAATTAAGATTCAGGGGAAGCCAATCGCTGCGGTTCCGGAAGCAAAAGCCGAACAGAATGGCGCATCCTTTCATCTTAATCCGGGGCAGCTGCTTCAAGCGGCTGCGACATCGATGAACTATGGTCTTGTGGCGGCTTTTATGGCAGGCTTGTACTCGTTTGCCGACGATTTTATCGAAGCCCTGCTCCCGGATCATTTTTTCGAAAATGTCGTTGAGGACTCAGTAAGCCTGATGCCGGGTTACGTATTCGTGATTTCTATCGCTCTATTCGGAATCGGATTTGCGTGGTTTCTGTCCATTGCCCTGTATGTGCTGAAGTACAGCGGATTTTCCGTGAAGAGGGGCGGCAAGCAAATATCTGTATCTTACGGCCTTCTTGAGAAAAAAACCTTTGTATTCGATCCGAAAAATGTGCAGGCGGTTATCGTCAAAGAGGGTTTGCTCCGGCAAGCGACCGGTTATGCCGAGATCCAGCTTCAGATCATCTCATCGGATAAGAAAGAACAGCTTATGCTGCATCCGTTTGTGAGGCGAGCGGATGTGTCCAAGGTGCTCGCGAATTTCGTGCCGCAGCTGCGGCTTCCAGCGAATGCCGACCTGACGGGAGCGCCGAAGCGTGCGCTGCTTTACTACATTAGAATTGAACTGCTGCTTACCGTGGCGGCAAGCGCCGCGCTTATCGTATGGCTGAAAACATTCGGTTTGTTCTCGCTGACGCTTGTTCTTCTGGTCTTTTGGTGGAGAATTTGCTGTTACAGAGCCGCAGGCGTGAAGCTTGCAGACGGCCAGCTGACGCTGAGAAAAAGATTGATCTCCAGAACGACCTGCTTGATACGCCGGCCGCAGATCGTTACGATGCGGGTAAACCGGTCGCTCGGCCAGCAGCGCAAGAAACTGTTGACGCTTTCCGTGCATGCGATGGGCAGCCCGTATGACTACCGGGTTGCATGCTTGGATCATGCGGATGTGGAGCCAATTTGGCAATGGTATAGCCGCAACCGAAATCATAATTAAATGATTTAAAATTCGACTGCAGACCCACTGGCTTCTGCGGTTGTTTTTGTGTTGAAAAAAATTATTTTGCGATGAACGAAATGAGCATCATAATCGTCATAGCTATAACGTTCCCAAACAAAGGAGGCATACTCGCTCGTGCATGACGAGACGAAGCTGATCAAGCAAGCGGTACGAGGAGATTCACGGGCGCTTTCAGAGCTGCTGCAGCAAAATTATTCTTTCTTGTACCAATATGTACTTAAAGCAACAATGAATAAATCCCTTGCGGAGGACGTCACTCAGGAAACGATGCTGAAGGCTATTGAGAAAATTGCTTCATTTCAGGGAAAAGCCAAGTTTTCGACTTGGCTCATCACGATAGCATCGAGACATGTCGTTGACCGCGTTAGGCGAAATGAACGCGAGAAGCATTGGATTCAGGAGGAGCAATCGCTACGCGCCGTGCGTTATGATACGCTGCAGCGGATGAATGATTGGCCGGAGGCGCTTCAAGCGCTTGGTGAGCTGAGCAGCGATACACGAATGCCAGTGCTGCTCAAGTACTTCTATGGCTACACGCAGGAAGAAATATCCGCGATGCTGGATATCCCGATCGGTACAGTAAAATCAAGGCTGCATAACGGCATAAAGCAGCTGCGGAAGGAGCTAACGAATCATGAGGAAGCAAAAAACGGATGATGTCGACCAGTTATGGTTCGAGAAGCATGTAGGGCCGGCTGTCAACCGTTTTGACGCCGTTCATTCGCCGCCAATTCCCGGGCTGAATGAGCTCGAGCAGCGTGTAAAGCGACACAAGCAAGATGTGAAAAGGATGTTGTGGAAGGAGCTAGCGTTATTTTGGCTGACAGCTATCTTCGTTCTCAGCTCCATGCTGTGGCTATTGGATAACAGCCGAATGTGGTTTGCTGTCGTACAGACGGTCTTTGCGGCAGGCGGAATAGGGTATGTCAGTATGATCTTTGGCAGAAGGATGGGGCATAAATGGAAGAACTAACTCGTTTACCCGTCTGGTTCTGGCTGATTCTTTTCCCCGTACTGATCGCACAGTCGACTTGGTTATTTATTGATGCGCGCAAGCGGGACAGCATCCCATGGTTTTGGGGCATTTGGGGTCTCGTTCATTTTCCGATGCCGCTTGTTTTTTATTTTATCTTTGTTCGGAGCGGATGGTTCGGCAGAGGTAGAAGAGGTAGAAAGAGGAGTTAAGATGTGTTGTTTATAATAAGGGGGATTTACTTATGTACGATAATTTTGACTTCGGGCAAATTTTGCCCATTATCGCTCCTATACTTACCATCCAGCTAGTCCTTGTGATCATAGCTTTAGTGATGTGTATAAAGGCAGAGCAGACTAGAGGCCCGAAATGGATGTGGGTGCTTATTATTCTTTTTGTCAACCTGATTGGTCCTATAACCTTCTTTATTTTCGGTAGGAGGAATGAAAGATGACAACGCTGCTTGAGGTAAAGGGACTGACGAAAACATTTGGCGCGGTGCAGGCGGTGGGAGGAATTGATTTCTCCATACATGTGGGTCGATGCGTGGCGCTGCTAGGACCTAACGGTGCAGGAAAAACGACAACAATCCGGATGATTGCGGGACTGCTTAGTCAGACGGCCGGAACCATGCGCTTTCATGGCTTCGTTAAAGGGGATTACGGAAAGGGCAAAGTGCACATTGGATACTTGCCGCAGTCTCCGTCGTTTTATAATTGGATGTCGGGCCTTGAATACGCCGTGTACGCGGGAAGGCTGTGCGGATTGCCGGCTGGGACTGCCTTGAAGCGTGCGAAGGAGCTGTTGGAACGAGTGGGCTTGTCCGGCGCGGCTAAACGCCGTATCGGCTCGTATTCGGGAGGGATGAAGCAGCGGCTGGGACTCGCTCAAGCGCTGGTGCATAGTCCGAAGCTGCTTATCATGGATGAGCCGGTATCCGCACTGGATCCTATCGGCCGGAGAGAGGTGCTCGGTCTGCTTCAAGAGCTGAAGGAGGAAACGACGGTGCTGTTCTCCACACATGCGCTGCACGATGCGGAGGAGCTGTGTGATGACGTCATCATTATCCGCAAGGGACAGATTGCCCTTCAAGGAAATATAGCTGCAATTCGAAACGAGCATCGCAAACCGATTATTGAGCTTCAGCTCGAGCAGGATGAAGTTTCAATTAAATGGTTCACCGATTATAAAGATCGTCTCAGCAGATGGTCAGACGAAGCGCAGGAGGCCAGCTTCATTCAAAATATAGAACAGCAGGGCGCCGCCGTTCGTTTTACCGTGAGGGAGGTTGACTCGGCAAGGCAGCATTTGCTCGAGGTGCTGACGAGAGAGAAGGTCAAGGTAAGCAGATTGGAAATCGGGCATACCTCGTTGGAGGATTTATTTATGAAGGTGGTAGCGCCATGATGACCTCAAGCTTTACCCGTTTACTCGTCATGGTGCAGAAGGAGCTGCTGGAGCTCGTACGCAGCCTTAAGCTGCTTTGGGTTCCGCTTGTGTTCGTGCTCCTGGGTGTGATGCAGCCGGCATCGATGTATTATATGCCGCTGATCTTAGAAAAGGCAGGCAATATAACGGAGGGAGCGGTTATTGAAATACCGCAGCCGTTAGGCTCGGAGGTGCTCGCACAGACGCTTCAGCAATTTGGGACGCTGGGCCTGCTAGTACTTGTACTAGTAGGGATGAGCTCGGTATCGGGGGAACGGAACAGTGGCGCAGCCTCGCTTATATTGGTAAAGCCGATAGCTGTATTCTCTTTTACAGCATCCAAATGGACGGCGCTGCTGCTGCTGGCTTGGGGATCTTTATCGGCCGGTTATTTGGCGTCTTGGTATTACACCGGTCTATTGTTTGGCGATGTGCAGGCTTCTAAGGTGCTGGGCAGCCTCCTTGTGTTCGGCTTATGGCTATCCTTTGCGATGACGTTGACCCTATTTTTCAGTACGCTTCTTAGGAGCTCGGCCGCCGCAGCCTTCTCGACGCTCGGCACCGCTGCGGCGCTTTCCTTGCTTGCAGGGCTTTTACCTAAGAAGTTGGGCTGGCTTCCAGGTTCATTAAGCAGCTTTGCCTATCAGACAGCGGTTTCCGATATTGCAAATGTGAGCCTTTTTGGATGGGCGCTCGCCTGTACGTTTACTCTTATGGCCGCTGCTTTAACCGGGGCGTCATGGCTGTTGCGCCGAAGCTCCGCCATTGATTAATCGGACCGCTAGTCTCTCAACGTTTTTCCTGATTGGACACCGCTATTATTTTTTAGTAGGATAGTAGTGATAGAATCAGCGGCGAAGAAACAGGAGTTGAGGACGATGCTAAAATTAGGCACAAAGGTCGTCATAGTGGCTGACCAATACGAACAAAACCTTCCAATAGGGCAATATGGCTTTATAATAGCTTACGACCGAAACCAGGACAATGTATTTGATTATGTGCTGAGGGTGCCTTCAGCCAATCGTAATTTTCTTATTCCGGATGAAGACGTCGAGCTCGAAGAGGTGCTTATTCAGGACGAGGTCGACCGCGTAGAGCGGGAAGCGCTTATTGATTTTGCGCTCGCCACTCATAACGAGGAATTGTTCAAGCGAATTATGAACGGAGATAATGCTGAGACGGAGCCGGACAGTACGGTCAAGGAAACGCTCAGTCCAGCGGATTTTATTCGTCAGGTAAATTTGAAGGCTTGGATTTAATAACCCAGTCGACCTGTATCAGACTGTTCTGTAAGTCACTTCAATGACTTCGGAGCGGTCTTTTTTCGTATAGGAACTCGTTTGGCGTTTACATTGATGTTCGTCCTGAATGTGAGATATAATAGGAAGAATCGTTATGGAAATGAGCTATAGAACCTTTAGAGAGGAAGATACAACGATGAGCATTACGTCCAAGGATGTTGAGCATGTTGCCAATTTGGCGCGGCTGGAGCTGTCTGATTCGGAGAAAGAACAGTTTACAGAGCAGCTAAACGCAATATTGAAATATGCGGAGAAGCTAAACGGTTTGGATACAGAAGCTGTTGAGCCGACGAGCCATGTACTGCCGATCACAAATGTTATGCGTGCCGATGAGCAGCGCCAGTCGTTGCCGATCGAGAAGGTGCTGCGAAATGCGCCTGACGATGAGGACGGACAATTTAAAGTACCTGCGGTGCTTGAATAATAAGAATGGGTTGATTTTGAAGGGAGGAACTACTGTTGGCACTGTTTGATTTGCGCCTGCAGGATGTACATAACAAGCTTAACAACAAGGAGCTATCCGTCTCTGAGCTGGTTAGCGCATCTTATGCGAGAATTGCCGAAACCGAGCCTTCTATTAAGGCTTTTATTACACTAAATGAAGAGAACGCCCGTCAGCAGGCTGCCGAGCTGGACAAGCAATTGCAAGAAGGCGGCGAACGCGGCCTCTTGTTCGGTTTGCCTGCCGGTATCAAGGATAATATCGTAACAGAGGGACTGCTGACGACCTGCGCGAGCCAGTTCTTAAGCAACTACGATCCGATCTATGACGCAACCGCGGTTCGAAAGTTAAAAGCTGCGCAATCGGTGACGATCGGAAAGCTGAATATGGATGAATTCGCGATGGGCGGTTCGAATGAAAACTCAAGCTACTATCCTGCTCGCAACCCGTGGAATACGGAATATGTACCAGGCGGGTCAAGCGGCGGTTCGGCGGCATCCGTCGCAGCCGGGCAAGTGTATTTCTCGCTGGGCTCCGATACAGGCGGTTCGATCCGTCAGCCTGCTGCTTATTGCGGCATCGTTGGCCTGAAGCCGACCTATGGACTTGTTTCCCGTTTTGGACTGGTCGCCTTCGCATCTTCATTGGACCAAATCGGTCCTTTAACAAAAAATGTGGAGGACTCCGCTTACGTATTGCAAGCAATCGCCGGCTATGATGCAAGCGACTCGACCTCTGCGAATGTGGACATTCCGGATTACACTTCAGCTTTGACCGGAGATGTGAAGGGCTTACGCATCGGTGTGCCAAAGGAATACCTTGGAGCGGGTATCGATCCGCGCGTGAAGGAAGCTGTGTTAAAAGCATTGGCTGTTTATGAATCGCTTGGCGCCGCATGGGAAGAGGTGTCGCTGCCACATACCGAATATGCGATTGCGACCTACTATTTGCTTGCATCGTCGGAGGCCTCATCAAACCTCGCGCGGTTCGACGGCGTACGATATGGCGTTCGGGCGGAAGATCCGGCGAACCTGATCGATCTTTATCGCAAATCCCGCAGCCAAGGCTTCGGTCCCGAAGTCAAACGCCGGATTATGCTTGGAACCTATGCGCTTAGCTCGGGCTACTACGATGCTTATTATTTGAAGGCCCAAAAGGTTCGAACGCTTATTAAGCAAGATTTCGACCAAGTATTTAGCCAATATGACCTCATTATCGGGCCGACCGCACCGACGCCGGCCTTCAAGATCGGAGAGCAGGTTGGCGATCCGCTGACGATGTATTTAAACGATATTTGCACGATACCGGTTAGTTTGGCTGGAGTGCCCGCGATAAGCATTCCATGCGGTACCGCAGACGGCTTGCCGATCGGACTGCAAATCATCGGCAAAGCTTTCGACGAATTGACGGTGCTGCGCGCCGCTCATGCGTTCGAGCAGCAAACCGGGCATCATAAACTCCGTCCGCGGCTATAAGCGGTTATATACGTCTACGAAGGGATCGATACGAATGTCTGAACCGAACAAATACGAGACGGTGGTCGGGCTGGAAGTCCACGTAGAGCTGCATACAAAGAGTAAAATCTTCTGCAGCTGCTCAACAGCTTTCGGCGCGCCTCCGAATACCCATACTTGTCCAGTATGCCTTGGACATCCCGGCGTTCTGCCGGTGCTGAACCGTCAAGCCGTTGAATACGCGATGAAGGCGGCAATGGCCATTAATTGTCAAATTGCAGATATCAGCAAGTTTGACCGTAAAAACTATTTTTACCCCGATTCTCCAAAAGCGTACCAAATTTCGCAATACGATCAGCCAATCGGCGAAAACGGCTGGATCGATATCGAAGTAAACGGCGAGACGAAACGTATCGGCATTACCCGTCTTCATCTCGAAGAGGATGCGGGTAAGCTTACGCATGTAGAAGGGGGATACGCCTCGCTCGTCGATTTCAACCGCGTAGGCACGCCGCTCATCGAGATCGTATCCGAGCCGGATATCCGCACGCCTGAGGAAGCCAAGGCTTATCTCGAGAAGCTGAAGGCGATCATGCAATATTGCGACGTCTCCGACGTGAAGATGGAGGAAGGAAGCTTGCGCTGCGATGCGAACATCAGCCTTCGCCCATACGGACAGCGGGAGTTCGGGACTCGCGCGGAGTTAAAAAACATGAACTCCTTCCGCGGCGTTCAGCGCGGCCTGGAATACGAGCAGTTCCGCCAAGCCGAAATTCTGAATAGCGGCGGCGAGGTCGTGCAAGAGACTCGTCGATTTGACGATGCGTTAGGCAAGTCGTTCTCGATGCGCGGCAAAGAAGAGGCTCACGATTACCGTTACTTCCCGGACCCGGATCTAGTGCGTCTGCATATAAGCGAGGATTGGAAGGCGAGCGTTCACGCTTCCATTCCCGAACTGCCGGACGCCCGCAAAGCGCGCTACACGACAGAATACAGCCTGCCTTCTTACGATGCAGAGGTCATTACTTCTTCTAAGAAGCTTGCTGATTTCTTTGAGGAAAGCCTCTCCTATACGAAGGATGCCAAAGCGGTATCGAACTGGATTATGGGCGACTTGCTCGGTTATTTGAACGCGAATGGCCAAGAGCTTACCGATGTGAAAATAACGGGACAAGGTCTTGGCGAAATGATCGGCTTGCTTGAGAAAGGCACGATCAGCGGAAAAATCGCCAAAACGGTCTTCAAGGCGATGATCGAGACAGGCAAGCTGCCTCAGCAAATCGTTGAGGAGCAGGGGCTCGTGCAAATTAGCGATGAAGGCGCGATTCAAGCCGTCGTGAACCAAATCGTAGAAGCGAATCCGCAATCCGTTGAAGATTATAGAGCAGGGAAAGAGAAGGCGATCGGTTTCCTTGTCGGACAAATTATGAAAGAAACCAAAGGGAAAGCTAATCCTGCACTCGTTAACAAGCTGCTGCTGGAACGGTTGAAATAAGTGCAGCTGCGCGAAAAGACGCGGTTCATCATTTAGATGAAACGCGTTTTCTTTTTTTTCTGTCCTCATCTGGATGGCCTGTATGTTCTGTTTCACGCATACAATTATGGTACAATAAACAGTAGAGAAAGGTCGGGATTTCATGCTGTTGAACTCGCTTCATAATCCTTGGTACATTAGTGAACTGCATATTTTGATCCGGCTGCTCCTCGCATTATTGTTAGGCGGTCTCGTTGGCTTCGAACGGGAGCAATCCAATCACGCGGCGGGCTTTCGAACCAATATTCTTGTCTGTCTGGGATCTTGCTTGCTTATGCTCCTCTCAATGTACGGTTTCGCTGCTTTTGTCGATGAGCCTAACGTGAGGGTCGACCCTGCTCGGCTGGCGGCGGCGGTAATTACCGGGATTGGTTTCCTGGGAGCTGGTACTATTTTATTTACTGGAAAATCGATAACGGGACTAACGACCGCAGCCTCGCTGTGGGTTGTATCCGCTATTGGTTTGGCTGTCGGGGCGGGCTTCTATTTTGCATCCGGAATCACTACATTCATGGTGCTCGTCACTTTGTGGGCCTTTAATAAGCTGGAGAAGAGATACATTAGCTCGAAGAAGGAGCAGCTGCTCAAGATAAGGGCAAGCGATGTATCGCAAACGTTGCGCAGCATGAACGGGTTATTGGCAGATAAGAAAATCGTAATCCGCAAAATACAGCTTGAGGACTGCGAAAACGATGGGAACATAGGTCTGGTCATGCTGCAGGTGTATGTCACTTTGCCTAAATCGGAAGCGCTGCTCGCGCTACTCGATCAAATCAAGCAGTTGGAGGGCGTACGTTGGGTAAGCTCGGAATAAAAAGAACAAAAAGCAGATTGCTAACCGTCATATTCGCTTTTGCGCTTCCTGGCGCGGGACATATGTATACGGGGCAGCATCCTCGAGGATTAATGCTTATAGCCGCGTTTTTGCTTGATCTTACGGCTATCATCCGCCTGGCTGATTCGGATGGCGGAAGGCATTTGCTGCTCATTGTTTATCTAAGCATCATGCTTCCGGTATTTTATTTCATTAGCGTTTTTGATTCGCTCCAAAGCTTGGAGACAGATCACAACGAACCTATTGCATTCGGTCTCATTCATGGCATTGTACTTATGACGTCAGGAATCGTCATGTTAATTCTGGTGAAGCCGCCTGAGATGCTTCTGCCTTGGATGAACGAGCTCGCTGAGTTATGCGTAGGTCCTATTTTAATAGTTGCATCCCTTTTGCTGCTGCGGTCGAGGAAAGGATCGGTGTTTATGTGTAAGTTAGGACGTTTTACGGCAGCAGCACTTGTCCTGACGGTAGGAGCACTGCTGATTTGGGACCAAATCCAAGGCCGCAACGATATTGCTGTGCTTGGACAATGGTGGCCTGTTATTTTTATAGTGTTAGGACTCGAAGTGATTTTACTTAGCCTAAAATATAAAGGTACTGAAAAAAAATTGCGGCTTGACGCAGCGGGCGGCATGATAGCTTTAGTCATTACGCTGACCACATACGCGGTTACCCAATATGCAGATATCCCTTTCCGTTGGTTGGATCAATTCAATGTGGATCTGAACGGTGCTGCCGAATATGGGGATGAGAAAGGCTTTCGTTACGACAAGGCCATTATTAAAGTTCCTCTTGAAGACAGGGTGTCGCTTATACATATCGAGAATCCGAACGGTCAAGTCACTGTACGTTCTGGCGATGTGCAGGAGATCGAGGTGCTTACGGCGGTATGGGTTGATTTAACAGAGCAAGCAGAGGCTGATGCAGTCGCCGAGCAATCGATGGTTAAAGTTAGTCCGGGCACGGAGGTATTGCTCGAAGCAAAGGGTCAGAATTATGGCGCTAACGGCAGCAGAAAGCCCAGGATGAATATGACAATTACCGTACCTCTGTCTCTTTCGGACCGGATAGAGATTGAGGAGACGCCGATCAATACACCAACGCCAACAGATTTGGAAGTCCCGCTTGAAGCGGAGACGTCTGTTGAAACTGCAAGGCCAATTGCAACGGATCTGGCTGTTGACCAAGCTAATCAGTCCGCTGGAGAGGGCTCGGACGAAACTGCGGATCAAGAAAATGAGGAGCTTGATCCGACGCCCGAGATAAGGGTTGAGGAGGAGCTGAACTTTAGGATGATGGTGGAAGCGGGTAATGGTTCAGTTGAAATAAAAGGTTTAAGTGTACCTGGCGGATTGGACATTCGCAGCAACAGCGGACTCGTAACCGTCAGCAATATTAGCGGCCCCGTTTCCGTCAAAGGTAATAATGGCGGAATAGATGCATCTTCCCTCATTGGAGAAAGTCATCTTGAAACGAAGAGTGGCTCGATCACAGCTGCCGACATTGAAGGCAAGCTTTTTGCCAATACGCTGAACGGCAGCTTAGAGATTAAGCGGATAAAGGATGACATTCAAGCGGAAACGAAGAACGGGGGAATCAAGATAGACGGAGCGGGTGCTTCCGTAAATGCAAACACGCTGAACGGCAGCATTGAGTTAAACAGCGGGGTCGTGGGCGGCGATTGGGATCTGGACAGCTCAGTTGGCGAAATTAAGCTTTCCATGCCGGAGAACGGTCATTATAAGGTATATGGATCGGTAACTTTCGGTAATATTACAACTGATTTGCCGCTTGAAGTAAGTAAGAAAACAGTAAGAGGCGCAATAGGTGAAGGGACTTACCGAATCCAAATCAATGCTACGAACAGCATTGCTATCAAACGTTTTGGGCGCACCTAAAAAGGCGCTTTCATTGACAAATTCTTAAATTAGAACGTACAATAGTCGTAACTACTAGGAAGGGCGTGAGGGGAATGGGAGCCAGCGTTAACTTAGCATTGGAGCAACTGAAGATGAATGGCGTCCGAATGACCCCGCAACGTCACGCCATATTAAGCTACTTGATGGACTCGATGTCACATCCGACTGCAGATGAAATTTATAAGGCGCTCTCCCCGACCTATCCGAGCATGAGCGTAGCTACCATATATAACAATCTGCGTCTATTTGTTGAAGCTGGCTTAGTGCGTGAATTAACCTATGGCGATGATTCAAGCCGTTTTGATTCGGATTTATCCGATCACTATCATGCCATATGCAAAAATTGCGGTTCGATCGTTGATTTTGATTATCCGCCATTGCTCGAGGTGGAGCGAGCTGCATCCCGCGTAACGGGTTTTGTCGTAGAGGGACACCGAATGGAGATATACGGTATTTGTTCCGCTTGCAACACAACAAGAAATTAATTGGTCAAAATCAAATCAATAAGAACGTGCTGGGAGGCGATTATACGCTAAACTGCACGTTTTTTATTAGACAGTATAGAAGAATAATGCTTGTTAACAGGAGAGTGATGACTTGGAAACGATGTACAACCGAGCGCCGCGCCGCAGAGGCAACCGGGGTGTTCGGAGCTTTATGTTCTTGTTCATAGCAGCGGCATTAGCTGTTTTTGCTTGGTACGGATATATGCAATTCATTCCTAATGGCGATTTGGTTGATCCTGGCTACAAGTCGGAATATCCGATTTTCGTGAAAGGCAAGGAAGCCGAGCAAGGAGCCCTTATTGAAAATAATGAAGTGAAGCTGCCGCTGGCTTCGCTGCAGCAGGTGCTGGGAGAGGACAAGCCTATCCGCTATGAGCCGGATTCGGGCTCAATTATTTTTACAACCGCGAATAAGGTGCTGCGTCTGAAGACAGATTCACTCGAAGGCACAATTAATCAAAAACCTTATAATCTAACGATTACAGCGGAAACCTCTAACGATACCGTATACATTCCCGCAGCTCCGTTGAAGGAGCTTTATGGTTTACAAGTAGAATTCGTTCAGGATTCGGGCATCGTAACGATACTTTCGGCCGGGGATACGATCCAGCTTGCCGAGATTATGCCAGAGAAGGGAACTGCAATGCGGATTAGACCGACGATTCGAGCTCCATTCATAGAAAATGCCGCTCAGACGATGACGGTGCGAATATGGGAGGAGCAGGACGGTTGGCTGCTTGTACAAAGTACAAGCGGGTTGGTCGGTTACATTAATAAAAAAGACGTTAGGCTAACGACGATCGATCAGGTACCAGAGCCGGCCCGTGAGCCCGCTTTCGTTGCATGGAAGGTAATGGGCAATAAAATCAATATGACCTGGGAAGCCGTATATGAGCGGAAAATTGATACTTCCAAGATTGGATCGATGCAAGGCGTAAACGTCGTTAGCCCCACTTGGTTTGAATTAGCGGATGATAAAGGGACGATTAAAGGAAAGGCGGATCCCGCCTACGTAAAGTGGGCGCATCAGCAAGGCATGCAGATTTGGGCGTTATTCAGCAATGCTTTCGAGCCGGATCGAACCACAAAGGCATTGGCAAGCGCCGAGACCCGGTTTTCGATGATTCAGCAATTGATTGGCTTTGCCGAGGTATATAATCTGCAAGGAATCAATATTGATTTTGAAAATGTCCACACTGCCGATAAGGACAATTTTGTTCAGTTTGTACGTGAGCTCACGCCGCTCCTGCATGAGCAAGGGTTGGTTGTATCCATTGATGTGACTCCGAAATCAAATAGCGAAATGTGGTCCTTGTTTCTCGATCGGGCAGTGCTCGGCAGCGTTGTCGATTATATGATGGTTATGGCATATGACGAGCATTGGGCTTCAAGTCCGAAGTCGGGCTCAGTCGCATCCTTGCCGTGGACCGAGAAATCGATTGTCCGTATCATGAAGGAAGATGGCGTCCCGGCTAGCAAGCTTATGCTTAGTATGCCGTTGTATACGAGAATATGGACCGAGAAGAAGGGCGATGACGGTAAAGTAACCGTTACTTCTAAAGCGGTTGGAATGGATCATGTCAAGGCTATCATTGCCGAGAAGAAGTTGAAGCCGGTGCTTGATGCGGAAGCCGGACAAAATTATGTCGAATATACCGAAGATGGAGCTTTAAACCGAATATGGATTGAGGATGATCTATCGATGAAGGCGCGTGTCGCGCTTGTTCGAAAATACGATTTAGCAGGGGTCGCTACATGGCAACGTGGATTTCAAACGGCATCCATCTGGAAAACGATTGATGACGCAATTAAGATTAGGCCATAATTCATATTACTAAAAAATGATAAATCAAAAGAACACGCTCTCGACAGAAGCTCTTCGAGAACGTGTTCTTTTTCATTGTTATTTTAAATAAATGGCTGCTCCAAGGATGATTCAGCGTCTATGCTGAAACGAGCTTTCACCGCTTTATATGGCAGCAAAAGCTCGTTTATGTTTTTTTATCCAAAAAGCATATTCGGCTATTGAGTGGCTTGAGCGGGATCTAAAGTAAGCATGGTTCTGCAATACATACAGCGATCGGTTTTTCCCAGCAACTTGGTTTGACGACCGCATTCAGGGCATTCGAGCATCGTAGCGCTGGTTGACATTATCCCGGCCCAGAAATATACGGCTACGCTGATAAGCAACGAAATCATGCCGATGACCATGAAGATTGCAGCAATAATTTTGCCTGCTTGGCCCCAGAATACAATGCCAGCGGTTCCGAGTATCATCACGCCCATGCCAACAAGGGTGAATACTAGTCCCCATAGACGGAATTCATTGATTTTTGCGGACTTAAAAAAGAATCTTCTCATACCTTCAAACCCTTCCTATTACTAATGGCTTAACAATTTGTGACTGCTTTTCTACTTTCGTTAGCAGGAATGTGCGTCCAGACTGTCGAAAAAGAATAAAACTGTAGATTATTATTATAGCTTAATAAAATGCGATTAGCTATATGGAGGAACTAGTGGAACATATAAAAGGACACTTCGCTGACAACTATCGAGCGGAACCAGGTTTAGTTGGTTTGGTTTTAGTTGAAAATCCATATCCTTACAATCCATTAATTGATGGCTTGGATTTATTGGTGCTCGTTTTAATTAAGAATGATGGAGCCATTAATGGGACGGAGCATGTTCAAATCGAGGGGAAAAGAGTTTTGGTTCGAACAATCGATCCGAACAGCTTGAATGAATGGTTATCTGGCGGAGAAAACCGTAATATCATTGAGTGGCTAGTTCGGGGGGAGATCTTAATGGATCGGGACGGCTATTTAGGCAGTGTTCGCGAGAGACTGCTGCAGTTTCCGGATTCGATGCGGGAACAAAAGCAATTTACGGAGTTTGCCGGATTTTTGAGAACCTATTTGCTGGCAAAGCAGGATCTGTTGGACGGTAATTTATTAGATGCTTATAGTCATGTGCTCACCGCGCTCCATCATTGGGCACATATTGTTCTAATAGAAGAAGGGCGACATCCGGAGCTAACTATTTGGAAGCAATTGAAACGTGTCCATCCAGGCATTTATAAGCTTTATGAAGAGCTTACCGTAAGTCCTGAGACGTTAGAGCAAAGAGTTCAGCTCGTACTGCTGGGCTGTGAGTTCTCCGTCATGAACAAAATGAAAACAAGCTGCTCTTTGTTATTTCAAATTTTAGAGAGTCGTGAGGAGCCATGGAGTATTGCTGAACTTCAATCCCATAAATCAATAAATGTATTGCATGTTGATTTGTCATTGGTCTTGCAAAAGCTGGTGCAACGGGAATATATTCGCGAGGTAGCCGTCATGCATGAACCAAGCGATACGGGGGCTCTTGAATTGCGTTATATGATCTAACTAATGAAGTCATCAGTATGTACGAATATTATGGTAGATGCGCATGCTTACCCATCTAGAATGGTGAGCACGCGCTTTTTTATTATTACTATAAAAAAACGGAATAATAAGCTTGACTTAGTTAAGCCGTCTGTGTTAAATTAAATCTCGCCGCTTCTGCAGGCTATTTAATCGATCAAACGACAAACTGAAAAAAATGTCGAAAGACGAAAAAAAAGCTTGCAATGAGATAGGCGGATGTGATATATTATAAAAGTCGCCGATGAGACACACGCGGTTGACACGAAAGAAAAGATTGCTCTTTGAAAACTGAACAACGAGTGAAACTGCCCTTATAATCTTAACGGATTGTGAGAAAAGCGATAAAAAAGTAATGAGTCATCAAACAACCAACATGGAGAGTTTGATCCTGGCTCAGGACGAACGCTGGCGGCGTG
>NZ_JAKGAP010000023.1 GCF_021532375.1 Paenibacillus alkaliterrae
ATCACCCCCTCACCCAAATTATAGCACATATGTTCGCATTCATAAACCAAAAAGAAATCGATTCATCTCCCCCTTACTATGTTGAAGAGGGAGTCTTCTCGACTGAGATGATAAAAAGCGCTTGTTTCACGGTGTCAACCAATAGAACAGTGTCACCGGTCAGGACATGGTCCATCACTGGTAGACTATATCGGAGGACCGGTCAAATATAACTTTGAATCGTTGTACATCTTCCATTAGATTTCCACTGAGCATTTCGCTCTTCGGTATATACTGCGACTCCAATATTTCTTTTGCCATTTTGGATTCCTCCGCGACAGACTTACCTCACCTATTTAATTTGTTATCCATATTTTATTTATTTATGTAAAAAGACCCAACATGGTTGTTGGATCCCGCATATACATTCTGTTATTGTTACCGCTTCCCGAACCCCATCATTGTGTCCGCAATGATTTCCGCGGCGAGCGCAACTTGCTTCAATTCCACCCATTCATCCTTTGTATGCGCTTGATTGATCGATCCAGGGCCGAAAACGACAGATGGTATCCCCGCACGCGCCAGCTTGCTTGCGTCCGTGCCGTAAGGAACGCCGAGCATCCGGACTGTGCCGATCTTGCTGCCCGCAGCGGCCGTCAACATACGTACGATTTCACTGTCCGGGCTTGTATGCATCGCATAATCGATGACGAAAGGCGGGTGGACGATCACCTTCAGCTTTTCGTCAAAGGCTTCGAATTGCGCCATTTCCGTTTGCAGGTCGCACCACACTTGCTCGCTGTCCTCGCCGGGAATCGTCCGCCTATCGATTTTGATCCGGCACCGCTCGGGAATCGTGTTCGGCGCTACGCCGCCCGCAATTTCCGTCACGCAAAGCGTCGCTTGACCAACAAGCGGGTGCGTAATAGCGCGCAGACGATCGTTCATCACGTTGTCGATATGATGAATGACCTTCAACATGCCGCTTATCGCGTTCAAGCCTTCTTCGGGCTTCGAAGAATGAGCGGAGACGCCGATCGTCTCGATTTCGCAGCGGACTACCCCTTTATGCGCGACGACCGTATGCAGCTCCGTCGGCTCGCCAACAATCGCAGCGGCGAATCGGCGCTCCGTCTGCAATACGTCCAGCACGCCTAAATAGTTGACTTCCTCGTCAACGGTCGCCGCCAAAAATACCGGAACAGGCGGCTTGACGTTGTTCATGACGAACCATTCCAAAGCGGTCAACATGGCCGCAAGTGATGCTTTCGTATCGCAGGCTCCGCGTCCGTACAGTTTGCCGTCCTCAATGTTCGCGCCGAACGGTTCAATCGTCATGTTCGTCACCTGCACCGTGTCCATGTGGGCTTCCAGCAGCAGACCGAGCGCATCCGGGTTCATTCCCGGCAGCATACCGATCACGTTCGGCCTGTTCGGACGAACCTCTCTGCGTTCGGCTGAAAGCCCGAGACGGGCGAAGAAAGCTTCGACATAGGCAGCGACATCCCGCTCGGGAACGCCTCCTTCGAAGTTCGGATTGACGCTCGGAATGCGGACCAAATCCTGCAAAACTTGTCGGACCCGCTCTTCATCGATCCTTGCGATCATTGCTTTCGCTCTCCCCTCAAGTTGTCTTACACTTTGCCGGCTTACGCTCTAATAATTGCTTCCTCGCGCATCAATCTTGATTCGCTCCGTGACGACGCCTTTACGCATCCCGTAAATAGAATCGTTCAAATTCGGAATGACGCACGAGTGATTTGGAATGATTTCGATCCGATCTCCGATCGATAGGGCAACCCGCTCCGGATCGAACCGCAGCATGCCGTGCTCTTCGTTCAGCGCGGCTATGTATATTTCCGGTCGTCCAACGATGATGCCGAATCCTTCGCGATGATGCGCTTTATCGCTAGTAAGAGTCTTGGTGCCGGCATCGATCGTCGCCATGCCGGGCTGCGGAATGCTGACGACGGTAGCCGCGACGCGCAGCGCGCAATCCGCTTCCTCGGCGATTCCCATCTGCACGGCGGACACATCGTTGAAGATATAGTTGCCGGCCCGCACTTCCGTAATGCCGCGCACATGCTCGCATAGCTTCGCCGCCGGAGTCGAACCTGAGCTGACGATATCTATCGTAATACCGGCTTGACGCAAATTCGAGACCGTCTCGGCAATCGAGATGGATTCGGTCTCTACTGCGGAAGCGATCGCCTGCGGATCGCCGCTCTGGTAAATGAGCCCGAAGTAAGCCATGATGCCTTCGATCTGAAGACCAGGCAGCTCTCGAATTCGCAGCGCGAATTCGACGATGTCGTTGCCCGGCTGCCGGCCGCCGCGATGCAGCCCGCCATCCAGCTCGATCAGGACGCGAACCGGTTTATTTGTCCGTACGCCGATGGTGGACAATCCTTGCGCGGCTTCCCAGCTATCAACGGTCACGGCGACCTGAATACGGGTATGCAGCCGTTCCAGCCGTTTCAGATTCCGTTCTCCGATGATGGGGAAAGCAATAAGAATGTCTCCGATTCCTCCATCCGCAAAAACTTCCGCCTCTGCCAGCTTGGCAACGGTAATGCCGATCGCGCCTGCGGCAAGTTGCAGATTCGCAAGCCGCAGCGATTTATGGGTTTTTATGTGCGGCCGATGTTTGATGTTGTACTGTGCCAGCTTCTCGGCCATCCGTCCGATGTTGCGTTCGACCACGTCCAAATCGACGATAACGAACGGCGTCGCCGGCGTATCGTTACTAATCTCGCTATTTGTCCTTGTCATATGGATTCACCTCTTTACTGTAATACGTATCCCGATATTCCTGGGGAGTGAGCCCCGTATGCTTTTTGAACACATTAATGAATGAGTGCGCCCGTTGGTAGCCGATGCTTTCGGCGATTTCATAAATTTTGTCATGAGTATGCAAAAGCAAATGAGCAGCCTTCAACATCCTGAGACGGTACACGTAATCGCTCACGGATTCGCCGGTTTCCCGCTTATATATTTTAGAAACATAAACCGGGTGCATGTACACATGCTCCGAAATAGCCGTCAACGATACGTCGGCGGCTAAATCGCGTTCCACGAATCGCCGGATGTCGGCGATCAGCTTCGCTCGCGAATCTTTGGCTTCGGTTTCGGTTTCGGTGCGCAGGCTGCCCATGACCGCGTCTATCCAATCGTGAAGTTGCTGAACAGATCGGTAAGGCGCGCCGTGCAGCAGCTTCTCGTAGCTCGGGCCGATCAGCCCGGCGAGTGGCCGGCCATTCTTGTGCGCATAATGCGTGACCGCGGAGGAAAAAGCGAAATACACCTCGAGCACATGCTCCTCCACCTCTTCGCGCTTCGTTCGAAGCTCCTCGAATATGCGCTCGATCCGCTGGTCGACAGCAGTCCAATGACCCGCCTCGAGCAGCTGCGAAAGAGTCGGCAGCTCATAGAGCGAAGGGACCGGTCGGACCTCGGTACCTTCCAGCATGTCGTCCACAACAGTCAGAATCAAATCCTGCTCGGCTCCGACCCTTTTGCGTAGCGCCGACAATGTTCCGTCGTAAAGCGTGGCTAAATCTTTCGGAAACGTTCCGCTGCGGCTAATCAGTACCGTGACCGAACCTTTCAAATACTTATGAATCGCCTCCTGCAGCTGCGCCGCCATCCGTTCGAGCGCATGCTGCGTTTCCTCCGTGCAGGCATTGCCGGAAAGGGGAGCAATCCCCGTTTTCACCATAAAAACGAGATAGTCGTGCGGATCCTTCCCGTGCCACAGCTCATAGTGTGGCGCAAACAGCTCCTCCGCCATGTTGCCGACTGCATATTCCACCAGTGCTAATCTGCGAGGCTCGTAACCGTAGAACGGGTCTTCAAGACGGACAAGCAGGAGCGAGAACGGCTGCCCGATAAAATCGGGAACCGCTAGAAGCGCCATTTTATCCCGCAGCTCGTCATTGGAATAGCGCCTGCCTTGGAGCAGCGTATTCAGCAAATTGCATCGCAATTGCGGTAAATTTTCCCTAAGCGTTCTGGTGATCCGCTCTTGCGAAATAATTGCGCTCCACTCCTCCTGGAGCGCTCCGAGAACGCAGGAGACGGTAGCTAGCAGCTCCTCGTCTTTCACCGGTTTGAGCAAATAGCTGGCTGTACCGCAGCGAATCGCTTCTTTGGCATATTCGAACTCTGCATGGCCCGATAGCAAAATGCACTTCGTTGTCATCCACTTCTCACGGATTCGTTCGGAAAGTTCCAAACCGGACATTCCCGGCATCCGGATATCCGTAATGACGATTTCAATCGCTTGAACGTTCAGCAACTCGAGTGCCTCGTAAGCGGAATTCGCCTTGTACACGAATGTGATGCCAATCTGCTCCCACGGAATGAGCACGGCAAGGCGTTCCACCACGTGCTCCTCGTCATCCACGATCAAAAGCTTCGCCATGCTCTGAATCCCTCCTCCACGTTAACGTGACACGCAAGCCCCCGAGCGTGCTGTGGGCCAAGCGGAGCCCCGCGCCTGCGCCGAATACGAAATGCAAGCGCTGGTGAACGTTCCAAACTCCGCATCCCGCAGCCGCCTCCATCGGGAGGCCTAATTGCTGCTGCAGCCTGGCAAGAGCCTTATCCGTAAGTCCGGTTCCGTTGTCATCCACGACAATCTCACAGAGGCCATCAACCAGATGTCCGGTAATTAGGATCAATCCGTCCCCCGGTTTGTTCTCGATGCCGTGCACGATCGCGTTCTCTACGATCGGCTGCAGCAAGAGGCGTGGAACGGACAGCTCCAGCATTTCTTCCGGCATATTGATTTCATAGTGAAGCCTTTTCAGCCGCAAGTTGTGGATCGTCAAATAATTGTCGACTAGCTTCAGCTCCTCGCGCAGCGGCGTCGTCCGCTCCTCCATGCGGGTCGTATAACGGTAATATTCGGCCAAATTTTGTGCCATCGCGACAACGGAGGGGGTGTCCCGAAGCATAGCTGTGTTGATGATAAAAAACAGGCTGTTGTACAGAAAATGCGGATTGATTTGCGCCTGAAGCTGCTTCAGGGTCGCTTCATGGAGGCGGAGCTTCTCGGTGTATACCCGATCAACCAAGTCTTGAATTTGTTCAGCCATCTCATTGAAGCGTTCGAACAAAAAGTCAAATTCATTATTCGGGCGGTAACGGATGCGTGCAGACAAGTCGCCCATTTTGAGCAGTTCAACGCCGCGCACCAACTTGCTGATCGGCCGCTGCACGTTGCGGTAGAGCAAATAGGCGGCCAGGAAGCTCATCGCTAGCAGCAGCCCCAGAGTCGTATAGAATAATGCATTCGTTTTGCGGATTGGAGCCAAAATGTTTTCAACCGGCACATAATCAACCAGAAACCAATTCAGTTGCTTGGATTTCACATAATAAACCGCAAATTGCCTGCCGGCAAGCTGCGTCACGAGGTGTCCGCTTTCTTCCATGGCATGTTCATCCAGCACGGCAATCAAAGCGCCGACATCGCCGCCGTTCATCGTTCCGCTACCAATCGGCGGGTAACCTTTCCGGTACAAGAACGGGTCGCCTTTGATGCCCGCTTTCACCTGATCGAGCATCGCCGAGACATTGGAGACAGGAAAGCTCACCTCAAGCATCATATTGATTTGGGAGAGCAGCGTCGCTCCGAGCGGGTCGGCGATTCGCCGGGTAAAACGGGCACCAGGCAGCTTTTCATCCCTATGTTCGGTTGTTTCGTACGACCATTCGGCGAACTGCGTAATTTTTTGCACTTCCTCGGGCTCGTATTCCTTGGACATGTTGGAGGAAATAACCATGCGTTCCTTGGGTAAATATAGCGTCAAATCGTTGGTCCAGGCACCGGATACGCTTTGCAAACTGAACCTCTGCATAATCCGGGTTTGCTCCTTCAGCCTTTCATAAGGCTTTTCGGATCTGCGATCGACAAATTCACGCACATAAGGGTCTGAGCTTATAATAACGGGAAACATTGCCAGTTGCTCGGCCGTCGTATCGAATTGCTGAAGGAAAAAGGAAAGCCGGCTGAGACTGGATGACCGGATTTCATCTTTAACCACATCGACGCTAACCTTGTTAGTGTAAATATATATTAAGAGTACAGGCGTCAGCAGCAACACAATAAGCACGATCACCTTGCTGAAAATCGTCGGCTTTCCCGCCATCCTCAACCGCCCCTAACCCAATAAATATGTTTTATCCCTTCACGGCGCCTGCCGCAAGACCGCTCACGATGTATCGTTGTGCCAAGAGCGCAATGACGAGGACCGGAAGCGTGATGATGCAGGCCGCGGCCATGAGAGCGCCCCAGTTGATTTCCGAGTAGGACATGAAATTAAATACGGCTACAGGAAGCGTCTTCGTTTGGTCACCGGCCAGGATAATCGAGAACATGAAGTTGTTCCATGAGAAAATGAACGACAGCAGTGACGACGTGATGATACCAGGACCGGAAATCGGAAGGACGATGCGGCGGAACACCTGTGAATGGGTACAGCCGTCGATCAGCCCGGCCTCCTCAATCTCCTGTGGAAGCCCTTCGAAGAACGAAATCATAACCCAGATGATGAACGGCAGCCCGACCAGCATATGACTTAGAATAAGCGATGTAAACGAATCGACCAGTCCGAGCTTGGAGAAAATGATGAACCAAGGGATCAGGAACGTAATGCCGGGAATGATCCGCGCGACCAAGATGATAAGACCAATGCTTTGCATTTGATAACGGGCGATCGCGTATGCCGCAGGCAGCCCAAGCAGCAGCGATCCGAAAGTGGAGCCTGCAGCGACGAGAAAGCTGTTGATAATGAATTTCAAGAAGTCGTATTGGTTAAAGACGTTAGAGTAGTTTTTAACCGTAGGCTGAAAAACGAAAAACTGGTCGCTCGACATAATTTGCGCTTGCGTCTTGAACGAAGCGAGCAGCATCCAGATGAAAGGGAACGAGAAAGCGAGAATAACGATAAACGTCAAACCGGACAAGATGGCGTTTGTTATCCGTGTTTTCTTTTTCATACGGACACCTCCAGACGTTTGCGAAGCCAAATCATGAAAAGCGTCAGTCCCATGACGAGCGCGAAGAAGATGACGAGAAGCGACGACGCCATACCGAGCTTGAAGTATTGGAAGCCAAGCGTGTATCCGTAAATGTTTAGCGTCTCGGATTTCATATTCGGACCGCCTTGCGTCGTGGAATAAATAATGTCGAACGTTTTGAGCACGTCGATCAGCCGCAGCATGACGGCAACGATGATCGTCGGGCGCAGCATCGGCAGCGTAAGGTGAAAGAACTTCTGCCATCCCGTCGCTCCGTCAACGTCAGCGGCTTCATAAGGTTCCGCCGGAAGCGTCGACAACCCGGCCATGACGATAAGCGAGATCATCGGCGTCCATTCCCATACATCGATCACGATCAGGGAAGCGATGACTTGCTTAGGAGATGCGATCCATAACAGCGGATCCAGACCGAACATTTTAAGCAGCACATTGGCTAGCCCAATAGACGGCTCATAAATAAGCAGCCAGACGAGACCCATGGCGACAGGCGTGGCGACCATCGGCAGCAGAAACAACGTTTTGACGAAATTTTTGCCGCGAAAATCGCGGTACAGCAGCATGGCGATCGCTACGCCGAGCACCGTTTCGGCCAATAACGCGCCAATCGAAAAAACGAACGTATTCTTGACTGAAGACCAAAATCGGATATCGGACAGCAACGCGGAATAATTGGCCAATCCGACCCACTTCGGCGGTACCGTTGCTGACATGCTCCACTCGTAAAAGCTGATTCTAACCGTATATAAAATCGGGAAAACCATCATCAGAAGGACAAAAAGGACCGCAGGCATGGTGTAGATCCATTTCAGATTGCGGTCGAACCAGTTTGTCGGCATCATCATCATCCTTTCATTTTCAAACCCGGGTTAAGCGCCGGGACGTACTCCGAAGAGCACATCCCCGTAATAGACCGCATTATTTCCCTTTTTCTTTGTCGATCAAGGCTTGGAATTCTTTGTTTGCCTGGTCGGCTGCGGCTTTGATGTCTTCTCCGCTGATCGCCTTTTGGACGATTGCGCCGATGATGTCGCGTGCTTCACTTACGTTGTTGATCTGCGGTAGCGAATGATCGACGCCGCCTTTTTGCGTTTCCTTCGTAACGTCGGCATACTCCTTCGGAAATGCGGTCGTGCCTTCCGGATTATCCCATACCGACAAACGGGCGCCCGGGTTGCCCTTTTTCTGGGTGGCAAGTACGATTTCCTTGCTGGTCGCCCATTTCATAAACTCCCATGCCGCGTCTTTGTTCGCGGATTTGGAGTTCATTGTCAACCCCCAAGAGGTAATATTGAACGGCTTGGATCCTGCCTTGCCGGCCGGGAATAAGGCGAATCCGACATGATCGGCGATTTTCGATTTCTCCGGATCGGTCGCATTCTTGTAAATTGAGTTGGCATCGGCGAAAAAGGCTGCTTTTCCTTGCGCGAACACGCCGATCGCTTGCGGCCACGACATGTTGAGCACGCCCGGAGGACCATAGTCTTTCAGCAGCGTTGCGTAGGTGGCCATCCCTTTAATCGATTCCTGAGTATTCAAAGTAGCTTTATCACCCTGCATGAACTCGCCTCCCTCGGAGTACATAAACGAAGAGATCTGCGAGACAAGAGCAGAGAGCTGGCCGCGGGCGGCGAAGCCGTACATTTCGTTCTTCGGATCGTGCAGCTTTTTAGCCGCTTCGATTAACTCGTCCATCGTTTTCGGTACCGGAATGCCAGCTTTTTGCAGCAAGTCTTTACGGTAGTACAAGATGTGCTGCTCCGTAATGATCGGGATGCCGGTGAGCTTTCCATCTACGGTGTTCGATCCGACGGCAGCTTTGGAAAAGTCGTTGAAATCGTAGTCGTCATCTTTTTTGGCGTAATCGTCAAGCGGCTGAATCCAGCCGTTTTTGAAAAACAGCTTGGCCTCCTGAAGAGGACGGTACATGTACACATCCGGAGAGGCTGAACCCGCAGTGAACTGTACGGTCAGTTTTTGCGTGAGTTGGTCTTCAAAAAAGCTTTGTACGTCCACCTTCATGCCGGTTTTAGCCTCGAACTGCGGCACCATCTCTTTAATAGCATCGCCCCATGGATGGTTTGCGGTAACAATCGTCAGCTTCTCTCCTTCAAACGGCTTGGCGGAAGCTTGGACGTCGACCGGCTGCTTTGTTCCTTCTCCTCCTCCGCAACCGGCAAGCAGTCCTGCAGACACCGCGGAAATAAGAACGGTATTCAGCACACGTTTCATCGTTTGATTCATTAACATGACCTCCCGTAAATATGTATTTGACGGCGGCAACCAAGTCATCAAGCAAGCGTTATCAATGGCGGATTGCTCCGTGCTACTTACAAGATTAAACGATTTTTGAATACGTTTATATAACGCGTATACAACTTCGATAACCCATTGTGAACCGGTTATAATGAAAGCTGTGAAACGCCCGAAAGCCTTCGTTGCCCGATCGAATGAAGAAGTTCCATGCTGCCTCCCCCCCCCCTCTTTCTCGAATATATGAACATATCAACCAGTAAAACGGTTCCAAAAGCAATAAATGAAAGTAATGTCTCCAATACTGAACCTGTCGCAATTCGAATTAATCCGGTTACCATAAAGGTTATTAATAAATCCCCTCTCCTCTTACATGGTAAGCGTTTTCAAGATGTTGACGAGAGAAGAAGCGACATCGATTTCTCGCTGTTTCTCAGACATCATAATTAACAACATAATTTTGCATTTCCGTGTTGTAGTACCCTTTATTGTATTCGATCAAATTGCCTCTTTCATCATAGGAATAACGCAATCTCTTTAATAAAGGTGTTCCCTCTTTTACATGTAATATCTTCTCCACATGAGAAGGAGCAGTGCCAACAGCAAACTCATCCCGATGCTTTTCTAAAGAAATATCTTGTTCTTCAAGCAATCCGTATAATGATTGAGCATTCAAATCCGATAGTTCAATATTTGCCATTTGCATTGTTAAATAATGCGTATAATGGATATAAGGTACGTCATTAAGGTGATAAAGACGTTCTATACGGAGACAATGCTCCCCAAATAATTGATACGGTTCTGTTCCTTCTTCATTGCGGACCACTTCTGCTTGTAGCAATTGTTTTTGAATTTTATGCCCTTCTTCTACTAAAATCTCTGTAAATCGTTTCCATTTAGAAAGTTTGGAAGCAGAAGTATTTCGTATCACCTTCGTCCCTTTGCCGCTGCTCGGTTCAAGATATCCTTCCTGAGCAAGTTCTTTGATAGCATTGCGGACTGTGATTTTGCTGACATTGAATTCATTTTCCAATTGCGTTTCTGAAGGAATATTCGTCCCAATGGGATACACACCGTGCAAAATCCGATCCTTCAAGATATTCTTTATTTGCAAATATAACGGTCTTTTATTTCGAGAGAAGTTCACTGATACATCCACTACCTTTCCACGTCGCCTAGTGATTCTGTCATCGCCCGGAGTATTTCACTCTCCGATGACATTGGAGTATCGCCCACAACCGTATGCGCAAGCATTCCTGCCGACGCGGCAAATCCGACTGTCTTTTCCGGTGGAAATCCTTCCATCTCACCATGTACGATCCCACTCGTATAGGCATCTCCAGCACCTATTCTATCATAGACAGAAAACGTAAGCCGTTTTGAAAATGTGAATGTTTGATTCTTATATATAAAACCGCATAATGAATGCGTATTGTCACCATTGATTGAACGGTGCGTACCCGCTATAACGAAGATCTGATATTTTTGCGCAACGGCTGGAATCAGGTCCATGAGCTGCTCTTGGCGTTCTTCCTTATCCGTGTGCATACCTAGGATAAACAAGGCATCCTTTTCGTTCATCATGACAATATCCGCCAGATGCAGCATTTCTTCATAATGCGGTTTAGCCTTTGCATAGCCGTCTTGCCCCCAGTGGGCTGGACGGTAATTGCAGTCGAAAACAACGGTGCCGCCATTTTCTTTGACAGCTTTTGCAAAGGATTTCATGTGATGCCGGACAGCATCGTTCATGGCAAGTGTAATTCCGCAAAGATGGACAACATCTATATTCTTGGCTATGTCTTCAAAATCATACGTTTCTTCGGGGGCTGTATTGAAACTGCTTTCTAGCCGATTGGAATAGGTAACGCGACTAGGCCGCGCACCGAATCCATTTTCTAAAAAATACATGCCCACGTAATTCCCGCCTCGAACAAGGAACGATTGTGCAATACCTAGTTTTCGAAGATAGGATACTGCAGCATCGCCTACCGCATTAGCCGGCAATCTTGATACAAGATACCCGGTATGCCCTAAACGCGCCAGTGCAGAGCTTACATTCACTCCTGTACCTGAGAAAGAATAATTCAATGCGCTGGCTTGCGATAACAATTCATACCCCTGTACCTGCAAGCGCATCATGACATCTCCAAAAGCTGCAATCTTTTTAGCCATGGCGATCAACCAATTTCTTCATCGTCTCCAGTAATTCGCGTACATCCCTGGGATTCGTTTTCCCTGTATCTTTGTCGATAATCGATGAATACACGTGAGGGATGACTTGCGGAACGTTAGCTTCCAGAGCGATACGCAAGACGGTTTCGAAATTCTCTTTGTCGATGCCGCCTGTCGGCTCTAAAGCAAATCCTTCTTCTCCGCATGCCCCAGCAACTGCACGCAGCTCGTCTTCATGGCTTAAGCCATTCATGGGGAAGTATTTCAATGCGTTGCCGCCCATATCGCGGACAAGCGCAATGGCAGTTTTAACAGGCACAATCGCATGTTCGTCTTGAGCAGCGCTTACCGGGCCTGTTGAGATGTTTACATAGCCGACGCGTCCAGTTGGAGACACCAAACTGTTAATCCAGCTATCTTGTTCGCCCAGATTGGCGCGTGTTGCTCCAACGGCAGGAAATACTTGGTTAATGTGACTGCCAGGGTAGTGTTTCGCAATGGCCGCCACGACAGAAGCCTGACGATTATCGCCGGCGCCTAATCCGATCGATACGGCTTCCTCAATTGCTTTTCCGTATTCTTTCATAGCTGCTACCGCTTCTTCTACCGTTGGATAGTCTTTCGAAAGGACACCGACCAACACGTACCCTTCAGCGGCTTCGAATACCTCTTTGGCATTCTCTACACTGTTAGCCAATACATTTAATGCTGCTCGGCCTTTGTAAAAACGTTTTGCAATGTTGGGCATCTTATTTGCCTCCTGCTAATTCACGAATGGTAGATGCAATAACATGAATATCATCACCTTGGAGCGGACGTGGATCGATATCAAAATAGCCTTGTCTCACGCCATAATCGCGTGTATAGATAGCAATCTCACCTTCGCGCAGTCCTGCCACAACTTTCTTGGCGGTAGTGTTTGCTTGCCCCGGATCAATTTGAATACGTGCACGGAATATCGCCCGCCCCGCTTCATCCTGGACAATGGTCACCTTGAAGCCTGCAAGTTCATTTAGCGGCACTAACACTTGCAATGTTTCTTTTTCTTGTTCACTTTTATCTTCTTTGACGCCGTATTCATCGAGTGCTTGAAGTAACCCGAATGTTGTTTCTTTCCCAACCTTCATACTTCGTCCAATACCATGTAATTGTACTTTTACCCACTCAATATAATTGCTCTTACCGCCGATAATCCCTGAAGTTGGACCTTCAATGGCCTTTGAACCGCTATAGATCGCAAGGTCTGAATATTTCACATACTTTTGAATATCTTCTTCCGCTGCCGCATCGACGATGAGTGGAACGCCGTTTCGCTGCGCAATCTCCCATGCTTCCTCGACAGAAATCATATTTTTTTGGATGGCATGATGGGATTTCACATAAAGAATGGCTGCCGTATTTTCAGAAATCGCATCTTCAATATGTTCGGCTTTCCCTTCATTGGCATAACCAACTTCAACGAGCTTGCCACCGCCTAAATAGACCATCGTTTCAACGGGGGCTCCGTATTGTACGTTGTGACCTTTCAGTATGATGATTTCATTTTTGCGAATGGCTTCTTGGTGCAGACGTTCACTCTTGCGGCGATTCCCTTGTGTTACAAGGGCCGCAACTGAGAGTGCAATGCCGCTGGATGCCGAGTTAACAATAACGGCTGCCTCTGATTCTAGAATGCGTGCTGCGTAATCACCTGCTTTATCGACTAAATCTGCAATCTCTACATAACTTTGACCGCCTTGTTTCATCGCATTCATCACAGTATCCGTCGGTGCGGATACACCCAGGATACTCATTCGTCCACTTGCATTAATAACACGTTTTAGCCCATATTTAGCATTCAAGTAACTCGCCATTTACAATCACTCCTTTTGGTTCTATTCTTTTTTCTGCCACTCGCTTGTCCCCTTCGGAATCAATCAGTGTAATCGGTTTATTTTGCAGGCAAAACAGTGTTAAATTCGCAACGTCCCCAACCTGTATTCGGCCAAGCTCCGGTTTATCAAGCCAATTGGCTGCATGTGTGGTGACCGCCGCGATCACCTCTTCAAGCGAGTAGCCCAAGTAAAGAAATTTTGAGAGAACATTTGCCATACTATACACGGGGCCGTTTAATCGGTTCCCGCGGTAGATATCTGTGCTGATCGTATTTAGATTGACGCGATGATGTTTTGCTGCTTCAGCAATCTTAAATGAAAAGCTCGCAGTGCCATGACCAACATCCAAATGTACGCCTCTTTCCATTGCATCCGTTAACACTCGAAGCGGTTTACCTTCATCATCGAAAAGATTATTCTCTTTTCCATTGAGATAATGAGTAATGACATCTCTTTCGGCTAAAAGTGGAACGATCTCCTCAATATTCGGCGGTCCGGAACCGATGTGGACCATTAACGGCAATGATGTTTCACCAGATAGTGACCGCGCAATACGTAAAGGTTCAATACCGCTTTCGCCAACAACACTTTTACTTATCCGTGCCTTTAATCCAACGATGAACTCTTTATACTCATTTACCACCTGTACGACCTTCTCTTTATCAATCCATTCCAGATTGGATAATTCATCGACTCTTTTTAAACCAATTCGCGAAATGTTCAAAAAGGCGAATACGTTGGTTTGGGAACGTTCTCGACTCGCAACCAAATCTGCAATCCGGTCCGCTCCGCAGCTTCCGGCATCTACGATGGTGGTTACACCTTGTTTGACGCCGATCTCATCGATTTCATCGCCATACGGATCAAATTCAGGAAATGCATGGACATGCAGATCAATCCAGCCACTTGATACATAAAAACCTGAGTAGTCTAAAATATGCTTTCCCTGTCCGCTCCCGGCATTAGCCACCTCAGCAATTTTACTGTTCTCAATGACGATATCGATATCTTCTCCATTCACGCGTTTTACATTTTGTAATACGAACCGCTCTCTCATTGTCATCACCTTTTTCCGTAACACTATAAACACGCTTACAATTCATTAGGATAGCATCGAAAAATGATAATTGTTTATAACGTTATAATGTTAAGTTAACACAGAAAATTGTCAAAGTAAATATAACGTTATAATGTTTATGGTTGGTATTAAAAGGATGAGAATAAATCGAACCAGCATCGTTGGTTAACACCTATTTGCTTCAATGTGTTCATCCCCGCCTGCCTCGCTTATCCTCCATCACAGAGGCCGCAATCCGGCAGGAAACAACACCCGTAGACAAGAGCGGCAATACGATGGCGAATACAATGAGCAAAGACAGCTTACGCTTCAGGGATTTGGCAAACCAGCCTCTCATGGAGATCCCTCAATTTTCGGTTATCTTGTTTATTCTTACCACCATGAGCTCTGCAAAAATAAATCATATTTTTTAAGATCAACAAACTTTTTGTTTGATATTCAAAAGGTTTGTGATACTATGTTTCTCAAAATAACCTTGCAAGGGAGAAAACATTCATAATTTAACCGGCTCCTACGAAAGCACGATTGTCGTCATTGCCAATGGACATATCACCGGCCGCAAAGTCGGAGATCCCTGCACCAATCTCGGGTAGGAGCTCTTGCGGGGTAATCAAGTGAACGAAAACAAGCTCAATTATATGACGCAAACGAAAGACGGACGCATTCTACGTTCCAGTTCGATGTATATGAAAATGCGCTTATTCAGGAGGCGCAGGAGCAGGTCGGCAAGCCGGTGGCTGTCATGACCAAGGAGGACAAGATGAGGATGATTCATCTGCTCGACAGCAAAGGGGCGTTTCTCATTAAAAAAGGGGGTGAAAAGATCTGCACCTATTTGAATATTTCCAAATATACGCTCTATAGCTACTTGGAAGAAGGTAAAAGCGCCTCGAAGAAGAGTGAAGAGTAATGGAATACCAAGCAGGATGGAAACTTAGACAAGGAACGGGCTACCATCAACCTGAACAATAATGTCGTCCTGTAGCGCGGTAACAAGCTGGAGCACTTGGCTGTGCTCGCGTGCGGCATGCTGGAGTAAGCCGGAGTCGACGTACGCAAATAATAGTCTCCAGAGACTGTTATTCCACAGAATTGAGCAGTACAACGGTAAAAAAAGTCCCTAAAGTATCCTTCTGGTCAAGTTTCGCAATATCTGCTTCATCCAGCCTACCGATCAAGATCAGACAAAATCGGCATCATACGTTCTTTTTTAAATCAAATTTGGAGGTCAATCCTATGTCACAAATCGAACAACGTCTGCAAGAGCTCGGAATCACGCTTCCACCATCGCCGGAATCTCGTTTCACGTATATTCCTTACAATCAAACAGGAAATCTCATTTATTTATCTGGCCAAGACTGCCGCATTAACGGTGAACTCATGTTCGAAGGTAAGCTTGGGAGCGATATCACCATTGAACAAGGGCAAGCTGCAGCTCGTCAAACGATCATCAACTGTTTGGCTGTAATGAAAGGCTATCTCGGAGATTTGGACCGCGTTGTGAAAATCGTTAAAATGCTCGGCTTCGTCAATAGCGCACCGGGCTTCGCGGATCAACCCTATGTAATGAATGGCGCGTCCGACCTGTTGGTCGCTGTTTTCGGCGAGAACGGGAAGCATGCCCGTTCTGCAATTGGAACCAGCGAGCTGCCGTTCCACACACCCGTGGAAATCGAGCTGATTGTTGAAGTGCGCGACTAGACTCCGACCCATACTTCCATTATGTAGCTGTAAGAGTGAAAATCATAACCCATATGTACCCTCCGTTAAAAAGCCTTGATAAACCAAGTAATTGGATCATCAAGGCTAATCAGTTTATCTCAAACATGTGACGTTATTTATCTCATTTATTGTCGTAATCAGTCTCAGTTATAACCGTTACCCACAACAACTATCAATTACCTAAACCTTATAAGCCTTCATAGCCTTCCTCAGCTCTTTCCAGCTTGGTCGCTTGCCATACATGAGCACGCCGGTGCGGTAGATTTTCGCGGAAACCCATACGGCTGCATAGATGAATACCAGCAATATGCCGATGGAGGTCAGCACCTGCCAAACAGGAGGATCGGCAAGGCCGAGCCTGAGCATCATGACAAATGGCGAGAAGAACGGAATGAACGACGATACTTTAACCAGCATGCTGTCCGGACTTCCAATGCTGAATATGGAAATGTAGAAGCCTGCCAGCGATAGAATCGTAATCGGCATTACCGCCTGACCCAAATCCTCCGTACGGCTTACCAGCGAGCCAACCGCCGCGAACAGCGTAGCGAAGAGGAAGAAGCCCGTTAAGAAGAAAAGGACGGAATATGCAAGCAGGGCCGAATCAATTTGGCTCAGGTCAATGTTCAAGTCCCCGAGCGCTTTATTGTTGTGCGGCATCGAAATATTCGCGATGATTACGACGACATAAATTGCGATTTGAAGCACAACCACTACGAACATGCCGAATATTTTACCGAACATTTGCTTAAGCGGCGATACGCTCGTAATGAGAATTTCCATGACGCGCGAGCTTTTCTCGGCCGTAATTTCCGAAGCGATCATCTGACCCGAAATCATCACCGCCATGAACAGAAGAATAATAATAAAGTAGATGAGCCCCATGTTCACCGCTTGCTCTTCAGGCGATTTGCCTTCGCCGATATTGCCCGCGCCTTCCGTTGCCGAAATTTGAACCGTATCGATGTCGATCGGAGCGTTCAGCAAAGCCATTTGCTCTTCCGTTAACCCCGCATCCTGCAATATCGTCCCTTGGCGGATCATTTGAAGCGCGCCCTGCAGCGAGCTCGTCATTTCGAATTCCATCAGCTTCTCCGATTTGTAGGTCATCTCCGGGAAGCCGCTTTCCGTCATTTTGCCAAAGTCCAGATAACCTTTAATATCTTTATCCGTAATCGCTTGCTTAAGCTGCATTTCGTTCTCTGCGGCTGAGCCTTTATCCTCGTATGGCAGCAGCTTCAATGACGGATTCTCCTGCGCCTCGAAGAAAGCCTTCAATTGATCGCCCGTTGCCGTGCCCGGCGCCAGCTCCGCCTGCTGCGATTCAATGTAGCCGATGTTTGTTACTTTATCCCCGCTGCCGAACTGCGAGAAAATATAAGGTAGATTAATGCCGGTACTCATAATAAGTGCAATAATAATAGTTGTGATAAGGAATGCTTTGCCCTTCAGCTTGTTTCTTACCGTGAATCCGACTACCGTCCAAAAGCTATTCATGGCTGTCACCGCCTACCGTTTTAATAAATATTTCATTTAATGTCGGCTCCTTGATCTCGAATCTCGTAATCGCCGACTGCTCCATCGCAAGACGCAAAATATGTCCGCCGACCGCTTCGTTTGCAATGCCGAGCTCATAGCCATATTCATGACGGATCACGTTCGTAACGCCGCCGATGCGATCTAGACCCTTTACTTCGTTCTCCGTGCTTAGAATGACCCGTTCCTTCGGAAATTGTTTCTTAATTTCCTTGATATTCCCTTTCAAAACCACATTCGAGCGATGCAAAATGGTAATGTTGCGGCATAGCTCCTCGACATGCTCCATCCGATGCGTCGAGAACAGGATACTCGTGCCCGAATCGCGCAGCTCCTTCACCGTCGTCTTCAGCAGCTCGACATTAACCGGATCGAGACCGCTGAATGCCTCATCGAGAATGACGATTTTCGGCGAATGAATGACACCTGCGATAAATTGAATCTTTTGCTGATTCCCTTTGGACAGCTCTTCGACCTTCTTATTGTAATACTCCGGAACTTCAAAACGCTCTAACCAACGCTTTAGACTTGCATCTGCATCCTTCTTCGACATACCGCGAAGCTGCGCCAGATAGATGAGCTGATCACTCACGCGAACCTTTTGATATAGTCCTCTCTCCTCCGGCAAATAACCCAGATTGCGAAGCTGATCGTTGCTGTAGGCTTTGCCGTGGTACAAGATCTGTCCATCGTCCGGATAAATAAGCCCTAAAACCATTCGCATCGTTGTAGTCTTACCTGCTCCGTTTGCGCCGAGCAGCCCGTATATTTCCCCTTCGCTGACTTCAAAGCTAATCCCGTTGACCGCCGTTTTGTCTCCGTACTGCTTGACGACCTTCTCTACCTTTAATGGATTCATGTCTTTGCTCCCTTCCATTCATTCATTCTGATGCTTAACCGGTCTTGCAGCAATAAAGCGCCCATAATCTCATCCAGCTCCAGTGCCTGCCTGCTTACTAGCTGCAAGCCTTCTCCCTTGCACCAAGCTTCCGCCTCGGACTCCTTATTCGTTGTCACGCGATAAGTCGTTCCTCCTGCATGCTCCACGCCGCATTGTCCCGGCATCGCCGCCGCAATTTTCGCCGTTAGCCCCTCCCCGCTGACGAATAACGTAAACCAGCTGCTGAACAGCTCATCCTTCTCGAACATGCCAAGTACTCTTCCCTGAGCCATAAATACGATAAAATCGGCAAGACGTTTCACTTCTTCAATAATATGGGAGGTCATAAGCACTATACGATCGCCCCGGTCCATAAACCGATGAACAATTGCGATCATCGTTTTCCAAGCCAGCGGATCAAGTCCGGATGATGGCTCATCGAGCAGCAGACGAAATGTCGAGTTCTTGCCGGAGTCGTTCGGACCGACGATAGCCGTAATGCAGCCGCTCGGTATGCTAAGATCAAGCGGTCCCAGTCGAAAATTCGGGCGCTTCTGCACAACGCCTTCTAACCGAATCGCTGTCGTGTCATCCATATGCTTCTCCTCCTCTTATTCGTAGTGCTTGCCCATCGCCTCGTGAAACAGCGTCTTCAGCTCTTCCTCCGTGCATTGCCTCCGCTTGCCGGCAACGACCGCAAGCTCGAGCGCCTCAATGACGGCGGCGAGCCGATGGCGGTCGCGCTCCTGCGCTCCAACCTGCGCTACATAAGTGCCGATTCCTTGCCGCGTACGCAGCAAACCCTCAGCCTCCAAGTCGCTATAAACTCGCTTGACCGTGATGACGCTGCATTTTACCGTTTGGGCAAGCTCGCGGATCGATGGCAGCATCATTCCTTCCGTTAATTGTCCGCTTACGATCAGAGCCCGCAGCTGCACTTCAATCTGATGGTAGAGCGGTTCGGCACTTTGCTCGTTAATTTGTATGGGCAGCCGCATGGCTTCACCTTCTTTTCCAGCTAGTACCCACACTGCGCTCTCCGCATCCAAGTCCCGAGTATACAACGGTGCCGTGAAGAGCAGCAGGTAAGCGACAAACGCAAGCGAGATGAGACTCCTCAGCGATCCTTTACCAGCTCATGCCTGGCTATAAACCAAGCTCCCTTCCATATGCTCATAATATTTGCTCCTTTCGTCATTCACGGTGTTTATACTGTATATATCTTTATACACAGTATATTTACTGTGCCTCACCTTTGTAAACATTTTCCAAACCAAATAAAAAAGCCGTGCTTCCGAAAGAGAATATCTCTTCTGAAAGCACGGCTTGTCCGCATCAATAGATGCGCCTTACCAGCCAAAAATAGCGTCAATCATAGGTTTCGTATGACCGCCCGGATACATCAAATAAAGCAAAATATATACCATCGTACCCGTAATTGCTGTAATAAACCAAACGATTGAAGTCACTCTTCCCCACTTGCGATGTTTGACGAATTTCTTCTTATAGCCGAGCGTAAGCGTCGTAATACCGAACACGGCTCCTATCGTAGCAAGCGTAATATGGAACAAAAGAAAGGCAACGTAAAACGGCTTCAAACTATCTGGACCGCCCCATTCCGTATTGCCGGAAATTACAGTACGTGAGGAATAGATGATAAAGAACAAGATAGCGGTAATGGCCGCCCAGAACATCATTCTTTGATGCTCTTCCAATCTCCTTTTGATCGCCAGCCTCCAGCCAAATGCCACCAGCACAGCGCTAGTGACAATTAAGGCTGTACTGATCGTCGGCATAATCGTATAAATATCCAATGTTACCCCACCCAATTTAAAATAGGTTTAAAATTAAGCCGTTCCTGTATTCGGATTCGTATTCGGCAATTCGTCCTCCTTATGCTCACGCTTGAACCATTGCTTGAATATATAGGCGAGAATGATCCCGTACATCAGCTCCTGAACGAGCTTCATGACGATACCGCCAAGCTGCTGATCCTCAACAACATCCATTAGGTTAAAGAACTGCGGACCGCTGAAGCTGTCAAGCAACCGACTCGGATCGCCGGTAATGCAATACCCCATAGCCGTAACCCACACGTTCGGATCGCTGTAGACGGCATACATCGAGCCCTTAGCGAAAATAATTAAAGCGCAGGCCGGTGTTAATAGTACTCCGTTAGCGAATACATAGGCCATCCTCTTCATATCGTTAAGTCTGTTCCATTCGGGAACCGGGCAAGCGATTTGCCACCACATCATGAATGCGGTAACGAGCAAAATAAAATAATAAAGACGATGCACAGTGAAGTGCGTCATCACATAGTCATGAACAAGTGGAACATGGTAAATAGAAAACAGCATATTGAACAATACTAGTGTGATAATCGGATGCATCAGCAAGCTGAATTTTTTCCAGAAGCGAGCTTCGAACATTTTACGCCAAATAAAGCTCGGTACGCCAACCAGCACCATAGGCGGTACTATTAAATACGATACAGACATATTAACCATATGAAACGTAAACATCAGATGACCTAACAGATTGAGCGGCCCTCCGTGCACCAAATAAAACATAGCGGCAGCGGAGACGAACATCGCCTTCTGCAGCGTCGTAGCTGCAGGAGCCTGCGGGAAATGACGCTCCCGCCATGGACCGATTAAATAGAAATATAGAATGACGATCGCGGCCATTCCGAAGAAAAATAATGGGGTCCACAATTCTTCGAAGCGAAAATATTGTAAGCCAAGCATCGTGGAAGCTCCTTTCAGTAACGCTAGCCTTTTTTCTGCAAAAGAGGAGGGACCCAAGCCTAGGGACCCTCCTCTCCACCATTACAACAACGTTATTACCACCAAGCCCAATACTCGGCCATGATAACGCAAGAAAATACGACGAAAACTCCAGTCAAAATGCCTATTATGGCGAACATATGACCGCGATCCTTCATATGCATCCAGAACGCCATTTGCACGAATACCTGCAAAATAGCTAACCCAATCAAAATAATGTAGATAAAATCTTTGTTTATTTCTCCGCTGATTACGGTCGCAAAGGCGATGAACGTTAGCAGAACGGAGAATAAAAATGCGATAATATGCTTCTTCGTTCCTTCGACCTTATGCCGCTTGGTGCTTTGCTCTGTGGCTGAATGATTGCTTGCCATCGATTAAACCACCTTTCCCATCAAGTAAACGACAGTGAAAATGAATACCCAGACTACGTCGATAAAATGCCAGTACATGGCTGATACATATACCTTCGGAGCAGTAACAACGTTTAAGCCTTTTTTCATCAATTGCGCAATGATAATCGAGATCCAAACGATACCGAAGGCAACGTGCGCGCCGTGAAAACCGACGAGCGTATAGAACGAGGAGCTGAAAGCGCTCGTTGTAAAGCCGTGTCCTTCATGCACATAGTGATAGAACTCATAAATCTCAAGGGCTAGGAAGGCTGCACCTAAAACAACCGTAATAATCAACCAATTGATTAGAGCTTTCACACGATTCGTGTGAAGAGCGTGTACAGCGAATACACTGGTCAAGCTTGATGTTAACAACAGCGCCGTCGCAATTGCGACAAGCGGAAGCTGAAACAGCTCATGCGGTGGAGGTCCGTCAAGCACTTGATGGCGAAGCGCGAGGAACGCTGAGAACAACGTTCCGAACAATACTGTCTCGCCGCCAAGGAAAAGCCAAAAGCCTAACACTTTATTGCGTCCCTCGAGGGTCGCCTTCTCGGGCTCATGAGGCAATTGCCCTTCTATATGCGAATGCGCACTCATGCTTTCCCCCCCTTATCTCTGAGGATTTCTTCTTCTTCAATGTGGAAGCCGTGATCGTCAAAAACAGATCGAAGGATCATGCAAATAAATACGATTATTAAGCCTGCAGCGGCAATAACATAACCCGTATTAATCGGACCCATCATGCCCCAATCCTGCGCGTACATGAATCCGAATCCGGCGATAAACAATCCAAGACCCATAAAGAACGGCAAAATCGATGGAGACGGCATATGAATCGGACCGATTGGCTCAGCAGGCGTCATGCCGCTGTGTCCGTCCATTTTTTCTTTCCAATAAGCATCATAGCCCCGTACAAGCGGCGTTTGCGCGAAGTTGTACTCTGGAGGCGGCGATGGAATCGTCCACTCCAGTGTACGTCCGTCTTCCCAAGGATCCGCCGATGCATTCTTCGGTTTAGCCGACGTTACAACAACGTTGAGCAAGAAGAAGATCGTACCAAGACCCATCAAGAACGCGCCTACCGTACTAATCATATTCATTTCGTTAAAGCCTAGACCGTCGAGGTATGTCCAAATCCTTCGCGGCATACCAAGCAAGCCAAGGAAATGCTGAATGAAAAACGTCAGGTGGAAGCCGATAAAAAACGTCCAGAACGTTAGCTTGCCAAGTGTTTCGTTCAGTACGCGGCCGAACATCTTCGGCCACCAGTAATGAAGTCCCGCGAAAATACCGAGAACCAAACCGCCCACGATAACGTAGTGGAAATGCGCGACTACGAAGTAGGAGTCATGGTACTGGAAGTCTGCAGGCGCTGCTGCCAGCATGACGCCGGTTACGCCGCCCATTACGAACGTTGGGATAAATCCGACAGCGAACAAATTCGCCGCAGTAAACTTGATCGAGCCGCCCCACATCGTGAATAGCCAGTTAAAAATTTTGATACCTGTCGGAACTGCGATAAGCATCGTTGCAATCGAGAACAGCGCATTCGCAACAGGTCCAAGACCTGTTGTAAACATGTGATGCGCCCAAACCATGAAGCCCAGGAAGCCGATCAGGATGGTAGCGAAGACCATCGAGCTGTAGCCGAACAGCCGCTTGCGCGAGAATGTGCTGATAACCTCGGATATGACACCGAAGGCCGGCAGAATGAGGATATAAACCTCAGGATGCCCGAATATCCAGAAAATATGCTCCCATAGTACGGCATTACCGCCGCCTGAAGGATCAAAAAAGTTTGCATCGAACAATCTGTCGAACATAAGCGCCGCAAGGCCTACGGTCAAAGCCGGGAATGCGAACAGGATAAGCGCCGATGTAATGAATGCTGACCACGTGAACATCGGCATACGCATGAATGTCATGCCCGGAGCACGCATGTTAATGATCGTAACCAGGAAGTTAATGCCCCCGATAAGTGTACCGATACCTGCGATCTGTAAGCCAAGGACGTAATAGTCCATTCCGTGATTACTGCTGTAAGTGGAACCGGCAAGAGGAGCGTAAGCTGTCCAGCCTGCATCCGGAGCGCCGCCTGTAAACCAGCTGACGTTAAGCAAAATGCCGCCGAACAGGAAAGTCCAGAAACCTAACGAGTTGACGAAAGGGAAGGCAACGTCGCGCGCGCCGATCTGAAGCGGTACGACCGCATTCATAAGCGCGAACAAGAGCGGCATGGCCGCAAGGAAAATCATCGTTGTGCCGTGCATCGTAAGCAGCTCGTTATACGTATCCGCGCTAACGAAATTATTAAGCGGCTTCCATAATTGAACCCGAATCAAGATCGCTTCCAAACCGCCGACAAGGAAGAAAAATCCGCCGGCGATCATATACAAAATTCCAATTTTCTTATGGTCAACCGTTGTCAGCCAGTCCATCAAACCGCTGTAACGTTTAACCGTATGCGCATGAGCCAAAGTAGGTACCTCCTTCAATCACCGATAAATTATTGTTCGTAGTCAAGTTTCAGTTCGGATAAATATTTTGCAATACCTTCAAGTTCTTGTTTAGTTAAATCATATGTCCCGCCCATTTGGTTGCCTGGTTTAATTTCGTCAGGGTTTTTAATCCAACGGTACAGGTTATCGTAAACTGAACCTTCGTTGTCATATTGCGGATCATCGGTGTTAATAAGTATACCTGCTACGGATTCACGGCCGCCGATTCCAGTCAGGTTAGGATAAGCCGGTCCGCCCAAATCGCCGACGGCGTGGCAAGAAAGACATTTGCTCTCGAATGCCGCTGCAATCGCGGGATCGCTTGGAAGCGCTACTGGCTCTTGAATCGCTGCTGCCCAGCGTTCAAATGAAGCCTCGTCCACTGATTTTACTTTAAAGTCCATCAGTCCGTGCGAAGGTCCGCATAGCTCGGCGCATTTGCCCAGGTAAACGCCTTCTTTCGGAGCTGAGAAATACATGAAGTTAACGTTCGCCCCAGGATTCGTATCGATCTTGCCCGCAAGCGAAGGAACCCAGAACGAGTGAATCACGTCCGCAGATTTCGCTTCGATCGAAATTGTCTTGCCTGTCGGAATGATAAGCTCCTGAGCTGTCTTAATACCGAGCTCCGGATATTCGAACTCCCACCAGTATTGATGCGAGGTTACGATAACTTTTACCGCATCCGGATCTTTGCTGTAGTCTTTCGCTAAATTAAATACAGATTGTACAGTCGGAACGCCAAGAATTATAAGCAGGATGATCGGAATAACCGTCCAAATGACCTCCAGCTTGTGGCTTCCTTCTATCTGCTTCGGTATTGTCTTATCTCCAGGACGTCTGCGGAAACGAATAATGACATACAAAGAAATCGCAAAAACGACAACAATCACGATTAACATGATTCCTATCGCCAGCTTCATCAGTCCGAATTGCTCTTCCGCTACAGGCCCCTGGGGATTCAGCGTCGACAAATCTTCCCGTCCGCACGCCGCTAATACGAGTACCATCATGGCCATTAGCGGCGCAAGCCGTTTTACAAATTGCCACCGTTTCATAATTAATCAACCCCACTTTTGACGTTTTCGCAGCAGCCTGATATCACGTGGCAAGCGGCTAGGCTGCGTGTTTCACAGATGTTATTACAACTCCTGCAACTTAAATCACTTTATTAAATATAAAGTTGAAGACCCTATTTGTCAATGTTCAGCAGAGAGTTCACAAATTGTTCTCAAAGCTGTCAAATCGCATCGTTGCAACATTTTTGGGCTTGTTTTTTCATAGAATCATTGCTGGTAGGACCGCTTCCTCTCTACCCTACATTGTGCACCAAACCCATGGTGAATTATGTATGCCCGCCAAAACGTATATTTGTACCGCCGCGACAAAAACTATAGCCATTATCCGATGAATGGGGGTCCGTTCTAAATGGTTAAACGAATAGCCGCGCTTTTGCTATCCGCTGTTGTTATTACAGCTGCTTCCGGCTGCAATTACGAAGAGCTTGCCCAGCATAGCGATACCGATTACGGCAGCCGTCAAGCGAATGATCCGAAGATGCTCGGCGGCAAAGCTTATGGTCCAATGACCAAAGATCCGCATCAGCATGATAACTCCTTCTTTGAATACAGCTCCGTCATTTCCCGCAAAGTATCCGGCATTAACGGCATTGCTTCGGCTATCGTCATGCTCACAGATAAAAATGCTTATGTCGGGCTCATGCTCGATTGGACCGCGGTAGGCACCCGCAACTCCGGGGGCACGAGGGAGCAAGACAATACAGGAACGAATGAAGGCGTCTATAATGTTGACACCGGAAGCCCTTATGGAAACAGCAGAGCGCTCGTATATCCGTACAACTCATATTTCTCGGTCAATGATATCAACAATATATCTGACGAGCTGAAACAGACGGTTGCACTAAAAGTACGTGAGCTGGCTCCGTCGGTGCAAGAGGTGCATATATCCGCCAACATGGAGTTTATAAACTATTTCAACGAATTCGCCAAGGAGGCTTGGGGAGGCCGTTCGCTTATGCTGTGGATCGATCAGTTTAACACAGTCGTCAAATATCATTTTGCCGGCGGCAAGGTTATGCCTCCGAACATCACGCAGCCAGGAACCTACACCCCCTCCGAAAGGCAAATGGACCGGTAAAAAAATCGCTTCTATTATATATAACGAAAATCATTGATTTCAAAAACGAAAAATGGTGGAGCAGGAATAATCCTTGCCCCGCCATTTATTATTTCCCAGGCTTTTTTTAGAAAGAAGCTTTATAGTAGTTCGTACGATAATAAAAGCAGTGAATGTTTTTTCATTTTATTATCTTTCCTATATATACTATACTTATTGGTAGCAGCAATCAGAAAGGGGTTATTTCATAGTGAGCGCACACAATTATATTCCGAAGGAACCTGTTCAAATCGAATGTAATATTGAGATGACATTGGATGTCATCGGCGGAAAATGGGCTTTTCTCGTACTGAGGGAATTATTTTGCGGCACCAAAAGATTCGGAGAACTACAGCGGCTGATCCCTGCTGTCAGTCCGCGGGCGTTAACAAGCACGCTCCGTCATCTAGAGGATAAGGGCGTGCTTGAACGAAACGTTTTTCCTACCGTACCCGTAACGGTCGAATATTCTTTAACGCCGAAAGGCGAGGATTTGCATCATATTTTGAAAGAAATGAAGCTTTGGTCCGCTAGATGGACATAGCTGCCGTTTAATCCAATGCTCCTATTGTGGCTTGAAGCGAGACTGAAAACGGTCTAACGCAGACTGGTATACTTGGCGGTCTTTATCGTTGCGAGCCAACCTTTCTAAGCGAATAAGCTCTGCCTCGAATTGCTCTGTTAGAATAGCTACGCGCTCCTTGGGCTCGGATTGAATGTTTTCCGGCAGGTGACGATCATCGGCGGTTTGCAGCGTCAGCTTGCCATTGCTATCGACTTGAGCAAGATAAATATCCTCCTGGCGCAGTTTATTCCGTTTCAGCTCTTGCTCCAGCCACATCCTGTCGTGCCCGGATTTTTCAAGAGCGTCGTACTCGACTTCGCCGTCCATGATGACCGTCTTAGCCTCATGTTCCTCACCAATCTTCCATCCGAGCATATCCGGCGTGATGGGCCGATACGCCTTCTTGAGCAGCACATTTATTTCGCCGCTCGGCTCCATAACCGCAAACTCTACATCGGCTACGCGATATACGTCCTTCTTGCGCAGCTGCTCAAGCAGCTCGTCCAGCGTCAGCCGTTCCTTGAACAATTGCTTTTTGAACAGCTTTCCATTTTTAATGAGGACGGTTGCTTTTCCATCAAAAATATCGCGAACCTTCTTGCTCTTCATCGTTATAAACTCCATGCCGACCGACAGGCTCACCCAAACGAGCAGGGAGATCACCCCTAAATACCATAAATTGTCGAGATCAAGCGACATATAGCCCGCAACATTACCGATGGAGATGCCCGTTATGTACTCAAATGGAGACAGCTGAGATATTTGTCGTTTGCCCAAAGCCTTCGTAAGCGCAAATAAAATGACGACGGCCGTAAATGTGCGAAGCACAATTTCAAACCAATCCGGCATTTCTATTCCCCCTTTCCTTTCCTAGAGTATCCAGAAAGACAAAAGTCATTCGTTTGCAATCATCGTTATAAAACATATATGAAACAGTTTGAAAACAAATGTTTGCTTTCATTTCGATTATGCAGTATGATTATAGGAATGTATTATATTTAACCTCAGAAAATCCCCAGTAAGATTCAATTTTTTCCTCGGATTTGATTTCTTTGATGTTAATTCCCAAACCTGTTTCGTGATGTATTTCTGATTCACACTGGCGCGGTCATAGGAACCGTGAGGACGGAAGAGAGGTAGGGCTTTCGTTGTTTTAGGATACGAGTTTTAGGCAACTTGGTACACATGCTGTTGGCTGTTAACAAGGGGATTCCATACGGCCTTTCGTTAGGATAAGGTCCGGTTAAATATACGATACACACAAGGGCTGCTCTGCTGGCGCATTTATGTGCCAGCGGGGCAGCCCTATCCAATTTAATTATCCCTAAAGGTGGATAACCCGTCATCGCATATAAATAAATGAGCTGGAAAAACGAGACGCGCAGCTAAGCGCCTGTCTGGTCATAGCGGACAAACGATTATACGAGTTTTGATATGAAAACGATAAGGAGATTTTTGTTGATGCTTTTTTCTTTCCTGTTTATTTACCCGATAGGTGCTGGATAATGGTGGTAAGTTCATGTTCTAACTGCCGCGTAATGTCAATATCTCGCATAAAAAGTATGCTATATGCAATGAATCTTGACGGAGGCGCTCCTTGTTTTACACGCCCAGCTTCCGCTCGCGCACCTCGGCCGTCATGCCCTCAGGCACCCGGATGCGCACCTTTACATGCTCGTAAGCTCTTAGGGTGACTTCCAGATCGAAGCCCGTCCTTTTTTGGGCGAAAAGTGGTCATTTCCCGAACATAAATGCTTTTTTGTTCAAATAAACAGAAGCGCCGATCTTTATTTAGTTCGGCGCTTCCGTTTCTTTTAATGTGCGGACCCATTGCTCCAGTTTACTGGATTTGTCCATCATATAGCGCCATGCTAAACCGTATCCGCAGGCGGAGTGCCGAAGTCCGGCGTCCCGTCGCTGCGCCATGTAAATGCTTTGGCGCGGGCGTGGCGGTTCGGGTCGAACAGCGGGTCGCCGACGATCTCCTTGTAGCTGCGCGCATGATAGACGAGAATATCCCGTTCCCCATCCTCGGTAACCGTAAAGCTGTTATGCCCGGGTCCGTATTGGCTCGTTTCCGGACAGCTCGCGAATACCGGAGCCTGCGACTTAGCCCAAGCGGCGGGATCGAGCAAATCAGCCGTCTCAGGCGCCGTCAACAGTCCCATCGCATAGTTATGATTCGTCGCGCTTCCGGAATAGGTCATAAATATTTTTCCGTTCCGCTTCAGCACGGCCGCACCCTCATTAACCATAAAGCCGATGACTTCCCAGTCGAGCTCCGGCTTCGAAATCATAACTTGCTTGCTCCCGAGCGTCCATGGATTGCTCATCGTCGCAATATACAGATTCGTATTGCCTTGAATGGCAGGATCCTGCTGCGCCCATACTAAATATTGCTCGCCGGCATGCTCGAAGCTGGTCGCGTCCAGGGAGAAAGAATCCCAGTCCGTCATGATTTGACCTTTCTCCGTCCAGTTTCCTTCAAGCGGATTAGCCGAAGCGTTCTCCAGCACATACATCCGGTGCGAGAACGGCGCATCCTGCCGGGCCGCAGCGAAATATACATACCATTTCCCTTTTATAAAATGAAGCTCCGGCGCCCATATGTTTTTGCTCATGGGACCGCTCTCATGCTGATTCCAAACGACAACCTCAGCCGCATCCGCCAATCCAGCAATGGTTGCCGACCTTCGTAATTCGATCCGATCGTACTCGGGCACCGACCCCGTAAAATAATAATAGCCGTCCGTATGTTTTAGAACCCAAGGATCCGCACGCTGCTCGACTAATGGATTTCGCAGCTGCGCTTGTGTCTGTCCAGATGCTTGCATGCTCATGTTTCCTCTTCATCCTCCAGAGTCCCAAAATTATTGTTTGTCAATAGAACTTTTTATATATAAAATAAGTAAATAGCTCTCTAATAATTCAAAGTTGCAACTTCAACCTATCAGAGCGGAGTGAAGTAATGAAGATCGATATTTCTGATAAGCATTTGCCCATTTATGAGGCGCTTGCAAGCAACGTAAGGCTGAAAATTATTCAATTGCTTTCCCAGCAGGAAATGAACATTAAAGATCTTGCACAGTCGCTCGAATTAAGCAGTCCCATTATGACCATGCATGTAAAGAAGTTAGAGAAAGCCGGCCTTATCAGCTCTGAAATGGTATCAAGCAACGGCGGAACCAGGAAGATGTGTAAGCTTATCACGGACAGCATCGAAATTGATTTTCCTTCCAAAAACGGTCAATTCAATCGTCTTTATCACGAATCGATCATTTCTATTGGGCATTATACCGATTTCGATATTGAACCGACCTGTGGCTTAGCTACTACGATGAAGGTGATCGGAATGTTCGATGAACCCCGTTTTTTTCTAGATGCAGAACGTATCAATGCCAAAATTTTATGGTTCGGCAACGGCTACATTGAATATAAAATCGCTAATTTTTTGTTGAAAAGCGAGAAACCTGCTGAACTCGAAATTTCACTTGAAATATCATCAGAAGCTCCGTCCGCCAATGAAAACTGGCCGTCTGACATCTCATTCTATTTGAACGATTGTAAAATAGGCACATGGACGAGCCCTGGCGATTTCGGCGGCAAACGCGGCAGGTTTACACCGGATTGGTGGTGGGAAGAAATCAACCAATACGGCCTGCTTAAAATGCTGAAGGTTACACCATACGGAACATTTATCGATGGTCATAAAATTTCCGACGTTACACTCGATCAAGTTGGCGTCTTGAACAAGCAATGGAAATTCCGAATCGGCATTGAAGATGATGCAGAAAATATAGGCGGTGTCACCTTGTTCGGTGCCGGATTCGGTAATTACAATCAAGACATCGTGTTCAGACTGTATTATGAAAGATATGAGTAGACTCATACGGCGCAAGCCGTATGAGTCTTTTTTCTATTATTGACTCCTGACAGCCGGAGAAGATCTTCATGCGGCTACTCGCCCGCAATACCGGTACGCTCCACGCTTTCCACGAAATAACGCTGCGTGAACAAGTACAGGACAAGGACTGGCAAGATCGTCAGCATAACGCCAGCCATGACTTGGTTTTGCAGCGTCGGCGCCATGCCAAGCGTACCTGTCGATACCGAGGTCGAAGCCTGTTGTATCTCCAAATTAGCATTGCCGTTGAAGAACGCCATATTTTGCGCCAAATTGAAATACTCCGGCACGAGAAGGTACATCGACGGCTCGAACAGGTCATTCCAATGCCAAACGACTGAAAATAGAAACACAACAAGCATGGCAGGCTTCGCGAGCGGGAACATAATCATCCAATACGTGCGGAAGGCACCCGCTCCGTCGATTCTAGCCGCTTCTTCGAGCACATTCGGAAGTGTGCGATAGAATTGAATGAATATAAGCACAAACAAGGAGCCTTTCAGACCATGGCCAAGCAATGCCGGGAACACAAATGGTAAATGCGTATTGATCCAGCCCAAATCGGCGAAAAATGTGAACAATGGAACAACAATCGTCTGCGGCGGCACAAGAAAGGTAAAGACGACCATGCCTAGAAACAATGCCTGCCCCGGGAAGCGATAACGCGCGAAGCCGTAACCGACGATCGAGCAGCTAATCACTTGCAATATAGCGCTGCCGAACGAAATAATGATACTGTTGAGCAGTCCTGGCCAAAAATTAATAGCCTTTCCCGCAATCAAATAGTTTTCCAGATTTAATCGCTTCGGAATCCACTGAATGGTAGCATCCGCCACATCCTCGGGGCGCATCAGCGATTTCGATATCATGAACAGCAGCGGATAGACGAATACGAACGCTAAGCTAAGAATGACTAAATAGAAAAAGACCATTCCGATAATGCCGCGTCCGCGTTTGACCCATGATACTTTCCAGACCGCTTCCGCTTTGCCCTGCAGGCCGGCAAATTTTTCAGTGGCGCTTGTTGAATTCATGCCTTCTACCCCCTACCTTCGGTCGCTGACAAGCTCTTCCGGAAAACGAAGAACACGATCGCAAGCACTACCGATATCACTATAAAGTAAATCCAGCCCATTGCTGAACCGTAAGCGTAATTATTCGACCTAAACACGATATTCATAATGTGATCCATAATTCGGTTATCCGTTTTGGTAAATGAATTGACGATGCTGTAGAGCGTATTAACGAACAGCATCGGCATAATCATAGGAAACGTAATTTTCCAGAAGCTTTCCCATTTCGTCGCGCCGTCACATTTTGCCGCTTCGTACAGCGATGGGGAGATCGTCTGCAAGCCTGCAATAAAGATCAGGATCTGCACGCCGGAGTCCCACATGACTAACGTCAAGGAGTCGGCATATTCGAGCAGCGGTTCCAAAATGTCTTCCGGAATAAATGCACTCAATTTGCCGAAGAGATCATACTGGTTGAAAATCGGGAGCTGCGCAGCTCCCTGTTCCAGCAATTCACGCAATATGGCGCCTGATGCAATAATGACCGGCAGGAAGAAAATACCGCGGAATAAGACCCGTCCGCGAAATTGACGATTGAGCAGCAAAGCGCTAAACATCGCAAAAATAAGAATGAGCGGCACCTGAGACAGCATCGTCGTCAGCGTGCTTTGCAGCAAGGGAACAAAATGAATATCCGTCGTAAAAGCTGCCCGATAATGGGTTAATCCGGTATAAGTCGGAATCAGGCCTTTTTCCGTCACCTCAAGATTGTTCAGTGAGTAATAGAAAGACTGACCGAGCGGAATGACCATAAACAGCAGGAAACCGACAATCCATATGGAAATAAACGAATAGCCTTCAAAGATATGCCGGCCTCTCATCGAGAGTCCTAATTTTTTGCCCATGCTCATTCCCCTCCTTTCTGCATGACATAGCCTGCTGCCGGTACGGAAACACCTTCAATATTCACAGACGCCCCGCTGTAGTTGACAATTACCTTCGTTCCATTCGCATAAGTCGTTCTGTAAACTTTATTGCCTAGCTGCTCGTGGTCAGCGATAGCTTGATTCGAGATCGCTTTATAGATTTGATTCAGTTCGTCGTATTGCGAAGCGATATCATCCAGCCATGTTGTATACTCCGAGCTCCACAATCGGTCTTCCATCGTTCTTTGAAGCTTTGTTGTTGGCTCATACGTTAATTCCAAACTTGGCAATGCGCCATATTCGACCATTCGAAGCTTCTCGTTTTGAGCATCGTTACGAAGATTAATCTCGCTGGCTGTATATGGAACTAATCCGCGAACAGCGATTTGATAAAAAGGAATCGTCTCGTCATTGTAAATAAAATGGCTTGAATCAAGCGGCACCTGATTGATACCGTCTACATGACCAAGCATGTACCCAAAACCGTAGTCGACGGATGCTCTGCCAATCGTTTCGCGTACCGCATCGGCAGCCTTCGCCCAAGCGGATGCCGTTTCTTGACGCGTAGTCGGCGACTTCTCATCGAGATCCGAATACAGCGTATCGCCCCAATAAGCCAAATGTATGCCGGATATGCCAAGCTTCGCATAATCGTCCAGCTCTTTATTCAGATGCTTGCCGATCACGCGCTCCGGCTTCATCCAATAATACAAGCGACTATCATCGTTCCACCTGCTGCCGATGAAATAATCGCTGCTTTTCGCCACCTCGCGGTCCATACCGCGAATGGCATCCTTGCTTTTCTTCATGCCGTCGCTTTCCGAGAACGCGCGCGCATAATTCGCTTCCAAATAAAGCGTCACGCCCTTGTCCTTCGCATATGCGGCAAGCTCCTTAAGCTCTTTGGCTCCGCCAAGCTTCTTCTCTACCGGGAAATGATCAGGCTGATCGCCATACAATCCGTCTTCCGACCATCCCGAGAAGGTGAATTCGAGGTCAGCTATTCCTCTCTCCTGGAAAGCATCAATAATTATGCGTGCTTGATCAAAGGTCGTCATCGACAGGTACGTTTTCCCCAGCACTTCATCACGCGTAATGCCGCCTAGCAGCTTTACCTTCATTGGAGCGGTCGTTTGTTCGACCGGCTTAACGCCTTGCTCTGTTTTCAAATAGCTATTATAAGCCTGAGCCATACCCACATAATCGGCTTGCTCATCTTGCAAGAGCACGTAGCGTATTTGTCGGTCCCCTTTAATCCAATCTCCCTGGAAAAACGGAATTTCACCCGATGTGCCGATAAAGATGACATCGTCCCAACGGTACATAAACTCTGAAGAGGTACGATAATAAGGAATGGCCCGAATACCCGATGGTGTTCCGTTAATTTTCGTATCGTATTGTCCTTTGGTTACAATGCCTAGCGACCCAATGCCATTGCGGTAATTACCGAATACCGGCAGTGCAATTTTCTCCTTAGGCGCGAGGCGCTGTCTCCACACGGCATCCATATTCTCATGCGACTCTGCAACGTATGCAGGATCCGTACCGTAGATTCGTTCCGAATATCCGGAGAAAAACTGCGGATGATTTTCTCGATACGTCATCAGAGCTCCTGAGCCGTCTGGAAGGAAAATGGAACCTTCCTCCTTCTCAGCAGCTGCGTTCCAGAAGGGGAGCGGCTCGATGCTGACGAACTTCGCTTTTCCTTTTTCCTTGATCGAGTCTCCAGGAACCGTCACCTCGAAGCCGTCATCAAGCAAACGGTAAACGAGAGCCAACTCGAGCTTTTCCTTTACGAACTTGAAGGTTACCTTCGCTCCGTCATCGACTGCTTCAATGGAAAGCTTGTTTTCCTTCTCCTTCGTCAAATAGGTTTGAACAGTATCGGAGCCCTCCGTATATTTCACATGCACGGCTGCGTCCATAAATTTTTTGTTATTCGGCATCGTCGTTCTAGGCAATTGCGGAGTTCCCAGCCATTCTGCCTTCGTCTTCTTATCAACGAGTCGAATATTTCCCGTTTTCTCGTCTATATACATCACGTATCCGTCATTTTCAGCGATCTGCTTGACGGCAGATACCGGATATAATTTCACTTCAACCGCCGCTCCTGCATCCACCGCTTCAGGAGCGGCCGTCTCCTGAGCCGCCTCGCCTTCCGGAGCAGCCTCTGTCGCTTGCTCCGTATCAGCAACCGTGCCAGTATCGGTCGTTTCCGCCGTACCGTCTCCCGTTTCCTGCTCGGCAAGCACTACATTATCGACTTCCGCGGCCCCGAAGTGAGGGTATATGCTGACAACGAGCAATATCACCGCCAGCATTAGCCATTTTCGTTGTTTCCTCATCTCGTTCACCTACCTTCGGAAGTTTACTTCTTTGAACATATCTACAATGAAATTAATAAGCTGATTCATTAATCCAAACATCAGGATGCCGATAAACCAAATGATCAATATGCCGGCAATGCTTAACAGCGTAATCCAGACCACTTTGATTAGTTCAAAATCATGCACGATTTTTACTTTTAGCAACAGAAGCCATGCCACCCAGTAAATGGTGACGTTAACCAGAAAACCGAAAATGGAGCCTTCATCGAGCGCCAGTATATTCGTAAGAAGCGTAATCGGGATAATAAATACAGCGTACGGTACGAACGCGAACGCACTGCCGACAAACACCTCTTTAAATTTCCCTTCGCCCTCGAGAATCGTGCTGACTCCCCAATTGGATATCGTCCAAGTCAGCCACGGAACGATGATCCAAATAAACTCGTGCACGAAGGAAATTTCATACGGCTCTCTCGTCTCGAATGCGTAGCCTGTAATCAAAATCGCTATCATTCTCGCGATGTACGCACACGCTACGACAAACAAAGCCTGACTCCACTTGATGCGGTTCTGCTCTTGAATGTCATTGTAAAAATCAATCGGGTGCACGAGCACCTGCCGCATCATTCTAAACGTTGCGATCATGGGGCACACCTCCCTTTATCAGGCCCGCTCTAACTATGCTGCGGTCCGCCAATTTCGCAGACACTCTTCTCCAAAGAAAAGGCATCAGGTAACGCAAGATGACGATAAGCGTAATGACCGCGAGGCATATCCAAGCAAAATGCTCGCGAATATATTCTTTCCGGTACTCCTTGAATGCGTTCGAATAATCCTCGCGCGAGCTTGCCAGTTCAAAATAATCCATCGCGCCCTTGTAATTTTCAGCCTTGTAAAGCGATTTCCCGATGGCGAGGTATGCCAGGTCAAAGTTTGCGTTTAAATGCAGCACTTCGTTCCACATGCCCTCGGCCTCTTTGTACCGCCCCTCAACGAACAAACTGGAAGCATCATGGACGATATCTGCAAATGGCGTCGTACGGAACAAGTCGATGCGATTGCGTCCTTTGTCAACGACGAACACGGTGCCGTCCTGTGACTGCGCAAGGCTCGACGGCGTTACGAACAAACCGTTCTGATCGCCAAGACCACCGAATACAAACAGGAAATTACCAAGCTTGTCGTATTGATATACTTTGCTCGATTGCAAATCCAGCGCCGTTATAACGCCATCTTTATCTACCGCAATATCAAGAAACGACGGCACCTCGAATGGACCTGCATCAAAACGGCCTCCGTATCTGCGATCACCATTATTGAGCGTATCGACGCCTACCGGCGACAGCCGCTTTAATTGATTCGTTTCCGTTCCAAGCGTTGACGTATAAATAAATCCTTCATCGTCCTGCACCGCATTCGAGAATTCGAGCGGCCTGACGACGGACAGCTTCGCCTTTTGTTCATCCGTGGCGATGAGCTTAATGAATAATCTGCTCCAGCTGAAGCCGACATGATTCGCTCCGTAAAACCCCTTAAATTGTCCGTTCGGATCAATTTGAATGAGTCCCTGCGTATTTCCGTCACTTACGACAAACATGTAGTTTCTTTTATCTACCAGCAATTTCGAAGGCGAATACGAGAAGGTAGCGCCAAGCAACGGATTATCCGGCTTACCGAATTGTTTCGTGAATTTGCCTTCCTTATCATAAATCGCAATTCGTTGGTTTTTCGTATCCGCGACAAAGATGGTACCGTCCGGCTTTACGAAAACCCCTTTAGGCTCGTTCAGTTTTCCGTCGCCCTCTTCATCGCCGATAATGTTCAACACCTCGCGGTTCGCGTTCAATTGAACGACTCGGCTATTACCGGTATCGACAATATAGATCGTCCCGTCATCAGCTAGAAAAATATCCTCAGGCGCATTAAAAGGACCTGATGATAAATTGTAGCCGTCGATCGAGTTCTCATACATATAGCCGTTGATAGAATGAACATCCGCGCCCAGCTTATTCCTCGTATACCCCTCGTAAGGAGAGGAAGCGAACGTTTGGGCCGGTAAAGCCATAACCAGAGTCAGTAGAGCGATAGCCGTACTGACAACGAATCGGAATTTCGAAACCTGCTTCATCCCGGTTGCCCTCCTACTCTTTCAGACCTGAATGCGCCATCGTTTGCAGCACAAGGCGCTGCGTTACAATAAAGACGATGATCGTCGGCACAATCATCAATAAGCTGGCGGCGGCTAGCGTGCCGACACGAGCGACGACGCCATATCCCCCGCTAAGCGTCTGAATAGCCAGCGGCAAAGATTTCATATCCTGATCGGTCGTATACACCATTGCCGGATAGGGATCGTTCCAAGCGGAAATGAAGCTGAATAAAGCGAATGTCGCGATAGCCGGCTTCAGCATCGGGATGACAACGATCCAGAACACCTTCCATTCGGAGGCACCGTCCATTCGCGCCGCCTCAAGCAGCGCATCCGGAATTTGACGCAGAAACTGCGTCATCAGGAACATCCCTACCGGTGCTGCCAAATATGGCAAAATCATAGCCCAATACGTATTAATGAGGCCGATTTTGCTGATGAGCAAATATTGCGGAATTTGAACAACCATCGGCGAGAACATAATGGCAAGCACGACCATGTTGAAAATCGCACTGCGGAAGGGCATGTTGTGCTTGGCAAGCGGATAGGCTGCCATTGCCGACACGATGATTCCGAAGCCCACGATACATGAGCTAATAAGAAAACTGTTAAAAATAAAACGTGAAAACGGAACACTTGTCGTTCCCGTTATAAGCAATAAATCGCGAAAGTTAATCAACGTTGGATTGTTCACGAAAAATCGCGGCGGAAACAGGAACAGCTCACTAGTCGGTTTAAAGGCGGTTGACACCATATAAACTAAAGGAGCCAGCATCAAAAGACCGAACAACGTTAGAAAAAGATAGAGAAAAAAACCTCCCCAATCTACTTTCCTGCCTTTCACTGCACCAGTCATATCGGTTCAGTCCTTTCCCAGCCATTTGAATATGAAACGGTTAAGTCCGATCATCATGACGAACAGTACGACGGCGATCGCCGCAGCATAACCCATCTCAAATTTGATAAAGGCGTAATCGAATAAATGGGTCAAAATCGTATGGCCTGCGTAAAGCGGACTCGGCAAACCGACAAGCTGCACGCTTATGTCAAACACGGTCAACGAGCTGACAACCTGGAGCACCGCTCCAAATAGCAATTGCGGCTTAACGGATGGAACCGTTATATAGATGAGCTGCTGCCATCTGTATTTGATTCCGTCGATTTCTCCTGCTTCGTACAAATCTCTCGGAACGTTCTGCAGACCCGCTAGAAAGGCGAGGAAGCCTACGCCCATTGACATCCAAAGCGATACGATAATGATGACCGGAACAATCGAATTAATATTTTGCAAAAATAAATAAGGCTCATCAATAATGCCTAGCTGCATCGCAAAATAATTGAGCAGCCCTTTGCGGTCTCCCGCGAACAAATAGAGCCATACGACGGACATCGCCGTTGCGCTCGTGATCGATGGCGTGTAATAACATAGCGTATAAAAAAAACGGTATTTCTGCGGAATTTGGCTAATCAGCCATGCAAGCAGAAAAGCCATAGCATACCCGACCGGACCCGTGATGAAGGCGAACTTCAACGTAATTCCAATCGCCTTAAGGAAAATATCGTCATCGACGAACAAGAGCCTATAGTTGGATAGTCCGATAAATTTCGGAGCTTCCAATATGTTGTAATACGTAAAGCTTAGAACGACAGAAGTAACGACCGGTACAATCGTAAACAAGGTAAACAAGATAAGAAAAGGGGCGAGAAACAGGTATGAGACCCTGTTCCTCTTCATTTCCTGCCACAGCAACGATAATTTACCCTGTTTTTGGAGGCGCTCCGTTGCGGGTATAGTTATGGCTGCCGCCGGGTCTGTATTCATTTTCACGGACTGTCGCCTCCTTTTGAAGCTTGCTGCTCGGTTGACTCGTCATTCAAACCGAATTCCTCGCGTTTTTTGCGTAATTCCTTATCGATTTCCTTGACGCCTTCCTCTATCGCTTCACGCGGTATTTTACCGTTCAATACGATTTGATTCCAAATATTAGCGATGTGCCTTGTCGTATAGTAACCCCCAATAACGACCTCACGCTCTTTAAACCATTCCCACTGCTGGAGAATGGCATCAATATCGGAAGACTGCCAAGGCATCCGCTTCAGCGCTTCGATATTCGCCGTATTCCAACGTGCTTCAACGCCTAACAGCGCTTCAAGCTCGGAACCGAATCTTTCCTGCGTATCGGCACTCGTCCACCATTTCAAAAACGCCCATGATTGTTCCTTCATATCTGTGTCTTTGAAAATCATGCCCGTTTGTGCCAAACCGCCTGTTGAGCGGTTTATTTGACCGTCCTCTTGTTCGATACCAGGCATTGGCTTCATTCCCCACCAGCCTGTCAGCTCCGGCGCTGCCGTCGAGAGCAATACGTATGTGGAGTAATCCGCAACACCGATCGGCATTTCACCGGAACGGAAACGGTTATAGAAATCCGCTTGCTTCGAAATCTTAAAGTTTGTGAATAATCCCGTCCACAGCTTGAACGCTTCCATCGCTTCCGGGGAATCGAGGTTTGAGTACTTACCGTCCTCACGATAGAACTCGCTGTTCTGTTGGAATAGGAATGGCGCAAACTCATTAATGGCTACAGCCGGGTTGTTCGGAGCATGCGGATAGAAGAAGTCCATTCCGTTCTGCTGCAGAGTCGGAATCAAATCCATCACTTCTTGCCAAGTATCCGGCATCTGCTCTTCCGTCATGCCTAGCTGCTGCATAATGTCTTTGCGGTAAAACAGCATGTTAAAGTTTTGGTTTTCAGGCAAAGCGAAGCTTCCTCCGTCGTACTTGTATGGAATGAGTGCGCCTGGTCTGAAGCGTTCCGCTACTTCCTTGTAGTCGCTGAACTCCTCCAAATTGACAAGTCCATTACGGACCGCGTAGTCAATCGGAATTTCTCCCTCAACGCCCAGCGCCACATCCGGCGCAAGCCCGGCTGTGCTGGCAAGCAGAAGCACTTGCATTTGCTGAGCCGGAACAACGTTAACATTGACTTTTATCCCGGTTTCGGTCGTGAAGTCCTCATCAATCATTTGTTTGATGATGTCGACCCAATCACGCCCCCGAGCTATCCATACGTCGAGAACCTTCTCGTCCTCATAGACGTTTCCGATGCCGCCGTAATTTTTCGTAAAGGAGCTTGTAAAGTCATACAGCATCGTGCCCGATCTTGCCAACCATCCCGCACTCGCCTCAGGCCATTCGGTTTCCGGCGATTTGATAATGAGATAATCAAGCAATAAACTCTGTTTGCTGAGACCATTCACCCATGTGCCGAGTGAAGCCTGCAAATCGTTAAATTGCGGCATTCGTCCCGGAATAGAAATGGTGTCATCCGACAAGCTGAGCAGCACGTCGCGCGCTTCGTAAAGGGTGCTCACTTCCGAGCTTCCTTGCTGGACGCCGAGCGCATACAGGCCTTGGATAGTGTCATCCAAGCTTTTTGCCATTAATTTAAGACGCGGCACTAGATTATTAATATTTTGCTCCAGGCGCCAGTCTCCGTTCGGATCCGGATTTGTGCCCGTCACTTGAATGACTTCCCGGCCAAGCAATGACATTTTGCGAGTCGTATCGGTAATGGTTTCAAGCATCCGTCCGAGAGCCCCTACCTGCACTTCCATGCGGATTACATGCTTGCCTTTCTCTAAATAGTAGAGATATGGCTCATTAGCCCCGTTACTGCTGCTGCCGAATTTTGAAATTTGAAATTCAGCTTTATAAGGGAAAGATATTTCGTTCATTTCTTTGAAAGGAAGCTTTCCATCGATCGTTACTTTTCTTTGCGTAGGCATTCCATTGAGGAACCATTGGCCGTAACGGGCTCCCAATTCATACAAGCCGCTTTCCGGCACTTCCACTTCCCACTCTGCCCATTGGCCGCCAGTCCGCCAGCTAGCGCCGCCGAACGTATTGAGCACGATTGAATCCTTCTTGAAAGGTTCGGTTGCCGGCTCGCGATCCTCGATACGTTTCAGCGTAGGATCGGATCTCAGACTCGATAGTTCAGCCTGTACCTTGATGAGCTGGCCTTTTACCTTCTTGTAGCCTTTTTGCTCGTAGGTGCTTAGCACTTCCGCGTAGTTTGGCACATGAACTGGTGAATAAATATCAATTTCTCCTATAGCTGCCGGCTCACGAACCGCTTGAATACGCAGCGTATGCTTGCCCTTCGTTAAATGAAAGCGAAACGGTTCGTAAACTTTACCTTCCGCATCGCGGAATTCTCGATATTGCCAACCCGTTGTTTCTTCCCTGCGCGGATTGAATTCATTTCCTTGATTGTCGAACCAAGGCTCTCCCGCTTCCTTCCACATTCTTTGGAATTCCAGCTTCTTCGCCTGGTAGAACGGATACGCTCCGTCAATTTGCACGCTTCGTACGATAGATGAGCGTTTACCCTCCATCGCATAATAGCTCATGCCCATTTGATAGTAACCGTCCTGCGGCACTTCAAAGATGTACTCCGCCCAGCTGTCCTCATCGATAAGCGCTAATGACTCACCGCTTTTATTCCCCAGCCCTGCTTCCTTACGGGTACCTGTCTCACTGATTGCCGTGTAATCCACGGACGACAGCGTGAGGCTGAAGTCCTCCGTGTCGGCAGCGCCTTGCTCATTCCAACTGTCTACATACTTATAGAAAGAAGGCTCCAGCTTGCTGCCGGCGTCTTCCCCTTCCAAAATCGACGATTGATCAATTCCCGTATCTAGCGAAACTCCAGCCATAGCAGCATCGTTATAACCTCTTGAATTGTTCCACCACAATAAGAAGCAGATCAATGCGGCAATTACAACCAATGTCACTTTATACTTTCTCAGCCAACGAATCACCAAGGAGCACCCCCTTGCCATACTAGCGTAAACGGCTGACGTCATTCTCAGGCTGACGCAGCTTGCGTTTCGCGAAGAAATATATGAAAATATGAGGCTTTACCTCATATTTTCATATATTTTGAGATAAGTGTTTCATTCCTGATCTTATAAAAGATCCGAATCATCCTTTTCTGGAAGGATGATCCGGAAGAGAAAGAACTATTTTTGGAGTTCCGCAATCAATTTGTCTTTTTCGACTTTCAGTTTCTTCTCCACATTTTCTTGCGCTTGTTGAATGGCTGTTTTGGAATCGATGTTTTTATCGATTGCAGCTAAAACGCTTTCAAGCCAGATCGGCCAGGCCATACCATCAAGACGAGTGATACGTCTAATAGGAATCAAGTTAGCAAGTTCGGTGTAGATCCTGTAATCCTCTTGGTCGCCAAGGTATGCATTCTTATGCGACAGGTACCACTCTTGGCTTGTGATATGCTTCCAATCCGGTTGAATGGATTGCTGAATCCATACTTTCCAAGCTTCCTCATGCGTCGTAATAAACTCGATAAATGCCCATGACGCTTCTTTGTTCTGGCTTTGCGAAGGCAATACGAATGTAGAACCGCCCATGCCGATGTTAAGACCGAAAGGCGCCGAAGTCGTTCTCCATTTGCCCTTTTGATCCGGGAAGTTCTCTTCCAAACCGCGTGCGCCCCAACTTCCCACTACGAACATAGGGGACTCGCCTTTTTTCACGCGCTGCTTGCCTTTGTCGCTAAAAATGCCGTCATGCGGCGCAATTTTCAACTGATTAACTTGCTTGGAAAGATCAAGGAACTTCACGAATTCTTCTGTGTTGCGAACCCAGTTCATTTCATCGTCAAAGTAGCCGTACATATCGCCTAGCCAGTGAACCGGTGAATCACGCCATTCCATGGCATACTTGCCGTTTGCCTTCAACGTTTGTGCAAGCGTGAAGAAATTTTCCGGTTCCTGGATATATTCCCCAAGCTCTTGCGGATCGGATGGCAATCCCAGCTCTTCGAAAATGTCTGCGCGGTAGTAAGTTACGGCCGGCGTAACGTCCCACGGCATACCAAGCAATTTGCTGCCGTCAACGGATGACCAGCGGCTCCAGTTGTATTCCGATACTAAGCTTTGGTATTTGCCGGCATCGTATTGCGGCTGAAGCAGATCTTCGAGCACATTCCCTGTACTGTACCGCGGGAATTGACCTTGCTCGACGAGCGCGACATCCGGTGCGCCTTTGCCAGCTGCCAGAGTCGTTTGCAATTTGTCATGCAGGTCTCCAAACGGTACAAAAATCGTTTTCACCTTAATGTTCGGATATACGATATTAAATTGCTTTACAAGCTCAGTGTATCTCGGTTTATCATCAACGAAAGTCCAGAACGTAACCTCGCCGCCGAGCGCTGGATCTACCGTCGATTTGGGCGTACCCTCATCAACCGCTTCTTCTCCTGCAGCATCATTCGTTGCCGCCTCATTACCATCTGCATTTGCATTCGCAGCATTTGTATTGTTGGAATTAACAGGTTGTGTTCCCGCACCACTTGAACAAGCGGTAATGAGCATAATAAGTGCCAATACAAAAATAAAAGAGCTTGCAATCTTTTTCATTTAAAAATCCCTCCTCATTCATTTGAGTTAAGCGGTTACAATTGTTTCATTCGTATAAATGAAGCGTTTACATTTCCATTATTTTTTGATTACAATTTGCACGAAATGACTCCCTTTGTAACTAAAATCGGTTAATATAATTATTAATCAATTGGGGGTGAAAACAATTTTACTCTAAAAAAACTTGTATTTACGCCTTATTAACCACCTCCACATTAAATAAGCTTTTTTATTAATCAATTAACTTATTTGTTACATCATCATTCTACCATGTTTTTCTCCATTTTCAAGTCCTAAAAATATATTTCTCTGCTTTAATATTACGGAGGATGGAAGCTTCTTAGATGGGATTCGTTTGTCGGAAACGTCGATACGGGATTTACATATCAACAACAGCCACTACAAAGAAAAACAAAAACAGCGTAGAAAGGCGTTTAAGCCTATCTGCGCTGCTTTTAATTACATGAGTTTACACTATCGGCCAAATAATTAAACGACATCGTAGCCTTGATCCTCGATCGCTGCTTTCACGGCTTCAATCGTAACCTTCGCTTCATCGTACTCCACGGTTACCTTCTTGCCGGCTAAATCAACCTTCCCGCTTGCTCCCGCATCGCTGACAGCCTTCTCTACCGCGCTGACGCAATGTCCGCAGGTCATTCCCTCTACCTTCATTACCGTATTTGCCATTATAAAATCCCCTCTCATCTATATTTCACGGCTATCTTATCATACCCCCATGGGGTATGTAAAGAATCAGTTTTCACTTTACTTTTTTGTTACATCGCATACGCTTTTAATATGGAATGCAATATGCTACTATCCACATAGAAAGTAAAATATTGTCGGAGGAATGACACCTATGGATTATTATGCGCATGTCAAATGGTTCACCGACGTCGTCGCAGAGAAGGAATCAATCGCAGCTGTGTTATCCCCTTTTTTCATGACGCTCGCCATATTCACGGCCGTTCTGCTCGCGGTGCTTACCCAGCTGCTTCCCTCTCTATCGAAGTCTAAGCTGTCTGCGCGAATGGATACCGGCCTTGATCAATTAAGAAAATATTCGCCGCCCATTCTCAAATACGGAACGGCTGCCGCGCTGCTCATCCAAGCGCTCACCGGAACGCGCTTCGCCCTCGAATTCGAGCTGACCGGCGGCTGGCAAACGATTGTAATGTGGGCTGCCATTGCGCTGCTGTTGATTCCTCATCATTATGCCACCAAGACAGGCGCGCTTGCGATGCTCGTCTTGTTTATTGATACAGGCATAGAAGCCGGGCTGTTCCATATGCTTGACTATGGCTTTTATTTGGCCATTATCGGCGTGCTTCTTCTCGAGCGGACGAAGGAATCGAGATGGAGCTTCCCGCTTCTCTATTTGGGCACCGGTCTGTCGCTCTGCTGGGTAGCCGTCGAGAAATGGATCTATCCGTCCATGGCCGAGGATATCATCGTCAATCACAACGTTCCTACCTTCGGCTTCGCTCCCGGGCTATTTATCGTCATGACCGGCTTTATCGAGTTTGTCGTCGGTTATTTGCTTGTTGTCGGCATACTGAACCGGCTTCTCTCATTTGTCCTGACGTTGATTTTCATTTCTACGACGATGCTGTTCGGCATGGAGGAGCTCGTCGGACATTTCATGATCCATATTGTGCTGATCCTGTTTATTATTGAAGGTGTCAGCTTCTACAAGCCGCCGGTATCCATGCACCGCACGGTCATCGATCGAATGGTATTCGTATCGCTCAACTTTATTTTCGTACTGGCTGCGTTCTTGCTCATCTATTACCGCTTTGCCTAACCCATCCATCCCCGAAAGGACGAATCCCGATGAAAAAAATCATTAATTTCGCTCATAGAGGCGCTAGCGGCTATTGCCCGGAAAATACGCTCGCAGCATTCTCGAAAGCGCTTGAGCTTGGCGCCACAGGCATTGAAACGGATGTCCAGCTTACAAGGGACGGTCAAGTCGTCATTATCCATGACGAGTCGCTATTAAGAACGACCGGGCTAAATCAGCTCATTAAGGATACCGACCTGACGGAGCTCGGGACGCTTGATGCGGGCAGTTGGTTTTCACCCGAATACAAAGCCGAACGCATCCCTGCCCTTGAACAGCTGCTCAAGCTGATCAAGCATACCGATACCATTCTTAACATTGAGCTCAAAAACGGCATCATGCCTTATCCCGGTCTGGAGCAAAAAGTAATCGAGCTCGTTCGAGCCTGTCAAATGACGGATCGAGTCATCATTTCGAGCTTCAATCATTATTCTCTCGTACAATGCAAGCAAGCGGCACCCGAGATTCGTACCGGTATTTTATATATGGAAAGGCTGTACCGCCCATGGGAATATGCGAAAACGGTGCAAGCGGATGCGCTGCATGCCTATAAGCTGGCGGTTACGCCGGAATGGACGGCTGAGGCAGCCGCGCATGGTATCGCCTGCCATCCGTTTACCGTTAACGATACAGACGAAATGAAGCAGCTTGCCCGTGCCGGCGCAGCGGGTATCATTACCGATTATCCCGATCGTTTGGCAGAGGTGTTAGCCGGGAGAGGAGCGGACACGGAATGAAAAAAACGTGGCTGCTCGGGGTCGGTTTTTTTAGTATCAGCATTACATGGGCTTTGTACAACGCATTCATTCCGTTCTTCCTCGAAAAGTTTATTACAAGCACCGCGCTGATCGGCTTTATGATGACGATCGACAATTACTTCGCCTTGTTTTTGCAGCCTTGGATCGGCAGCCGCAGTGACCGCACGAATACCCGTTTCGGCCGGAGAATGCCTTACCTGCTTATCGGCATGCCTCTAGCCGCCGTGTTCGGAGCGCTGATTCCATGGCATACCGGACTGCTTACCCTTATTTTATTTATGGTACTTATGAACTTATCGATGAGCTTATACCGGTCTCCGACTGTAGCGCTAATGCCCGACATTACACAGGACAGCAAGCGAACGCAAGCTAATGGCATCATTAATTTCATGGGCGGCGTCGGCTCCATTATCGCTTTTGCCGGGGGTGCTTATCTGTATGAGCAGCACAGCTCGCTGCCGTTTCTGTCCGCATCCATTTTGACACTGATCTGCTTGGCTATCCTTTTGTTTACGATCAAAGAAAAACGCGATGCCATCGTCTATGTACCAGCCGAGCAGAAGGAGAGCGTATCGTTCAAAGCGGAATGGAACCGACCTACCGTCTTCTTGCTGGGCGCGATTTTCTTCTGGTTTCTATCGTATCAGGGCGTTGAAGCCTTGTTCACACTGTATGGCAAAAACCATCTTCAGCTGACCGAAGGAGAAGCATCCTTCTCGCTCGCCTTCTTCTCTCTAGCGTTCGTGCTTGGCGCCATACCGAGCGGCTTATTGGGCAAAAGGTTCGGCAAAAAGCTTATCATCGCCATAGGCGTTATCGGCCTGATCTTTATTTTTGCAGCCATATCATTCGTCGACCAGCTGCTGCCGCTTCGCATGCTGCTCATTGTCGGCGGAATCTTCTGGGCCATGATCAACATTAACTCCTATCCCTTTATCGTCGCGCTCGGGAAAGAGCAAAGCATCGGAACGCGCACAGGAATCTATTATTTAATTTCTTCACTTGCCGCCATTACCTCGCCCCCGCTTATGGGCGGCATGATCGACCTGTTCGGTTATTCCGTTCTCTTCTACTTCGCCTCGGGCGGCATGGTTATCGCCTTCCTGTTCCTTCTGGGTGTGAAGGACAAAGGACTAACGAAAGCTCTTCCCAAGCAAGGCACTTCGACAACCTACAATTAAAAACCTATGAATCACTGGATATCCAGTGATTCATAGGTTTCAATAACTCCAGTTCTCGTGTTTAGTAGCATTATACATAGTCCTTGTACTGACTGGCATCCATGCTACCTCTTTGCATATGATTGCAACTGCGCTTCTCTGACGCTATCATGTAGTCTGCAATGACTGATTAATTCGACAGAATGTCGGTCAATTCCTTCACTGTCACTCAACCGTATTCTATCTTGAATATAAAGTTGATGGTACCACGAACGGCGTGCCCGACAAAATACTACACGATTTACTAACTTCGTTCGTCTACTTCGGCAACATCAAATGAACCTCCTACCTGAGCAAAGGGGAGAGTGAAGCAAAGAATTCCAAACATAGTTTTACTTTATCCCAAAAACTGCCAGTATGATCATGAGTCTAATTACGCTCTAGCACAGAATGCTTAACAAAGGTGCTTTAAAGTCGCATAATTTCCTGAACTACAAAAAAATCCGGTCCCGCGTTTTTCGACAACGGTCCGGATTTTTTTCTGATGTTTTCATTAATGAATGCTGCCCTTGGAAAATCCGCCGCCCATAACGTCGGACACATGCTCGATTGCAATAAACGCCTTCCCGTCGATAGACTGCACGATCGCCTTCAGCTTCGCCAGCTCCAGACGCGACACAACGCAGTAAATCATTTGCGTATCGTCCTTCGAGTAGCCGCCGCGCGCCTGGATCAACGTTGTCGTCCGGCCTAAACGATCGATTATCGCCTGTGAAATTTCCTCGAATTCGCTCGAGATGATCGTCACGGACTTCGATTCGTCCAAACCTTCGACGACAATATCAATTAATTTAATCGCAATATAGTATGTAAACATCGAATACATCGCAGAGTCCCACTCAAATACGAAGCCGGAAACAACAAATATGACCACGTTGAAAATCATGATGATTTGCCCGATAGGCATGCGCAGCTTCTTCGCAATAAGGATCGATACTATCTCTACGCCATCGAGCGAACCTCCGAATCGAATCGCTAAGCCTACGCCAGCGCCAAGTATCAAACCGCCAAACAATACCGCAAGCAGCTTCTCTTCCGTGAACGCTTCGACATGATGAAGCATGGCTGTTGTAATAGACATAACAATAATACCGTACAGCGTCGAGATCGCGAACGTTTTGCCGATTTGCTTATAGCCGAGAATGAGAAACGGTACGTTCATGATGAATAAGTAAAGTCCGAGCGGGAGAGGGGTTACATGCGCAAGCATGATGGATATGCCGGCGATACCTCCATCGATAATACTATTAGGAACAATGAATAATTCCAAAGCGACGCCCATGAGAACCGAACCGATCGTGATGAATATGAACCTCTTCAATATCTCAAAAAATGATAATCCTTTATGTGCCTTTACCAACAGCTCAACCTCCGTTTATCCGAATTTTACCTTAAAACTTTAGCACAAAAATGGGGGTTTTTCAAAAAAAGGATGGACTCCGTCGAGCAGTAAAGACATCTACTTCTCAACCAAAAGAAACAGCAGCTTCTCCTTGTCACTCGCATACATGTTTTGCTTCGTAACGAGCCTGTATGAGTAATTCGTAAGCGAGAAGTTACTGTATAAATCCATCATAGCGCACCAATCACCTTTTCAATAAAAAACTCATGCCCGTTTCAGGGCATGAGTCTTCTCTTCATGAATTTAGTCTACGAGTCTTCAATTCAGTCTACGTAACCCGCAAGACCTTTGTCCATGAAATAATCCATCTCAGCTTCCATGATCGATTCTACGGTTAGCTCGTTCGATTTGACGTCGGGCCGGCTTAAAATATAATCAACCAGCTCATCGCCGTCAATTTCAACCTCGCCGTTCTTATCTTCCTTCGCATTGCTGATGAAAGCCTGCTCATGCTTCAGCACCAGCTTGATCAGCTTCTCATCAGCATCGGTTTCTTGCACAATGTGCCGGATAAGCTCCTGCTCGTTCACTTGTTCACTCATCGTTTGTCATCTCCTAATCGTCATGCTCGTCTTATTGTACCACAGGAATATCACTTGCATCCGCATAGGGAATCGTCGCATTCGGATCGATCTATAGGTTACGTTTTTACGGATAAAGGTGTTTCCGCGCCTTTTTGCAGCTGATACATTTTAAAATACCGGCCGCCCAGCGCCATCAGCGTTTCGTGATTGCCCCGCTCGACAATTTCGCCGCGGTGGAGCACGAGAATTTGGTCAGCCTCGCGAATCGTAGACAGCCTATGCGCGATAACAAGCGTCGTCCGCCCTTTGCTGACCACACGCAGCGCTTCCTGGATAAGGCCTTCCGTCTCACTGTCTATACTCGCCGTAGCTTCATCCAAAATAAGAATCGACGGATCAAACGCCAATGCCCTCGCGAACGAAATAAGCTGCCGCTGACCGGAGGACAGCGTACTCCCGCGCTCGACCACCTGCTCATCATAGCCGCCCGGCAGCTGTTCGATGAACGAAGCCGCTCCTACGTCCTGCAGCGCCTTTTTCACACGTTCTATTGAAATGTCCTTGTTATACAGGCTTACATTGAATTTAATATCGCCGGCAAATAAATACGGGTCCTGCAGCACGATGCCCATATGCTTGCGCAGCGCTTGCTTCGAAAAAGCTGATATATCGGCTCCGTCGATCGTGATCACACCTTGGTCAGGCTCGTAAAAGCCCAGCAACAGGTTCATGATAGAGCTCTTTCCCGAGCCGGTATGGCCGACCAAAGCGATCGTTTCCCCGCGGCGCGCTTCGAACGAAATCCCTTTCAGCACGGGCTCCCCCGTTTTGTAGGCAAAGGTGACGTTATCGAATTTCACGACACCCTCCGGACGCGCGACGCGGTCCGCATCAACGACCTCCGTACCCTCCATATCCAATATAGCGAATACCTTTTCGGCGGATACAAACGCCCTTTGCGCATTCGTCAGCTGATCAAAAATCCCGATAATCGGATGAAAGATTCGTCCCAAATAATCGATAAAGGCGTAAAACACACCGAATAGTATAGCATCCTCCAGCGACGCCCGGCCAAAATACCAAATGACCAGCGCGGTTACGAGACTGCCGACCGTCCCTACGATGTTGCGGGAGGACAATGAAAATACTCTGAACTGCTTAATTTGATTCACGTACCGCTCCTCATTCATCACCTCAAACTCATCCAGCGTCACTTTCTCCCTGCGGAAGGCTTGAATAATGGGCATGACGGCGATCGATTCATTTATCATCGCGTTCATGTCGCTTAAGCGAGCTCGCATGACCGCGATGTATCCCTTGGAATATTTTAGATGAACATACATAATGAGCGCGAACAGCGGCGGCAGCAGCAAGCAAAACAACGCGAGCCGCATATCTAATATAAATAATGCCGTGTATATCCCGATAAGCTGCACGAAGCTCACCACGAACGTAGCCATAAAGCTCATGAATAAATCGCGGACCGCTTCCGTATCATTCGCTATTCGGGATACGATTTGGCCAATCGGCGTGTTGTCAAAATATCGAAGCGGAATTCGCTGAATATGCCGCATTAAATCCATGCGCATATTTTTTATAATTTGAAGCGCCGTCGATTGCAGCAAATAGGATTGCGTAAAGTTTCCTATGCTTGCAACAAGCAGCAGTCCCAAATAAAGCGCAAGCAGCCCGAGGACAGGACCCAAATCGCCCGTTTCAGCCGACAAATGCTTATCGATAATCGTTTTGATAATAAAAGGTCCGCCCAGCTCGGCGCCTACCGCACAGCAAAGAATGAGTAATGCGCCTGATATTCTATATTTATAGACGAGAGCGTATGCGAATAGTCTTCTCGCCGTCGATTGCTTTGGCATCGTTGCTCCTCCTTATTCTTCCAAGCTGGCTTCCATCTGCTGCCGTTCCCACTGCGCCTTATACCAGCCGCCGAACAGCATAAGCTCATCATGGGTACCTTCTTCGATCACCCTTCCTTCGCTGAGCACAATAATCCAATCCGCATGGCTGACCGCGGAGAGCCGATGTGTCGTAATAAAGGTCGTCTTGCCCTCGCGCTCCAGACGAATATGATGAAGAATGCGGCTCTCAGTCCGCGCATCGACTGCTGATAACGAATCGTCAAGCAGCAAAATTTCCGAGTCCATGAGCAGCGCCCGCGCAATGGCCAGCCTCTGTTTCTGCCCGCCGGACAGCATGACGCCATTTTCGCCCACGACCGTCTCCAGCCCTTCGGGCATCTGTGCGATATCATCGGTAAAGGAAGCCATCTGGACCGCGCGGGCGATTTCCTCAGGCGAAGCATTCGGCTTGCCAAGCGCGATATTGTCGCGGATCGACTTGGACAGCAGCAGATGCTCCTGCGGCACATAGGCAACCCAGCGCTTCATTTGCTCCAGCGCAATATTCTCCACAGGAACGCCTGCGATCATCAGCCTCTCCTGCTCAACCGGATATTGACGAAGCAGCTGCTTCAACAGCGTGCTCTTCCCGCTTCCCGTTTTGCCTACGACGCCTAGCGTCTGCCCCCGCTGAAGCTGGAACGACACGTTATCAAGACTAGGCTGACTTGCCGCAGGGTAGGTGAACGTCAGCTTCTTCATTTCGATATGCGTCGGCACCTCCACCTTAATCGGCTTAGCCGCATCCTGCAAATCCGGCTTTTGCTCCCAAGCCGCATCCAGGCGGTCCGCCGAGGCGCTGCCGCGCTGCAGCACATTTATGAACTCGCCGAAGGAAATCATCGGCCAGATCAGCATGCCCAAATAGATATTGAACGATATAAGCTGTCCCAGCGATATTTCATCTAGAAAAACAAGATAAGAGCCATATCCAATGCCGATCGAATAGCTCACGCCGACAATGAGCGAAATGGTTGGCTGAAACAGCGCATTCAGTATCGATACACGCTTATTTTTATTCATGACTTCCGAGGTCACCTGATCAAATGCAGTCAAATCATTCGTTTCCTGCACATAGGACCGAATAACCCGAATGCCGGAAATTGACTCCAGCGCATGGTCATTCATTTTCCCGAAGGAGGCCTGCGCATCGAGAAAGCGGGTCCTCACCTTCTTGCCCAGCTTGCTTATGACAACGGCGAGAAGAGGAAGCGGAATTAATGCCCCGAGCATGAGCTTATAGCTGACCAAGGAAACCATCATGATGACGACGACCGAGGCGCCGACAAGCGTGTTGACTAGTGTCATTACGCCGTAGCCTGCCGTTTGGCCAATGGCCAGTATGTCGTTCGTAGCTAAAGCCATCAATTGCCCCGTGCTGTTGCGCTGAAAAAAAGCCGGCGTCATCCTCGTCAAATGCACAAGCAGCCGGCCTCTCAGCACCTTCTCGATCAGAGCCGAGTTTCCGAACAACGTCGTAATCCATAGGTAGACCATCATATACAGAAGCAGCGCAAGCCCAATTAGCAGCAGAACTGTTTGCGTCAATCCGGCTTCCGTCAACTGGCCTTTTTGAATTTGATCGACCGTCTTCCCGATTAAGTTCGGCGGTATCGTCGTCAGCAGGCTGACGAGCGCCATAATTCCGATCGCAATCGCATAGCTTCCCCATCTATCCTTGAAAAACCATCTCAAACGCGTTACAAAAGACATTTTCTCCCCTCATCCCCTTGCCCGGCCCTCTTGCTTGCAGCTCATCGGCATTATCGCTTTCAGCCGTATGAATCCGACTTCTTTGGGCATGTTTTCCAGTACAAGTATATCAACTAATTCGCTCTCAAGCGAGATGCAGCGAGCAAAAATTTAAATGACTTTATTATGATTTACGGCGGTTTGTATAGTTGTCTTTCAAGGTTGGAATGGTACGATATATCCGCTAATCTGGGGTTTTTGAAGTAAAAGCGTCTGTCTATAAGGGGAAAATATGAAAAGACCCATGCTTATGAGCATGGGCCTCTCACAGACCTACACATGCGGTTCGTCGCATATGGTTTCAATTCAGCAATGGATTAGGCTATCCCCGTAGTCCCTACGGTTAGAAGCCTGATGGCTTCGTTTCTCAGATTGATGCTTGCGTTCAGATCTCGATGGTGATGACTGCCGCAGCTTGGGCATTCCCAGCATTTAGAATTCTTTCCTCGACCGCACGACTTAAATAACTCGCCTTTCCACTCATTTGAAGGCAATTGACCGCTTTGCTTCATTTCTTCGACAATGTGCCAATAAGCATCCTTTTCTAGCTGCTTGGCCAACAAAAAATTAAACACAAATCGAGTGCAGCCTATCGTTTTGTTCATAAGTATTGCTTGTTCTATCATTCTATCCATAGGTCGGATACACGATGCCGATATCATGCAGCTGTTCAAAAGAGCCGTTGACAAAACGAAGCTGCTCATTGCCTTTCACCGTAAATGCCAGCTCCTTACCCTCATAGAGCAGCTTGCCCGACACCGTACGCACGCTCATTCCAACTATACCTGTGAGACCCCCCTTACGGTCCGTAATGACACGAATGCCGTTTGGAAAGCGCATATGTTCGTATCCATCGCGATAAATAATCGATTCTTCACGCGTATTGATCAGCTCGAACAAAATCTCGTCGACCGTACGTCCGTATGCTGTCTCTCCAGCTATTTCCTCGCCATGATCCATCGCATACGGCAGCAGACCTGTGAACCAAAGCGTCTCCTCCGGCGTAGGCAAAATGCCGCACAAACGCTCCACAAAGTCAAGCACGCATAAAATTGCCGGCGAGTAGGTTTCCGTAAACCCCTCCTCCCCCGTCCAAGGGCTGAGAGCCTGTGCGAAGCGCGTCATCTTTGCCATAGCCGACACTAACGGATACATGACCCATGTAAGCTCCACATACCGTTGATGCTTCTCGAATGCATGCGCCGTACGGATCATGCTTAAGAAATTAGACGAACCTCCCCAGCTGTTATAGCTGGAGAAGGGATCGAATCGAGGATCATCCATAGCCAGCGAAGTGAACGGATATTTGGCGAAAAACTTTCTTGTATTCAACAAATAACGCTTCAGCACCGTGTCAAAAAATGAACGGTCACCAACCTCGCAGGCCATCACCCGCAGCAGCACATCCGACTGTACGCGTACCAGCTCGTTATTCCTGTCGCGATCGTAGAAAAAATGTTCCTCTTCGTCAAAGCAATACTCGAACAGACTAGAAAGCGATGCCTCTGCCTTCTCGCGCCATCCTTTGGCAGGAAGACCGAGCTCCTCGGCCATAGCTGCAAGGTACATTCTTTGACAATAGACGTTGGCCGTCAAATCAGGAGCCAGAAAAGGCAGGACCGGCGAATCCAGATTATACTGCGTTGCATCATCCAGATGCGGCGTATCGGGCACATGCCAGAATCTAGGAGAGAGATCATGTCCGGTATCGAACGTGCTGAACGCTTCGACACAGCCCGTTCCACGGGTATCGCGGTAAGTCATCAGCCACTCATCGTAACGCGCCATCGCATCGTACATCGTTTGCAGAAATTCCTTGCTTCGGCCGTGCAGACTATAATGATTCCAGACACAGCGGGCAAGCGGCGTAACAAGCTGAATTTGCCGGAAAGACGGCCCATGCTCTGTCACTTTATAAGGGAGCATACCGTCCTCCCTCTGATAGACGGCAAAGGAACGATATGTCGTTTCCGATACGGAAGGAATAAATCGGGACAGCAGCTCTGCGTTGATCGTGCCCGTACTCTCCAGCCAGCAGCCCAAATACACACCGCCCTCATGCAGAATAGGCTCCGGATTTTCCCCGGTAGGCACAATGCAGTCCAGCAGCTTGCGCATCGCCTCATCATACACGCTCTCCAACCGGCCTTGGGTTGCGGCAAATCTTACACCGGATTGCTTCCATTCCTTGATAACAGCATAATCAGAACCTTTTTTCCCTTGGCCGAACTTCTGCTCAATCGATATTCCCCTCAGGCGCTTCAGCAATGCCTCGCTCATTCGTCTAACCACCCTTTCTTTTTGAGTCGGTCATTCTATTATCGTTCCATTCTGTGCCAATCATGGAAACAGACTGCCTTGCGGCAGCCTGTTCATCAACAGATTCGGCTTATTGATTGCTCTCGAATATTTTAAGCGTACCGCTATAAAAATCCGTTACCGCTTGCTCCACTGTTTTGCGGCCAAATCCGATTTCCTGAACACTGGTTTCAGCGAGCTTGGAAAATTCAGCGAATCCCGGAGGATTGTAGCTGACCGCGAACGGCTCGGTTATCGTCGCTTTGGATACGCGGCTAGTATAATCGTATACGATCTGATCTACTTCGCTTGCTTCTCCTTCAAGTACAGCCCTGTTCTTGGAGGTGACCGGAACACCCCGATCGTTACCTAAAACTTTCGCTGCTTCGGGATCATTAATAAAGAAGTTAATCAGCATTGCAACCTCCTTCGGGTGCTGCGTCTTTGCATAACCCGAAAGTCCCTGACTCGATTCGAATACAACTCCCGTGCCCTTCGGACCCCGTGGCAGCTGCACCATTGTGAGCGGATCCTCCGTCAGACTTTGATGCGCCGCGAGCTGATTTGACGGGATGAGGCTCATAGCAACTTTGCCCGTTACGATCAGCGATTTACTTGGATCGCTCGGCGGATTCGATACCGCAAGCTCTGGAGTGACAACGCCGCCGGAAGTCGTCATTTCTTCCCATTGTTTGAACCATCTAAGCGCGTCCGCTTCTTCGAAGCCGGGTTTGCCCTCCGCTATGTTATAAAGCTGCTTACCGTTCTGTTTCAAGCCAATATCCATTCCGTCTACCGTGAAATTGTAAGTGCCGTACACACCGTTACCCAGCTTGTCTGCAATTTCCTTGCTGATTCGAGCATAATCCTCCCAGTTCCAGCCGTCCTGCGGCACAGGAATGCCGGCCTGCTCGAACAGCTTTTGATTCAGGACAATACCCCTTGCGTTGGCACCCGCCGAGATGTGCAGCAGCTTGCCGCCTAGTGTGCCGTATTGAATCATTGACTTATCCATATCTGACAGATCTAACTCATTGCCTACATACGGATCAAGTTCAAGCAGGACGCCCTTGTTCGCATAGTCGACCACATTGCCGCCGAGGAAGAAAATATCGGCAGCTGTTCCGGAAGCCAGCTGAGTGTTCAGCTTATCAAAATAACCCGTTGCCGGTGCGAATTCACCTAAAATTTTAATGTGCGGATATTTCTTCTGGAACAGCTCGAGCACCTGATTTGTCCGGTCTGCCCGCTTTTGGTCACCCCACCACATAACGCGCAGCTCAACCTGCTCCTGCCCGCCGTTTTCTTCCCCGACCTGGGAGCCGCTGTTGCTGCCGCCCGAGTTCGTCTCTCCTGCGCTTGTGCCTCCGCCGCAAGCCGTAACGACCATCATCAAAACCGCTAATAGAAAAATCAATATACGTTGCTTCATCCCAATTACCCCCAATTGATATATTGTGAACCGCTTACATTGTTCATCTTACTTGATAGTGTGTTCATGTAACATTTCATTATTTCGGCAGTTCATTATTAATTTTTTCGGGTAGCACTCCGTCACTTTCCCGCGTTTATTTCAAGCCTGTCGTCGCGATACCTTCTAGAAAATAACGCTGGAACATGAGAAATACCGCTGTAATCGGAAGGAGCGACAAGGTAGACATCGCAAGCAGCGCGCCCCAGTCGGATGAACCCGAAGGGTCGAACAATGCCCGTATGCCGAGCTGGACCGTGAACAGTCTTAAATCACTCAGATAGATCATTTGGCTGAAAAAATCATCCCAAGTCCAAATGAACGTAAAAATAGCGGTCGTAATCAACGCTGGGACAAGCAGCGGGAGAATCATGCGGAAATAAATTTGTTTTTGACTGCAGCCGTCAATTGTCGCACTTTCATCCAGCTCCCGCGGTATCCCCCGTATAAACTGAACCATCAGCAGGATGAAGAAAGAGTCCGTCGCCAGCCATTTCGGCAAAACAAGCGGGTAATACGTATTTATCCAGTGCAGCTCATTAAAAATTACGTATTGCGGAACAAGCGTCACATGATAAGGGAGCATAATCGTAACCAGCATTAATGAGAACCATATCTTGCTAAATTTAAATTTCAGCCTGGCGAAGGCGAAAGCAGCCAGCGAGCAGGTTATGACATTCCCCAAAACGCTCAAAATGGAAATGATGAACGAGTTTGCGAAGAAACGACTAAACTTAATGCCTTGAAAACCTTGCCAACCGTTTACGTAGTTCTCCAGCGTGAATGTTCTTGGCCATAGACTCGGATCCGAGAAGATAAGCTGATTCGGCTTGAAGGAGCTGCTGATCAGCCAAAGGACAGGATATATCATCAGAAGGCCCAACAGAATAATCGGCACATGCTTAAGAGCTTGTCCATACCTTGCATTAATTACCATTATCCACAACTACCTCCCTTCCTTATTGTCACCGTAGAACACCCAGTACTTGGAGGTTACAAAGACGATTGCAGTGAAACCCCCAATAATTAACAGCATAATCCACGCTAACGCTGAAGCATAGCCCATATCGAAGAAGGAGAAGCCCTTCAAATATAAGTAAAGCGTGTAGAACATTGTGGCATCCAGAGGACCGCCGCGGCCGTCTCCGATAACAAATGCCGGCGTAAACGCCTGAAACGAATGGATAATGCTCATAATTAGATTAAAGAAAATGACTGGAGATAACATAGGCAGCGTGATACTAAAAAACTGATTCCACTTCCGCGCGCCGTCCACCTGAGCCGCTTCATACAAATCAGCCGGAATTTGCTTTAGTCCTGCCAGGAAGATAACCATCGCCGAGCCGAACTGCCAGATTGATAGAGTAATGATCGTATATACGATATAATCCGGATGCGAAATCCAGGAAGGACCCTGAATTCCCAGCCAGGACAAAACTTTGTTAACGGCGCCTGTACTGTCAAAAATTTGCCGCCATACGATCGCAATGGCAACGCTTCCGCCAAGCAAGGAAGGGATATAATAAATCGTTCGATAAATACCCAAAGCACGTATCCCTTTATTGAGAACTACGGCTACCAGCAGCGCAAAGGCCAGTCTCAGCGGGACAGAAATGAATACATACTTAAAGGTAAGCAATAACGAGCCGCTGAACGTGCTGTCATTGGTTAATATTTGAACGTAATTATCCAATCCGATCCAAGTCGGCGGGGAAAGCAGGTTGTATTTGGTTAATGACAAATACAATGAGCCGAGCATCGGACCGGCTGTTAAGAAGAAAAAGCCGATCAGCCACGGCAGCAAAAAGAGATATGCGGTTTGATTCTGCTCCCGGGCCAATGATCTGCGTGATGTTCCCATAGCAAATATCCCTCCTTATGAATGTTGTCTGCACAAACGATCCCTATCCTGTCGGAAGCCGAGACGCACGGTATGCCGCTCATTGCCGCATGCGCCGAGCCCCTCCTGATCTGCCGCTCCTATATCGTTTGGTTCTTGTACACTTATCATACGCAGGATGAATGAAGGCGAAAATATCATTTCTTCGGGAATTCGCTATCATTTTTTTCAGGTTGACGCAGTCGGTAGTCTGAAGGCGTCATCCCATACATTCGCTTGAATTTCGAGCTGAAATAGCTTGCATTAGAGAAGCCTGTGAGCCCAGAAATATCCCATAAGCTGAGCGCCGTGCTTCGGAGCAAATGGGTTGCGTGCGCCATTCTAACCTCAGTCAAGTATTGAATGAAGGTTTTGCCTACCTTTGCTTTGAACAGCTCCGAGAAATAAGAGGGGTTATAGTTAAATTTTTCAGCGAGCATCGTCAAATTTATATCATACATATAGTTCACGTCTATGTATTGCTGTGACGCCTGTATGGAGGAATAATCTGTATCCTCCGCTCCACTTTGAAGCTTGTCATGAATCTTGACCGCAAGACTGAGCAGATAGCGGCTGGCCTTCGCCACTGTGCTCAGGTCTAATGCCGTCTCCGGACGGACCCATAGCTGCTCCCCGCCCTCAAGTGAAACATTTGATTCGTAGGCAAGCTCCTCTAGCATCAAATTGAATTGAAAGATAGTTTTGACGAATCGAATGCGGGATACGGCAAAGGCTTCCTGCAGCTCACGCTCAATCGTCTGAGCAAGCTGCTCCATTTCTCCCCGCTGTAACAGACGGTGTATCAATTTTCCGGTATCCTCAGGCAGCAAGGATGGTTCCTCTCCTATTCGATCTCCCTGCCGGAAATTTGCCTCCTCAATATTCCAAGCAAGCAAGGAGGACATATATCCATCCTTCCAATGATTAAACCCCGTAACAGACTGACCGATCCCAATCGAAGGCTCGAAACCGATATTCTCTTTGACTATGCTCTGCAATTTGCGTTCAAACTCCTCAGGCTTTGCATCCGCATCCTGCAGCACTATGTGCATCAGTCCTGGATAGGCCGCATCGCGAAACGCCTGAGGCGAGCCGGGAAAGTCTCCCGCCAGCTCACGGCAAATTAATTCAAAGGGCAATCTGAATTTATCGGGTGATCTTTCGATGCTGTTCTCTCGCTCACGAAGTCCAGCTGTTATAAAGCGAACACTTTGCGTATTCAACTCCTCCAACTGGAACAGTCTCGCCCGCTCGCTGAAGATATCCTCACGCTCCATTTCCCCCTTGACCGCACGCACGAGAAAATGCTCCTTCATCTCCTTGTAGTACTGGGAAAGCCGCCATTTGATATCCTCTGCCTGCTTATAGCTTTCAAATTCCTTATCCAGCTCGCTCTTCACCTTAAAAAGCGCTTCCGTCAGTTCATCCCTCGCAACCGGTTTTAACAAATAGTCTCGCGCTTGATGGCGGACCGCCGCATGCGCGTACCCAAAATCCTCATAGCCCGTTATAACGATAAGCCTCAGTTCCGGATAAAGCTTTCGGCACTCATTAAGAAACGACATCCCATCCATGACCGGCATATTCATATCTGTAATCACAATATCAAACGCTTCATTCTCCAGTTGCTCCATAGCTTCCATTCCGTTTGAAGCTTCTCCTGCTATCCGAAGCCCCAGCTCATCCCAATCCGCCTTCAGCCGAAGTCCTTGACGAATTTCCGGCTCATCATCCACGATCAATACTTTGTACATGCTCCCTCTCCTCCTGCGCAGGCAATATGAGCTTGATCATCGTTCCGCCGCATTCACTTGCTTTGATTTGAATTTCGAATAAATCCCCATAATACAGACGGCATCGCGCCATCACATTGCTCAGGCCGATTTGCCGGCTCCGGCTTGTCAATATATCATCCATCCGGGCGGATGAGGAACGCTCCAACAGCTGCCTTCTTATATCCTCCGCTATACCCGGACCGTTATCCGCAATACGAAGATGGATACGCCCTTCCATTCGTCTAACGGAAATATCCACGCATGCCTCTGCTTGATGCAGAAAGCTGTATTTGACGGCATTTTCGATCAATGGCTGCAAAATAAATTTAATTATCGTCACATGCTCCAGCTTTCCCTCCTGCCGCAAAGAGATGTGAAGCCGGTCGCCGAAGCGGACCTGCAAGATGGACATATAATCCTTCACATACTTGAGCTCTTCCTCCAGAGGGACCAGATCATCGCTCATTTTAAGGGAAAACCGCATCATTTTCCCGAGCGATTCAATAACCTTTACTGTATCGTCCGTCCTCTTCTGCATGGCAAGACTGCTCATCAGCTCCAAGGTATTGAATAGGAAATGCGGATTGATTTGCATCAGCAGCGCCTTGTATTCCGCCTGCTGCCGCAGCAGCTTCAGCTCGAACTCATTCTTAATATGCTGCCTTAGCTGCCTGACCATGTTGCGGAAGGTATCGGTTACAAAAGCAACCTCGTTGCGCAAGCTGCTCCGGGGAGGCAGACGCATTTCCGCTTGGCTGAAATCCCCCCTCTGCACTTGCCGCATCGCTGATACAAGCCTCGACAGCGGTTTCGAAATGCTATGCGACAGCCAGATTGCCAGCAAAACGGACAGGACCAGCAGCAATGACGCGAACGCAACAATGCTCCTGCGCAATTGGAAGAGCTCCGAGTATAAGTCCTCCTCAGAGACAAATCCGACCAGCATCCAGTTCGTCCTCTGGAGCTTCTTGAATACTACGATATCCGTCATTCCTCTTTCATTTTCCAAATAGATGACCCCCTGCTTTCGCCAATCGCCGCGGATTTGCTCCACCGCAGGCATACGGCCTGCTCGCAAGTCGTATTCAGATTGCGACAGCAGCGGCTCACCCTCCTGATCCAGCAAATAAATCGTCCCGCTCTGGCCGAGATGAATCCGATTAAGAGGCTGGAGGAAGTAATCGCTGCTTACATTAACCTTCATGACCGTCCTTGCATGCGTAGGCTCGAATGTACCGATCGGCATAAGCATGCTAATTACAGAATGAGAATTGTTGTATCTCTCCTCAACCGGATCCTTATGACTGGACATCCAGTGCTTACCCAATGTTTTAAAGTCTTTATACCACTGTTTGTCGAGGAAGGAGGGATCTGTAATCACCTGATTATCTCCGCTGATCCACAGGCCGTTCTCCCGATAAATTGTCACCCTTGATACACTAGTATAGCTGTTCGTCGCCTGGGTAAGAAAGCTGCTTAGCTTAATATGCGAAAGCATCTTCTCCCCGGCTGGAAGATCGGGATCAGAAACGGCCCTGTCCCAGCCTTTGGTCGTTTCGCTGTTGAATACAAGGGATGCGAGATCGTATATCTGCATCTGAACCATATCCACATAAGCACCGTACTCCTCCATTTTCTCCAAAGCTGAGGACTCGATATAAGAACGGATAATCGATCGGGATTCATTGAACAAAACGACGGACATTGCGCCGAATGACAAGACAAACAATAGAATAAATACGGTAATCAAGCGGCTTTTGAGCGAATAAAACATAGCTTGTCCCCTCTTTCGCATAAGCGGTCTGCATTATTAGCATTTATATTAACATAACCTGTCAAGCTCCTCTCAAACCCTGTTTGGCGCGCTATAGTGGATTTATACAGGCTGCGAGGGAGATATTACTGGACAACTATTCAAAAACGACAAAAAGCCGCCGAGCATCGCTCGACAGCCTCCAAAGTTTATATATTCCGTACCCGGCTAGTTGGGGCAAGACAGCACGCCTTCGCTTCGCATGACGTTTTGCCATTTGCGGTAGAGCTCCCACGGAGCGCCGCTATCGAGCATGTCTTTGCACGTGTACAGCCCCTCCTCGATGGAATCGACCTTCTCCGCCAGCCGCAGCCTAACCGCGGCATTCAAGAGTAATTGATTAACGAACGCGAGATGTCCCCGACCCTGCAGAACGGCCTCCGATACCCGCAATTGCTCGGAAGGCGTCCACTCCATTTCAGGTACTGGCATTTCCAGGCCATAGGTGTCCGGATCAATGATATGGAGCCGGGATTCCCCCTCCTCCACGATATAGGTGCGGGTCGGCCGTTCGATAAATAAATCCTCGGAGCCCTCCGTTCCCTGAACGATCAATGCCTTCCGATACTGCAGACGATCGGCCAATTTCGCCATGCGTTCAAAAACGGTATTATGATACACGCCGAATATCAAATACGGCGAATGAGAATAATCGATTAGCTTCTCGGCAGTGTTAAGCACCGTCCGCATGCCCAGCTCCGTCCGTATGGAGCGCAGCGCCTTGAGAGGCGGGCACCATTCCTCAGCTGGTACATACAGCACGCCCGTATCCGTTGCCGCCTTGATGATTTGCCCGCGCGTCAGAAGATGGGCGGAAATGCCTGCCTGATGCAGCAAATCCTGCAGCGATACGCCCCATTTCGGAGGCAGCGACGCCGCTCCGTGGAGCGTGACCGGCAAACCTGCGGCCGCAAGAAGAAACGACGTCGGAAATGTTGCGAAAAATGATTTTTTCCGGCCGTCATACGGTCCTGCGCAGTCCAGCCCTTGATGTATGGGCGCCCGGTATGCATGCTTGCGGCAAACGGCCACGAATGCTTCAAGCTCCTCGGCGCTTTCCATTTTTATTCGTTCCGCAATGAAAAAAGCGCCTATTTGTGCCGGGGTAGCTTTTAATTCCAGAATAGCATCCGCTGCCAGCAGCGCTTCATCATAACTCAGGTCGCGAGCCCCGCGTTTACCACGGCCGACTTCCTTCAATAGGTTCGTAATCATCGTAAGGCCCCCTTATTTTTGCTCCTGAAGGATCTGATACACCTTAACAATCGATGTCGCGACATCGACCATGCGCTTGCGTTCGTTCATGGCTTGCTTGCGGAGCAGGTCGTAGGCTTCCGCCTCGGATATATTTTTAATTTTGCACAAAATCCCCTTCGCCATATCGATCCATTTCCGCTCCTCGAGCCTGCCCTCCAGCTGCTTGCGCTCATTCAGCCATTGCTGTCTCTGAAAGCACTGCTTGGATGCGAAATGCAGCGCCCAATGAAGCTCCTGTTCACTCATGGAAGGCGTCAAAATGCCATCGATCGGCACATCATCTTCACAGAAAGCAGCTGATAAAGAAGCGGCCGACGCACTGCACCACCAAATCATCGGAGCCGTCTTCTGCTTGAGAAGCCTCGTTGCCAGACCTTTAACTTCATTTAACGGGACATGAAAGATGACCGCATCGGCGCTGCTCATTTGCAGCTCAGCCGTCTTCTCATCTTTAGCGCGAAGAACCTGATAACCGTAAGTCTCAAGAATATACTTTGGTGTCTCTTTCTTTGAAAGCTGCTCCGACCGAGGGTCCGCGATTGCTGCCTTATCCGCCCGATGATCGACTACTAACATAGAACGCATATAGAAGCTCCCCCCTCCTATTCGACTTTTGAGAAACCACAACACAAGTCGATACCCTTGTTACTATATATAACATAAAAACAGCGAAATTGTCACTATCTAAGTTTTTTCACCCATTTTGATGTCAAGTATATTGACATGAGTTCAAAATTCATTGTATAGTTACCTTAACAATCATTATATTATTTCACGGATACAACGGTGTGTTCGTTCGAAGCGGCAAAGAAGCCTGCTTTTGCTTGCGCGGGAGATGTACGTTTTCCCCTGAAGCGAAGCAGGCTTTTATTATTTTCCCACAGACAGAGTTTGAGAGGAGAGCAATACAATGACTACATCTAAAAAGAAGTTAGTCCTAATCGGGAACGGCATGGCGGGGGTTCGTGCGGTTGAGCATCTTCTAAAGCTTTCTCCCGACAGCTACGACATTACCATCTTCGGCGCCGAGCCTCATCCCAACTATAACCGAATCATGCTCTCATCCGTCCTGGCGGGCGGCGCAGATATGCAAGAAATCGTGATTAACGACTGGAACTGGTACAAAGAAAATAACATTACGCTGCATGTAGGCCACAAAGTAACGAAAATCGATACAGAGAGCAAAAAAGTTACTTCGCATTTGGGCATTGAAGTCGATTACGATGCAGTCATTATCGCGACCGGCTCTAATCCGTTTATGCTGCCGCTTCCAGGAGCGGACAAGGAAGGCGTCATCGCCTTCCGCGACATCCACGATTGCGAAGTCATGATCGATGCCTCCAAGAAGTATAAGAAGGCCGTCGTTATCGGCGGCGGCTTGCTCGGCCTGGAAGCCGCTAGAGGTCTTCTCCACCTGGGCATGGAAGTAAACGTCGTCCATATTTTCAACTACTTAATGGAACGGCAATTGGACGAACAGGCGGCGAAGATGCTGCAGCGCGAACTGGAAGCGCAAGGCATGCAATTTCTGTTACAGAAGAGTACTTCTTCCATTAAGGGCAAACGCCGCGCAGCCGGTCTGGTCTTCGCCGATGGCAGCGAAGTTGATGGCGATTTGATTGTTATGGCCGTCGGCATAAAGCCAAACATTGAACTTGCGAAAGCATCCGGCATCGAAGTAAACCGCGGTATCGTCGTCGACGATTTCATGCAGACGAGCGTTCCTGGCGTTTATGCCGTCGGTGAATGCGCCGAGCATCGCGGTATCGCATACGGCCTCGTGGCACCGCTATACGAGCAAGGTGCGGTGCTGGCAAAGCATTTGGCCGGCGTCGAAACGGCAGGCTACGCAGGATCGGTCACCTCCACGAAGCTGAAGGTATCCGGCGTAGACGTGTTCTCGGCCGGACGCTTCGACGAAGCTCCAGGAACGCGCGCGCTCAAGATTCAGGACGATATGGCGGGTACGTACAAGAAAATTGTGGTTCAGGACGGCAAGCTGATTGGCGCAGTATTGTTTGGAGACACATCAGACGGCTCGGAATTGTTCGCTTCCATTAAGAAAGGCGAATCCGTTGCCGGACGCGAGAAGGAAATATTGCTCGGCATTTCGTCCGACCTGCTCGGTCAATCCGGCGGCGGCAGCAGCCGTCTCGAATCGATGGCGGATGACGAGATCATTTGCGGCTGTAACGGCGTATCGAAAGGCACGATTGCCGATGCCATTCAGAATAAAGGCTGCAATACGGTAGGCGCTATCAAGTCCTGTACGAAAGCATCCGCATCCTGCGGCGGCTGCAAGCCTCAAGTCGAAGGCCTGCTTCACCTATATGCAGGCGATGCGGTAGGCGACGTGAAAGAAGGCATCTGCGGCTGTACGACGTTAAGCAGAGATGAAATCGTCGCAGAAATAACGCGCATGAAGCTTATGAGCACCAAAGAGGTTATGAACGTACTCGACTGGAGCAATCCGGAGGGCTGCTCCAAATGCCGTCCTGCGCTTAACTACTACCTCGGCATGCTTTATCCGGAGGAGTATGTAGACGAGAACGAATCCCGTATCACCAACGAGCGTTACCATGCGAATATTCAGAAGGACGGCACGTTTTCTGTTGTGCCCCGTATATACGGCGGCGTAACCTCCCCTGCCGATTTGAAAAAAATCGCCGAGGTTGCCGAGAAATTCGAAGTTCCTATGGTTAAATTCACAGGAGGTCAGCGTCTCGACCTGCTTGGCGTGAAGAAAGAGGATCTTCCGAAAATTTGGGAAGAGCTCGACATGCCTTCCGGCCATGCGTATGGAAAAACGCTGAGAACCGTTAAAACCTGCGTCGGCAATACGTTCTGCCGCTTCGGCACGCAGGATTCGATCGGCATGGGCATTCGGATGGAGAAAGCGTTCGAACGTCTCAATACACCTGCCAAAGTAAAGCTTGCCGTATCCGGATGTCCGCGTAACTGTGCGGAAGCGACAATCAAGGACTTCGGCGTGGTAGCCATTGACGGAGGCTGGGAGCTTCATGTGGCCGGTAACGGCGGCGTAAAGGTTCGCGCAACCGACCTGCTGTGCATCGTCAAAACCGAGGACGAGGTGATGGAATGGTCTTCGGCCTTCCTGCAATATTATCGCGAGAACGCGCAATGGAACGAGCGTACCGCTCAGTGGGTTGAACGGGTCGGACTGGAATCCGTTAAGAAAGCTTTGGAGAACCGCGAGGATCGTCTTGCGCTAATGGGACGCATCGAGAAAACGCTCAGTCTTACAACTGATCCATGGAAGCAAATTGTAGAGAAGGACGAATTACGCAAAAATTTCGAGCAATTGTCCGGTGCCCAGCCCGTGCAACTATAGAGCTTATGCTTACGAAGCAAATTTTCCACAAACCTTTTCAGGAGGGGTCCACCTATGACAACTAAGCTGCTTGTAGCCAACCTATCAGATATTGATGTAAAGGGCTCGCGCCGCATCATAGTAAAAGATATCGAAATCGCGGTATTCCGCTTATCGGATGACAGCGTGCTTGCCGTTGAAAACCGCTGTCCTCATAAGGGAGGCTCCCTATCGGAAGGAATGGTGTGCGGCACAGCCGTACACTGCCCTCTCCATGATTGGAAGATCGATCTGCGCAGCGGCCGCGTACATGAGCCTGACGATGGCTGCGTAACGACCTTCGAAACCGAGATCGACCGCGCCAGCGGTTCCATCTATTTAACGATTTAAAGTTTCGCTGGAGTTTGACGATAATAAAGGTGGCCATGACCGCCGAAGGGAGCAGCCAATGAGAAAATCAGCGACAGGTATGGTCTATATTGTCGGAGCAGGCCCGGGAGATCCCGAGCTTATCACGGTTAAAGCGATGCGCCGCATTCAGCTCGCCGACGTCATTTTGTACGACCGGCTTGTAAGCGAAGAATTACTCGGCTATGCCCGCTCAGACGCAGAGCTGGTCTACTGCGGCAAAGCGCCTGGCGCTCATGCCATGCCACAGCACCTTATCAATAAAGCGCTCGTCGATTATGCTCTGGAAGGAAAGCTGGTCGTCCGCTTGAAGGGCGGCGACCCCTTCGTCTTCGGTAGAGGCGGCGAGGAAGCGTTAGAGCTTGCAGCCTGGGGAATACCTTACGAGATTGTACCGGGCATTACATCGGCAATCGGCGCAGCTGCCGCCGCGGGCATCCCACTTACTCATCGTAATTACGCCGCTTCCTTCGCCTGCGTGACCGGCAATCGCTGCCATGGCGACAATTCGCCGATACGATGGGATTTGCTTGCCCACAGCGTCGATACATTGGCCATTTACATGGGCGTCAGCCAGCTTCCTGCTATTCGCGAAGAGCTGCTGCAACACGGCAAAGCCGCTGCGACGCCGGTTGCCCTCATCGAGCGCGGCACGACCTCGCGGCAGCGGACCATCGTCGGTACGCTCGCGGACATCCATACGCTTGCCGTCACGATGAAGCTCAGCAACCCGGCGCTCATCATTATCGGAGAAGTCGTTCGTGTACGCGATCAGCTCCTCCATGCCGAGCAGCAAGCAATCGCATTAATTGGTTAGCATTCATACATGGGATGAAGCTTTCAGGCTGTCGGATCTTCCGGCAGCCTGTTTTTGCCGGCATCCGGTTTTTTTCACAGACATCCTTATCGCACCCTAACACCTCTGCGCAATAACCTCCGAGCCTCACGTGCTTTCCCCAGTCATAAAACTATGTTACCCTTTTAATTATGAAAACAACAATGAACATACCATTATATATTTATACCTATGGCTGCCGCGAGGAGGAGGCTGAACTTTGCCGCCTCGAAATGCGTTCTTTTTTCGGCGTGGATTCCCCCTCCAATATCATGATAAGCGAAGCGGCCATTCATCCTGACCGCAGCCCATTCATGAGGGAAAGACTGGAGGTCCTTTACGTTGGCGATACCTTGAACGAAATTTGGGAACAAGTAAAGCAGGTTCAGTTAGACGATGCGACCTTTAAAGTGATTTTCGTGAAAACCAATGATTTGACTCCGGATCATAAAATTGATTTCGACACGGCACGCGCTATCGAACGGGATATTGGGGAATATATCGAGGGTGAAGCCGATGTGCGAAATCCCGATTTCGTGTTTGGGATCATTACGCTCGGCGGCCGCTGGTATTTTGGCCATTATATCAAAAGCAAAGCCGTTTGGCTGAAGCATTCCGAAAAACCGCGCAGCTATTCCATAGCGCTTAGCACGAGAGTAGCCCGCGCAGCGGCAAACATCGCCGTTCCGGGCCTAAGCGGCGTGAAAGCAATTGATCCGTGCTGCGGCATCGGGACCGTGCTCGTCGAAGCGCTTTCTATGGGCATCGACATCGTCGGCCGCGATATTAATCCTTTTATTACCCGGGGAGCCCGGGAGAACATCAAACATTTCGACCTGGAAACCGAGGTGGTATGCGGAGATATTGCCGACGTCTCCGGCCATTACGATGTAGCGATTCTCGATATGCCTTATAACCACTTCTCGAGAACGACGCCCGAAGAACAGCTGTCTTTAATTCAGCACGCCCGCCGCATCGCAAGCAAAGTCGTCATCATCGCGGTTGATCCAATGGACGACATGCTCGCAAGCGCGGGTTTCACGATCCAAGACCGCTGTACGACCAGAAAGGGCAATTTCAAAAGACAAATTCTAGTTTGCTCATAATCGCAGCGGGAGCTGCGATTATTTAAACCCGTTCAGGGCAAGCCAGGACGCGCATGCGCTTATCCAGCTATTCGTGTGCGCTTCATCCTCGGCGAGTCCCAAGCCGTGACGGCCCTTCGCATAGACATGAAGATCAAACAATACGTTATGTTTGCTAAGCGCTGATGCAAATATCAGGCTGTTCTCCACCGACACGGCTGCGTCGTCCGATGTATGCCACAGAAACGTTGGCGGCGTATCCTCCGTCACGTTCAACTCGTTGCTGAGCTGCTCTACCTTCCGCAGCTCCGGTTCCTTGCCTAACAAGTTTTCGCGCGAACCTGCATGCGCAAACGGGTCAGTCAGCGTAATGACGGGATAACACAGCACGAGCAGATCCGGTCGGCTCGAATGGCGTTCTACCTCATCCTCGGCCTCCTTGTTTCCTTTGTCATAGCTTGTCCCCGCATTCGCCGTCAAATGTCCGCCAGCCGAAAATCCGAGCAAGCCCAATTTAGCCGGATCGATTCCGAATGTTTTGGCTTCATGCCGAACCGTACGAATCGCTCTCTGCACATCAATCAGCGCGCACGGATATTGATACGGCGCTACCCGATAACGGAGAACAAACGCAGAAATGCCTAACCTGTTCAACCACTGGGCAATCGGCTCCCCTTCATGAAACGCGCGTGTCCCATACCCGCCTCCAGGACATACGATTACTGCCGGACGGTCACCCCCATCCACGAGGTACGGCGTAATAGCCGGACAATCCTCCTCCGAATCCCCCTTGGCATAGGGCGCTCCGGCAGGCCATAACAAAAACTCACTCATGCTTCTTTTCCCCCTTTAAAAGCTGAATATAAATGCGTATCTTTCCCCATTATATAGCTATAGCCGTTTGGAGAAAATAATGGACTTGAATGTTTTCAATACCAAAAAGAGCCTGCGGAGTGATCCGGGGCTCTTATTGGCTTCACTTATTCCATTTACATTTCAGCTCATTTATCCCTTAAGAACCAAAATAGTTTATTGAAGAGGATTGTTTTGATAAGTCATTGCACTAGCTTGTGCCTGTTGAAGTTTTTGTTGTGCCTGTTGAACATCATGTTGTTCCTTCCTAACTTGTTGTTGTGCTTGCAGTACTTGTTGGATATTCGTTTGCAACTGTTGTTCTGCTTCTAATAATTCTTGATTTTCTACTTGTAACAGTTGATGTGCATTTAGAACGTCTTGCTGCGCTTGTAGTAATTGTTGATTTTCCTGAACATTAGCAGCTATCTGTTGCAGATTTCGATTAACCATAAGGCGATCCTCCAAAAATTATTTTTTAGTCCTTAATTGACCAATAATTATTGTGCACTTAATTACATTTTTCTATACGATATTGATTATGCTGCAAATCGCGCAGGCCGCATTTATCGCTTTGCCGTAAGCGCTCCGATGAAGCCTAAGCAAGCGCCGAGCAGCGAGCCTGCAATAACTTCACGCGGTTGGTGGCCCAAGCTTTCTTTCAGCTTCTCGCGCCTCCGCTTGTGATAGATGCCGGGATGCTCGCCTGACAGCCTCTCGACATCCTCATCCAAATTATTGACCTGTATGGCAATTTCGCCTGCATGCCTGCGGATATTCATCGCATCGTACATGACAATAATGCCAAGCATGGCCGAAATCGCAAATTCCGGCGTCTTCACGCCGTATTTGGTTGCGGTATACACGGCAAGTGCCGATACCCCGCTCGAATGCGAGCTTGGCATACCGCCTGACCCGATTATTTTGCGGAAATCCCATCTCCCCGTATTTGCATAATGCATGGGCAGCTTCAGCAGTTGCGCCGCAGCTACGGCCGTTAGTGCCGTACCCAGTCCTCTGTTTGCCACAACAGCTCAACCTCCCGTTATCACTCTCCCGTCATTTTGCCCACTCGTTACAAAAATCATGCCGTTAGCCGATTTAGTGCGCAGACACTCGCTTGCTTGCCAATCCGCTTTCCGTTTCCGGCGGAACCGACCGTTTAAGCAAAAACGAAGCCGCCCATGCAATAGCTACCAGCCCGAAAGCCAACAGGAACGCGCTTTTCATTCCCGCAATCAGAGATAGTATTTGAAGAGTTGACTCATCGTTCGTACCAGCCGCATTTTCTAAAAAACGTCTCGAGCTGTTTGTCATGATGGTCACAAGGAGTGCTGTCCCGACGGCACCCGCCACCTGCTGAAGCGTGCTGATTATGGCCGTGCCGTGCGCATATAACCGAGGCGGAAGCTCGTTCAATGCGTTGGTCATGACAGGCATCATCAGCATCGAAATGCCCAGCATCAAAAGCGTATTCAAAATCATAATCGTGCTGTACGACGTGGACAATGTAATATAAGCAAATTGCCACAGCGTATTGCCCATCAGCCCTAATCCGATAACGGCAAGCCACTTGGCGCCAAATTTATCAAATAAGCGGCCTGTAATCGGCGACATAATCCCCATTACGATACCGCCGGGCAGCATGACAAGCCCTGCCTCCAACGGACTGTAGCTTAAAGCGTTCTGGAGAAAAATCGGCAGCAGCATCATAGCGGAGAACATCGCCATCATGACGATCATCATAATCAGCGTCGACAGCCTGAACACGTTATATTTAAACGTTCTTAGATCCAGCAACGGCTGCGATATCGTTAATTGCCTCCATGTAAACAGCCCTAGCGCAACGACGCCAATAGCAGTGGGAACAAGGACATCGACGCTCGACCAGCCTCCATGTCCTTCACCGGCACTGCTGAAGCCATATACGATTCCGCCGAATCCACAGGTCGATAGAAGAAGCGAAATCAGGTCAATTTTAGGGTTCGTCGTTTCTGTCACATTTTTAAGCTTATAGAAGGCAAAAATAATAACAAACAGAGCGATCGGCAAAACGCTGTAAAAGAGAAACCGCCAGCTCAAGTGTTCCACGATAATCCCGGACAAAGTAGGTCCGATCGCGGGCGCAAAGGTGATTACGATGCCAATTGTCCCCATAGCCGAGCCTCGTTTTTCAATCGATACAATGGCGAAAATCACATTGGTCATCAAAGGAAAGAGAAGACCGGTTCCCGCTGCCTGAAGCACCCTTCCGATTAAAAGCACGGCGAACCCTGGTGCTACAGCCGCTATGAAAGTACCTGCCGTAAACAAGATCATGGCCGCCAGGAACAAGCTTCTTGTTGTGAACCGCTGCATTAAAAAAGCTGTGATTGGTATAAGAACCCCAATGACCAGCAGATATCCGGTTGTCAGCCACTGCGCGGTGCTTGGCGCGATCCCGATGTCTGCCATAATTTTCGACAAGGCTACATTAAGGAGCGTTTCATTCAAAATGGCTACGAACACACCCAATATCATGACCATAATGACTGAAAAGTTGCCTTTGCTTCCAAATGTCCCTCCGTTCTGCTTTGATGCGTTATGCTGTTCCACATTCCTTCTCCTCTCATCTTTCAAATCCCATACTCCTTTATATCTCTCCTTGGCGTATTTTTAGCTGATTCCTATTTTAACATGCAACCTGTAAAGCGATTTCTTCTCGATTGCTAATTTATATAAGCCTAGCCAAATCAGATAACTCTATATGTGATCTCTAATACAACGCTGCTCATTTCATATAAACGAATCTCTCTCCGGGGGCGAACATATGGAACTTCTTTGCCGGATGATGGCGGTATAAATAATCAACGAAATATGCCGGGTTCTCATCGTTATGCGGAAATAAGCCGTAATGCATCGGGATAAGCAGATCGGCGTTTATTTGTACGGCAATTTCAACAGCTTCGCGGTAATTGGTGTTGCCTACGATGCCCTGTTCATTCCGCGCAAAATCCCGCCCGTTAATAGGCAGCATCGCAATATCGATTTGCCTGCTTTGCAGCCAGATGACGAGCTCAGGGAAGCCGATTGTGTCTCCCGCGTGGTACAAATGAATGTCGCCGAAGTTCGCGGCATAGCCAAGAAACTTATGCTCGCCCGCCTCATCCTGCTCGAACTGCTCATGCTTAGCCGCAAACGCCTCAAGCTTAATGCCGTCATCCAGCTCCAGCGACTGCCCGTGTGAAATACCGATTAGCTGCTCATCGCGAAACCCCCATTCCTTCATTAAGGGGAAATGCGCCCGCGGCACAATAAAGCGAGTTTTGGACGATTGTCCGATGGATTGCAGCGTCTGCTTATCCATATGGTCCTCATGATGATGCGAGCATACGACATAATCGACGTCCAGGCAATCCGAAGGCTGCAGCGGCGATTCGAAAGCTCTCGACCATGGAGCCCCGGCCAGCTCGTATACCCAGTTCGTCAAATAGGGATCGAATAGGAATGTCTTCCTTTTCCATTTCACGAGAAAGCCCTCTTGCCCCAAAGCCCATAGCGCCAAAGCTTGCTCCGGCAAATCAGTCTGTTCGATTTGCTTCACAAGCGCAGCTCCGCTTTTATATACATTCCATTGTTCACCCATCATTGATCCTCCATGTTTATCATTCGTAAATTTTTCGTAAACCATAGCTTATAGCTGAACAGACTTAAAAAAATACATGTAATCGCAGCAGAGCTGGTAAAAGTGAATTAGGGCTCACGTATCGGCCTCCGTCCCTCTATTCCTCCATTATATCTTTTTTGCTTTACCTGACAAAATAAAACAAACGATCTGCCACCACTGGATAGGTCATATTTGCGGGTTAAGATAAACGATAGTACCCTCTGTGATGCCTTTATTGCACTATAATGGATTTCTACACTAACTTTCTACTCCCGAGGCCTAAATGCTTCTCTATATTGGAGTTCTCCACTAACTATCTACTCCCGCGGCCCTAATGCTGCTCTATAATGGATTTCTCCACTAACTTTGCTCCTGCGGCACTTAATTGAGACGCTATCTTGGATTACTCCAGAAAAACAGCCCTGCCACAAAGCAGCATCTGCCTTGTAACAGGGCTTTCCATCCCGAAAAATAATACTGGACTATAATTCCACCATAGCCTTAATGACCTTCGATTCCGGTTTAAGCCAGCTGTCAAAATGGCCGATCATCTCCGTAAACGGAACGCGGTGCGTAATGAAGCTGTCCACATCGATGCTTCCGCTTTGCACGGCCGCCTGAACGGCGGCAAAATCCGCGATTGTCGCGTTGCGGCTTCCCATCAGCGTCATTTCCCGTTTGTGGAACTCGGGGTCATTGAAGGACAAATCGGCTTTGACCAAGCCGACATAAACAAGCCTGCCGCCATGCGCGACGAGACCAAAGGCATCCGTCATGGACCGGGCATTGCCCGTCGCATCGAACACGACCGTCGGAAACTCGCCGTTCGTCAGTTCGGCTAGTCTCTCCTTCGCGCCATTCAGCGCATGGACCGTCTCATCAACCTTCGCCCACTGCCGGCAAAAGACGAGGCGCTCCTCTTGTATATCCATCGCGATAACGCGCGCGCCGCGATGCTTGGCGAACGCCATGACTCCAAGCCCGATCGGTCCCGAGCCGATGACGAGCGCCGTCTCACCCGCGCGAAGCTCGGCGCGGCGTACCGCATGCGCTCCGATGCTCAGCGGCTCCAGCACAGCCGCTTGATCTAAAGTAAGCCCGTTCGTCACAAGCAGATGCGTGACGGGTACAGCCAGCAGCTCCCGCATGCCGCCGTCAATATGAACTCCAAGCACCTTCATGTCCGTGCAGCAATTGGTCTTCCCGTGTCGGCAGGCGATGCAATCGCCGCAATGCATATAAGGAATGATGCTCACCTGATCGCCAATCCGGATAGGGCTAGAAGAATCATTCACCTGCTCCACAATACCGGCGAGCTCATGTCCGAGCACCCGCGGATAGGAGAAAAACGGCTGATTTCCCTTATACGCATGCAAATCGGTGCCGCAGATGCCGATTCTGCGTATTCGGACGACAGCCGTCTCCGGCTGAAGAGCTGGCTCCTCCTGCTCAATCAGCCGAAGCTGATCGGCTTGCTCACAAACGATTGTTTTCACTCTGCAGTTCCTCCTTGTAACGATAACATTAATAACATCCTAACGATGCTTCTCTTCCGAGTACTCTCTAGACGATAATATTCTCATTATACTCCGGCCTTCCGCTCTCCCAGCTCCGATTATGAATCGGCTCCAATATAGCCAGCACTTCGCCCAGCAGCTCTTCGTCAAGCGATTCATCCGTCCATTCGATGTTTTTACGAATATTAGCCGGATTTGCCGTACTGACGAGGGTCGTCGGAATCCGCTCATTCGCTGTCGCGTATTGAACCGCAAGCTTCGTAATGTCCGCGCCCTTCGCGGCGCAATGCTCGGCAGCCTTCTTGCAGATGGCCCGGATCCCGGCACCGGCAGGGTGCCAATCCGCAGCGGGACGCGTGCTCAGCAGTCCCATGGAGAGCGGCGAAGCGCTTACCAGCCCGACCTGCTTCTGCTCCAGCAGCGGTACAATGTCGAGCAAGGACGTATCGTTTAACGAGTAGTGACAGTAGGACAAGACGACATCCAGCTCCCGGTACGCCAGCGACCTCTCAAACACCGCGAGTGGAAGCCCGGAAACGCCGGAGAAGCGGATTTTCCCTTGCTGCTTCAGCTTATCCAGAGCAGGAAATGCGCCCTCAGCCACCTGCTCGAAAGGAACAAATTCAATATCATGCAAAAATAATAAATCGATATAGTCCGTTTTCAGCCGCTGCAAACTTTCGTCCACGCTCCGCAAAATGCGCTGCTCGGAGAAATCGAACTCATCCGCGCCATATCGGCCAGCCTTCGTCGATAAAATAAACTTTTCCCTAGGCATCCCTGCAATCGCCTTGCCCAGCACCGTCTCTGCCTTCGTTAAGCCGTAATACGGCGACACATCGATCAGATTTATCCCCATATCGACCGCCGAGTGCACCGTTCTCACGCTCTCCGCCTCGTCCGTCTCCCGGAATACCGAGCCAAGCGACGACGCGCCAAAGCTGAGCGCCGACACATCCAATCCCGTCTTTCCAAGCTTCCGGTATTTCACCTTGCGACCACTCCTATTTGTTGATTCTCAAAATCCATAGCTCAACGATTGCCCGCATTCTTACAAAATAACGCCGTCCTTGAAAATCGCGATCTCCTTGAAGCCGTTGCGCTCATTGTTCGTCCGCGTCTCGCCGGAGGCGAGGCTGATCAGCTGCTCCCACAGCTCATCCGTCAGCGTCTCCATGCTTTTGTCCTCGAGCAGCTGCCCGGCGTTGAAGTCGATCCAGTTTTTCTTGCGGTCTGCCAGCTCGCTGTTCGTCGCGATCTTGACCGTCGGAACAGGCCCTCCGAACGGCGTTCCCCGGCCCGTAGTGAATAACACGATATGTGCTCCGCCTGCAGACAGCGCCGTTACCGAAACGAGATCATTGCCCGGCGCCTCAAGCAAATTCAGCCCGCTGCTCGTAATCCGCTCCCCGTAAGGAACGACGTCCTGCACGATCGCATGGCCGCCCTTCTGCGTACAGCCGAGCGACTTTTCCTCCAGCGTACTAATGCCGCCCGCCTTATTGCCCGGCGATGGATTCTCATATATCTCCTGATCATGCTTGATAAAATATTGCTTGAAATCATTGATAAGACTCACGATTTTACCGAAAACCTGCTCATCCGCCGCACGATTCATCAGAATCGTCTCCGCTCCGAACATTTCCGGCACCTCGGTCAAAATAGCCGTTCCGCCAGCCGCGATCAACCGGTCGGATACCGCGCCAACCAGCGGATTTGCCGTAATGCCGGACAAGCCGTCCGATCCTCCGCACTTAAGCCCGAGCTTCAGCTTCGACACCGGCACCGGCTCTCGCTTAAACCGCTCCGCATAGCCGACAAGCTCACCGATCAGCTCCAGCGCTTCTTCGATCTCGTCCTCGGCCTCCTGCGACTTCAGAAACTTGATCCGCTCCGGGCTATGCTCGCCGATTGCCCGCTTGAACGCATCGATCTGATTGTTCTCGCAGCCAAGGCCAATGACGAGCACGCCTGCCGCATTCGGATGATTGACGAGCGAAGCCAGCAGCTTCTGCGTATGAACAAGATCATCGCCAAGCTGCGAGCAGCCGAACGGATGCGCGAAATGGTAGACGCCGTCGACGCGGCCCTCATATAAGGCATGTGCTTTTCTCGCTACGATTTCGCATGTTTTGTTAATGCAGCCAACCGTGTTAATGATCCAAATTTCGTTGCGGATGCCGACCTCGCCATTGTCGCGGACGAAGCCTTGAAAGGTGCGGGCTTCATCCCTTGCAGCTCTTGTTTCCCGCCGCTCCTGCTTGCCAGGCTCGTACGAATAATCGAGAAAGCCCTTAAGCCCCGTGCCCATATTATGCGTATGCACCCAACTGCCGGGCGCAAGGTCCTCCTTCGCCACGCCGATCGAATAGCCGAACTTCAGGACATGCTCGCCTGCGCAAACCTTACGCGTTAAAATTTTGTGCCCCTTCGGCACGTCGTCCAGCAGCTCCAGCTCATTCACGCCATCCGCCTCAAGCAACAGCTTTTCCCCTTTGGCAAAAGGCTGCAACGCGATAATGACGTGATCATCCTCATGCAATCTGACCCAGCTATTCATTCGTCCCGCGCTCCATTTCCGCTATGCTTGCGCTGAGCGCGGCCGCTAATACCGGCCGCTCCGCTGCCAAATCTAGACCCCAGACGGCCTCCAGGCCAAGCAGCTTCTTCACCGTTTTTTCAAGCGGCCATTGCCGCTCCTCCGCCTCCGACCAAACGGCAGCCATCATTTCCAGCATTCCTGCGTCGTCGCGAACCAAGTACGATGCGCCGCGAAGCGTCATGCCTTCATATCCGGCTTCTGTACGCTTCACCTTGTAATACCGCAGAAGCCCTGCAAAGCCCTGCGCCAATCCTGCCGGCACTGCCACATAGCTCTCAGCATAATGAAGCAGCGACGGCAGCAGCCGCACCTTGAATTTACTCAAGCTGTTCATCGCTATGTCTGCTAAACGGTGACGAATGAACGGGTTCAAGAATCGCTCGTATACATCGCCTGCATACTCCCGCAGCTCCTGATCGGCGATCGGAAGTGAAGGAATAATCTCCTTCTCCACCGTATCTCTCACCAGTCGCCCTAATGCCGGATGCTCCATCGCTTCCCGTACTTGCTCGATCCCGTGCAGCAGACCGAGCGGCGTCATCAGCGTGTGCGCTCCGTTCAAGATGCGCACCTTCCGCAGCTGAAACGGCTTTAAATCGTTAACCCAATGCACATTCATGCCCGCGCTGCGCAGCGGCAGAACAGCCTCGAGCTCCGGCTCCCCCTCAATCGCCCACAGATGGTATGGCTCCGCCGTACTCAGCATCGGATCGGAATAGCCCCATTCGCCGAACCACGCCTCGGCCTGCTCCGCATCCGGATAGCCCGTAACGATCCGGTCTACGAGCGAATTGAGAAACCGGTTATGTTCCACAACCCACTGCTTAAATGCCTCAGGGAAACCCCAATCCTCGCTGTATTGCAGCACGCAGCTGCGAAGCTCGTCGCCATTGCGCTCGAGCAGCTCGCATGGCAAGCACACGAGCCCGCGCTTCGGATCCCCTTCAAAAAACGTAAACCTGCGATAAAGCAGCTGAGTCAGCTTGCCGGGAAACGACTGAATCGGCTGGCCCTCTGCCAGCGCCTCCGGCCGATACACAAGGCCCGCTTCCGTCGTATTGGATACGACGACCTGCAAATCCGGGTTTTCGGCCAGTGCCAGATAAGCCTCCCAATTCGAATAAGGATCGAACGCCTCTCCGAAAACCGAAATAACCTCCGTCCGCTGCACGCTTTCGCCATTTTCCAAACCTCTTATAACCAGCGTATACAAGCCGTCCTGGCTTGCCAGCGCATCGATCTTCGGCTTGCCGCCCTGCCGTGGCTGCGTCACCGCTATACTGCCCTTATATAGTCCCTGCTTGCGGCATTCATGAAGCATCCAATCGAAGAAGCCGCGCAGGAAGTTGCCCTCGCCAATCTGCAGCACCGTGACGGGCGCCTGCTTCATTTCTTCATAATAGCGAAGCTGCTTTTCATTTAATTGACTGCGATTCAGTGTGGTCATAGTTTATAAAACTCCTTCGCGTTAAGTCCGAATAATCGTTCACGGTCCGTCTCCGTCCATGTTTCAGGCAGTGCGCTCTCCAATATATCAACGACCTCATCATAGCTGGCTGCGAGCAGACATACCGGCCAGTCGCTGCCGAACATAACGCGTCCCGGTCCAAAGACCGAAATCATATGCCGGATATAGGCGACGAAGTCCGAACGCTTCCAGCTGTCATGCTCCGCCTCTGTCACCATTCCAGAGAGCTTGCAATAGATATGGGGATGCGCCGCGATGAGGCTCATTTGGCTTTTCCAAGGTTCCATCACCCCGTCCCGAATGCGCGGCTTCGCAATATGATCGATAACCGCATGCAAGTCAGGCACCCTGTCAAGCAGCTCTATCACCGTCTCAAGCTGATGGGACACGACGAGCAAATCGACGGGCGTGCCCTGATCCGCAAAATAAGTGAGCGCTTCCACGAAGGCCGGCCCCAGCACCGCGTTCGCATCCGGCATCTCTTGAATCATGACGCGAAAGCCGACAAGCTTCGGATGCTTCGCGAACCGCTCATACTGAATCCGGTAATATGGATCGGCCAGATCAAGCCATGCTACAACGCCTTTAATCGACGGTTCATTCTCGCTTAGCTTTAACAAATAATCGGTTTCCGCCTGCGTCGCCGCCGCTTGCACGACGATCGAGCCATCCAGCTTATGTTTATCCAAATGAACCTTCAAATCCCCAGGCAAAAAATCCCGATACAGCACCGGAATATCCGGCGTAATCCAGCCGTAGTCTCCCCGTTCAATGCTCCAATAATGCTGATGCGCATCCAGTCTCATCTCGATCGCCTCTTTCCTGGCAGATAACTTATCCTCTTCATTATAAAAAACAATATCGATGCCTGAAATAATCAATAGCGGCTTATTTGTACTCTTTTTTGATATTTGCTACAATCAGGCTGACTAACTTCGAAAATGAGGTGCAGCTTATGAATCCCTATCGCAAAAGATTCGATGCTCAGACCGTTTTTCCGTTCGAGTGTGTCTACCGTGATACGAAAAGCGCGCAAAACGAGCTGCCCGACCATCTGCATGATTGGTATGAGCTTGTCTATTTATATAGCGGAAAAGGTACTTTTTTCATCGATCAGACGATTTATGCCGCCGCACCCGGCGACGTCTTCATGATTCCAGGCAACACGATTCATCGTTCGTTTCCCGATCCGGACGATCCGAAGACGTCGACGGCTCTTTTCTTCAGCGCCTCTCTCGTTCACAGCCCGCCGCTTGGCGACTCGTTCTCGTATTTGCGCTGCTTTGAACAAGCGAAGCGCCGGAAAGCGTACAAGCTGTCGGCGACCGAAGCCGAGAAGCAGCAGCTCATAGCCTTGATCGAACGCATCCATGCGGAGGAAATTGACAAGCAGCCGGGCTATCGTCAAGCTGTGCTTCTTCATTTGCAGCAAATTTTACTGCTTCTAGGCCGTACAGTCCATCCAACGGAGTCTGCGCAAGCGGTCCCGGCCGCCCTTCCCGGATGGATGACCAGCATACTGACCTATATCGACGAGCATCCAGGCAATCCTCTGGGCCTATCCCAGCTTGCGAAGCTAGCTTCCGTCACGCCCGCCCACTTCTCCCGCGTCTTCAAAAAGCTGACCGGCCTGAACGTCACCGAATACGTTACGACCAAACGGATCATTCGCGCGAAGGAGCTGCTTATCGAAACCGATACCAATATCGCGGACATCGCCGAGCGATGCGGCTTCGAGAGCCTGCCCCATTTTCACCGCATGTTCAAGAAGCTGACCGGCATAACCCCCGCGCATTACAAGAAAAGCGAATAAATTGATAGAATTGCCGGATATCATTTGCGGATACAGACTCTATGAATCTCTCATATGCTATATAGCAAAGACAAACTTGCTAGCAAGGGAGGTTCACAATGGTACGTTCAAACGTCAAAACTTTAAAGTACCGCGTCGGCAAAAACAAATACCTGGTCATTAACATTTACCAATCGTCAGAGGCAAGCACCTTACAGGGTAACGTGCTGGCAAGCAACGCGGCCACCGTGCAAATTTTCAAGAAATCCAACCGCCGCTAACCTTTTCCCCATACGCGCATCAGTCCTGAAGTACGAGTACGCTTGAAGGGGGTGAGATTATGGCACGTAAACATTACAATTTCGGCAAACATTCCAAAAAATCCAACGCTGTCAAATGGAAAAACAGTAAAACCCGCGTAAACGTAAAACAAAAAGCTAATGCATTCGTCTTTTTTGGCGGCAATGCAATTGCTGTCAACGCTTCAGACATCGGAGTCGTACGCACTCGTCCTGGTAATGAGTAATTAGACGTTCAGCGCAAAAAGGGCTATCGGGAAGGCTTTCTGCCTTACGGATAGCCTTTATGTATTTCAAACGGCTGCTGATTGAACTAATCAATCACGCGAGATCGCGGCTGCACCAGCAGCATGAACAGTAAAAACGCCAGCTAATTGGTCTCAGACACGCTCATCTTCTTACGATTACCATGATAAGCTCTCTTTTTAATCTACTTTTTTTCAATCTAGTTCTTCAACTTATAGCTGACAAAAGCCAGCTGACGGCTGTCGGGCGACCAGGAATTGACGTTAATCGTGCCTTGACCCCCAAACAGCTTGGCCAAAGTCCGATATTGGCCGCCATTGCTTGCCATCAGACGAATTTCGACGTCCTTATTCGCGGGATGGTCGTTTGGGGTGACATCTCCCTTGCGATAGGTGAGATATGCGATCGCTTCCCCATCCGGGGACACATGCGGGAACCAATTATTGCTCTCATCGAATGTCATTTGTGTCTGTTCACTGCCGTCGGCGTTCATCCGCCAAACCTGCATCAAGCCCGTTCTCGTCGAGTTGAACCAAATATGCCCGCCGGCCGGCGAGTATTCCGGCCCGTCGTCCAGACCCGGCGAATCGGTCAACTGCGTCTCAACCCCGCCGTCAACCGGAATGGTGTAAATGTTGTACTGTCCGTTCCGTTCCGCGCAATAGGACAATGTACCGCCATCCGGCGACCAGCCGTGAAGATAGCTGGGCGCCAGCGCCGTAATCAAGATCGGTTGTCCTCCTGCGAGCGGAAATACATAGATTCGTGACTGGCCGTCCTCATGCGTGTGGTGGCTGACCGCGATCTGCGTATTGTCCGGAGACAGCACATGGTCATTATTGCATTGGTTTGCGTATCCCGAGCCGATCACTGTGCTTTCCCGAGTGACAAGATCAAAGGAATATAGGAGACCCCCGCTGTTATAAATGAGACGTTTCCCGTCTTTGGTCCAGTTTGGCGCCTCGATCAAACAGTCGAACTCGGCCAGAACGCTGCGTTCGCCGGTATTTACATCCACCGTTTCAAGGAAGCTGATAACGTTCCGATTTTCAATCGTTCGCGGTTCTTGTAGGGTATTCATTTATCTACCGTCCTTTAACTGTTTACTTGTGGCGAGCGCGGATCGAGCTGCATGAATTCGATCGGAAAGCCGTCGGGATCCTTTGTCCAGCACTGGTAATTGAGGTCTTTGCCTAATTCTACGGCATTGCCATCGGGATCATGAATCCAGCAATTATAGTTCAAGTCCTTGCCATGGCCAGGTTTGTCATCCGTCATGAGCCCGTTCGCGTGAAACCGCTTGGCAAGCTCCTCAATGTTATCGGTCTCGAAGCAGAAGTGGTGATACCCGATGAGGTCGGGCGCGTACCGGTTCTCCGGCACTTTGACCCCGTCGTGAAACAATTCCAGAAACTGCCCATCCGACACCTTTAAATAAACAATCCATGGCTTATCGTTATCATCATGAATGTCGAATGCTTTGGTCAGTCCTGCGATGTCGCAGTAGAAGTGCAGGGATTTTTCCATATCTGTAACACGTATGGCATTGTGGGCAATACCTCCGGAACGATTCTGCGTTCGATCTGGTCGACGATGCCGCGGGCGCTGCTGCGCGGATCGGTCGGCGCAGCATCCTTCTCCGTTAACAGCGGCAGAAAATGCTTGACCACGCGCATTGGCCCATAGAGATTAAGCCTATCATTCGCTTTTCCCGGATTACGCACACCGGCGATTACGGCATTACCGCGTTCAAGCGCTTCGGCGGTTATCTCATAGCCTAGCCCTCGATTGGCGCCTGTTATGAGCAGGTTCATGATGTTTCCTCCTTTTATGGGTAGGGATCAACGAATGGTTCAGTCCTGTTTTGGACCGAGTTCCTGAAGCCCCAAGATAACGCCCAGCGCCTGCTCCGAGTCAAAATAGCTATAGCGTCCCGAGCCGTACTCTCCTTTGTGAATAAGCGGAAGCCCCTGCTGCTCCGCGAAATCGATATGCTGCTCAAAGCCATTAACCGTAAACGTGATAAAGTGCACGCCCTGCCCATGCTTCTGCTTAAATTCGCTCCAGGGACTGGGCTCATCAAGCGGTTCCAGCAGTTCTACCGTCACGGGGCCCATCTGCAAATTTGCAAATTTCGTCCGGGTGTCACGGCGCTCACCGCGGTACCAAGTATAATTGTCATCCGTTTGCTGCGACGGCGGATCATCAAGCGTTGGCACCTGAATTTCCGGCATCGGCAGGTTGAACATGGCACAATAACGTTTGGCCGCTTCTTCGATGTTGTCAACGATGAGCCCAATTTTAGTCAGGTTAGCATTATCAATATGATTCATAAGTCCACGTCCTTTGTTAATCGATTTATTTGTTGTCGTTTTCGAGCAGTTCAATCAGAACCTTCAACTCTTTAAAAGTATCGATATAAGCGTACCGGCCACCGGTATATTCGCCTTTCTGCTGCAGCGGGAACCCTTTGCTCTCCAGCAGGGTAATCTTCTCCTTCATGCCTTCAATGACGAACGCAATATGATGCGGCCCTTCGCCATGCTCGTTCAGATAATCACGCCAAGTGCTTGGATGCTGGTCAGGCTCAATCAGCTCCAGCTGCAGCGAACCCATATTGAAGAATGCGAGCTTCGCGCGGGCTTCGCTGGCAGCACCGTTATATTCGGTTTGCGCTTTGTCAACCGTATCGGTGATAATCGCTTCCGGCTTGGCGACGCCGAAGAAATCCGCGTATGCCTGGCTTACTTTGTCGATATCGTTGACGAGTATCCCGATTTGCGTGATGAAGTTATTGTTTAATAGACCTGTCATAGTTGATAACATCCTTTCGGCTTATAGCCTTTATATATTAGTCGTTGTTGCCCCAGCGGCCCGAAACCTTGAACAGAATCAATGTGAAGATAAGCGCGATGAGCAGCAGTACCCAGGCCATGGCCGAGGCATAGCCCATCTTCGCGTATTGGAAGGCATTCTGGTACAGGTACAGGGAATAAAACATGGTCGACCCGTCCGGTCCGCCCTGCGTAATGATGAACGACTCCGCGAATGATTGAAAGGTGCCGATGATGCCGGTGATCACATTAAACAGAATGACCGGACGCAGCATGGGCAGTGTGATGGAGAACATTTTCTGCAGCGAATTTGCTCCGTCGATCGAAGCAGCTTCATACAAAGATTCCGGTATACCCTGCAACCCTGCGAGATAAATAATAATCGAACCGCCGGCACCCCATAGTGCCATGAGAATAAAAGCGGGTTTCGCCCACACCGGACTGGAGAACCATCCGGGGCCATCTATGCCGATCCAGCCGAGTATAGTGTTCACAATACCGGAATCCGGCTGCAGTACCCAAACCCATAGAATCGAAAGAATGACGAACGGAACCAGTGTCGGCAGAAAGAAGACGACACGGAAGAAAGCCATGCCTTTTATTTTCTTGTTGTTAAGGAGAATCGAGATAAACACGGTACAGGCCGTAATGACGGTGAGGCCGACAAAAACCATAAACAGGGTGTTCTTCAGCACTTTATAGAACAGATTATCACCGGTAAAGAGTGTTTTATAGTTCTCCAATCCGACAAATACCGGTGGATTGATGATATCATAGTCAGTTAGCGAATAATAAAACGAGCTGACAAGAGGGTATAGAGTAAAGCATAGAAATCCGACAATCCAAGGAGAAATAAAGAGCAATCCGTTTAGTAAATCTTTTCTGGCCATATTCATCTGCGTACACCCCTAACCTTTGATCCCCGAAAAGGCGATCCCTTGAATGAAATACTTCTGGAGGATAAAGAAGATAATCAATACCGGCAGTGTCATGCTGACGCCTATTGCCATCAGCAGCGGCCAGCGCGGGTCATTTACGGACATGATCTGCTGAATGCCAAGCGATAGCGTATAAAGCTTGTTATCGCTCAAGAACACAAGCGGCCCGATGAAATCTCCCCAGGAGTAAATGAAGGAGAAGATCATGACCGTGGTGATGACCGGCAAAGATAATGGCAGTATGATCTGCCAATAAATCCGAAACTCGCTTGCCCCATCGACCTTTGCGGATTGGGACAGCTCCTTGGGAATGCCTACGAGAAATTGGCGCAACAGAAAGATAAAGAATGGATTTCCAAAAAATACGGGAACAATGAGCGGCAGAAACGTTCCGATCCAGCCCAGCTTCTGGAACATGAGAAAGAGCGGAATCATCGTAACCTGAAACGGCAGCATCATCGTAGCCAGCACTAGGACGAAAACACCGTCCCGGCCCTTCCAGTCCACACGCGAAAAACCATAGGCAATTAACGTGTTGGATATAACGGCACCTATAATGCCGAAGCCTGCAATGGTCAGTGTGTTGCGCAAATAAAGCAGAAATGGAAACTCACCGAAGGCTGTCGCAAAGTTGGACCACTGCGGTTTACTTGGAATCCAAACCGGCGGATTGGCGAACAATTCCGTACTGCTCTTTAGTGAACCGGACAGCAGCCATAGAAATGGCAGGATAAAAGCCAGCGCTGTCAGTCCCAGAATGACATAGACGGCAGCCAGCTCCAATCGTTCCATCAGCTTCTTGGACCGGTGCTTCGCAGGCACAACCGGTGACGTCTTCAGGGTTGAAGTAGAATTAATCAAGTACATTCACCACCTTGTATATTTACGAACGAGGGCTGAGAGAAGCTCTAGCGATCCCTAACGGCGAGTACGGGATCGCACAGCCTTCATGTCAAACTTATTTCTTTTTGTCCAATGCCGCCTTTTGGAATCATGAAGACATTGGTGCCAAACGTCGTAGCTTTCTCGCGTCCGCCTGCCGGGAACGGGATGGCCGCTACGCGGTATTCCTGGTTTGGCGCATAAATTTTAAGGGCATTGGCGAACCAGTTACCATTCACGGTCATAGTAACTTTACCCGTGAAGAATGGGTGATCCGGGGAGAAAGCGCCTCCAAATCCGGACGTAAACGATTTGATATTCTCCGGGTTGTACTTCTGGGCGTACTTGTTCATCCACTTGTACATATTAACCAGGTGATCGTCATTAAGCTTTACGGCGCCTGATTCATCATCAATGAAATTGGCTCCGAAAATCCAGCCCCACAAAAACGCATCATCGCCGGCATCGATCCACGGAATGAAGCCCAAACGCTCAACGTTGTTACCGTTTATCTTCGTAAGCTTCTCGGCTGCGGCATCGAGCTCTTCGATCGTCTTAGGCGGGTTATCCGGATCCAAACCGGCTTCTTTAAACATAGCCACATTGTAATAGAGCAGGTTGACATTGGAATCTTGCGGGTACAGGTACGTTTTGTCTTTATGTTTCATTAGCGGCATGAAAGACGGTAGAACGTCAGACTCATTGAAGTCCATTGCAGCAAGATATTCATCCATCGGTTCGAGCGCTCCTTGTGCCGCTAATGAGTAAGCGCTTGCATACTCGTTACTGATAACAACATCGGGTGGATTCTTGCCGGATATAACAGATACGAGCTTGCCATTGGACAGGCCGCCATCCGGCGGCACATAAGTGGCTTTGATCTTATAACCCGGGTTCTTCGTTTCGAATTCCCCCATCCGCCATAGCTGTATTCGTAAATCTCTTTTTTGAACCCCGGTGTGAACTACATATCCCCACCCCTTTCAATGCAATAATGAACACGTATTTATTATTCTAAAAAAACCTTATATATCAGCATTATCAAATTACATATTCATGAACACGTGTTTATAATTGGATAAAAAAATTTATACCCTTCTACACGATTCCCGGACCACAAGACTGCAATCAAGCGTGATTTGTTTTACATCGGCAGTCGGCTGCTCGATTTTGGCGATTAGGATAGAGGTCAGCCGCTTAAGCATGCCGCTGAAATCGACCCGGATTGTCGTCAGGGCGGGATGGTGTTTATCACTGAGCGGATGATCATCAAATCCGATGATGGACATGTCTGCCGGTACCTGCAGTCCATGTTCCTTCAATGCCCGAATCGCACCGAACGCCACGCTATCGTTGGCAGCTATGATTGCCGTAGGTCGTTCTCCTTGCGTGCGAAGAAAAGAATAGATCGCCTCATACCCGCTTTCTTCATGAAAGCTGCCCGCTAGCACCCAATCTTGATTGACGTGTAAGCCGCACAATTGCATGGCCTTCAAGAAGCCCTCATATTTTGTCGGGCCGGATAGGCGGTTCATATCCCCGTTAATAACACCGATCTTGGAGTGGCCAAGTCCCGCCAAATAAGCTACAGCCTGCTTCATTCCGGAATCGTTGTTAAAATTGGCGACAATCCGGTTAAATTGCTGAATCTCCGGTTGTTCCTGATCCACGACGCCAACGATGAAGCCTTCGGAAATAAGCTCCTCGATGATAGGCTCATGTTTGGCAGCTCCAATGAAAATTCCCCCGTCAATCCGGCGCTGGAAAAAAATCTCCTTTACGTTGTTGATCGTTTCAGTATCGTTTGCGTCGCGAATGATATGTGTCAGCACGTAGTAACCATAAGCGGATGCATCTTCAATGACACTTACGATCAGCATGTTTGTCAGAATATCGCTGGATACATGTCCCGGCGCAATCAGGAACAGCCCGATTGTACGCGCCCGTTTCCCTGCAAGCACCTGCGCAGAAACGTTAGGGAAATAATTATACTGCTGGATGACTTTCATGACTTTCTCACGCGTCTTAGGCGGAACGTTGGCGTAATTGTTGATGACTCTGCTGACCGTACTTCTGGATACGCCGGCCAGACGGGCGATCTCTATACTATTCATATCTGCCTTCTTCACTTGCTGCTCAGCCTCTTTCGTAAACGCGTGTTTATGGTTACATCATACACAATGCATGAAATCGCTGTCAATCCTTTTTACAGCATTGCCAATTGGAGGCCAGGTATTTCTAGAAAACAAAAATCCGGAGAGTTGGTCAAACGCGCTTAAACAAGCGGTCGGTCCGATAGGCTGTCTCCCGTTCCCCGGCGCCGACCATATGGCCGATGATGATCTGCCCGCCCCTCCCAATCGAAATGGCCAGGTAAGACGGACATTGCATACCTTATAATTGCCGCATAAGTTCAGCATATTCATGCCGATCGTGACCATCATCGTGTGTCTTGTAAACCCGTGTGACTGGATGATCGTTGTTACGGCAGTCAGTACGCCCTGAATGACGAGCCCGGCACCAGCGATACGGAGGAAGCGTGTCAGAGTTGCGCAGGAACATCTGCAGCGCCGATTCAACGAAGATCGGCCAGGTCAGCGCAAAAAGAGATAATTTTGGGGTCATCCTGCTCTCTGTCGTCATAGGCTTAACCGGCAGCGGTGACCGAGTAGGAGGCTTTGGCTTTCTCCAGCCCATGCTTCGCTATTTCAAGCGCGGTGCGGCCGTTGAAATCCGGGGTGAACAGCTCCAGAGACAAATAGCCGTCATAGCCTGAAGCGTGCAGAAGCTGTGCAATGCGGGCGGACGGGGCGATGCCGTCGCCCGGGAATACGCGGTCCTCGTCGGCGATCATGGCGCGCGCCGGCTCGGCCGGATAATCGTTAACGTGTACGATCCCGATCCGGTCGCCCCGGAGGAAGCCTATCCCTTCGATTTCGCTTTCGCCGGTGTACATGTGAAACGGATCTAGCAGCAGCCTGGCGTCTTTGACGCCGCTTTGCATAGCGACATAGACCGCTTCGCTCAGCCGGTTCAGCTTGCTGGCCCGGCCCCAGAACTCGAGATACGGCTCGAGGCCGATCCCTCGTGACAGCTTCGCCAGCTTCGCGAACTGTTCGGCCATATCGTCAAGCGATACGCCCGCAACGCTGCCGAACGGCGGAGCGGCAGCGGCAGCGCAGCCGAGCTCGGCGAGCAGCTCCAGCTCTCGCTTGGCATGCTCGAAGCCCTTGCGGCGGGCGGCCTCTTCCGAGTCGGCCCAGCTCCAGAAGGCGATCGCGTTCACCACAGCGATGCCAGAAGCTTCGATATGGCGCCGCAGCTCCGGCAGCTTGCCGCCGCCAGCCAGATAAGCGTCGATGTCGCGCACCCATAGCTCTATGCCGGCATAGCCCGCTTCCGCCGCGACAGCGATTTGTTCCTCGACGCCAAGCTTATAAGGAAACAGCGTCGAGGCGTTGAGGGACAGCTTGAATGGAAATGTCATGATTGAACGCCTTCTCTCTATAATAAATTGCATTTGAATGACAGTTTTAGGGACAGCCTCTTTCATTGGGAAGGAGCTGCTGCCTGGAGCAAGTGGGCATAACGGCCTGGATATCCTAGTCACAATTGGATTTTATGCGCTAGCGTCGCATGAAACCTGACAGGATAGCCGGCAAGAACAAGCTGTCGGCGAGGGGCACCGCCCGCCGTTAAGACGTCACCTCTACCGTACGCTGCTCCCTCGCGCTCTGCAAGCCGAGCTCGATGAGCCGTACGGCCATTCGTGCATCCTCCGGCTTCACCGCAAGCTCCGCCGTCCCGGCGATCGCTCCAGCTACGTTACGGAAATATTCCTGATAATTGCCGGGAACCGTCTGAATCCGGCCGCTGAAGTGCAAGCCGCCTATCGCCGCTTCGAGCGTGCCCCAGCTGTTCTCCGGCTCAGCGCCCCATCCCGATATTCCCGGCGTGAGTCCGGCTTTCAGTGCATTTTCCTGCGGATCCTCGCCGAATTTCACGAACGTACCGTTGGTGCCGTGCAGCGTATAACGCGGTCCCGGCTGCCTTGCCAGCAGCATCGAACGAAGTGCCAGCCGCAAGCCGTTCTCATAGGTCAACGTTACATCGAAGGCGTCGTCGGATAAGGCACCGTTGCGAATCGTACGAATATCCGCCTTGATTGAACGGGGCGTTCCAAACAAAGAGAGCGACTGGTCAAGGAGATGTACGCCTAGATCATAAAATACGCCTGTACCCGGGCCGCCGCCTTCGCGCCAGCGCTCCGGGTCAGCTATCGGACTGAACCGTTCCCAACGGAATTCAGCGTCAGTCAGCCGACCAAGAATGCCCTGCCGGACAACCTGACTCAGCGTGAGAAAGTCGCCATCCCAGCGGCGGTTGTGAAAGACGCTGAGCACAAGCCTTTTCTCGCGGGCCAGCTCAATAAGCTCATCCGCTTCGGCAGTCGTCGTCGTGAACGGCTTCTCGACAACAACGTGTTTGCCGGCCAGCAGCGCGGCCTTAGCGAATGAATAATGGTCCGTACTGGGCGTCGTAACGACAACAAGGTCGATCGACGGATCGGCATAGAGCGCCTCCGTATCCCGGAGGATCCGCACCCAAGGATACCGTTCCTTTGCGGTATCCCCTTTTCGCTGCACGACGGCGGCAAGCTTCAGCTCCGGCACCGAAGCGATGACAGGCGCATGAAAGGTGCGGCCGGCGAAGCCGTAACCGATCAGCCCGACGTTGATTGCTTTTTCCATGAGTTTACAATCCCCTTCCGCACTGCTTCTATATGATTCATAGACCTCATCCCTCAATGCGCCCAGAAATTAAACAAAATTCGGTTCGGCGGGTACTGCGAATCGCCGTCACTGACTGGATTGAGATCTTTGCAGATCATGCGCGGTCGATCCTCCTCTGATTAATCGCTTCGCGCGGCGTCCGTCCAAGATGCTTCACAAATGATCGCGAGAAATGCTCGTGCGTCCAGCCGACCGTCTGCGCCAGCGTCTCCACAGAAAGCGGCTCATCCAGGTACTTCTCGATATAATCGAGCGCCTTCACCAGCTGCGGCGGAATCCGGCTCGTCTGCGAAGCCGGCGGACTGTCCACGACTAGACCGTTGATCTCATGCAGAAGCGCAAGAAGAAGCATGCTCCCCCTCTGCTGCGTCCGGTCCGGCATTGAATACGCTATGTATAGAATCTGCTTCATCATGCCGGCCAGCAGCTCGCTGCACTCGGACACGCACGACGGTCCGCCTTGCTTAAGAATGCCCAGATCGGGCATCCTGGCCGGGCTCCGCTCAAATCCGAAATGCAGGAACAGATGCCTGGCCGGCTGATACGGATCGTATTCGTAGTGATGCCGCTCGCCAGGACGGGTAATGATGAAGCTGGGGTTGCGCAGGACATATGCCTCGTCCTCCACGCGGTAAACGCTCCCCGACCCTTCCGGAAAAAACAGCAGCTCGTAATCGTCGAGAATCCGCGGACCGAGTCCGGTCCCGGGTTTCTTCACGACATCACCAGCAACGTGGATAATCGGCAAATGATCATTGGAATTCACGGGAACCGTCCTCCCTGTCCGTGGCTACGGCCGCATGATGCCGAGCTTCATCAGATTCTCATAGCTGATCCGCAGGCTTTCGAACGGATCGCGCCTGCACTGGTCCTGCTCCACGACGAGCCATTGAACGCCGATCTCCTCCGCCGCGGCGGCGATCTCCCTGAAGTCGAGCACACCCTCGCCGATCTCGGCAAAAAATTGCTCTTCCCCCTTCTCCACATCCTTGATGTGCAGCATCGGCGCACGGCCTTTAAGCTTCCGAAGGTAGGCTGCCGGATCTTCGCCGCCCTTCTTGATCCAATAGGTGTCGAGCTCGGTCTGTACCCATTCCGGATCCGTTTCGCGAAGCAGGATATCAAGTGCATATTCGCCGCCGAATTTCTCGAACTCCCAATCATGATTATGGTACAGGAAGGCAATACCCCGTCCCTTGAACACCTCGCCGACCGCGTTCATTTTCTTCGCCTTCTCCAGAACGTCCTCGAGGGAGGAGAAGCGCAGAGAGATGGCGACGAAACGTCCGCCATCTACTTCGTCAATGTAATCGGCAATCGCATTGGCGTCGAAGTCGAACGTATCGAAACCGGCATGCGTGCCGACAACTTTCAGTCCCAGCCGATCGAGCAGCGCTTTCTGGCGCGCAACCGTAATGCCTTGTGGCGGACGGCCAAGCTCGATCCCTTTGTAGCCGATCGCGGCTACCCTCTCCAGCGCGCCCTCATAATCCTGAGACAGCGCCTCGCGAATCGTATAGGGCTGCACAGCAACCGGAAATTGTTTCATAGATGGATTCACCCGACCCTTTCAATAAAATGATACTGCGTTTCGCAGCTATATATTAGGGCTTTACCGGCTTACGGTTACGCGTCAAGCATGTTGTATTTGAGGCCAAGCGGGAGCGGCTTCGGGCGGTCGACGGTGGAATGAAGATGAACGTGCTTCTCCGTCTCGGAAGCTTCGAAAATGCCGAGCGAAATGTCGAGCACATGGCATGCAAGTCGTCCGCTTGCGCGGTTTGAGCGGCCGGACTGGATGGCATAGGCCATATCGGCAACGCCCATGCCTCGGCATTCCTCGGCGAAAGGATGAGAATGCGGAATATCCTTCATCTCGCCGCTGGCAAACTTGATCGATATCGCGCCGCCGAAAAAGTTCGGATCCGGTACGATTAAGTTGCCCTCGGTGCCGTACACCTCAAGGCGAGGCGCATAACCGAAACTTTCCTTGGCCGCCTGCAGGCTCGCTACGGCACCATTTGCGAAATCCAGCACGGCCGTTACGTTCGTCGGCGCTTCCACCGGAACGGTCTGACCGTAAGCGTGCGACTTCGGATTATTGATCGTAATTTCCTTGTTCAGCTGCTGGGCAGAACCGGTGACGCGGCGAACCGGACCAAGAAGTGCGACCAGCGCGGTCAGGTAATATGGCCCCATATCCATAACGGGATCGCCGCCGAGCTTCAAGAAGTTCTGAAAGTTCGGATGCATGCCGCCCGACGCGTTGCCCATGATGATCGTACCGCTGGCTGCGTACGGCGTGCCAATCCAGCCGTCGTCGATCAGCTTAATGCATGTCTGAATTCCTGCGCCAAGGAATGTATCGGGAGCGCAGCCCACAAGCAAACCCTTCTGCTCGGCCAGAGCGAGCACCTCTTCAGCATCCGCTCGGGTCAGCGCGAACGGTTTCTCCGTATAAACGTGCTTGCCTGCGTGCAGCGCTTTCAAATTTAGCGGCGCGTGCGCCGCCGGCGCGGTCAGATTGAGAACGATTTCAATTTCCGGATCGCCCAGAAGTTCGTCCACCGTGTACACATTCGGGATGTTATACTCCTCTGCCCGCTTCCGGGCGAGCTCCGGAACCAGGTCGGCAACCGCCGTGACCTCCAGAATGTTATCGAACATTCCCGTGCAGTTTTTCAAATAAATATTGCTGATCACGCCCGCTCCAATGATTCCGATCTTAATTTTACGAATAAGGATCATCCTCTCTGTTTGTTAATAGACTTGCATGCTCCTATTATGTCGCACGAACGAGCCGATCTCAATGGATGATCTCGAATAAAAACTGGACAAATTTGATATCACAGTTGGAATGTACACGCGTTTATATCCTAAATCAGTAGCGTTGCATAAACACTAACACGTGTTTTTTTCTGAATTATCTGAATATAAACAGTCAAGGACAACGGCCAAAAACTCAAGGGGCCTCTAGCTCGCTTTAAGCTTTATCCAAGATGTCCACAACAGTGTTCTCAGGTTATCCATCAGTTCCGTCAGCGATTTATTTCCAGCGATCTCAAGTTTCATCAGGAGCAACAAGCAGTAAGCGATCAGACAAATCCAGATTTGATTCATGACAGCATTCTCTTCTGTGCCGTAATGCAGGTTAATTTCAAATTCTGTTTGACCCACCGGAAGAAAATCTCGATTTGCCAGCGACTCCGATACAAGTCACCTAGCTCTTCGGCTGTGATTTCAAAGCGGTTCGTGATGATCCGAACCGGATTGCCCTTGCTACCCGTTATCTCAATCATGCGAAGCGCATTCTTCATACGCTTATTGCCTTTGCCTAAGATGACTTTCATATCGCGAGTAATTTTCGAGTCTTCAAGTACAGGAAACTCACTTACTTCCTCGATAATGGCGTTGTTCTTAAGCCGAGATACGAAAGGAATGCCGCGCACACAATAATCATCGTACTTCGTGTAGTCAAGGTAACCGCGATCCATTAAATAAGTAGCGTCCGCTTCGTCAATCAGCACGTCCATCTGTGTATGATCCGCTGGCTTTGCAGGAGTAATGACCGCTTTGTCCGGATAAACCATGCCTGGCTCCGCAAACGTAACACGAAGATGTAGTTTCACACCGGCTTTTGTTTTGCGGAACGTCGCCCACTTATACTTGTTTAGACAAAGGCTGATGGTGGTGGAGTCGATCACTTTCACCGGACCTACGCGAGCAGTTGCTGGGGTCTGAAGGCGATGCAGTTGCGAGATGAGATCGCACAGAATGTTTTGCAACACTTCGGGATCCAGCTTGTTGTTTTTCCGTGAAAGCTGAGCGGCGCTTATCGAGTTGATGCCAATCGCTTGCTGAAACTCCTCGTCGGCCTGAATCTCTCTCATAATCGATCGTAGCCCTTTGCGTTTCTGAAGTTGGGCTTCCACGAACAGGAGCAAAAATACCATCGTGCTCAGTTTTTTCGTGTAGCGGTCGAGCGTGCTGAAGTTCTGCCAATCTTGAATAATTTCTGAATTTATTGGTGCAACCCATTTACCAAATGACGTAAGTAGAGTATCCTTGTCCATGTGTGATCTCCTAATTAGGGATTTGGACAGGGACTACCTGTACCTCTAATTTTAGGAGATTTTTTTCTACAGCGAACAACACAAATTTTACATATTTAGCACAATTTAACTTCATCTAATTCGCTTCAAACCTATGTTAGGTTTAATGCAACGCTACTGTTGCATGCTATTTGTTATGGCAAAAACCTTTTGGCTACCAGAAAACATGCAGTTTTTTCAGTCTTTATTTTCATCGAACACTTGAATTAAAATTGGTACAATGATACGCATTTTATTTCTTTGAGAATTTCGAGTCGTTGATCGTTTGTTATAAACAAATCCGCATTGGCTACAAGCGCCGTGGCTACTATCAATGCATCTGGTGTTTTGATATTGTATTTTCCTCGAAGATAGGCAGCCCGTTCGGCGACCACGTTATCGATTGGTAAGATGGTAAGATTGGGAAAGTGAGCGAAAAGCAATTTGTATTGCTTCTCCAGAGTCAGGTTTCCTTCACGTATTGGTTTAACCAAGATTTCAGTCAGAGAGACGGAAGAAGCCACCGCGGCGACAAGTCCATCTTCTATCTGTTCCAAAATCGCTTTAGCTTTCTCACCAAAATCTGGATGTTGTTCAAATACATAAATGAACAGATTCGTATCTAACGCGATTTTCTTACTACCATGAAGAAAGTTTGGCGCTACCATTCAGTACGCTCCTTCCGAATGTAATCGTCCGCTGTTTCCTGTTCCCAGATGTCTTTGCCAAGACCCCATAGTTTGTCAGAGAAAGATTTTGGTTTCGGCATAACAATGATTTCTTGACGAATTTCATCGTACTGCCAGAGTAATGAATCGCCAACATTAAGTTTTGCCCTCGTTCTTATTTCTTCGGGTATTGTTATCTGATATCTCGTGCGAATTTCGCTTTCAGATTTGAAAACATAATCCATACTGACCATCTCCTTGACACTTCGTATATAAACAAATTATATCATACAAAAACTCAAATCGTCTAATCTTCTTAGGTTTTATCACAAATGAATCCAATCACACACAATTACATTGTGTATGATTGGTAAAATGGCGAAAACCCGCGCCACTGCTGGACTTTTAAAGATATTTATTTTTTAAGAGATGGGCGTACCTCTATCAATCACACATATTATAGGATAAAATAAATTTAAGTATTATACATAAAGGATGATGTTTTATGGAATTTGTACAACCGATACGTGACAAAAAACAGATTGATGCCATGAAAAAGATTTTGAAAGCGACAAGTGTTCGTGACTTTTGTTTGTTCACGTTGGGAATTAATTGCGGACTTCGGATTAGTGATCTGCTGGGCTTATTCATTAGTGATGTGATCGACGAAAAAGGAAAGGTCTTGGATCGAATTTCCATTCGTGAACAAAAAACGGGTAAAACGAAGGACTTTCCAATCAGTAATGTCGCGGCAAAGGCTATCAAGGAATATTTGGCCAAGCGAGGAAGCTTCAATCAAAACGAACCATTGTTTCTTTCTCGAAAGGCAACAAATGGTCTAGCACCGTTACAGAGATGGCAAGCTTACACCGTCATCAATGCAGCAGCGCGTGCGGTTGGGATCAAAGATAAGATTGGGACGCATACACTTCGAAAGACTTTTGGGTATCATGCCTTTCAACAAAGTGTGGATATTACGATCATTCAGAAGCTGCTTAACCATTCATCACCCCGCGTCACTTTGGCATATATCGGGATCACTCAAGATGATCTGGATAAGGTTGTACTTAACTTGAATTTATAGAGTTTGAAGCTCTAATACGGCAAGTCTAGCATTTGATTCTTATCATTTAATAGAGCTAATCGAGAACAAATTCGATGAAACCCGACTCGGCTTTGCTGCTTTGCTTAAATTTTTCCAGCATGAAGCTCGGTTTCCTAAGCAAAAATTCGAAATCCCCAGAACCATACTTGCCTACATTGCCAAACAACTTTCGTTAGACCCGAATTTATATGCCAAATATGATTGGGAAGGCCGTTCTATTAAACGACACCGAGTCCAGATTCGCGAATTCTTTGGTTTTCGGGAAATAACGGTCCAAGATGTGGAAGAGATGACCCAGTGGTTAAGTGAGTATGTCCTTTATCACGATCAAGATCCAACACATATCGAGACGTTTGTTCATAATCGGTTTCGTGAATTGAAATTAGAACCACCATCTACGGATCGAATCGACCGATTAATCCGCTCCGCCAGGAGATTTTTTTCTACAGCCAACAACACAAATTTTACATATTTAGCACAATTTAACTTCATCTAATTCGCTTCAAACCTATGTTAGGTTTAATGCAACGCTACTGATCCTAAATACATGTTTATCAATGAAAAAACACGACTTATTTGACATTGCGAAACGAATGATAAACACCGCTTATTAAGTACTTTGGCAGAAAATAAAATACACAGAGTCATCGATAATGTCTTTTACGGTCTCAGCTGGTTGTTTTAGAGTATTGTCATAGATATATCGTTCATTTGATGGAGACGCTTCCATCTTGCTCATTAAAAACAATGAACGTTCTAAAGAATGAATATCGCCTCTTATACGTAGACGTTCGATTATTTTATCTTTATCGGCCCTTAATACCACATATTTTAGACTGACATTTAAATCTGAAATATGTTTACAAAACCAATCGAGCTCATCTTCCACTACAAAATCAATGACTACATTTAAGTCATGTTGAATGAAATTTCTCGTTAAAGCAAGGATGTTATTCCATGTTAAGCTCAAACGTTCCTCCCATGAAGGCTGAGATTCGCCCTTAAACATATGAAGCAGATCATCGCCCTCAATCAGAACGCATTGCTTAATTTTTTGCGCAAGTTCTTTCGAAGCTGTCGATTTCCCCACACCGAGCGGACCAGAGATAAGATAGATGATGAGTTTATTGTTTTCATCCCGCAAATTTAAACACCCTCCCCTATATGTTTCGTAACTCTAGAAATCATGACTTATGCAGCTCGTTCCAAGCCCTGTTTTGGCGCGCTATAATGGATTTGTACATCAACTTCATTCGGTTACGGAAAGGTATTTCATTGCCATCTCTTTAGCCTTCGCTATTCCATCATCAGTAAAATAAACCGATCTAGCCCTACTCCGATGGTGTTTGCCATTGTCTTCAGCTTCAGTCCATTCGTTAACACAATAACGATTAGCCTCCAAACAAACGCATAAGCAATATTCCGATAAATGCCAGCGCAATGCCCGTTATCTCGATTTTCGTAAACTTCTCCTTCACCACAAAGCGTGTGTAAAGCAGCACGATCAGTACGTTAAGCGCTGTGACGGCGGATACTAGTCCGGCTTTGCCAAGGTCGAAGGCGGTCACGATCAGCATCATGCCAAACGCGTTTGTCGTACCGATGGCAAGACCTGCGAGGAAGGTACGCTTCGCGCTCCATACCGCGCCCGCTCTCCCCTCGACATCAGTTGAATGCAAGGAAACCAGCACTTCCCCGCCTGCTTGGCCGGCGGCAGCTGCCACTCGCTTCGCGAGCTCCTTCTGCAGGTCCCTCAACCACCAGACTCCGAAGCAGATTGCTCCCGTCACGAACATAAAAAACATCGTCGGAAACAACTCCGCCTCCTTAATCGTCGACCACTTCCCCGAAAGGTCATTGGCCGCGAACAGCAGCATCGCGATCAAGCCCCACTGTGCGCCTTGCAGGTTTTGCAGCGAAATGTCATTGGAAAGCCGGACAAGCAAAGCCCCTCCAACAATGACAAGAAATGCGACGAGCTGCATCGCATGCAGCTTCTCTCCCCACAGTCCGTAGGCGATAATAACGACAACTACCGAAGGCAGTGCCGTAAGGATCGCAACCAGCGAAGCCTTGCCGACAGCAAACCCTTTGAACATGCTTGCATTCGCTCCGAATGAAAACAATCCCATCTGGATACCGATCAGCGCAGAAAGCGTCCAATTCGAGGAGAAGGCCAGCGCGCATAGCCCGTTAACAATTGCGCCCATACTAAATGTGCCGCAAAGCAGCAAATTGCGGTTTATCGGCTTTTGACTCGTCCAATGATACAGAATTCCGCGTAAGCCGAAGCATAGAGCAGCAAATACCGAGTACGTCAACCACATGAGAGCCATCCCCCTTTCCTGCGTCATGCCTTCCAGCATGGTGAACATAATGTACCTATCATAACAAGCGGAAGCCCGTTTGTCTGTAAGGTACAACGGGGAAAATTTATGCTTACTTTTAATTATCTGCTTTATTTTTTATTGCTAATGCGCTAAAATAAGCATGAAAGAAAGCCACAGGCGAGCGGCGTTTTCAACCGCTCAAAAAGGGCACCCTTTGGGTGTATAACTTTCAACGTGCATGTGTCTTCATTATAGGAGAGGAAGTGATCGCGATGTCATCTTTTTTGGATGAGAATATAACGCTGGGCGAAGTTAAATTGAAGGTTAGTCAGTTGGACAGATCGATTAAGTTCTATGAAGAGGTTGTCGGGCTGAGGCTGCTGCGTCATGATGCGGAGAAGCGCGTTGCTTCATTTACCGCGGATGGCCGGCAACCGCTGCTCGTCCTGGAGGAAATACCGAATGCGGCCGTGCCGCAAAGACAGTCCTATGCGGGGCTTTACCATTTTGCGAAATTGCTCCCTGACCGCCGTTCCCTCTCGCTTGCTTTGCATAATTTGATTCGGTCGGGCATCCATATCGGGCAAGCCGATCATCTGGTCAGCGAAGCGCTCTATATTGCCGACCCGGACAATAACGGAATAGAAATCTATGCCGACCGTCCGCGGGAGCAGTGGAGACGCGATGCTGCCGGCAGCTACGTGATGGCATCCGACCCGCTTGCATGGGAGAGCTTGCTTGCGGAAAGCGAGGGCGCGAAATGGAGCGGCCTTCCGGAGGAATCCGTCATTGGACATATCCATTTGCATGTCGGCGATTTAAGGCTGTCGAGAGCCTTCTACGAAGGGAAGCTCGGCTTTGACGTTGTCGGCGATTATGCGCAAATGTCTGCTGTGTTCGTATCCGCAGGCGGATATCACCACCACATCGGCATGAACATTTGGGCGGGAGCAGGCGCGACTCTGCCTCCGGCGAATACGGTCGGACTTTCCTGCTTCACGATTGTGTTCCCTGCCGCGGCCGCGCGTGAATCGGTTCTTGCCCATTTGCGCAGCGAAGGGATTTCATCCGCCGAACAAGACAGCGCGTACGTTATTCATGATCCTTCCGGGATTGCCATCCGTCTCGCCGTGGGAGCCGCTTAATCAAGCTGCGCACCATGACCGTAGATGGTTCGATACATTTTCGGCGATACGCCTTCCACGGAACGAAATACCTTTATAAAATAACTCGCTTGCGCGAACCCGCACCGAGCCGCCACCTCTGTCACGGATAATGCCGTTGTCGCTAGCATCAGCTTGGCCGCTACGATTCGGCATTCCGTGACATAGTGATTCGGCGTTTTCCCCATAACTTGCTGAAACAGCCTCAGAAAGTGATAGCTGCTATAGCCGGCAAGTGCTGCCATTCGCGAGAGGCTCCATGCCTCCTCGCAGCGAAGCCGAATTTGGTCGGCAGCCATCCGAATCGCATTTTGCTTCTCCAGCGCAGACGATCCCTCCAGCCGTTCCGAATGCTGCACCAGCTCCGCTAATATTTCATACAGCAGCGCGGACAGCTTGGGCTCGTTACTCGTCTCGAACGGGCTGCATAGCGCATACATCTCCTCCGTCAGCTCCATAAAACGCTCCCGATTAGCGAAAGTAAACAGCCAGCATCCGAAATCATCGGCCTCCCGAAGCATCGGAAGCGGGATCTGCGTCTCAAAATGGATCCACCGCACATCCCACGGATAATGCTCACTCGAGCTATATTGCTGATAGGCATGCTTCGGAAACAGAAAGCCGTCTCCAGCCTTCAGTTGCAATTTCTCCCCTCCAATGCCATTCATCACGTAACCGCTGCCCTCAAAAATAAGATGAAGATTATAATGCTTCAGCTGCCCGCGCTCTCTCCGCTCGGCATGCTGCGGAAAATCTTTGTATCGGCCGAATAAATCCGGGTAGCATACATACTGGGAAAATGATGGTTTCGGTACAATATAGTGCTGGCGCATCTTGTGCAGCCTCCTGAATCAAGTTCGCAATATTGTATCATAAATCGCAGGATATTGTCATTTACGTCAACACCTATAGATTTTAAAATAAAGAAAGCTCATTCTTATTCGCAATATATTTATATTTTAAAGCTAAAACCCATTAGGAGGAACATACAATGAAACATACGGATGCGCTCAAACCATTTCGCCTTGGCGTCTGTTATTATCCGGAGCATTAGGAGCTATGGGACGATGATTTCCGCCGCATGCGGGAGCTCGGCTTCTCGGTCGTTCGCGTAGCCGAATTTGCATGGTCGATATTCGAACCGACGGAGGGCGTGTTTCAGTTCGGACTGTTCGACCGCGCGCTTGAGCTTGCGCATAAGCATGGACTAAAGGTCATTATCGGCACGCCGACCGCAACGCCTCCAGCTTGGCTCACCCATAAGTATCCCGAAGTGCTGAATGTTACGCAAGAAGGAGTAACGCTGCACCATGGCCTCCGCCGCCACTATAATTATAGCAGTCAAAAGTACCGCGAGCTTTCCGCTATCATCACCCGCCGGATGGCTGAGCACTATAAGGATCATCCTGCCGTTATCGGCTGGCAAATCGACAATGAGTTCAACTGTGAAATCAACGAGTTTTACGCACCTGCCGATCATGATGCATTCCGTGAATGGTGCATAACGAAATACGGCACGCTGGACAAGCTGAACGAAGCATGGGGCACCGTTTTTTGGAGTCAGACCTATTCCGAGTGGGAGCAAGTATGCTTGCCGCGTCCCACGCCCGGCAAAAAGCAGCCCAATCCGCATCAGGCGCTGGACGAGAAGCGGTTTATATCCGACAACACCATATCTTACGCGAAGGTTCAGACCGATATTTTGCGGGAGGTCGCTCCTCATCAGTGGCTAACGACTAACGGGCTGTTCGGCCATTTGGACAGCCACCGCATGCAGGACGATTTGCTGGATTTCTTCAGCTATGATTCGTATCCGCAGTTTTCAACGATATATTATGACAAGAACGAGGAAAACCCGCTCGCAGATAGAGGCTGGAGCCAAACGCTCAGCGCGGTTCGCTCGATCTCTCCTAACTTCTGCATCATGGAGCAGCAAGCAGGGCCTGGCGGCTGGGTGAACCGAATGGATATGCCATCGCCTAAGCCTGGACAAATGAGGCTGTGGACGTACCAATCGATCGCGCACGGCGCGAATATGGTGGTGTATTTCCGCTGGAGAACGGCAACCTTCGGCAACGAAATTTATTGGCATGGGATTAACGACTATCACAATAAGCTGAACCGCCGCGTTCACGAGGCCGGTCGAATCGGTGCAGAGCTTGCTCAAGCGGGAAGCCGTATTGCTTCGACCCGTTATACTGCGGACATCGCAATGCTGCGTGATTACGATAATGAGTGGGACGGGGAATATGATGTATGGCATGGCCCGTTCTCGCGGCAAAGCGGCAAGGCATGGTTCAAGGCGCTGACTCGAAGGCACATTCCCAGCGATACTGTCTATGTTCGCACTGGTACGACCATCGAGGATTTGAAGCGCTATAAAGTGCTTATCTATCCGCATCCTGCCATTATGCGCGATGAAACGGCTGCGCTTCTGGAGCAATACACGCGAGAAGGCGGCATCATAATCTTCGGATGCCGTACCGGCTATAAGGACGAGCGCGGACATTGCTACATGCGTCCATTCCCGGGTGCAGCGGCTGCGCTGACCGGCATTTCCGTCGAAGAGTTCACGATGGTGAAAGGAACGCGGGAGGCTGTTTCCATGAAATGGAGCGGCGGCAAGGAAGCGCTGACAGGCGCGGATTCGTTTAATGACGTCCTGCTGCCGGAGAGCGATTCGGTCGTAGTCGTCGCTCATTACGCCTCTGACTATTATGCCGGCAAGCCTGCCGTTACGAAGAACAAGTTCGGCGAAGGAGAAGCTTGGTATTTCGGCGCCGTGTTCAACGAGTCTTCAGCCGGACAAATCATCGAGCGGCTCGGCCTTGTCTCGCCGGCAGCTGACTGGCTCGCACTGCCGGAGCAGGTCGAGCTCAGCATCCGTCAGGATGCTTCCGGTCCGCTCCACTTCCTGCTCAACTACAGCGAGCAGCCGGCGCTAATCACGCTCAGCGAAGAGAAAACCGATCTCCTCACCGGCAAGAAGCTTAGCGGTACCGTAGACCTCGAGGGCTACGGCGTCCTCGTGCTAAGCTGACTGAAGCGAACAATAAATAAATTCAAAGACGTCTGCATACGGATATCAGACGTCTTTTTTTTGTGAGTCCAGCATTAGAGCTGTCTCTAGGATTCAAGCTCCGAGCTCCCTAGTAACTTCGTGCAGAAGGCTCCGCATCGGCGCAGATTAACTTACCCGCTTAGACCTTTTGAATTTTAAAAGCTAATTTCCACTTCGCCGTGCTGCCGCAGTATCCGCCCCACGACCATAACAACTCCTTTATACCTTCAACTCCGCATGCTTGAGCTCCGATTTCTCGATCTGGATCGTTGAATGCTCGATATGAAAATCGGTGGAGATTTGCCGGATCGCTTCCTGTAGCACCGCCTGGCAATCTGCACGATCCTCCACAATAAGATGGCAGCTTAAGGAATCGAGCCCTGACGTAATGGTCCAGATATGAAGGTCATGCACATCCTTTACCCCTTCGATTCGAAGCAGCACTGTTTTTACTTGTTCGGCATCCACGCTCGGCGGAGTACCTTCCATCAGAATGTGTACCGTCGATTTGATAATACCCCATGCGCTTTTTAAAATTAGCAGCGCGACGACAACACTAATAATTGGATCAGCAATATACCAAGAAAATAAGGACATCAGAATCCCCGCAATGATCGCGCCCACGGAGCCTAATGCATCGCCGAGAACATGGAGATACGCGCTGCGAACGTTCAGGTTATCCTTCACATCGGCTTTCCGTATAAGAAACCACGCACTCGCGAGATTCGCGAACAGCCCTATAAGCGCAATGATTATCATCGTTCCGCTTGCCACTGTCGGCGGCTCCATAAATCGTTTGGCTGCCTCGACTATAATAAAAGCAGCAATTACGAATAACGTAACTCCATTCAGTAATGCGGCCAAAATTTCAAAGCGATGAAAGCCGTAGGTTCTAATAGATGAAGCCGGCCTTACGGCGATCCACATCGCGACTAAGCTTAACGCCAGAGCGGCCGCATCGCTAAGCATGTGACCGGAGTCCGACAGCAGCGCCAATGAATTCGTCATTAACCCTCCGACAAATTCCAAGAACATAATGCCTGTCGTGATGATAAGGGCAATTAGCAAGCCCGCTTTATTATTCGGCCCATGATGGTGATGGTGTCCATGATGTCCATGGGAATGACCATGATGGTGGCTGTGGGAGTGTTTGCCCTTATTATCCCCATGGCCGCACGATCCGGAATGCCCGTGCGAATGTTCAGTATTATCATGCTCAGCGTCTTGCTTACGCCCTGATTTACTCATCCAAATCTCCCCCAGTTCGAAACCTCCAAATTAATAATCACCCATAATGCGTTGGACATTATTCTATATCTGAATATATATGAATACATGCTCATATGTATTATATGTAAAATACCACCTTCTTGCAACGACTTATTGAATTCTAACCTGCCTATCAAAGAAGCACCCGATTACTTGCCGCCTTGTTCCGGCTGATGCACCGGCTGCTCCGTAACGACCGAGCCGTCATCTAGACGCAGCCACGACTCGAACTCCCGCTCTCCGGCATGCATACGGATGACTCGGGCCCCGCGCGGGAACTCATCCCGGCCGTACGTGTTGTACCCGGTTGCCCGCCCGTAGCACAGTTTAATGCCATGCAGAGTGCCGCAGTAATCGTTCACGTGATCATGTCCCGCAAACGTCCCTATAACGTCGCCCATCTCAACCATAGCCGAGAAAAAGCCGGTGTTGATTTTCGGGCAGCATACGTCTTCCAGCTTGTTGCCGCAGCAAACTTCGCGCTGCCATACTTCGTCGTATTCCGGAAGCGGTATGTGGAAGAAGGCAAGCGCCGGCAGCGGATTTCCTCCGTTCTGCTCAGTGAGCTCGCGGGATTGCTGCATGTACCAGTTAATCTGGCCGCGTTCGATCCAGCCGTATCCATTCACATGCGGGAGCGTCGACACGCTGCCCGAATCAAGGAAATATAGAGCAGCGGCAGTCCGACCGTTTGCGTCGGCCACCTTCAGCACATAATTGCCGGCACCGCCGATATTTGCAGGACCGCTCTCTGCCAGCACGTTCTTGCATTCGGTCACCGCTTGCATCAGTTCTTGTCTCGTAATCTTTTCTTCGGTATCGTGATTGCCGTACACGACAGCCCACGGAATTCCACTCTGCTCTACGGCCGCGGCAATTTCACGAAATGCGGCGATCGGGTCGGGGCAGCGGTTCGCTTCCACAACGTCGCCGGTAAATACGATGAGATCAGGTTTTTCCATTTCCATTACACGTACGATCAAGTCGCGGGTACGCAGATCTTTCTCATTTCCTTCAATAAAGTGAACATCGGTAAACTGTACGATCGTAAATGTATGATCCGGACGAAAAGTCAATGTCTGTTTCATAATAACGGGATCCACCTCAATCTTTCAAAGGAGTAGTCATTCGCCGGCCTTCCTTAAAGTAAACAATCTCCGTATAGCCTGCGCGGTCAAGAAGAGCAGCCGCATCATCCAGCATCGTTCCGATATCGTCGGGAAAATGGGAATCGGAGCTGAGCGTGATCGGTACGCCATGCCGCTGCAGCACTTGCAAAAAGGCCGGGCTCGGGCAGGCTTCTTTTACCGGGTACCGGTAAGCAAGCCCCGTGTTCAGTTCTGTAGCCACATCCGCCTTTTTCAAAGCTGCGGCTGCGTCTTCGTACATCGGCAGAAGGACGCTCTCGTCCGGACGGTAATTGAACACCTTCAAATTGTCCAGATGGGCGATCATATCGAACAAACCGCTCGCTGCCGCGCCTTTCACCGTTTCAAACAACTGATTGTATAAAGCGGGCAAATCTTTCTCTGCGAACAAATGCTGCGTTTCCGGATTATCGAAGCCCCAACCGTCCAGAAAATGTACGGAGCCGATTACATAATCGAGCTCATAGCGCGACAAAAGCTCGCCCAGCTCCTCTTCGCCGCCCGGGAAATAATCCGCTTCCACGCCGAGTGAGACCGGATAGCCGTCCTGCTGCGCTTTGCGCACCGCTTGAATGAAAGGCTCAATCGACGTCACGCATACCCGGTCAAGCCAATACTGCTGCATGCGTCCTAACGGCGACTCGTTCAAAATCATATGTTTTTCATAATAAGGGCGGAATTCCGTAAACCGGTACAAGTGGTCGACCATGCCGAAATGCCCGATCCCCCGTTCCTTGCCAAGCTCGAAGTAGTACGCCAGCCATTCCGGGCTAAAACATCCTCTTTCCACCCGCTCCCGCAGCAGCTCAGTCAACTGACCGATCCACTCCAGCGAATGGGAAGACCGGTCCAGCCTGCCGCTGCCGCGATGAACGTTCTCCAAAGCCCGGGCCGTACGCTGCAGCCATCCGGTCGAATACGGTCCCTCTTCCAAATGAAAATGAAAATCGACTTTCATGTTGTGTTTCTCCTCCTACTCGGCTATTAACAGCTCAATCTCTCTCTCTTTTAAATGTTCGACCCATTCCGCCGGACAGCCTCGGTCCGAAATGATCATCGACACATCCTGCAGAGAAGAAATGCGGGCAAACGTCGTTTTGCCGAATTTCGAGTGATCCGCCAGCACGATCGCTTCCTCCGCCCGCTCCATCATTTTGCGCGACATGCCCGCTTCGTTCAGATCGTAGTCCGTAATGCCTTCTACAAGGGAAATACCGCCCACGGAAATGAAAACTTTGTGCACCTTGAACTGCTGCAACATGCTTTCCGCCAGCGTGCCCGTTGTGGACTGCTGAATCGAATTGACCTCTCCTCCGGCAAAAATAATCCGGCCTTTGAAAACTTCCATCGCGAGCAGCAGCGCAGGAACGGAGTGGGTAACGATCGTAATATCGCTGCGGTCGCGCAAATAACGAATCACTTCCACCGTCGTCGTCCCGTTATCGATCATAATCGTCTCGCCGTCCTTCACAAGCGAAGCGGCCAACTGGCCGATGGACGACTTTTCCGCCGGATTCATTTGCGTCCTATGCAAAAAAGGCGGCTCCGAGCTGTCCATGCCCGCCGAAACGGCGCCGCCGTACACCTTTTTGAGGCGCCCTTCCTTTTCCAGCCGGTCCAAATCGCGCCGGATCGTTTCCGGAGATACGTTCAGATCCGTGGACAAGGCGACAACCTGTACCCTCTCCTCCCGGGCGAGCCGCTCCAAAATCGTTTTTTTCCGTTCCTCGAACGTCAGCGACATCACAGCCACCACCTTTATTGTTGAATTTTATGACCAATTTTGTTGTTTGTTGTTTATTTTATGACCGAATCCTGTTTGTGTCAAGTTAATTTTACCATCTTTATTGTTGATTCGTGACCGTTGTTATGGACCCCTTCAGGGCAATACTTATCAATCGGTTAAACGTAAAAAATAGGACATCGTTCACTGACGCAAGCGCAATTCAGTAAACGATGTCCTTCTTTATAATTCTAGCCTCTTAGCGGCTCAACCGCCTCCGCCAGCTTCTGTTCGAGCTCCGCCGCATAAGCAGTCCGCTGCTCTTCGCTCCAGGCGAGCTTGCTTGCCATAGCTGCGATGACCGGGGCTTTCCACCGCTGTACCTCCGCAATGCGGAAGAACAAATCGCCGGTCCTGCGGATGAAGAAGTCTGCCGGCTTCACAGTCATTTCATTCTCAATCGAATATTGAAGCTGTACCGCCGCCACAAGCGGCAATCCAAATGCTGCAGTCCATTCCGATCCGCTCTCCGCAAGCGCGAACAGCTTATCTGCGTTAGAGCCATACCGCCTTGCAAGAAAAGCCGCATCTTCTTTCGTAAAGCCTAAGCGAACGCCTTCGGCCGTCCTCTTCTGCACGAACGCTTCAAACGCACCTGACCCGCCGACATCTCCACCCGACATCGGAATGGTTTTTGTGCTGCTGTTAGCGTAACGAACACCCGATCCGCCTTGCTGCAGTAAATCGTCCACTTTATCGATAACGGTCTCCGCCATTTTTCGATAGCCCGTCAGCTTGCCGCCTGCAATGGAAATAAGTCCGGATTGCGATACAAAAATTTCGTCCCGGCGCGAAACTTCCGAAGGCGACTTGCCTTCCTGCTGAATAAGCGGCCGAAGTCCGGCCCAGCTCGATTCCACATCGCCTTCGGCAAGCCTCAGCTCAGGGAACATGAAGTTAACTGACTTCAGCAAATAAGTGCGATCCTCCAGCGTCATAACCGGATTGACCGTGTCCCCGTTATAATTCGTATCAGTCGTACCGAAATAGGTTTTGCCTTCGCGTGGAATCGCGAATACCATGCGCCCGTCCGGCGTATCGAAATAAACGGCTTGGCGCAGCGGGAACCTGATTTGGTCAAACACAAGGTGAACGCCCTTCGTCAGCCTCAGCGTTTTGCCTTTTTGGGAGCCGTCCATCTTGCGCAGCTCGTCCACCCATGGACCTGTCGCATTAATGATTTTTGCCGCCTTAATCTCATATTCCGATCCGCTAATCATATCCCGAACGAGAGCGCCCATAATCTTACCGTTCTCATCGTAACGCAGCGTTTCCACCTTGGCATAGTTGACGGCGAGCGCTCCCGTTTCCACCGCCTTCTTCATGACTTCAATGGTCAGCCTGGCATCGTCCGTCCGATATTCAACATAGTAGCCGCCCCCCTTAAGTCCCTCGCGCTTCAATAATGGCTCTTTCGTTAGCGTATCTGCCACGCTCAGCATTTTGCGCCGTTCTTTTCTTTTCACCCCTGCCAAAAAGTCGTACACCCGCAAGCCAATCGAAGTCGAAAACTTTCCGAAAGTACCCCCCTTATAAAGCGGAAGCAACATCCATTCCGGCGTCGTGACATGCGGTCCATTCTCATAAACGATCGCCCGCTCTTTGCCGACCTCTGCAACGACGCCGATTTCAAGCTGCTTCAAATAACGCAGGCCGCCGTGTACAAGCTTCGTCGAACGGCTTGAAGTCCCCGCGGCAAAATCCTGCATCTCCACGAGCCCAACCTTCATCCCGCGCGATGCGGCATCCAAAGCGATACCCGCCCCCGTAATTCCACCCCCGATGACTAATACATCTATCGGCGAAATCTGCATCGCGGCAAGCAGCTCCACCCGATTTCCAGCTCCAAACCCCATAACTTCTCTCCTTATATTCCCTGTCATATTTATAGCCTCCCAGCCCTCTATTCATCATAATATACAAAAAACCACTCAAACCGCTTCCTTCTCCCCAAATCGGGATCGAAAGCGGTCTTCGTGGTTTCTCCTAATCTCCAACCGTTATTAACTTGTCGTCAGTATATCATAATTAGTGCGCGAAAGCCATAGCCGCTTTAACCGCTCGATGCCAGCCGCCGTACAAAACGTCTCGTTTTTCCGTTTCCATGGATGGCGCAAATACGCGATCTATCTTTCTCAGCTTGGCTAGCTCGTCACGACTTGACCAGAAGCCGACGGCGAGTCCCGCCAGAAAGGCCGCGCCCAGCGCCGTCGATTCACCCACGACCGGCCGCTCGACCGGTACGCCGAGCAGATCGCTTTGGAATTGCATAAGCAAATCATTCGCCACAGCTCCGCCGTCCACGGACAACGATTGCAGCGGCAGTCCCGACTCCTCCTCCATGACCGACAATACATCCTTCGTCTGATACGCCAGCGATTCCAGAACCGCCCGTACGAAATGGGCTTTCGACGTGCCTCTTGTTAGGCCGAATACCGCGCCTCGAACGTCGCTGTTCCAATATGGCGTGCCTAGCCCGACGAATGCCGGAACGACATATACGCCATCCGTGGACTCGATCTCTGCAGCCAAAACCTCTGTCTCCGCCGCGGTTTCAATCAGCTGGATACCGTCGCGAAGCCATTGAATAGCGGCGCCCGCTACAAACACGCTTCCTTCCAATGCGTACTCGAGCTTGCCGTCAACCTCCCACGCTATCGTCGTGAGCAGCCCTTTTTCCGATACGATCGCTTTCGTACCCGTATTCATCAGCATAAAGCAGCCCGTACCGTACGTATTTTTGGTGCTTCCCTCTTGGAACGCATTTTGGCCGAAAAGCGCCGCCTGCTGATCGCCAGCCGCGCCTGCCACCGGTATGCAGCAGCCGAACAGCTCCGGATCAAGCTCGCCATATACTTCCGAAGAGGAACGAACCTCCGGGAGCATGGCTTTGGGAACGTCCAAAATCCGCAGCAGCTCATCGTCCCACTTTCGCTCGTGAATATTAAACATAAGCGTCCGGGATGCATTCGTCACGTCGGTCACATGGACCAGGCCGCCCGTCAGCTTCCAGATGAGCCACGTATCGATCGTGCCGAACAGAAGCTCACCCTGCTCCGCTCTCGCTCGCGCGCCGTCGACATGCTCCAGCAGCCAATTGACTTTCGTTCCCGAAAAATAAGCGTCGATCAGCAGACCCGTGCGTTCATGGAACGTTTGCTCATAGCCGCCGGCTTTAAGACGTTCGCAAATATCGGCCGTTTGGCGAGACTGCCAGACGATCGCGGGGTGAATCGGCGCGCCCGTCGCCTTATCCCATACAACCGTCGTTTCGCGTTGATTCGTAATGCCGATGCCGGCAATCTGCTTCGCCGTGACGCCTGTTTTCGTAAGCAGCTCCGCGATCACCTTCTTCGCCGATTCCCAAATAAACAGCGCGTCCGCTTCGACCCAGCCCGAATGCGGATAGTACAGCGGCAGCTCCTCGCGAACCATATCGACAATCGAGCCGCTGCGATCAACGAGCAGTGCCCTTGTGCTCGTCGTACCTTGGTCTAACGCTAACATGTATGTGTCCATCATTTCCCCCTCTTCCATCTGTAAATGCTAAGACAGCCACAACTCCTTGCGCGATGTCGTGATGGCCGAAGCTCCCGCATCGAGCGCCTGTCTGACGTGGTCCTGCGTCCGAATGAGTCCTCCCGCGATAATCGGAATTCCGCTCCGTTCCTTTACCTCCCGTATGATGTCCGGGATAACGCCCGGAAGCACCTCGATATAATCGGGACGGTTCTTGTCCAGAACCGTGTAGCTTCTCTCCAGCGCATCCGAGTCAATCAGAAACAAGCGCTGGATGGCGATAAGTCCGTTCTGCTTCGTTCTTCCGATCACGCTGGCGCGGGTAGAAATAATGCCCGCAGGCCGAATCGATTGGCATAGAAACTCAGCCGCGTATTCGTCATTTTTCAAGCCGTCGATCAGATCCGCGTGAAGCAGCACCTTTTTGCCATGCTGACCGGCTAAGTCCACGATGTTCTTCAGCTGACCCAAATGCCCGCCGAGCAGCACCATATATGAAAAAGGGGAGGTCAGCACCGCCTCCACATCCTTAACCTTATGCACAGCCGGCAATACGTTTTGCCCGTTCAATAATAACGACAAGTTTGCCACCTCCGTGCGTATACTAACGCTCCACTTGAATACTTCAGCTCTCCGCAATAGCAATGGCTTGTTTATTTCTACACTGGCTTCCCGCTGCTCTCGCGCTCTTGCAGACGGGTCGGCAATACGATCTTCTTGGCAATTTCCCGTTTGGCCGCCATGCGATCCGCGAGCAGCTCAACAGCCGTCTCGCCTATATGCTCCATATGAACTTTCACGGTTGTAAGCGGCGGCTGCAAAAATTCAGAAATCGCGATGTCGCTATAGCCGACGATGGAAACGTCGTTCGGCACCCGCAGCTTCACTTCATGCAGCGCACGCAGCGCGCTGACCGCCTTGGAATCATTTTCGATAAAAAACGCCGTTGGCAGCTTTTCTCCGCTAATCGCCGTCTTCATCAGTTTATAGCCGTCCTCGGAATATAGATTATCTCCCGTGAAAACAAGCCCTGCATCGTATAGCCCGTGAGCAGACAGACGCTCCATAAATACAAGCTCGCGCTCATCCTGCACCCGCTTGTTATTGACGATATTATGCCCGCCGATATAACCGATCGCCGTATGGCCGAGGCCAATGAGATAATCGATCAGTTCGGAAACCGACTTTCGCAAATTGATGACAACGGAATCGAACCGATTGTCGTCAGGAGATGAATCGACAAAGACAATGTTGTCAAAGCCTTCGGGAAAACGCTCCAAATCATCTTTCTCGAATCGGCCGATCGCAATCACGCCGTCGAGCGTTTCACCGGACCAAGGATCGAGCATTTCCTCCTGATCAGAATACCAGTTCACGAGCCCAACCCTGTAACGCTCCTTCACAGCTTGACCATTTCGCTGACGCAGCGTTTTATAATTCAATTCTTGCGCAATTTCAAATATACGTTTGCGTGTCTCATCTGCAACCGAAATACCGGGGTCGTAGTTAAGCACCCGTGACACCGTCGCAATAGACACTTTTGCTTTCTCAGCTATATCTTTAATCGTAGCCAACCGTTCCGTTACATAAAATCTAAGATTGCAGCGTTCAATTCTCTATACTTCGTGTTCATAGGCAGCGGTTCACTGCATGGCATCCATCCCACCTTTTCGATGAGGACAAGATCTTTGTTGATTTTGAGCTTCTCCGTATCATTATAGAATGCAGGTTTAGACTTCTTCCTGCTCTTATACTTTGGGAAGCCGGCTTTCTTCTGGAAAAATTTATCGAAAGCCTCACAAGCATCTTTAATCGCCTCCTTCGTGACGTTGTTCGATACTTCGTACAACCAAGCTTATCCTTCCGTCTTGTCCCTCTATAAAATATACCACTATTAAATAGAAAATATAATATATTGATAGTTTTTTAGCTATAGCCTATCTTCTCTTTGCCAAAAGTCTTCATATCAAGACGTCAGCGATTTATCATTCTGAAATTGTAACAATCTCGCGCCAGAATATGTACTTCCACTCCCAACTTCTTGCTTCTCTACTACTACCGTATTTAATCCCTGCTCCATTAAGGCATGTGAAATTAGTGTTTCTGCCAATTTAATTTAGTCGTAAGTTGACGGTTCAGATGTCCAACAATTGACCGATATAATGACCATGATGTTAATCTGGGAAAGGAAAAGACGCCTCCAAAAATCGTGTTACTGCGCTAACAGTATCACTGGAGACGTCTTCCCAACATTCATGGTCATTGTATGGAATGTGCGCATGATCCGGTTGTCCGCCGCAGTAGAGCAGATGAAATATACTTCGATGACGCTCGACCAGATTGCCGAAAGCTGTGGCTTCGGCGCTTATCCGTATTTCCATAGGGTATTCAAAAAGAAGTACGAAATGGCGCCCGGAGCGTACCGGAGTCTGGAGCAGATGGTTTAGGCCCTTCCTCGATGTTTTGAATCAACCTTTTCGTTGTAAGTCGCGAAGCTCACGCCACCCGATGATTTTGATTTTCTCTTCGTGAATGACTGCTTTAATATCCTCATCCTGAAATAAATCAAATTCATAACGGCGTGACTGCCATGTATCCGTTATGGCTTTCAATTCATCCGTATCCAATGAGGGGTGAAACACCATCTCCGTTATACCCGCCTTTATACCGCGAAGCAGTTGAATTGTGTTTTGCTTGACCGATGAATAATTTTCTCCTTCCTGAAGCATGAAAGGCAGCACCACGATCTCATCGACGATTCTCACACCTTTTCTCTCCGCAAGCTCTACGATTATCCCGTCTTCTTCGCTGCTAAAGAAAGGAAGAGGAATCTTGGAGAATCGGTACGGAAGACCATATTCCGCGCATACATCCATTACGATCTCCATAAAGTGCCTTCCGGTAAAAATGCCCTGAAGTGAGCCCATATGATTATCCAGATTCGTAGGATCTATACCTAAACGCCGGGCAATTTCGATTTGCGCAATGATTTCATGCTTCACCTGTTCGAAGTCTGCTTTCGTCTCCACAGTTAGAGTACCGGGAGGAAAATGGCCGAAATCATTTACCAACGTATCTACATTCCCTCGGCTGACCGGCCCCCATTTGTAGTTTTCCCATTCGCTCGTAAATGTCAGGTGTACGCCGACCTCGAAATAAGAATTACGGCTTGCGATCAAGGCCGCTTCCAATGTCCAAGGACAGGTCATCATCATTGAGGCCGATGAAATAGCTCCTTCCCGCAACAAATGACTAATCGCTTGATTTGTGGAATGGCACATCCCGAAATCGTCAGCGTTTAAGATTAACAGTCGATCATCTGGGGAGTAAGGTAATTTAACCATATCTTTTAGTTTTCTCCTCTCCATAAACGAACGGGTCCCAAAAGTCCGCTCGACTCTTGTTGGGAAATATGGGAAAGGAAATCGCGCTGCTCCTTCACCAGGGTATTCGTCACCTCAATGGTCAACGTATTCGTTCCTGTATGAACGAAGTCTCCGATGTCCAACCGGTACGGCGGACAAATGCAAATGCCCGCCGATTGTCCGTTCACCCGCACCTCAGCGGTTTCAAAGACTTCTCCAAGATCAAGGAAGACACGGTCCGCCTGCTGCATCCAATCGAAGTTCATTTCATACCGGAACGTTCCCGAGAAGGTTGGCAATTTACCCGGCAGACTCATATCAGACAGTCCTTCAGCCTCCCCCCACGTTTCGAAGGACGGATATTGCTCCGAAGTCGCCGTTGCAATCGTCCACGGTCCCTCGATTACCGTTTCATTCATTGATTCTTCGCTCCGTTTCGATGCCGGAATGTCCAGCATCCCCGTTCCCGTCAGGACGATCACCGATTCGTAGGGGCTGAGCCGCAAGGACATGCTCGTACCGTCCCCGCTTTCCACACCACCTGACTCTGAAAGGACATTGCGGAAGGCATCGTACAACAATACGCGTCCTTTGACCGGAAGAACGACTTCTGTTGCAATGCTTTGAAACGGGTGTTCGTTGGTGAACATATGAACGCCAAGATCGGAATACTCAACATGATAATGGCGCAAGTAAGGCTGCTCACCCTTGACCCTAATGTCTTGAAGCCCTTTCTCCTTGAGAAATTCCGCCAAGTTACCGAGCGGAACTACCTTTATGCTTACATGAGCGTCAAGCCGTCCAAGCGCTTCGCCCACCTCGTCTCCCTCACTCGATCGAACCGGTAAGCCGTCCACAAACACGATAAGGAGTCCATGCTCCGCCAATTCCGCCAAGCGGTTAAGCAGCTTGGACGGCAACGCTTCACTGTAAGGCACGATCAAGCAATCAAACGTTTCCTCTTGCACCCTCAGCTTGCCGCTTTCGACGGAAACCGATTCCGTAAGTGTATCGGCAGGCAGGACGTCGCAATCGATCTGACTGCGCATCAATTCCTTTACAGGCTTGTGGAAATACATATAGCTGCCGGACCACTCAGCCTCAGCGTGATACAGTACTGCAGCCGTCGCAATATGCAATCCGCCCGAGAGAAGGTGGCTGATCCGGTTAGTGTACAGGTTCAGCTCCCTGTAATACCGATATTGTGGATTTTTCCCCCGCGCATACATATGTGGTGGACAATCTGGATCCGGAAATTCCTTCGCGGAGAACGCATGCGGGACAAAGTGATTGACCCCGCGCACAAGCATGTGGTCGGTAAGCCATTTCATAAGCTTGAGTCCCTCTGCCCATCCGTAAGCCCCGAACACTTCGGCCATCGTGCGGCCCTTCTTCTTCGGATCGATGTGGCCGAGCGAAACGGCCATCTTGGCTAGGCCATAGTGGAAAAATTCGCTGTCTGTTTCCCCGGCCACCCAAGTGAACGGAACTTCGTCGAAACCCGGAACGATCTGCCACAGCACCACGTCAAGCCCAGACATGTCTTGGCCCCACAATGCGCGGAAGAAGTGACCTGCGCCGCTGCCTAACCGGGCATGCACGTTGTTGTCTTCGAGAACGTGCCCGATATATTCTATACGGCGCTCGCGGCACCAGTCGCCGATTTGATTAGTGAAACGCTCGGCATACAGCTTGCTGACGATAGTCATAAAAGTGAAGCGAGCAACCGCTGTTTGATTACCGCCTTCATGCCAAAGCAAAGGCAGATACAGCCGGTAATCAGAACCTAGCGCTTGCTTCAGCAGACCGGGCAGCTCCCGGCTCCATGGCAGCACAACGCGTTTCTTGCCGGGCTTCGAGTTGAAATCAAACGTATCCTTGTCGTTATAGAAGCCGGGTTCATCAGAGAAAAATCCCGCCAATGTATGCCCGAAATCGTTTCGATAGCGCTCATAAAATGCTTCATAGACGGTATCGATCAGAACGCGGACGGACTCGGCGACAAGCGGGTTGATATAATCGTCCTGCCCAGCGCTGCCGCCGAGTCCGGTTTCGATCAGTATGAAAATGCGCCAGTACCCTTCCGGGATATCCCAGCGAAGGATGCCATTATCAACGCGTGAAGTTAAATCGATCATTTCTCCAGTCAGTTCTCCGTTTCGCGAATCGCGTCTCGCCGCGATAACTCCCAGGATATTGCCGCCTTTGGAAAGAGCGGGAGCAAAAGGGCTATCAGGAACGTCTACAAAAAAAGACCCGTTCTTCATCGGACCTACAGCGTCAATATGGTTTTCGTGCAGAAACAGTCGGCGGAGCTCATCGGGAGCATCCTTGAGCCTCCCTGCTGCACGGCCTGTCGGAAAGTGGTCATCATCGAGCACCCAGACCCGCATGCCGCGCTGCCGCGCTTCTTCCATAATTGCATCCATGTCCTGCCACCATTTTGGTCCCAAATAATCTGAATGAGGCCGGGCTTCGACACAAACGGCCCGGATGCCTGATTCGTAAATGCGCGCCATTTCCTCCCGCAGGACACTTTCGTCTTCCCCATGCTGCCAAAATAACGGGAAAATATAATTCGCTTCTTTGCCTTCCAGCACTTCTTCAATACGTATATTCATGTTGTTGTCACTCCCACTATAAAGTAATGTTTTCTCCTGATTTCTCGCTCATTCTCAATATTTCAACTTTGACTGATTAAGAGGTTCAGGTGGAGAATGTAGT
>NZ_JAKGAP010000024.1 GCF_021532375.1 Paenibacillus alkaliterrae
TCAGGTGGAGAACAATCTAGCGATTTGAACTGAATACGATTCCCTTGTCCAAGTTTTATAGATTTACACAACCCATGCTAAACTGCGAATAGCCAACAACGTCATTCCTATGTAAATGACAAAAAATATGCCAAACCATACGGACCATGACGGGCTGTTCTCTCCCAAAATAAAAAATGCCACAAAGGCCGCTACAATAATAGAAGGAAGCAAAGCAAGCGCTGTATAGTATTTGAATCTCGTTAAAATAAAATCAATATCAAACAATTGATTTGAAGTAGATAAATAGAAATAGACGATTGGAAGTACGAATAGAAAGAGAGCAGTGAATGCAGCAGGTAAAATTTGCCTCTCCCCGAAAATTTGAGGCAGAAGGTTCATCGTTGCGAACGGTGTAAATGCGACCAGATGCGAAATCAATGTAATAGTAAACAGCGAATGCAATTTGGTGCGCCTATGCTTGATGAATTTGTGAATCAGCTTATAAACGCATACTAAATTGCCTAAAAGCACAACGCTGCTAAAGGCTATGACAATATAGTTGTACACTTGGATCGAAAATAAATCAGTCCAAATATACAGCAAGCTTACAATTCCTACAGCGCCGTTAATACCAAATAACGTACCTAAGGCTCTCTTGCTTATAAAAAGAACGTTAAACCGTTGTAAATAGCTGTTCATAAAACTCATGAACAATAATGGAATAACAGGAAGCACAACATAAATAACCGTATTTCCAACGGGGTCGCTTCGATAGGAAGCGGCAGAGCTGTAATAGCTTATTCCAATAGATATAAAGAACATGATCAGCATAATAGCAGCTTTATCATTACGGCGCTTCACATACAGAAAACCTGAAAACGCACAAAAAATAACAAGTGAAATGCCTGGGATATACAACTGAATCAGTAGCTCCCAAACCGAATGATCACCTGTCCACCCTTTAGGAAATGCTATTTCTTGCTTAACGTTGTCTTTATGTAATATTAGAACACGATCAGCATACTCAATGGAGTTATATTTAATAACATTTTCAAACTCGCTAACCGGATTCCCGTTTACCTCTAGTATCTGATCGCCTACTCGTATTCCCTTAACCTGCGCTTGTCCTGCAGGCTCTATCGATTTAACGAAATATCTTTCACCGGGCTCCTTGACCAGAATGGCCCCGATCGATGGAATCCTTACAATAACAGCAGTTAGATAGAAGAGTGACGATAGAAAAACTGCTAGGAAGAGGATAGCAAATATGCGATTAATCAATGTTGGTCTCATGCTGCCCTCTTCCCTCCGATATGATATAAATCCTAGCCCCACATGTATGCGTATCCGCTGTTCTTTTCTTTTTTGTTGTTTAGCTCGCCAAGAAGAGCTTTTTGCTCCGCTGCAGAAACACCTGCTAATTGCAGTTGTCCACCCATAGCCATAGACATTTTTTCAGTACTGTTTACCAACTGGCGAATCGTTTCTTTCAACATTTAAAACTCCTCCGTTTCTTAGCTAAAATAGTAGAAATTACTTCCTTTTCTACTATAACAGGAAACGGATCGACAATAAACGCAAAAGTGATTCGTATTTACCGAAAGACCTTTTGCGTGGTTTTATATTATGCAATTTCTTGGTTTAATATTTGCAAAAAACTCGTTTTCCAAGGACTTGCTTCCTGTAAAGAATCTAATAATTCGACAAACCGATTATAGTGCATTCGGCTCATTACGGATCCGTACAAGATCGTCCCTGTCCGTTCACATGTCTCCGCGAAGCGTTCGCGGTTTGATTCTATGTCTTCAATTGATAGACGGCCTTCGAAATAGTCGAGAATCCACCTATCGCCTTCGGCAAGGCTCTCTAGCAAATACATCGTAAGCAATGTATGCTTTCGCTGTAAAAAATCGCTTTTTTCGTCCCAGCGCAGCAAATCGCGAAGATCGTTTCTTAGCTGGGCGGCAGTTCCGATCTCTGCTGCGTAATCAGCTACAATGCTTTGCTGCGGCTGACCCGCAAGAATAACGCCAGTCATACAGGCGAACGTCAACAGCGCTGATGATTTCTGCTTGACCACCTCTAGATAGGATTGCTCGTCCATCGCAAAATTCATGATATCGAGCATTTGCCCATTCGCCGCCTGAAGCAGCTGGGTGTTCATCATTTCTGCAAGCGCTATACGGACTTTATTATCGGTGGTGCATTCCATCATAGCCTGTTGCGACAGCATTAGTAACGATGATGCCACATGAATGGCTGCAGATTGCGGCACCTGCATCCATGGCTTGGCCGGGGCATCCTGATCCTGCAGATCGTCCAAAATGTCGGATGCCAAAATAAATAGTTCGACAGCAGCTGCAGCAGCATAAACTTCATCCCCGCTGCCGCCGAACATTTTGTAATGAATGACGGTAAGCTGTCCAAACTTTATGGACTCCCGCAGCTTATCATCAATAAACATCCCGGTAAAACGCGCAAGCGGTTCTGCTGTAAACCAGCGTGAAACCTGCTCGCGCATTTTTTGACCTATTAGTGGATTACATTTGTTCACGATTCATCCTCCGAATTACCAGCATTACTTTTTAGTATACTATGATTCGATTAAGGATACATAATACCACTGCATTCGCTTATGTTTTTGTGCTTAATCATCTCTTTCTTATCGTTCTCCTTATTCTCCCCCTCGCTCATTTGATTCATTAAAAGTGCAATCATCTCCATTCGTTTCTCTATTATTTTGCTGCGATTGTCTGACTTAATCCCTATACGCTAACACTCCCTTAACATCCATCGCATATTGCATATAGACAGCTTCCATCGTCATACCGCCTCCAGGCAGCTCTGAAATGAGCGTTAATGGTTTACCGCAAATGACAAGTTCTCCTTTGCGCAGTACGCCGATTCGATCACAATTGCGCTGAACCTCCTCCATATCATGGGAGGCTATCACTATCGTTTTCCCTTGTTGTTTTAATTGCCGCAACAGAGCCCAGTAATCTTTTTTGGCTTGGGGATCGAGGCCTGTGGTCGGTTCGTCGAGAATAATAATTTTAGGATCATTCACAAGCGCGATCGCAAGCGCTGTGCGCTGTCTCCAGCCGCCGGATAACCGTTTTACTACTTTATTTGCATAAGGAGCGAGCCCAAACTGATCAATAATACACTCTAAATCGCTTTTACGTTTATAGAAGGCTTGAAACAGCTCCATTGCCTCGCGAACGTTCATTTTGTCGATCAAGGATGTGCTTTGAAGATGGATGCCTATATCTTCCTTCAAGCTGTCTGTTTCGAGCAGCGTATCATGTCCTAACACTTTAATGTTGCCGATATCCGGCATGCGAAGACCCATTAACATTTCGAGTAATGTTGTTTTCCCAGCTGCATTCGTACCGATGATGCCGAAAATTTCTCCTTCCTTTACTTGAAAGGATACTTGATCGATTGCTTTATTCGCACCATAATACTTGCTGATCGAGCTTACCTGAATGATCGTTTGCTTATCCATTCCTTGGTATACCTCCATTCACACTTGAATGTCGCTTGAGCAAATCGTCTAACGGTGAGATTTATGCTATTGGTATGCGCCATGTTTTTACGATAACGCAAACCGGTTCGTTTTTCACCGAAAATCTCATTTGTAATTCACGCAATTTTTTTGCGTGACCGCAACTGGAGCGCAAAATAGAAGCATAGCATTCCGGATAAGCATCCGCTGAAACAAAAACCTTTATCCACAAATATACACAGAGATATCCACATATCTGTATAAATTGTTAGTTAATTCTGTCGATGGAATCGGGAAAAATAAGCGGTAATTTCGCGGTTTTCGTCGATTCCTAGGTCCTTAATCATACAAAAGGAGATTTTATCCCCATAACAAACATTATCCACAGCTTTCTAATGAAAAAAGTATCCCCTTTTTGCTGACATTGTTGAGGTTACGTAAACCCAGTAATATCGTACCTTTTTCCTATTTATCCACAATTCCGCTTGGTATTGTGGATAACTTTGTGCACAACACTAATTTTGGTAAAATAAAAGGTTAATTTCTAACCGCAAGTCTGCTGCCTGTTGTCATTACCGCTTGATTGCAGGCCGCTACATATGCCTGTGCCGCTGCGAGCACAATGTCATTGTGGACAGAGGTGCCGCGGAAGCGCTGCTGTTCATGCACGATACTGACTACCGCTTCCCCATGCGCGTCCTCGCCTGTGGATAAGGAATGCAGCTCCAGATCCTCGAACACGGCAGCAACCGGAATGGCTTGCTGGATCGCATGGATGACGGCTTCGATCGGGCCGGCTCCCATCGCGATATAGGACTGCTCAGTCCCAAAATCGTTTTCACGAATCGTGACGTTTGCCGTACGGGACCGCTGTGTACCCGCATGAACATGCAGATCAACAAGGACGTAAGGGTCCGGCTGCGTTTGCGTCAGCTCACCGGCAATTCGGATCAGTTCGTTGTCTGTGACCATTTTTTGCGCGTCGGCCGTTTCCTTAAATTTGTTATACACATCCTCCATCTGTGTCTCAGTTACTTCGATGCCGTATTCCGAAAGTCGATGCTTAATCGCATGGCGGCCGGAATGTTTACCCAGTATAATCATGCTGCGCGAAATGCCCATCGCTTCCGGATCCATAATTTCGTAGGTATTGCGGTTTTTCAGCAATCCGTCCTGGTGAATGCCCGATTCATGCTGAAACGCATTGCGTCCGACAATCGGCTTATTGTATGCGATCGGGAAATGCATCGCTCGACTGACCATACGAGAGGTTTCATAGATTTCGCCGATCTGTATATTCGTCTGAGCCTGCATCGCATCTTTGCGTGTTTCAATAGCCATAACCAGCTCTTCTAAGGAGCAATTGCCAGCTCTCTCACCGATCCCGTTAACTGTAACTTCGATTTGCGTCGCTCCGGCATGAACGGCCGCCAGACTGTTCGCTACCGCCAGCCCCAGATCATTATGACAATGCGCGCTGTATCTAACCGTTTCTCCGCCTCTTGCTTGCTTACGCACGACACGGAACAGCTCGCCCATTTCATCAGGCATCGCGTAGCCAAGCGTATCGGGAAGGTTAATGATCGTGGCTCCCTCGGCTATAACGGCTTCGACCAGCTGAATGACGAAATCTCTCCCCGATCTTGTGGAGTCCATAGCGGAAAACTCGATTTCATCCACAAATTGTTTACCGTATGCGACCATATCGCGGGCAATCTTAACGACCTCGTCACGCGATTTGCGCAATTGATGATTCAGATGAATATCCGAGGAGGAGATAAAGAGATGAAGCCGTCTGCGGGCTGCATCCTGTGTTGCTTTCACCGCCGCATCGATATCAGCCTTCACGGCGCGGGCGAAGCCTGCAATTTCAACATGCTGAAGCTCGCGCGAAATTTGCTGAACCGCTGCGAATTCACCGGGACTCGATACCGGGAAGCCAGGCTCGATCACATCGATACCCAGTTTTCCAAGCTGCCTTGCAATGATGATTTTACGCTCCGGATCAAGCGAAGCTCCCGGCGATTGCTCGCCATCTCTTAATGTCGTATCGAATATTTGAATTTTTTTCATTTCGTTTGTCATTGTCGAAACCTCCAGTAATGGTTTTGGGTACAAAAAAAAGCGCGTCGTCTCCTTGTAAGAGACGACGCGCCTTGGGCTGCCGTGGTACCACTCTAATTGACCGGACCCTGATGCAGAAGCGGACAGCAACTACCTTCGCAGAAGGCAGCCGCACCGCTTGCCGCGGGTCCGAACCCGCTTGAAAGCCCGATGACGGCGGCTAGCCGTAACGATGTACGCTCGGCCGCCTGCCGGCAAACCGTTTCCATCATTCCGCTCCCAGGCGAGATTCAAACCTCAGCTTCGACTGCGTTGCACCGTCCCGCAGCTCTCTGTACGCTTTCGAGCCATTCGCCTGCCAATCGGCAAGAACCACTCGAAATACGCTTTGCCAGCTTCCTGTTCTACTGCTCCTGATCATAGCGTTTTCACTCTATGTTGTTGACAACAAGAAAAGCCTGTCGTCTCTTTATTCAAGAGACGACAGGCTATAAAAGACCCGCGCGGTACCACCCTTGTTGACACCCTATACGTTCGCAAACGAGCAGGGACGCCCACCTTAAGCATCTGGCCAACTCCGGATGTTAGCTCACATGCACCCTCTTACGGGGGTTAACCGTAACAATGTACGGCTTCGGTACTTCGTCCTTCGACGATTCTCCCGCTGCTTCCACTGTTCCGCTCCCAGGTGAGTTTCAAGCTTCCTTCGACTGCGTTGCACCGACCCGCAGCTCTCTGTACCGCAAGCATGCCTGGATGATACGACCCGTGGCGATGCTGCCGGCAATCCCGGATAATCTCTACTATTCCTGTTCCTTGCGTTTGTCACGTATGAAGTTTGAAGTATTGTTGCTTATTATATGCGTTAGTAAATAGTCTGTCAATTCAATTGGGAATCTTTTTTTGCGAAAGCACAGACAGTCGTTAATAGCTAACCGACCATTGCTCCAATGACAAGCCGGGATCTCCCTTTAGATCGAGGTCGCTGAATTGCTTGCGTTTTAGCTTCAAATGCGCCGCTGCTCCAATCATGGCGGCATTATCCGTACACAGCGAATTCGGCGGAATGAGCAGCGAAACTTCTGCGGATGCGCAGTGATCCGTTAACGCTGCCCGTAAGCCGCGATTCGCTGCAACGCCGCCGCATAGGAGAAGCTGCTTCACCCCATATTGGCGAACCGCGCGCAGCGACTTCGTTACCAGCACCTCGGTAACCGACTCCTGGAAGCCGCGTGCCAATGCAGCTTCGTTAAGCTCCAGCCTCTTCATTCTCGTCTGGTTAATAACGGCCAGCACGGCTGATTTCAATCCGCTGAAGCTAAAATCAAAGCTGTCCGCTTCCAGCCACGCCCGCGGCAAAGAGATTGCTTCCTCCGCCTCTGCCGCAAGCTTATCGATATGCGGCCCGCCAGGGTACGGCAAGCGGAGCGCACGCGCCACTTTGTCATACGCTTCCCCTACGGCATCGTCCCTCGTACGGCCGATTATTTGAAATACGCCTTCGCGTTCAAGCAGCACTAATTCCGTATGGCCGCCGGATACGACAAGCGCCAGGCTTGGATATACGATGTCATGCACGAGCTCATTGGCATAAATATGTCCGGCTATATGATGCGTTCCGATTAAAGGAATTTCGAGCGCCATTGCCATGCTTTTGGCGGCAACAATCCCGACAAGCAAGGCACCTACAAGGCCGGGACCCTGAGTAACGGCAATCGCGGAAATATCCTTTAAGGCCAGCCCTGACTCCTTAACGGCTTGCTCGATAATGAGTGTGATAGATTCCACATGCTTGCGTGAAGCTATTTCCGGCACTACGCCGCCAAAGCGCTCATGAATCTCGATCTGGCTCGAGACTACATTCGATAAAATTTCTTTTCCTCCGCGAATGACGGCCGCAGACGTTTCGTCGCAGCTTGTTTCGATCGCTAAAATAACAGCATTCGAAAACTCGCAGCTTGCTGTATTTTCTAAATGACCCACGCTCATTGCTCCCCTGCCTTCAACTGCTCACGATCAAGCTCCGCCCACATAATAAGCGCATCCTCGTTGTTATCCGAATAGTACCGCGGTCGTATGCCCGATGGCTCAAACCCATGCTTGCGGTAAAGCCGCTGGGCAACCTCGTTCGACATCCGAACCTCCAGCGTCATTTTTTCCGAACCGAAAAATATCGCCGTCCGTTGCAGCTCCAGCAGCAGTCGGTTGCCTAGTCCACGTCCGCGATAATCCGATCGTATCGCAATATTCGTCACATGCGCTTCATCCATAATGACCCACATGCCGCCGTAGCCGATAATTTCCCCTTCGTATTCCATAACCATATACCGCGCAAAAAGATTGTTCATCAACTCGTTAGTGAACGCTTCAACAGTCCAGGGACTTGTAAATGCCTCCTGCTCGATCGCGATAATCTCTGGAATGTCGGCCAAGGACATCGCGCGGTAAACCAATTTATTCACGTCTATTTTCATGCCTTCGCTTCACCCGCTTGCTTCGCCTTCCAAATGACTTCCGCCTCGGTTAGCTGTGTATAATTGGGAACAAAGAGATGGGGATCCTCGATCAGCCCAGCCTCTAACCGCGTACGGCCAAGTGCCGCTACCCATCGCCCCTCTTGAACGAATGGCTGCAGCTTAACGTCTACGCCAGCCGCTTCGCCAAGCTGCTTCAGCCGCTCCGCTTCAGCTTCATGCAAAGTTAAATCGCCAACAAGTGAAATGCTTCGGACGCTGCCTTGCCCGCGAGTATGGAATTGCGCTGCCAGCTGGTCTACCCATACGTTCATAAGGCGAACGCCGTCATCGGCCCATCGCATCCACTCCGCATCGTTCGTCATGGAGAAGGCAGCAGAGTACACTTGGCCTCGTCTGGCATCCATAATAGGCAGCACCCAATGCTCTCCAGCCTTGGCATCCGCCGCACCGACTGCATGTACCAGCCTTTGATGCCATGCACCGCAGGCAAGCGCCTCTAAGCTGGATACGCCAACGAGCGGCTTGTTCCACACCCATGCCAACGTTTTGGCCACTGCAACCGCGATTCGCATACCCGTATAGGAGCCGGGACCATTGCCGACTGCGATCGCCGCAAGCTCATTATCCTTGACTCCGCTGCTTGCAAGCATTTCCTTTATATGCGATACCACATGAACCGAATGGTTTCTCTCGGCTAACGATTGAATTTCCGCTAATACGTCATTGCCGTTTATAATAGCAGCGGCCATGGATGCCGTGGCTGTATCCAGCGCCAATATCGGCCCCGGCTGGTGTTTCTGCTCTACTCTCATCATTCCGCTCCTATCTCGTTTAAAGCTTTGCACCATGCGGCATACCGCTCGCCGATGCCGGTTATCCCGATACGACGCAAATCGCCGCCCAAATGCTCAATATTCAACTCCAGCCGTTCGGTTGGCAGCAGCTCTTTAATCAAGCTTGCCCATTCTACGATCGTCACACCGTCGCCGTAAAAATAATCGTCTAAACCGAGCTCGTCCGCTTCCTCGGACGAGAGACGGTATACATCCATATGGTAAAAGGGAAGCCCTTCCCCTTCGTATTCTTTAATAATTGTGAAAGTCGGACTATTTACAATCCCTTTCACGCCGATTGCTCCGGCAAAGGCTTGCGAGAACCGTGTTTTTCCTGCGCCAAGATCTCCGTCAAGCGCCATCAAATCACCCGGTTTCACCCAAGCGGCCAGCTTCTGCGCCAAAGCAACCGTATCCTGTTCCGTATGCGCCAGCCAAATGGCTTGCTCTACCTGTTGTTGCATGCTGTTCACCCGTTCATGACGAAAAATGATTGTACCCTTGTTTCTTAAGCTCTACTCGGTAATCTTGATGTCCTGCTGCTCTGCCCGCATAGACCAAGTCATTGCGAACAAGCTCGACGCCTGGCGATCCGGCCTCGGTTTTCCCGATAATAAAGAAAGGAATGCCTTCTTTATGAAAAATAGCTCTCGTCTCCTCGGCGGCCCCGGCAGTCATCGTTCCCAGCAGCGCATAATCTTCTCCGCCGTTCAGCATCCACTCCAGAGGATCCATAGAGACTCTCGAAGCATACGCTGCCATGCTGCCGCTCTTCGGCAGCTGTCTCTCCTCAAGCACCAATCGCAACCCGGACGCCTCGGCTATTTCCCAGGCTTCGCTCGCAAGACCGTCGCTTACATCATTTAAGGAGTGGCAGCTTCCCCTTCCTAGCAGCAGCCGACCCGCACGCACGGAGGGGCTTGGCCGCTGATGCGCCTGCAAAAGAGCGGCAACCTGCGCGGTCTCCATGTCGCACCTGGCCGCAATAGCCTCGCACACAGCCTGGTCTTCCTCGGCCGCTTTACACCCAGCCCCGCGCTCCTCCTGCGCCAGCAGCGCGTGCAATCCTGCCGCCGCCATGCCTACGGCGCCGGTCACAAACACCGCATCGCCCGGCATCGCGCCCGAGCGGCGCAGCTCGCGCCCCGCCTCAACGGTTCCCGTCACCGTCACGGCGACAACCAAATGCTGCGGCGACGAGGTCGTGTCGCCTCCAACAACGGCAACCCCATAGCGCTCGGCGCATTCGTACAGCCCATCATACAGCCTCCGCATCCGCTCCGGCTTGTACGAAGGCGGTACGCTGACCGATACGAGCGCATGCAAAGGCACGCCGCCCATCGCGGCAATATCGCTAATGTTGGCGGCAAGCGCCTTATAGCCGACATCCTCGTCCCGCATCGTCGACTGCTTGAAGTGGACGGTCTCCACCATCGTGTCGACCGCCAGCAGCAGCCGCTTCGGCTCCGCTACGCCGTCCGCCGCCGCGGCAGTGTCAACGACAGCGGCGTCGTCGCCTATGCCGATGACAACTCCGCGCTGACGCTGCCAATCCTCCGATTGCCGCTGCGCCGTCCAATGATGAATACGTGCAAACTCGTCCAATGCGATATCTCCTTCAGCTTTTATACGATACTACCATCATTAGTGTATATCCCGTTTCTTAAACCGTCCGCCCTTCACATCGTGAATATTGCCGACGGCAAGAAACGCGACCGGGTCCAGCTCGTGGACGATCGACTTCATCTTCGCTTCCTCGAGCCGCGTAATCACGCAAAAGATTACCTTCTTGCTGCCGCCCGTAAAGCCGCCTTCGCCATGCAAATACGTAACGCCGCGGCCGAGCCGGCTCATGATGGCGGCACCGATCTCCGTCGATTCCTCGCTAATGATCCAGACCGCTTTCGATTCGTCGAAACCTTCAATCGTAACATCGATCATTTTGAAAGCAATATAATACGCAATGAGCGAATACATCGCCCTATCCCAGCTATAGACGAAGCCCGCGCTGCCGAGAATGAACAAATTAAAAAACATGACCGTCTCGCCCACGGAGAACGGAAGCCGCTTATTAAACAAAATAGCGACGATTTCCGTACCGTCGAGCGAGCCGCCGAACCGTATGACCATGCCGACGCCGATCCCCAATATAACCCCGCCGAAGATCGCCGCAAGAAATGGTTCAACCGTCAAGGGATCAACGGGATGCAGCAGAAACGTGCCGACCGACATAACCGTTACGCCGTAAAGCGTCGACATGGCGAAGGTTTTGCCGATTTGCTTGTAACCGAGAACGAGAAAAGGCAGATTTAATATAAATAGAAATAGTCCAAGCGGCAAACCGGTCAAATAGGAGCTGATGATGGATATGCCGACGATACCGCCATCGATTATTTGATTGGGCACCATAAAGATTTCGAGTCCTACCGAGACCAGAGCTGCGCCGAGCGTAATAAACAGTACTCTTCGCAGTACCTCGAGCCTGGAGAGCTTGTGGTGCTGTAATGTACTCATATAAGAACGCACGTCCCCTATTTGATCTATTTGTTAGTATTTTACCTTAAACCCTTTCATATTTAAAGCAAGACTCCCATTATTGCAAAAAGAAACCTTCCCATTTATCGGCATGCTTGACGCCGAAAGGAAGGTTTCTTCGAGCCGCATTCAGCCGATTACCGCGAATGCCTGTACGCCCGCAGGTATCGTTCTCCTGCGGAATATTATGCCGGCATTGTCATACAACACAAGCCTATAGGATACGGTTGTCAGCGTGCCTACTCTGCTGAAAAAGACAACCCCGAAACGGTCGAAGCGCGCGGTTTGCACAAGCCTATTGCCTCTATATAACGCTGCATTAAAGCCTGTCGTATTAAAAGGAACTCCATTGCCCGCCACCCATAATATGGTTAGCACGTTAAAGGTCGGTCCGTTTTGAAGCTTACCGACAATAGTCGTCTTGTTAAACGCCTTGCTCTTGCCCTTTGGACCAAAAAATGGCGGTTTGACCCGGTTAGCCATGTCATCACTCCTTCTCGCATTACATTAAGCTATGCAAGGGAAGGAGGATTGGTATGGTCAAGTACTATCGGCATGTATCTATTTTTTTTATACTGCAACCTTACAGCTCTTTTACGATCGTAATAAACAGCTCATTCTTAAGCTCGATTTCGTAAGGCTCCTTCGGCTGCGTGCCATCCTTCTCCATAATGATGCGCACCCGCGGGCGATGAACCGCCAGCTCGTTATTTTCCGATACGACTCCGACCTGTCCGGTGCTGAGCAGAAGTGAGGTTGATATCGGATAAATCGATATATGCTTGCAGAACAGCTTAATCAAATCCAGATCGAAGAAGGTGCCGCCTGCGGCGAACAAAAATTCGATCGCTTCGCTGGCGGTATACCGTTTCCGGTGCGGCCTCGGCGATGTCAATGCGTCGAACGTATCGGCGATGCCGACAATTTGCGCATACATATGAATGTCGTCGCCTTTAAGGCCCCTCGGATAGCCGGAGCCGTTAAACCTTTCATGATGCTGCAGCGCGCAGTGTGCGGAGACGATCGATATATCGTGATATTTACGTAAAATATCAAATCCTTCCTTGGCATGGCTTTGTACGATCATTTGTTCTTCTTTCGTAAAACCTCCTGTATGCGAGAGCAGCTTCGGGGAAATTTTGGTCATGCCGATATCGAATAGCAGCGCGCCGATTCCGAGCTCCTCGAGCTGATTGCGGTTAAAGCCCTTTGCGATTCCCATAATGCCCGCGAGCACCGCAACGTTAAATGAATGTTGAAACAAATAAGCATCCTTAGCATGAATGCTCGTTAAGTTGACAAGCATATTCGGTCTTGCAGCCAAATCCTGCATGATTTGTCCGAAAATCGCCCGGAAGTTGCGCCCCATGTCAGGCGCGATCGTTCTCCCTTTCGTAACGGGCTGATCTTTGAAGGAGCTCATCGTTTTGAAAATCATATCGACCGCTTGCTTGCGCGTTTCCTCACGGATGGTGTCCTCGGGAATCAGATCCGCCGTCAAACCATCTTCGACGAATAAGAAATCGATTCCAAAATTGCGCAATCGCTCGATATAACGATCGTTTAGCTCAACACCCTCTCCAAGAAGGACATTCCCGTTTTCCTGAAAGATGGGCTTGGCTATTTTGTCTCCCGGCTTGACCTGATCAATTTGCACTTTTCTCATTTGATTTCGTTCCTGCTTTCGATATCCGGACTTCTCATGCCAGTTTTCTTTTGACCATACGGTTGCGTCCGTTGAATTTGGCTTCATACAGTGCCGCGTCAGCCTGCGCGAGCAGTTCCCGCAGAAACGCTTTCGGATCGGCAAGGTCGGAAGGCTCGAAATGCTCGATGGAAATAACGCCCATGCTTATCGTGACGGATAATACATGCTCGTTCATGCCCGTCTGCACCTTATTTAATTCCACCGCTTCCATGACTCTTTCCGCAATGATATCCGCCTGTTCCCGGTTCGTATGCGGCAAATATACGGTAAACTCCTCGCCGCCGTACCGCGCCAAAACATCCGTTAGCCGAAGCGTGCCGCGAACAGCATCGACCGTGCTGCAAAGCACCTCATCGCCGACCAAATGGCCGTACTTATCATTGATCGCTTTGAAATAATCGAGATCGAACAAAAATACGGAAAACGGAATGCCGTACCGTATATTCGTAACGACCTCCTGCTCCAGCTGCTGCAGCAAATAGCGCCGGTTATAACAGCCGGTCAAACCATCCGTAATCGCCATATGCTCCAGCTTCTTATTCGCTTGAAACAGCTCGTCCTGCATAATAAGCAGATCCCGGTTACGGTCCTGCAACTGCTCATTCTGACGGTTCGTCTCCTCTACCAGCAGCCTTAGCTCCGTGACGTCCTGAAAGGTGAGAACTCTACCGACCGGCGTTTTCTTCTGGTTCAGGATCGGTGCCGACTGTACGATCACATGGCGGTATTTATCGAAAACAACCGCGAACTCAAACTCCAGCCGCTCGAGCGGACGTTTCCGCTGCGCGTCGAAAAAGGCTTCAAATTCCTTCGCGGAATGCCCTCTAAATTGCGAGGCCAGCACGGCGGAGTTGAATTTATCGCCTATTCTAAGCCGAATGATCGGCTTGATCACTTTGTTCACTTCAATAATAATGTCATTCTCATCAAGCACGATGACGCCCATCGACATCGTGTTCATGACGTCGCGTTGAACCGTTTGAATAATGTCGAACACCTTGTTTCGGCCGATCGCGTACACGAGATAAACGGCCGCTACCGCCATGCCGGCAGATACAAGCGGAATGTAACGAGTAAAATAATCGATAAAAAATACGTTTATAGCCAAATCTGCAAGCGAGAACAGAAGAAGCATGATCATGCCGTTCATCGCCGTCTTGACTAAGGTCCGCTGCCTGACCGACTCCTCTCCGCGCAGCTTGTACACCATAATGGTAACGGATACAGCCATGTATAGAACCAATTGGCCGATCATAATCCAATACAAAGGTCCGTGCTGGAGCTGCTTCAACGGATCAAGATGATCATTGATTCTCAAAAACATCCCGTTTGGATTAATGACCACTGCGGCGACGGAGAGAAGCGCGGGTATCGATAAAATGAACAATCGGCTCTTTCGTATCACATACGACTGGCCGGTAAGAAAAACGATGAATACAAACCATCCTACTCCCAATAAAGAAAGGCCTACATAGGAAACCGTAAGGTAGAAGATTCTGAACAGGGCTGAGGAGCTCGTTTGCGAGATAAATTGGGATAGAGGCCAAATCATAAAGATGATATGCAGTAATAAGTAGATTCGGTGCAGTACCGTAACGGAGCTTGAAGCAAACACGTAAAAAAACAAGCCGAGCAGCACTAGAAACATACTAAAGTCTAGCCAGATCATCCATTCCAATACGGTTCACCCATTCATTTGACAGCCATCTTCTTCCATTGTAGCAAATGTTAAAAGCATCGACAATTGCCTAATTCAAAAATCGGCAATGCAAAGCGGATGGATCCTTATTCTGAAGGAGCCGGCCATCGCTCGGACAGCATTTGCTCCAATGCCGGTGAAATACTCAAAAACTGCCGGAATTGCCGGTACTGCTCCCATTTTTTCATAGAAAGGCCTTGCTGCTCGTTTCTGACCGCTCGAATCAGCAGATTTTTGGGAGTGTGCTCAGGATCGACAAACTCCAGCATTTGAACTTTATAGCCTAGCACCTCAAGAAGGGTTCCCCTGACAGCGTCCGTCGTTAAAGCCGCGAAGCGCTCCTTCAGCAGACCTTGCGATAAAATCGGCGACAGCGTATCGCTGCTGATTTGCCGGAACAGCTCATGCTGGCAGCACGGCACCGACATGATGACCGACGCTCCCCAATTGACCGCCTTCGCGAGCGCGGCATCCGTTGCCGTATCGCAGGCATGCAGCGTCACAACCATATCCGCCGCCTGCAGTTCCTCGTACTCGGCAATATCGCCGACCAGGAAATGCAGCTTATCATAGCCCAACTTTTCAGCCAGCTCCGAGCAGAAGGCAATGACATCGGCCTTTAAATCAAGCCCGACAATGTTGATGCTCCGCTGCTGCTCCACAGCTAACAGATGATAAAGGGCAAAGGTCAAATACGATTTTCCGCAGCCGAAATCAACGATTGTAAGCTCGCGGCCGGTCGGCAAATAAGCAAGCACATCGGTTACCATTTCGAGAAATCGGTTGATTTGCCGGTATTTATCCTGCTTCTTCGCATGGACATGGCCTTCCGGCGTCATGATGCCGAGCTCGACCAGGAATGGAGCCGCTTTGCCCTCCTCCAGCACGCGCTGCTTCTGCCGATTGTGCTGAAGAGCCGCCTGCCGGGCCGTACCGGTTGGCGGCTTCGTTAGTACGGCCGCCTTGCCCTTTTTATTAAACAATAGCTGCACGTCCGCTTCCGGCGTCTTTATAAGCGCTTGGCGGTATTGAAGCTGAAGCAGCTCGATAAGCCGTTCGCCGGCCTGCACGCCCGTTACATTATCATGCGTAACCTTATTCGCAGCGTGATACTCGAATTGGTAATGAAGCCCGTTCTTCAGCATGACGGGCCGAATGACGGTTTTGGGAGCTGCTGATCCATCCTTGCGCTTAGGCTGGCTCAGCGTTGCCTGCAGCAGCTCTCCTGCCCGAATCCATCTGCCTATGTCTTGCTGCCATTGCTCTGTCATGCGCATGCCTGCTTTCTACAAAGTGTTATGAAACAAAAACTTGCTGTTTACGCGCAAGCTTTGACTGATTTCTCTACATTTAGCGACTTACGCTGTCCTTAATGCTGCATAAGAGCCGAGAGCCCTTGCTCGACTTCATCGCGCGGCAAGCCGCCCGCCAATAGACGCTCGTCGCTCTCCAGCAGCATCCGTCTATAGATAGCTGCCGCCTCCTCCGTCCAAAGCGCGTTATCCTCCAGCAGCTCATGCATCACATTTTCGGCCCTATCATATCGCCCTTCCGCTATATGCCACTCGATTAGGAGCCGCTTGGTCGGAACGGGCAGCTCATAAGGCCGCAGCTCCTCCAGCAGTTCCGCGATTTGCTCCCGGGGCTCCGCGATGGTCGGCTCTGCGCCGGCAAGCGACAGCCTGACGAACAGCTGCAAAGCTTTCACATTGGCGGAAAAGCTTTCATCCTCCCGTCCCAGTTCGCCGCTAATTAAAGCCTCCTGCTTCATCAATAAGGCGATAGCCTGCATATGGTCGGTTTCCAGTACTCCGTTCGTCGTCATCACCTTCATCAGATCCTCGTCAGACAAAGAACGAATGAGCTTGCTGCTTAATCGAAAGCGCTTATCGAGCAAATCATCGATCACGAGCAGCGCCTCCTCTTGCTTGCGCTCGCGCCTCAAATTCATAATTTGTCCGATCGCCTCGGTCATTTGCTCAACCATTCTCATAAAATAATCGCGCTGAAACAAAGGATTCCCCTCCCATTTCCTGCCTTTTAGCCGTGATACCTTATCATCCTGAATGGAGGCTCACTAAACGCGAATCTTTTTTACAAAATCAAGAATAGTTGCAGCCAGCTCCTTCGGCTGCTCGATCATTCCCATATGTCCGGCGCTTTCCAGCCTTGTCTTCACGGTTGCCCCATTGCCGGCAGCAAATGTATTCTCGGCAGGAATCAGCTTGTCATTCGCTCCCGAAACGAGTAAAACAGGCAAATTCGTGTTCTCGATTACTCGTGTCCGATTCGCTCGGGCCTTCATGCCTTTCGCGGTTCCGATCGCACCTTGCAGCGCAGTGCCATAGCCGATTTGCTTCGCCAGTTCCACTTCTTCCCGCATTGTCTCAAGATTGGCCGGTGCGAATAGCTTCGGAACTAAACCGTCGACGAACGCTTGCACGCCGTTCTCCTCCAAGGCTGCGACAGCCTTGTCGCGGTTTTGCCTGGCTGCATCGCTGTCCTCGAGGGGAGTGGAGTGAATGAGTCCAAAGCCCGACAGCTTCTTCTCATACTTTTCCGCAAACGCAAGCGTTATGTAGCCGCCAAAGGAATGCCCCAGCAAAATGACATTATGCAATTGCAGCTGAATCAGCATATGAGCGATATCTTCCGCGTACAGCTCCATCGAATAAACCTCATCGTTCGGCGCCGAGCTCAATCCATGCCCCCGCAGATCCGGCGCTATAAGGCGAACCGATTGCTCAAGCTCCTCCGCGATATGCTCCCAATAAGCCGAACCTCCGCAATACCCATGCAGCAGCACGACTACCTCGGAAATACCGTCCTCCGCACCTCCATCCTCTGAATGGGAATCGTAATAAGCGAGTTCTACGCCGTTATTCAAGAACAGCTTGCGCTGGGCGATCGAGCGGATCTTTCCGTCAGCTTCTCTGGACATTTCCTGCACGCTCCTCTATAGAATTCGAATTAGTTGTTATTGTATCCAATTTCCTGGCCGTGTTCAATTTGTGGTCATGACCTATTGAAACATGGTACAATTGCTGCAAAGCAAAACGGACGAATAAGCCTATGCTGACGATGCCTGTTCGGATCGCAATAAATTGAGGAGGCCCTTCATGAATAATTTAGAATTGCAAACGCAAGAAAATGTCGAGTTTATGATTGAAGTCATCAAAACGAAGCTGAAAATGGCATCCGCCGCCGCCATGCAGGCTTCAAATTTCGACATGAGCAAATATGAGGATATTAAAGATTTGTACGAGGTAGTCGCGGCGAAGGATAAATTCAGCATTAGCGAGGTAGAAGCTCTCGTATCCGAGCTGGGCAAACTTCGGAGCTGATACAAGATCATTTCTTTCAAACAAATTATTCCATTATAAGACATTTATTTTCATTTTTCAACAATAGAAGAACCGAGCCCGGACGCCTTCGCCGAGCTCGGTTCTTCTGCTTGCATGGCAAGAGACTACTCCTGCTCTTCTGCCTGCGTTTCCGCCGCTTCAATAGACAGCTTTATGGTTACGTTCTTATGCTCCCCCTTGAGGAAATGCGCGATTCTCTCCAGCTTATCGGCCAGATCCGGACCGCTCAGCGTCGTATTCAATTGATAATCGAAGCTGTCGGACGGCAGCTTGCGTCCCGAATAACCGTCTTGGCCGTTCCAGGCCCGCTCGCCGTTTGCATTCGCTCTAGTCAATAATTGCTCTTGAACAGGATAAAATTTGTCTGATTTGTTGACTACTTTTTCATAGATGCGCAGCTTCTTAAGCAGCATATAATATTGCGCGGAATGCTTGAAATTCCAAGCTTCGCGAATATCCTTCAGCGTATAATCCATCTTCCAGCGCTTTAGCTTCTCCACCTGCTCATCTGTGCTCAGCTGTAAGAAATCGTCAAGCGGCAGCATTTTTTCGGGCATTTGAACCCCTCCGATAAATAGTTTACTAAAAAATATATAATAATCATTTGTTTATCCTATAAAAAATACCATAAATTTTGACCTTTTACAAATTAAATAAGTCCGCTTGGCAGATTTTTAACGATTAGGCATGCGTCTCTCATTATAAAAAAGAACCTCCAAGCAAACGCTTTGATTAAGCGTTTGCCGAGGCTCTATTCTATCGTTATGCCTTCTGAAGCCCGATTGATGCGAGAAAGCGTTCAAACGCAGCTGTACCGGCTGGCGTACGCTTGTAGACGCCCGCGTCCTTCAGCACCTGAAGAAACTTTCCGCCCGTCTCCGCTTCAATGATTACTTTTGCTTGCTCTGCCGAAGCCGCCGTGCCGAAGCGTTCGATCAGCGACAGCAGCCAATCCGCATGCTTATGCAAAGGATGCGCGGCATCCTTTAGCTCATCAGCGCCGGCGGATGAAACGCCCGTCAAATAATCTGCGATCTGCTCCAGCTCATCCTTCAAGCGGCCAGGCAATACCGCAAGCCCCATAACCTCGATCAAGCCGATATTTTCCTTCTTGATGTGATGCAAATGCTGATGCGGATGGAAAATGCCGTCCGGGTGCTCATCGCTCGTGCGGTTGTTGCGCAGCACCAAGTCAACTTCGTATTCTCCGTTATCCCGCAGCCTTGCGATCGGCGTAATCGTATTATGCGGCGTAAGCGTTCCATCCGCCTGCTCCGTGAAAGCAAGCACGGCGACGGAAGCATCGCTATACGAGCGCCACTCGTCAAGCAAGCGGCATGCCGCTTGCTGTACATCAGACTTGGACGGTCCGTTCACCCGCACGACCGACATCGGCCAATTGACGATGCCGAAGCGTACTCCCGGCAACTGCGGATCGACGAATGAAGCTTCCGTACCGGCCGCCTCCATCGGGAATACGTGACGGCCGCCTTGGAAATGATCGTGACTTAGGATGGAGCCGCCTACGATCGGCAAATCCGCGTTTGAGCCGATAAAATAATGCGGAAATTGCTCAACAAAGTCGAGCAGCCTCGCAAAGGACGAATGCGAAATAACCATAGGCTCATGTGCGCCTTTAAAAATAATGCTGTGCTCGTTATAGTACACGTAAGGGGAATATTGGAAATACCATTGTTCCTCCTGCAGCGTAAGCGGCAGCACCCGCAAATTCTGACGGGCGGGATGATCGGGACGGCCGGCATAACCGACGTTCTCCGCGCAAAGCAAGCATTGCGGATATTTCGCCTGCGGCATCGTTTTGAGCAGCGCGATTTCCTTCGGGTCCTTCTCCGGCTTAGACAGATTGATCGTAATTTCGAGCTTGCCGAATTCCGTCTCGTGAAGCCAATATTGATTTTTACGGATGCGGTCCATCCGAATGTAGTTGGAATCGATGTTTAGATTGTAAAAGGAATCCGTCGCAGCCTGCAAGCCTTCGGTCTGCGCCTTTCGAACGAATGCGGCATTCGCTTCGGATGGCCGCGGCAGCAGCAAGCCCATGATGCGGGCATCGAGCAGGTCGCGGTATGTCGTCGTATCGTCCGGAATAAGGCCGATGGAGAAGCCGTAATCAAGCAGCGGCTCGAGCACAGGGACCGCGCTTTCCAGACGCTCCTCCGGAACGACCCCATCGTAAGGCTCGGTGAAATGAAATTGGTCAAGCAGCGCGTTGCGCGCCGCATAAAGGTCCATCTCTTCCAATAAATTGCGCTGCAAGGCGAATTGCAGCAGCCGTTCAATGAGCAGCAGCGTTTCTTTTGCCGCAGGTGCCTGTCGTTCTTTTGCCACGATGAGTAGCTCCTTTCGCATTAGCAACGGCTTTATTTGTCGTTGTAGCCCTTCGGATTGGCTTCATGCCAGCTCCAAGCGCTCTTGATGATATCCTCCAGCTTATCGCGCTTCGGATTCCAGCCGAGCTCTTTGCGGGCCCGATCGGATGAGGCGACGAGCACGGCAGGATCGCCGGCGCGGCGCGCTTCCATCACGGCAGGAATTTCTCTGCCCGTTACGGCGCGCGCGATATCAATAACCTGCTTAACCGAGAATCCCGTTCCATTGCCGAGGTTATAGACCGAGCTGTCCTCGCCTCCGCGCAGACGATCTACCGCTAAAACATGCGCATCCGCCAGATCGCTGACATGAATGTAATCGCGGATGCAAGTGCCGTCCGGCGTATCGTAATCCTCGCCGAACACGGAGATATGAGGACGCTGACCGAGCGCAGCCTGCAGCACGATCGGAATAAGATGCGTTTCCGGACTGTGGTCCTCACCGATTTTGCCGCTCTCGTGCGCGCCCGCCGCGTTGAAATAACGAAGCGATACGAATTTAATGTTATGGGCAACGTCGAACCATTTCATCATTTTTTCCATCGCCAGCTTCGTTTCACCGTAAGCGTTGGTCGGAAGCGTCCGGTCGTATTCGTCGATCGGCACGTTTTCCGGTTCTCCGTAGGTTGCCGCCGTGGACGAGAATACGATTTTGCGTACATTGTATTCGTTCATCTTCTCCAGCAGACAAAGCGTGCCGAATACGTTGTTATGATAATATTTGCCCGGGTCTTTCATGCTTTCACCGACTAGCGAATTTGCCGCGAAATGAATGACCGCGTCAATATCGTTTTCTTGAAATACGGTATCGAGAAAAGCCGCATCGCGAAGGTCTCCTTCATAAAGCTTGCCCCCGAGCAATGCTTTGCGGTGACCCTGCTGCAAATTGTCGACCACGACGATTTCCTCGCCGCGTTCCTGAAGCGCGGCTACGGCATGGGACCCGATATAACCTGCTCCTCCTGTTACAAGAACTGCCATCGTTCATTTCCCCTCTCCATTATGCTGCATCTTAATGATTTGAATGTTTATACGAGTCGTTCTACGCCGTTGCCGATCGTGCAAACATAGAAGTCAGCGGTTAAGCCGGTTGCTTCGTTATATTTGCGGCCAACCTCTTCCTTAAACGCTTCTACGCTGTCTTCATGAACAAGTGATACGGTGCAGCCGCCGAAGCCCGCTCCAGTCATTCGGGAGCCAAGCACGCCCGAAACTTCACGAGCCGCCGCAACCATCGCATCAAGCTCGTGTCCGGTTACCTCATAAAGGTCGCGCAGCGAGTCGTGCGAGCCGTTCATGAGCTGACCGAATTGCGCCAGGTCATTCGCTTTAAGCGCTTTGATCGATTGCAATACGCGGTCGATTTCTTCTACGACATGCTGCGCGCGCCTCTGAACCGTTTCGTCCTTGATCAGGTGCTTTGCGGAGTTGAATTGCTCCAGGCTTATTTGACCGAGCAGCGTAAGCTCGGAGAAAGCGGGACGCAGTTCTGCAACAGCCTGCTCGCATTGGCTGCGACGCTCGTTATAAGCCGATTCGACAAGGCCGCGGCGCTTGTTCGTGTTGCCGATGACGAGCTTGTAGCTGCCCGAATCGAAAGGTACGAGCTCATATTCCAGCGTATCGCACATGAGCAGAATCGCATGATCCTCCTTTCCGTTCGCTACGGCGAATTGGTCCATAATGCCGCAATTTACGCCGTTAAACTCATTTTCCGATTTTTGCGACAGCAGGGCAATCTTCACGGTATCGGTCGGCAGGCCCTCAAGATTTTGCAAAGCATAAGCCGTTACGACCTCAATGGATGCGGAGGAGGACAGACCTGCGCCGTTCGGAATTTCGCCGTGGTAGAGCAGGTCATAGCCGTTCTTGAAGACAACTCCGCTTTGCTGCAGCTCATTCACGATCCCCTTCGGATAGTTCATCCAATCGTCTGTCTCGTCATATACAATCGCATCGAACGAGAATTGCTTCGAAGCTGGAAAATTTGTTGTCGCGAGGCCGAGATGATTGTCAGCGCGCTTGCGGATCAGCAGCGTCGTTCCAAAGGTTAAAGCGGCTGGAAAAACGTACCCGCCGTTATAATCCGTATGCTCGCCGATCAGGTTCACGCGGCCCGGAGCGTGGAATACGGCGATATCATTCGCCTCTCCTCCATAATGCTGTATAAATTGCTGTGTTAGCGCGTCAATGTTTGCCATTTGCTATCACGTTCCTTTTTTATCAGATTAGTTTAGTCTCTATTTTCAACTTCAGTATATAGGAATGCATAAAAAAACGAAATGGCGGGAAGTGTTTATTGTATGGATTAATGTGACTTCTCTCTTTATACCAGGACATGCTATCATTATGGAAACACTACATTTGTCCACCATTAATTCTTCTTATGAAGCAGGTGTAAAGGAAATGCAGCAAGATATGTATAAGGTAGCCTCTAACCCTGTTATCGCGCACGGCGAGAAAGACCCCTTGCATGTATGGTTTGCCGGAGAGAGCCAGACAAAGCCGCTGCATCGTCTCGGGCCTAAGGTATATGATTTTTATTTAATGCATATTGTGCTGGAAGGAAAGGGCACGTTCATTTCTGGCGGCAAGTCCTATGCGCTTCAGGCAGGCCATACGTTTCTAATCGAGCCTGAGCAGCTTATCAGCTATGAATCGGACAGCGACGAGCCGTGGCGCTACCGCTGGGTCGCCTTCCATGGCGCACAATCGGCTGAGCTGGTCGCGGCAGCAGGCTTTCACTCCGAGCAGCACGTCGTATTCGCTGTCGATAAACGCCGGGCCGGCGCGCTGTTCCGGCAAATCTACGAAACGTTCCGCCGCGGCGAAGCAACAGCGGATCTGAAAGCGAACGGTTATCTTCATCTATTATTGGCGGAATACAAGACGCTGCTGCAAGCCGAGAGCAGCAGTTCGCTGCGCACCTCGCAGGCAGAGGGAGACCGGTTGCTCCAGCAGGTGATCCATTATTTATCGACGCAATACGCCCATCCCGTCTCCATTGAGCAGATGGCGGAATCCCTTGGCTACAACCGGGCCTATCTGTCGCGCTTCTTCAAGCAGCGGACCGGCGTTTCGCCGGTTACATTCCTGCTCAATCTGCGGATCGATAAGGCTCGCCAGATGCTCCGCGAGCGTCACGAGCTTACGATCGAGCAAATTTCCGCTTCCGTCGGTCTCCAGGACGCGCTTTATTTCTCCAAGCAATTCCGCCGCCTGCATGGTCAATCTCCTACCGCTTATCGCGATGCGATGCGAAATTTAGACGGGTAATTATCCGTTTATGACAAGCTTCATAATTCGCGAAATCGGGTAATACTATCGGAGGGAGTGATGACTAATGAAGGAGCTGCATACCGGAACTCTGTATTGGCCGGGGACGGAAAAAAACGAAAAAGAATATCCGCCCCTGCGGCAAAACAAAAAAATGAAAATCGCCGTCATTGGCGGCGGATTGTCGGGAGCGCTATGCAGCTTGTTGCTTGTCCGCTGCGGTTTCTCAGCTATTATGCTGGAACGGGGACAAGTCGCTGGAGGAAGCACAGGCGCCAACCTTGGACTGCTGCATTCTTCGAATGACATTATGCTTTGCGATCTAATCGAGCAAATCGGATTACGCGACGCGCATAGGTTCTACAGATCGTGCGCGGATGCGATCAATATGTTTGAGGCTGCGGCTGACGAGCTTGCAGCCGACATTGGCTTCCAAAGGAGAAGCAGCCTTTATTACGCATCAACCGAGAAGGATCTGCCTAAGCTAAAAAAAGAATACGACGCGTTAAAAGCATGCGGGTTCGATGTTGAGTTTTGGACGGCGGATGACATTGCGAAGCATTTTCCCTTTAGGAAGCCTGGTGCCATCGTCACGCACAACGATGCCGAGTTTAATCCGTCCCAGTTCGTCAATGGATTGGCGAATGCAGCCGTGGCTGCCGGTCTTGAAATCCACGAGCAAACCGATATCGTGGAGCATAAGAAGCTGCCGGGCGGCCTTCAGCGCTTGCGAACCGCAGATGGTTTCGAGATTGAGGCGGAGCATGTCGTATATGCGATCGGTTACGAACCGGAGGAGCTGCGCGGCAAACTCATTAAAGCTGAATTAAACCGTTCCTTCGCATTGGTCACCGAGCCCCAGCACAATCTGCAATGCTGGCATCAGCGCTTTCTCATTTGGGAAACAGCTCGCCCCTACTTATATATGCGCACGACGGTTGACGGCCGGGTTATCATTGGTGGACTCGATGAGGAAAAAGAGCATCCTTTGCACAGCGACCAGGCCAGGCATAAGAGGAGCGAAAAGCTTATTGGACAGCTAAGATTGCTCTTTCCACAGCTGCAAGCACCCATCGAATATGAGTGGAGCGCCACCTTCGGCGAGTCGCTGGACAATCTGCCGTTTATCGGAGCGGATCCGTTGTGGAAAAACGTTTATTATTGCTTGGGATATGGCGGCAACGGCAGCGTATACAGTATGCTCGCTGCCCACGTTATCCGTGATCTCATCCTAGGCAAGAGCCATCCGTTATCCGAGATCGTCAAGCTGAACCGTCAGTCGCTGGCGAATGTCTAGCCGCTTATCCGAAGAAAACAGAAGCCCCGCTCTGCCGCACGGCAACCGTCGCGGCAAAGTGAGGCCTCGTTATACCGATTGCATCGGACGGCTGATCTACGCTCCGGCCGTAATGACAGAAGCGTTGCATTGACGGAAAACGGCCTCTGCCGCGCTAAGGCGGGATAAGTCCGGACCATCTTCCTTATCGAGTAATGACTTGCTCTCATCCGTTTGCACGATAACGATTACCGCTCCGCCCTGCAGCGACTTGCTGCAGATCTCGGCTTCCTCTTGATCAAGTCCAAGCGATTGCAAAGCGTCGGCATGCCCGTAATCATTTCCCAGAGCGGCGGCGGCAAAAGGGTAGGCGCCTCCAAAATAAGATGGCATACCGGAACCTGACATTCCATATGCAGGCGCGACTGCCATTCCTCCATACCCCGCTGCTTCCATACCGAAGACGCCTATGCCGCGATCGGCGTCCGACGACTCCGCAAGCTCGCGCAGCTCATCGGCATGTACGCCGCTTTCCGCTTCTATGCGTCTTGAATGCTCGGAATCCTTCGCTAGTACCTGCAGCTCGCCGGGAACGAATCCCGCTTGCTCCAGCTGCCGTATAGCGGTTATCGCTTGCTGCTCGGTTTCAAATATTCCAATTTTTCTGGCCAAGGCATTTCCCTCCTGAGACCTATTTGGGTATGTTAAACTCCAGCTGTATTTGGTATGCCCTAACTTTGACGGAATAAGTCGCCTTTTGTCTAATTGCAGGCATAGGTTGTGCAACCCAAGCAGTTCGGAGTATGATGAAGAAATGATATTGGAAAATCGGACAAGCAGGAGGCAGAGCGATGATAAATCGGATGCTTCGCTATCCCGCAGGATGGGAATGGCATGTACTGCAGCAGGCCAAGCAGCAGCCTTCCAGGCAAGAGGCTTTGCCAAGCAGAAAACATACGCAGAAACAATCTACCGCTGCGCGGGACGAGCAAAGAGCGGTCAATGCCGCAGCCAATATGGAGAAGATAGCAGCCGAGCAGCGGGCTGAGGAGCTTAAGACGCAATTTCCGGAATGCGCTTCTTGGATCGACGAATGCACCGGCAGACGAAATAATATGATATCGGTCGGAGAAGCTCCGAACTCGGACCGACTTCTATACGGGACGCTTATGTTCCAAATATCCGAGGACCAGTCCGACATTCAGCCCTTTCATTTCCGGCTGTCCCAGACAAGGCTTATTACGATGCATGACGATATGCGCTTGCCCTTGCGGCTTCAATCTGTACAGCATGCTTCGAGGCTTGAAGGCTGCGATACGGCGCCGGAAGCGCTGTTCGTCATGCTCAGCATTATTTTAGAGACATTCCACGAGGGCTTGGACGGCTTTGAGAAGAGATTAGGCGAGCTGGAAGCAGCGATGCGCAGAGAGAACCGTACGGGACTGATCGACGTTATTTTCGAAAGACGTTATGATCTGCTTCATTGGAGCCATCTATTTATTCCCGTTAGAGAATTGCATGGCGCTGCCAAAGAGGCCTTTATGGGTGAGCTTACCGATACCGACGGCTTCAAGCGGATTACTCATAAGCTGGAGAGAATTGATGCGCTTCTGAAGCATTACGCGCTGGAGATCGATACGCTCATCTCTATGGACGATGCGATTTCCAGCTTTCGCGGCAATGATATTATGAAGACGCTCACCATATTCACCGTTCTGTTCCTGCCGGCGACCATTGCGGGCTCCTTGTGGGGAAGCAACTTTAATAAGCTGCCCTGGAAGGACCATCCTTGGGGCTTTACCGGCATGCTGGCGATTCTTGCCGTCATTACAATCCTTATCTATATATGGTTATGGAAGAAGGGCTGGACCGGCGATTTATTGAACGGTCGCAGGCCGGAGGAAATTATCGCAGGCCAGGCATCCTCAAGAGCCAAGCGTTCTCGAAGAAAGAAAGCCGGCAGGGCGAAGAACAAGCCGGCTTCCTCAGGCAATGAACCGGTGAACGAGGAAATGCGTTCTCGCAAAAAACGCAGTTAATCGATATAGAAACGGGCCTGAACTCCTTACTCAACAGCTTATGGATGATTCCCTTTTCGGATTAATACCTTGATTATACTTTCGTTGATAGAGGGAAGTCCATTTTTTATCCGCTGGTACCCATTCGCCCATTCCGACATATGATACAACATCAGCAATATCGGGACGTATGAGCGGAGGGATGATATGGGAACCAGCGGGGATAATAAGCTTAGATCGCAAGAGCTGGATCTGCGTACGGCTTTGTTTTTGGCTGCGGTTTGCGGACAAACGTACATGCAATTCAACAACAAGGACGGCTTGTTTCTTGTACCTCGATCATACAGCTTGGCGGGCGGGTTTACGGCTAAAGGAGTCGACAACAGCGAGGAACGATTCGGCTTCGTATTGACCTCGGAGCGAGCCTCCGTTCTCGCGTTTCGCGGCAGCGGCTCCGCTGTCGATTGGGTAGCTGATTTCATCGCCCAGCAAACGTCATACCGCCCCGTCAAAAATGCCGGCCTCACCCACAAAGGCTTTACCGACATTTACATGTCCGCACGTAATCAGATTATAAACATTGTAAAACAGCTCCCGGCCGATCGACCGCTCTTTGTAACCGGTCACAGTCTCGGGGGCGCGCTCGCTACTCTTGCCTCCATAGATTTGGCTGTCAACTCCGCGTTTAATAATCCGATCGTCTACACCTTTGGCGCGCCAAGAGTCGGCGATCCGAGGTTTGTAAGCAAATATAATGCGACTGTCGCGTCGCACTGGCGATTTCAAAATGAATTCGATATCGTCCCTCATCTGCCCACGCTCGTCTACCAATCGCCCAAGACAAAGCAAACCTACTATTACATGCACGTCAAGGGCGAGGTGAAGCGCTCTTTCCGAATGGGCTCCATCGCCGGCAACCATGTGCTGCCCAGCTACTTCGCCGATCTTGCGCGCGAAGAGCCGTTGTTTGCCGTTTCTGTATGCGCCGAGCCGCCAGGCTGGTGCCCGGCGGTCGAGCTTTAATTTTCGGAGGCGAAAGGAAGCAGTCTCCGGACGTTCCGCTCAGCCTTTGACAGAGCCGATCATAACGCCTTTTTCAAAGTATTTCTGCAGGAAAGGGTACAGCACCAAAATCGGCAGCGTAGATACGATGATCACACCATATTTGATTTGATCGGCATATCTTTGCGCATAACCTCCCGAATCGCCGCCGGTGCCCGCTCCTCCCGAGAATACCTGATTCGATAACAAAATATCCCTTAAAATGATTTGCAAAGGCCTCAAGTCGTTATCCCTTATATAAATCAATGCCGTGAAAAAGTCGTTCCAATGCCCGACCAGATAGTAAAGCCCGATAACGGAGATCAGCGCTTTGGATAAAGGCAGCGCCACTTTGATAAAGTACACGAAATGGGAACAGCCGTCCATGGCCGCCGCCTCATACAGCTCTGACGGCAAAGACGCTTCAAAGAATGTGCGCGCAATAATCAAATAAAATACATTCACACAAAATGGAAGAATAAATACCCATGCCGTATTTGTCAAATGCAGGTCCTTCATCAACAAGTATGTTGGAATCAAGCCGCCGTTAAAGAACATGGTAAGGACAAAGGAAAACATAATGATTCGTCTTGCCCGGAATTCGCGCCTGGACAGCACATAGGCTGCCGGCAAAGTAAACAGCAAATTCACCAGCGTACCGGCAACCGTATAAAATACTGTATTTCGATATCCTGTCCAAACCCGCTCGTCTTGAAAAATCTCCTTGTATCCGAACAGGCTGGTTTCTTTCGGAATCAGCAGCACTTTACCGGTCGATACAAGTGTAGAATCACTGATTGAGGCAATAATGATAAAATACAGCGGATAGGCAATGGCCAGAAAAATTAGCGCGCATAACGCAATTAAAACGATTCTGAATGCGATCTCACTGCCGCTAAAACGATGACGAACCATGGTTACTCCTCCTTCTGCAGCCGGCTAGAACAAACTTGTATTCGAAACTCGCTTGGAAATGGCATTCATGGCAAACAGGAAAATAAAATTAACCAACGTATTGAACAAGCCGATCGCCGAAGCATAGCTGAACTGATTGGATACGATACCCATCTTGTAAACATAGGTGGCTATGACCTCCGAGACGGGAAGGTTCAGTGAATTTTGCATCAAAAAGATTTTTTCGAAGCCGGTGCCGAGTATATTCCCCATGCTTAGAATGAATAGAATCACGATGGTCGGGACAAGGGCCGGTAAGTCGATATAACGTATTGTCTGCCATCTGCTCGCCCCATCCATTTTGGCCGAATCGTACAGCTGAGGGTCGACGGTCGACAGCGCCGCCAGATAGATGATGCTGTTCCATCCGCAATGCTGCCAAATGTCGGATATTACATAGGTTGGTATAAAGGTAGAGGTCGAAGCCAATAAGTTGATATGGCCTAAACCCAATGATTTCATCATAAGCCCGACAATTCCAGTCTCAGGAGACAATAGAACATTTAACATTCCTACCATTACAATAATGGATATAAAATGCGGCAAATACACCGTCGTTTGCATGAGCTGCTTCATTTTTTTTGTTCGGATCTGATTCAAAATCAACGCCAGGATGATTGGTGCTGGAAATCCTACCACAATAGTAGTTAAGCTAATGATAAACGTATTTTTCATTAAGTCGGTAAACAAATAGCTGTCAATAAATTGCTTGAAGTAGAATAACCCCTGCCATTCTCCCCCGGTAAGCCCTTTGCTGAAATCATAATCCCGGAAAGCCAATTGAACGCCGTACATCGGGATATAGTTAAATATGAAAATCACGGCAATGGCCGGAAATACCATGATCCACAGTTGATAATCGCGTTTGAAGGTGCTGAAAATCGTTCCAGAGCGCATAGAAATTCTCCCCTTGAGAGAATGAAGCTGCCCGCTAACCGACACTGGACAGCTTCTTCCGTCATGTGATTTTGATATTACTTGCTCACATACTCATCATAGTATTTCTGCATGATCTCCAAATTTTGATCCAAGCCGGCTTTTTTGCTTTCTTTCACGTAGGAATCCCACTCGGCCTCAATTCCGCCTTTGGTCACCCATTTCGCAAAGCTGGTATTGGCCAAATTCATAATGTTCGTATTGTTCAGACTCATCGCGTTATTATCAGCAGTCGAATACTTGATGAACATGCCCGGATACACATCTTTTGCCGGGTCGACTTGCTCCAAGGCTCCAGCGAGCGGCTCCGATTGCGTCAACACTTCCTGCATATCTTTGCCTAGCGTCAATTGCATCTCGTCGGAAATATAGAATGCACCGTTGTCTGCCCACGAGGATGTCCACTTCCATGTTCCCGGATCCATCTTTGAATCCGCTGGAGGCAGCACGGCATAGGAGCCGTCTCCGTTATCCTTGATGTTCGGGCCGATCGAGCCGAATAAGACCTGGATGCCGACTTCAGGGTTGTACAATTCATTAATGAATCTCATCGCCGCTTCTTTATTTTTCGTTTTTGCAGACATGACGATTTGATTCACGCCGAAGTTCAACGAATTATAATCGTAGCTCCAGGATACTTGGTCCGAGTCCGCTGACGCCTTGAGCGGCGGCATCGACGCATATTGCGGAGCAACCTGCTCGCCGAATCTGTCAGACGCGACCCATCCCCAGGTAAAGCCTACCTTTGCCGTATCCCCCTCGCCGCGGGCGACAGCTTGGTATTTCGTGTAGTCATGCGTGAATACCTCAGGATTAATCAAGCCCGCTTTGTAGAGTTTATTAAGGAACAAGACCAATTGTTTATAACGGTCATCCGTCAGGAAGTTTTTCACGCTGCCATCCTCGACGAAGTAGCCTCGGCCGCTTACGTCGGAAGCGAGTGTAATCCCCATGCCGCCCAGGAGAACGGCTGGATTGAAATATCCGCCAATGCCGCCCGGCCAATCCATCGGAATTTCGTCATTCGGATCTCCGTTGCCGTTTGCGTCCTTTTCTTTAAACGCGAGCAGAACGTCATACAATTCATCCCACGTCGTCGGCATGCTTAAGCCTAAATTGTCAAGCCACACTTGATTGATATATTGCCTGTTCACGGTGTCCGGCCAATATCGTTGGTATTTCGGCAATCCGTAAATTTTTCCGTCCTGCTGCGTAGCGATCGCTTTCGTTTCCGGCTTTTCTTCAAACATCTTCTGCACGTTCGGCGCCTGGTCAATCAGCTCGGACAAATTCTGGAACAAGCCTTGGAATTGGGCAAAATCGGCATCTGTGATGACGTTCGGTCCAACGAATAAATCCGGAACGTCGCCGCTGGCCAGCATCGTACCTTTCTTCTGGCCCCAGTCTGCCGTAATCTCCTGCCACTCGATATCGACGCCTGCGGCATCCTCCACCTGCTGCAGCCATTCCATTTCGGCAAGCGGCTTTGTGAGCGGATGCTTCGTAATGACCGCTGTCAATTTCACTTTAGCGCCGCTATTCCCGGAATTGCCTGAAGGATCATTCGCGCTTCCACTGTTGTTTCCGCCATCGGAACCAGAGCAACCTGTCAGTACTGCACATAAAACCAGAATGAGCGACAAAAACAAAATGGCCTTTTTTCTCATTGCACAACCCCCATTAAAAGTTTAGTATGCAAAATCCTTGCGGATTGTTGCCGCGGTTCGGGTGAGTCTTGTGATATCGTTCGGCACCCTTACTCTAATCGTTCGTCCGACACCGCGTAAACAGGCAGTTTTTGATGGGTTTTCATTTTTTGAAAGCGCTTATATTTTTGTCTTGAAAGCGATTGCAAAGCGAGCTGACGGCCCTTTTGAAATATTGTATATGTTCAAAAATTGCGCCTGGGCTTGGACAAAAAAGCCGCTGCAGCGCCGACTGGCAGCGTGAGCGACCCTTTATGCTTATCTATGCGTGTCCCGGTATTGCCCCGGCGTAGTGCCGGCTATTTTCTTGAAGGACCGAATAAAGCTTGAAGTGCTTGAATAACCGACTTGTCCCGCGATTGAATCCAGTGCTTCATCCGAGCTTCGCAGCAATTGGATGGACTTTTGAATACGAAGCCGGTCGATATATTCCTTAAAGTTCTGCCCCATCGTTTTTTTGAAATGATAGCTAAAGCCCGAGAGCGACATCCCGAAATGGTCGGCAATCAACTGCAGGGAAAAATCATGATCCATGCCTTTCTTTTCAATTATATCCAGTATTTCTTCTTGCGAAGCCGTCCGGGAAGGCGGCAGCGTGCCGCGAATGATATCGCATAGCTTGCCGCAGCTTTCCCTCATAATGCCGACCATCTGCTCAATAGTATACCGGTGCTGGAAAGCTGCGTCGGTAAGCCGCAGCAGATTCCGGTCGTCCTGCCGGAACCGCTGCAGCCCGTTGAATATGACGCTTATCGTATTTAAATACACGGTCCTGACCATATGCGGCGGCATACCGTCGCTGCCGATGTAATCGATGATCCGGTCCATGACCGATTCGACTACGGCTGCGTCATTTTTCAGTACGGACATCTCCAGCGATTGCAGCAGCTCCGCAAAATAGGATACGGTGCCGGTTTGCGCAACTTCGATTTCATCAAAAACAAGAATCGCGTACTGCTTCCGGATGCGAAGATATTCGGAAGTGCGCACCGCTTGCAAATAGGATAGATGGACGCCTTCCGGAGAACTCGAGCTTTCGGGCGTTCCGATTCCGATCAAAGAATGAGTGCCTGTCCGTGCAGACAGCTCCCGCTGAACGCCGGCGAGATAAGTTTTCATTGAAAAATCGCGGGCGTGTGAGCAAACGAATATGAACTCTTGATTGTAGATGCTCATGAAGAAATACCCGCGAACCCCTTCCGGTAATCTTTCTTCCTCCATCCGGAAATAGTCCATCGCCTTGCAAATGTCTTGTTCTCCCGTTTCGAACGATATGACGGCCGCCGTGATAAATGGCCGGTTGAAAAATACGCCGTATTCTGCAGCCTCCCCGTGAAACGTTTCCCATGACTTATAATGACCGCTCACAAGTTCAAACAACACATTTTCACGCATGATCGGCAGCGTCCGTTTCACCCTCTCATCAAGCTTGCTGTTAGCGGAGGAAAGCTGGTCGAGCGCATAGCGGATCGTATCGATTTCATTCATGGACTTCGGTTCCTGCTGTTTAAACACATCCGTTGCAAAATCGACCAGCCGTTTGATGGGATGGTAATTTTTGCGTATGGAAATATAAATGACGATTATTTCGAACAGCAATATCAAAACGAAAATGACGACCGTATTCCGTTGGAGCGACCGGATATCCTGCAGCGTTTCCGTTAAGGGCAATAAACTTACGTAATGCCAATCGTTTTTGTCTGATACGGTGTGGGATACGATAAAAGATTTTCCGTCGATCCGGTGAATACCCGAGCCTGTCCCGCGTTCTCCCAGACGGGAAATGAGACGGTTGAAATCGCCGGACTCGCTGTAGGAAGCCGCGTTTGAAGCCACCAACCGCTTTCCTTGCCCGTCAAAGATGAAAAAATCCCCGTTATAGGACTCCGAAACCGACTTCATCATACGAAAGATCGTTTCCTCTTTCACCAAAATCATAACTGCGCCGGGAGAATGATCTCCGCCAAGAGGAATCGGAAGCAGAAATGTCAGCATCCGAATCCGGTTGTTGCCGGGAACTATGACATTCTCTGCCGGCCTTACAGTCGGCAAAATCAAGCTGTCCAATTCCATAATCATATCTTCATGCGGCCAAGCTTCGTAATAATACCCGACTCCCCGACGCGCAAAATCCTGAACGCTGTAAACGCTCCCCGTCTTGGCGAACATATAACCGATGCTTTTCACGTATAACAAAGTATTATCGATAAACGCATCCGTCGCATTGTATTTCCTCATTTCATTCGCAATGACGATTCTCTGGTAATCATTTTCCATGGCCATATACAGCTTCATATCCCGGTTTTGCAGCAGCTCAGACGGCAAATCGTAAACATACCGGGTGAATATATCCATGGACGTCATAAATTGTTCAGTGACATGGGCGTTCCACTCCATCTCCTTTTCCTTCGCAGCTTCCGTCGAATAAGGATAATAGTAAACAAGGATAATGATGACGGGAAACAGCAGCACTAAAATATAGGAGAGCAAAAATTTTGCCAACAAGTTCTTTCTGGTCTTTCTCAAATAAGCCCACCTTTCTAAATGGCATCAGTATGGGAAAGTTATATTTATATTACGATAGCGCTTTCTTAATTGAAAGACGGGATTGTACGATTATCGGACAAAATTTTGTTATGTACAAAAAAATTAAGGCTTGCACCCCGTGTAAGGGAACAAGCCTGAGCCAAGCATTTCCATCCTCTATTTCATTAAGCAGGCAAAACATACAGCAATATCGCAAAGAAATGGACAACGGAGCCGCCGAGCACGAACAAATGCCAAACCGCATGATGATACGGAAAGCTGCGCCACACATAAAATACGGTTCCGAACGTATACAATAAACCGCCGGTTACGAGCAGTTGCACTCCTCCCGGAGCCAAGTGCGCCGTCAACGGCTTCCACGCGAACACGATGATCCATCCCATCGCGATATAAATAATCGTCGAGGTGAACAGGAACCGCGATGCGAAAAACGATTTGAAAATGACGCCGGCTATGGCCGCTCCCCACACGATGCCGAACAGCGTCCAGCCCAGCTTTCCCTGCACGATGTGGAATAAGATAGGTGTGTAGGTTCCCGCGATAAACACATAAATAAACGAATGGTCAAGCGCTTCGAACACCCGCTTAGCCTTTCCCTGGGGAAAGCTGTGCACAAGTGTCGAGGCTGCATAAAGCAGCAGCATGGCAGAGCCGTATATCGTGAAGCTAACGACATAAAAGCCCGTTCCTTTTGTTGCCGCGAAAACGATCAGCACCACAAGCGCCGCGACGCTTAAGCACGCTCCGATACCATGCGTCACAGCATTCGCAAGTTCTTCCCGCTTCGAGTACGTATGAGTATTCGCCATAGGCGACCCGCCTCCTAAATCGGGAGCATCCGCTGCTCCCTCTTCCCATTTTAAAGGATCACTCCCACCCTTTCAACCACTCGCTCACCCGGTTAATCGTCTTATCTAAATTACAAACGGCTTCTTGATCGGTAAAAGGCAGTGTATGGCGAAAATAATCCGCATGGCCGCCTACCGTCGGGATTCCTTCCACGTAACCAGGAGCATACTTCATCCGATTCCAGCGCGGCACCGCATAGCGGCTCTTGCACCAGCCTCCCCAAGTGCCGATTCGGCTAATGGGATCGTTAAGATTGCCCAATTTGTCGATGGAATGAAAGTAGCTGACCTTGTTCTGCATATTCGGATCGATCGGTGTTTTCGGAGCCCCCACCTGCACGATGCGAAAATCTTCGATTTCTTCCTGATCGTAAAGCAGCTTTGCCGCTTGATAAGCAGCCGCGCCGCCGCCGCTATGTCCGAGCAGCAGCACCCTGTCGCCCGTTAGCGTTTCCTTGATCTTCTTCAAAGCAAGCTGTCCTCCAACGCGTCCGGCAGACAATCGATTCGACAAGTCGCTTCGCACCTCCAGCACTTGCCTGACTAAGCTGCGACTCGCATCGCCGTAAGGAAATACCTCATGTATGTCGGGTTCTACGCCTTCTGACCGGAATAGCTTATCAAGCTTTATTTTGCATTCGGTAAATATCGTGTTGGATGTGGCCACACCGGCAAGCAGATAAATGCTGAGTCGTGATGATTGGGTCGCCGTCATAACATATCCCTCCGCTGAAAAAAATTAACGTATACTCATTATGTGGGGGTTAAACGAAATTCATTCTTGCATATTAATGTTATTTCTGAGCTTGGATACTAGAAGTTACTGTATATATCCATCATAGCGCGCCAAACAGGGCGCCTAGCTGTTGTCAGCCGGCGCCCTGTTTCGTTGCTGTTGCTGTGCGGATCACGCCGCGGCAGCTGTTATACACCCATTTTTTTACGTTGATTGTTGACTTTCTTCGTGTTCTGGCTCTTCATCGCCTGCGTCCCCGTAGATAGATGCGTCTGGCCGGGTGCGTTACCCGCTTTGGCTTGCTTCTTCTGAGCGAGCAGCTGCTTCGCTTTCTCCGCTTGCGTCAGCTGCTTCGGCTGCTCAGCGGATTCATTTTGATCGATTGTAGACATAGGTTCACCTCGCTTCATGCCCTACATAGTTCTTATTCTACTACACTTATATATCTTGTAAAAGAGGCTTTGCGGAGTTGTGCGCATTCGTTTATCCGCCAGCCCGCCAGCTCCAGCTGGCGCTGGATCGGCTCTGTCGTGACAATGACCGCTCGTGCGGCCATTCTTCTTACGCTTTCCAGCATGGCAAGCTGCTCTTCCTGCGGCAGGACGGAGCATAAATTGTACGGCATATCCACGATCGCAGCATCATATGTTCCTTTCACCTGCCGCATATCACCAAGCTTCACCCGATCCGGGAAGCCAAAATGGGCCAGATTTATCCGTGCGCCCCGTACTGCCAAGGGATTCAAATCAAAGCCTTCAATATCGATGCCCATCGACATGGCTTCAATGAGTACAGTCCCTATGCCGCAGCAAGGATCAATGATGCGCAATCGGCCTATGGCTTGCCCCGCCGCCAGATTCACTATGGCCCGAGCCGCCCTTGCGGGGAGAGCCGTCGAATAATTTTGCGGCTTTCTCTGATGCTTAAGCCAGAGAGCACCGTTCTTCTCGCAATCGCCAAAGCACCAGCGGCCATCCACCTTCGTCAGGCCGAATAGCCGCTCAGCATTTCGCATATCCGCCTTTCCCCGTATAACCGCGCCTGCGGCACGCTCCAATTGCCGCTGCTCCTCGTACGTAAACGTCTCATCGCCCTGCGTATATAGCACCTTAAAGGTCTGATCCCTCAGCTCTACGTTACGGAGCTGCTCCGTTAACTCCTCTAAGCCGGCTGCCTCGTGCATAACGGAAATACGCCGCTTTATGAACGGGCTCCGGTCAACCGAAACCTCGGATCGGCTCATAATGACCGAGCCTCGAACCGGTTGCTCAAATAGGGTGCGCAGCTCCAGCTCGCATAATGCAGCCTCATCCTCATGGCTTGCATACGTATAAATAAACATAAATAGCCTCTCTATCTAAGTGCTGTTAGTCGCTTGTCGCCGTCCCGAACTTCTCCGTCGGTTCTTCAGAAAGAGGCCCGGTTAACGATTCAGCCAGCTCTGCTTCAGCAGTAAGCTCCGCCACCTGCCTCTCCAATACCTTGACGGTGCGCTGCAGTCGAATCTGGCGGATCATGCCGAGCAGCCCTACTGTCAATCCTCCGAGCAGGGTCGATGCCAAAATAACGAGAATAAGCGGCAGCGTCGCTGTCGTAAACATAAAGTTTACCTGTACCGAATCCACGTTGATGACTGCGAATATCGCAATGAGCAGCGCGAACGCGAGTGCCGAAATCAATACGCCTTGACCTTTCACGTCCGATCCCCCCTTTTACCCAAATCATACCACAAACTCTCCCAAAGCTAATAGTGGACATATGGTTACGATCTCCCCTTTACAAAAAAAAAAGACCTCTATGCCAGAGATCTTCGTTTACGCGGTTTGAAATGCGCCAGTCGCTTGCAGCTCCTCTTGGCAGCCCGTATAGGCATGCAGCTTGCCGTGGTATACTAACTCGAGCATAGGCGTCTGCTCCAGATCGCCCGGTGTTACGAACAAGGAGGGTTTATCGACCAAATTCACGCCGCTTTGCTCGAAAACCGAAGCTACGAATTGCGAACAGAAGTAGGCATAATCTCTCTTCATCTCAATGTTAAGCATAATACCCAGCATGCCAAGCAAGTTGTATTTGTATTGATCCCGGTTTTGCTCCATATAACGAATCTGATTGCGAATGCAAATATAAGCGCAGTGAGTGACCGTACATTTGTATAACGAACAAATCGAATCCTCGAAGAACGGGCCGCGCACGTCCTCCTTCACGAAACCCGCGAAGAAAGGATTGCTCGGATTTTTTCTGCCGAAGCTGTAAACCTCGTTCAAATCGCTGTCAAACGCAATGGAAGCATGATTCAACAGGTTCTTTGTATAAAGCTGAATCGTCTTCGAAAATAGCGTCCCCGTATTCGTTAAAAGCACATAAATGTCTACATCTCTATTCATGCCGTACTACCTCCACATTAAAGAACTCTCATCTAGGTATTAACTTTAATGCAGGAGAACGAATTTCTAAACCTGCTCAGGTAATAGGTGCAACCTCGACCTTAGTCCAGTTTTGTAAGTATAGTGTGACAGAGGATAATCTAGCAACCTTGTTTCCTTCCGAACCTTTCTTCATTTTACTGGATTTTCTCTTTTTACTCAACAAGGAGTTCGCCTGTTTTTCCTCATCCTTAAAAAAATGTTAACTTTTGCATGAAGAAGACGTGGTATAGTAGATAGAGATTGACGCCGTTCGTATCCTATTTATATGCTCGAATCGGTGCTTTAGTATAGACGAAATGAACCTATTATAATGTTGCGGAGGTCTCAGAAAATGGAGTGGTACAACCGTTATAAAAAACAGCTTAAGCTTGTGTTTACGGAGGCAGAACGGCGAATCGCCGACTACCCCGAGCCGCTAAACGCCGTCGGTCTTGCTTATGCCGACAAATTCAATCCAGTCAAGCATGAGGGCGGCAAGGATTATATATGCAGTTTGCTCCCTTTCTGGATCAGGGAAACGGCGGGCATCAGTACAGCCCAGTGTGAACGGCTCGCATTAGCTAATGTATATGGAATGCTTTATTTTTTTATTCAGGATGATGTCATGGACGCAGCTCCCTCCCCGAATTGGAAGGAACAGCTTGCGCTCGGCAATTTGCTGCTGCTGGACATGTTCGCGGTATTCCGCGAGCTATTCGCTTCGGATTCCCCGTTCTGGACCTATTATCATCATTATGCGACCACCTGGGCGGACAGCGTCATGAATGAGGATTGCGCCGACTACTTCGTCACCGATCCCCTTCGCACAGCAGGCAAGGCCGGCCCCGTCAAAATTGCAAGCACCGGCGCTCTGCTGTTGACGCAGCGCGACGAACTTATCGCCGATATGGAGCAAGCCGTCGATATCGTCTTGATGACACTGCAAATGTCCGACGATTGGGCAGATTGGAAGGAGGATCTGGCAGAGGGCAGCTATAACGGATTGCTTGCGATGATCGCTTCCGGCAGGGACTCGAAGGAGCCGCTTACGGAACAAGAGATCGAAACGGACGTGTACGTTCGAGGCTGCTTGAAGCCGTATGCGCGGATTGCCGAGGCGAATCACGAGCGACTGCTTGCTTTGAGCATCGGGGCTGGAGAGTTAATAGACTTTCATGCCTATCTGGCGGTCCATTTGAATCAGGCAGCTGAGACGATAGATACAAATCGCAAGCAGCTTTTGCAGGGCGGGTTTAGTTATTTTTTGTCTAATCAGGCAGCCAAATAAACGTCCAATCTCTGGTTAACTCATTTTATCAAAATATACTTTTTCGAGTACTCTAAATGTTCTTTTAAGATTTGGAGTGCGAGTTGTTTATTTTTTTGTTTCACTGCTTCAACAATTAACTGATGTTCGTTAACTGTTTTGTTTCTTTCTGCCTGATCCATTTGAGAATGAGAAATGCTGGAAAAATACTCTGCAATTATGTCTGTTAATTGCGCAAACAGGTCATTTTCAGTCGCTTTAATTAAACAACTATGGAATTCAATATCATACTCTTGAAACTTCTTTGTATCACTTGTTTCCTTCATTCTATCGATAATATTTTCCAACTCTTTTAGATGGTCGACTTTTGCAGATAATATTATTTGCTCAATAGCCGCCTTCTCCAGGACATGTCTAAGTTCGAGCAATTCATTCATTTTATCATTATTCAATTTCCAGAAGTATAGTAAATGATTTAGAATTACACTGGAATCATTTGTATTGACAAAGGCCCCTTCACCATGACGAATAACAATGATGCCGGTTGATTCTAAGGATCTCAGTGCTTCTCTGATCATGACTCTGCTAACTTCCATCATTTTAGCCAGTTCTCGTTCTGCCGGGAGCTTTTCTCCGGTTTTAAGTTTTTTCTCAATAATGTATTGCCTTAAATTATCACTCACTATTTTGCTAAGTGTATATCTTTCTTTTTCTTCTATGGGTTTCATAAAATTCACCGACTTTTAAATGTAATGGTAAAGGGGGCTTAAGTGTTTTTTCATTTCATTTTTCGCTGAATGTATATCTTTATTGAGTATATAGCGGATAATATTTTGGTGTTCTTCATAGGCAGTTTTAAAATCAGAAAGCTCATTTATTTTTTCAAAATCATTCATGTCAAAGTATGCATTTATTATTTTCGAAAACTGGAAATAAGTTTCGTTTCCAGTCGCGAAAAATAAGGCGGAATGAAATTGCATGTCTTCATGCTTTGCTTTAATGCTATGTTCAATCTTTCCTTTGATCTCATTATTCCAATAGATAAGTTTGTCAATCTTACTGACGTCATAATGTGCAATCGCCAGTTCAATTGCACCCTGTTCGATGATAATTCGAGTATCTATAATTTCTTTGAATTTCACCTTGTCCACTTTCATGCCAAATGAAACTTGTTCAAAGATATCACTAATTGAAACTTCTTTAACAAAAATTCCGCTGCCTGGTTTAATCTCAATGATTCCATTTGATTGTAAGGTTTTAAGTCCTTCTCTAACAATGGTTCTACTCACATTTAGCTTATCCATCATTTCTTTCTCAGATGGTAAACGATCCCCCGGCCGCAAATCGTTCTCAACAATAAATTGTTTAATGCGTTCGTTAACAATGCTGGATAACGTTTGTTTTTTACTAATCACTGCATATCCTCCTGCCTAAGTGGTAAGGCCATCGTTCCTTTGAACCATTATAACATAACACTATCACTGCATACACGTTAACGGTGAGAAAAAAAGAACCCTCATTAGCGATATGTCGAGCAGGAGAATGCCGTCCCGCTTGAGCGCCATTGAGAGTTCAAATCAGTTGAAGATTTTACTTTAACTTACTCCATCTTTACAGCTAAATGCGCTGCGCCAATAATACCGGCATGATTGCCCAGCTTTGCTGACAAGAACTCTACATTTCTAAAATTCGGCATAATTTGTCTCTGAATATGTTCCTGAACGTATGCCAACATATAGGATTGCTCCATAATGCCCCCGCCAAGTACAATCAGACTTGGATTAAATACATGGATCAAGGTTCTAAGTCCTAGAATGACTTCATCAAGCCAAGGATTAATGACGTCTGTATAAACACGCTCGTTCTCCTGAGCAAGCGCCATGAGCATTCTGCCATTTAATCCTTCGGAAATTCCCAATTTTTCTTCTGCCAGATTGATTAACGCCTTTGTGGAAGCATACACTTCATAGCATCCTTTATTCCCGCAGGTACAATCTCTATGACCGCCATGAATCGTAATATGACCGAATTCCCCCGCAGAGAAGGCACTGCCATGATAGAGTTTTCCCTGTTCAACAATCGCTCCGCCAATTCCAGTACCGAAAGTCAAACATACCATACTGTCTTTGCCCTTGCCGGCCCCATAATAAGCTTCCGCTATTGCTGCAGCATTCACATCATTCTCAACACAAGTCGGTACAGCAAATTTTTGTTCGATAATTTGTTTTATCCTCATCCCTGTCCAGCCTGGGATATTATCGGTTGCAAAGATAACCTGCCCTGTTGCAGGGTCAATTTGCCCGGCGCTGCTGATACCAATTCTATTATAATTGTTATACTTAGTAATAAGGCGCAAAACTTTATTCATAACCGTCTGTCCGCCTTGAAAGGCTTCCGTAGGCATTTCATGGAAGCCGCTGACAACACCGTCTACAACAATTCCTGATTTTATATTCGTACCACCTATATCAATCCCCAACATTCGCATAGCAAGTATCAACCTCTATTAAATTCTTTGTTGTCACCGTGAATCAACTAGAGCTGCAACAAACCGCTTTGTGATTTCACGCGGCCTTGTAATGGCTCCGCCTACGACTACGGCATGCGCCCCGAGTTGTATGGCCTGTGCTGCTGTTTCTGGAGAATAGATTCTGCCTTCTGCAACTATGGGAATCATTAAGACCTTTTTCAAACTTTGAATAAGTTCCAAATCAGGGTCATCGCTTTGCCGACTATAAGGCGTATAGCCGGATAGTGTAGTCGATACGAGATCCGCTCCTAGTTCTTCAGCCATAACTCCCTCTTCAAAGGTTGATATATCCGCCATTATTAATTGTTTAGGATAACGTTTTTTAATTTCTTGTATAAAATGCGGAAGCTCTACTCCGTGCGGCCTCGTCCTGTTCGTAAAATCCATGGCGATGATATCAACTCCGCAATCAATCAGCGCAGTGATCTCCTCGAGGGTTGGCGTAATGTAAACATCGGAGTCGGGAAAGTCTCTTTTGATAATCCCTATAATCGGAAGATCGACTTCCTTCTTGATAGCTTGTATTTGCTGTACCGAGTTCGCTCTAATTGCAGAAGCCCCTCCCTCCTTTGCAGCAAGAGCCATTTTCGCCATGATATAAGGATCATAAAGCGGCTCATCTTCTAACGCTTGACATGAAACGATAAGTTTTCCCTTTAGCGATTCGATGGTGTCGGTGTCTGTCATATTCTGCTCCCTCATGATTTCAACCAATCCAACGTAAACGTTCCGAATTGAATATCCATGTTATTCCAATCAGAGTAATCATATACCCTTTCATACAGAACACCAATGTCACCATTTTTAAGGACGGTTAAGCAGGAGTAACCATAATATCCGTCTTCAACCACTTTTCGGTATGGCCAGGTTTTTCCGCCATCCTCGCTCAAACGTACAGTTCCCTTTACCCTTGTTTTCTCATCATCCGGATTTGAGAATAAGACTCGTACCTTCCCATCTCCCTGATCAGGATAAAGTACGACACTTGATTGGCAAATTGGATCCACTAGTGCCATATCAAATGTAACTTCACCCCATGTTTCCCCGCCATCTGTGCTCGTTGTAACAGCCGTTCTTTGAAGTCCGTAATGATTTCTCAAATAGTATTTCAGTTCACCTGTCGGCAATTCAATGACCTGCGATTCTGTCAAATACTGCTTCCCTTCAGAGATGGTCTTCGCAGACAGAACTTCGCCGTCCAATTCTCTTCCGTCGTTCGGTGATTCTCCACGCTGCCAAGTAGCCCCGTGATCGTCACTATACATACAAGCACAGGATAAATGGCCTGCTTCATTTGAAAAATAAATCGGAAATACTAAGCGGCCTGCTTTTTCACCATGCATTAATTGAATACCGCAGCCGGGTCCGGATCCAATAAATCGCATCCATTCCTCTTTAACCATTAGGTTTAATTCTCTTGGCTTGGACCACGTAAGTCCATCATCTTCACTTTGAATCATTTGTAAAAATGACGTTCTTGCTTCCAGCAAACTCTCATTTGGATCGATGCCTTTTTTATAATAAATATTCCCCCGGGCCTCTCCGCCTTTGAACACATACCCTTTTTCATCAACGGTATAATTAGTCCCATTACCCTCAGAATCAGCAACTTCTCCATCTTCGGCAAGTAAATACATATTACCTTCTTGATCATATAACTTCCTGCGGCCATCTGAATCAAATCCAATCCCAGGCTCACTTGCCCAAAGACCAATTCCTCCAGGCGTATGCATATAAAGCATAAAAATAGTACCTGTTTCTTCATCTTCCAAAAGTGAAGTATCAATAGCTGCTGCACCATCTAAGCCTTCCCCGGCAAAAGCAACTAGCTTTTGAACTGGCCCCCACGTTTTTCCATGATCTTCGCTTCGTCTGATGGTAGCATCGATCTGGTTAGGATTGTCTGTCTGATCCACAATCCTTGCATCAATCCCTACAATCACTGTTCCTTTGCTTGTTGTAATCATCGATGGAATTCGATATGCTCTTGAACCAGCTAAATTCGGATAAAAAATGGCTTGCGTTTCAATATTTGGCATATGAAATAACTCCCAACATTTAATTTAGTCAGCACTTAATAGATCAGACACCACAGGTGCTTTTTCTAACTCTCCAAGTGTCTCTTTACCACCATTATTCATCCAGTTTTCAACATAACTATCCCATTCTTTATCAATATCTACTTCTCCAACAATTGCTTTCATTCTAAACTCATCCACAATCGTATTAAGCTGTCCGCTATACCGTTTTGAAATTTCTATTTGATTTGTTTCATTTAGAAGATCCCATTTATGCGGACGGATTAACATTTTTTCTTTAATATCAGCACGAGCGTAAAATTCATCTTTTAATTTCAGTGTATATTCTGAAGTAAACCATTTGACTCTTTCTTTACTATAAGTACGGAAGTTGTATGCCCAGAATCCTGAATTCCCTTCTTGTTCTGCATATTCCGGACGCACTTTAAGCGCAGACTTTTCAGGCTCTCCTTCCCAATCGGAATGTACGCCAACTTCTCCATATAATGTCCATCTTGCTTCATCATCAAAGTTAATATAATCAAAAATTTGCAAGATCCTGGTCAATTGTTTATCTGTTACTTCTTTCGAGATATAGAAGGAATCAGCCAAATTCGTAACAGGCAGGTAAGCTCCTAGCCCTTGCTGACCATCTGTACCTATTTCAGGAGCAGTTGCCAGCACTTTTGCTGTAGAATCAGGACTTTCCACGATATTTTGCGGGGCTCTTCCTTTAGCCCAGTCATCCATAGCGATATAAGCAGGCTGTGCTATATAATATCCGATTTTCCCCTGTTTATATTTTTCCCAGCCCAATTTCTCATCCAATGTTGTAAACTCAGGGTCGATGAGGCCCATGTCATACCACTTTGCCATTAATTTCAAAAACTCTTTATATTTTTGTGAGATTTCTGTAATGACTAATTTATCATTTTCGATAAAGTTATAGCCTTTGGCTATGCCGAAAGCACCCATTAGAGAAGCAGCCCAGTTCATATTGTTATTAGCTGGCAAAATGCCGTACGTATCATCTTTGCCGTTGCCATCCGGATCGTCAAAGGTGAACGCCTTCAGTATTTCTTCTAATTGTTCCAATGTGTAAGCTCCTTCCGTGAAGAAAATCTTTTCACGGCCGCCGCTTGGACCTACCTGCTTCTTTTCTCCTGGCAGCTCTATACCCAAGTTCTCAAGCCAATCAAGACGAAGTGTTGGACCCCAAGCCAGACCATCAACATGAGCATATTGTCCAATTAATTGCAAATACTGATCATCTGTTCCTTTTTTCAAATTCATGATCGGACCTGGAGCATTCTCTGATAGCATTTTCATGTAACGCGGCGCGTATTTTTCCAGCATTTCTTTAGGAATGGTTCTTGTTAAGCCAGAATCATATAATTGTTGCGCTGTTTGCCCGCCTGCTGTGAAAGCAAATGTATCGGGCAAGTCGCCAGAGGCTACCATTAAGTTCACTTGGTCAGCGTTCCAGGTGTCCACTTTTGTGTTCTCAATTGTAATGTTGAATTGTTCTTCCAGACGTTTTTGAACATAGCTTCCATCTTCAGCCTTACCTTTAGTTATGGATCCGGAAAGTTTTAATGTAAGGTTTTCCGAGAAATCTCCCGGTTCTGCCAGACTCGAGGTGTCCACTGGTTCCTCAGTCGTATTGCTGGCAGCTTGGCCGCATCCAGCTATAACTAAAGCTGCTGACATGAATGCCCCTAGAAAATAACGTTTCACGTTTTTCATCCTTCTTCTCCCCCTAATCGATTATCCTTTAAGTGACCCAATCATAATGCCTTTGATAAAATACTTTTGCACAAACGGGTATACCAAAACAATCGGTCCAATCGAAATCATTACAGTTGCAGCACGCACATTACTTAACAGCAGATTTTCGCTTGATCCACCACCACCCCCTCCAATCGCAGCTCCGTTGGCAGATTGAGATAAATCCATTGCAGTCAACATATCTCTTACAATCATTTGCAGAACTGTTTTTGAATCATCTTGAATATAAACCAATGCATGGAACCATTCATTCCAGTGGAACACTGCTGCCCATAAAGCAATGGTTGCGATAACGGGCTTTGATAATGGCAGAATGATTTTTGTTAGAATCGTAAAATAGCTTGCTCCATCCATGAATGCGGATTCTTCGATTCCTTTATCAATGGTCATGAAGTAGTTTCTCATAATAATGATATAAAAAACGTTTACTGCTGACGGTAAAATCAAAGCCCATCTTGTATCCAATAATCCCAAGTTTTTAACTAATAAGTAATCCGGAATAATTCCGCCGGAGAAAAACATTGCAATCAAGAAAAAGATTGTAATGGTGTTACGGTATGGCAAATCCCTTTTTGAAAGGGGATAAGCTGCCAACATGGTGAACGCAACAATTAAAAATGTTCCTGATAAAGTACGGACAATCGTATTTGCATAGGCTTGCATAATATCCCCATAACCGAACACAAATTGATAGGCATCCGGTATCCATCTTTCAGGCCAAAGATTCGGTCCTAGGCTGGATGCTTGGTTTGGATCTGAAAAAGATAAAACAAGCGTTTGCCAGAAGGGATACAGTACAAGAATTGAGAATATGATAAACCCGATCATTAATAACCACTCAAAGATCGAAAACCTTTTTTTTCCAACCATACTTTTCACCCTTTCTACCAGATTCCATGCTCACTTTTTCTGCGGATGATGGCATTGGCACCCAATATAAAGATAATTCCTATGATGTTTTTAAATAAACCAACTGCTGTGGCGTAGTCAAACTGGAATTGTTCCAAACCGCTGCGATAAACATAAGTATCAATTATATCTGCCACTTCGTAGACGAGCGGATTATACAGGTTCAAGATTTGGTCGAAACCTGCATTCAAGACTCCGCCTAATCGAAGAATGAACAAGATGATCACCATCGGCATAATGGCTGGCAGTGTAATATGAATCATCTTTTTAAATCTGCCGGCTCCGTCCATTTCTGCAGCTTCATATTGAGCAGGATCAACGGAAGCAATCGATGCCAAGTAAATAATCGCTCCGTATCCTATTTCCTTCCATATATCAGTTAGTATCAGCACGGGTACAAAGAAGACTTTACTGGACAAAAAGTTTATCGGATCTCCGTCAAAAGCAGTGATAATAAAGTTTACAATACCTCTTTGCGGTGAAAATACTTCGATAATCATGGCTGATAATATAACCCATGACATGAAGTGAGGTAAGTAAGAGATTGATTGAGTCACTTTTAGAAATTTTTGATTCCGAATTTCATTTAGCAATAATGCAAAAATAATCGGTGCCGGGAATGCAATCACAATTTTTAATAAACTGATAATAAGCGTATTCTTTAACGCCCTGATAAACAAGAAATCCTCGAACAGCCTTGTAAAGTGTTCAAAATTATTCCATGGACTGCCCCAAATACCGAGGCCTGGCGAAAAATTTTTGAACGCGATCAGAACTCCATACATGGGGAGGTAGCTAAAAATAAATAACATGACCGCAGGAAATAGAAGCATTACATAAAGCAATTTCATTTTTTTCATTTGCAGCCAGATTGACTTCTTAGCACTTTTTATTTCTATCGGGATCTCTTTTACTGTCGTAGTTTCTGATGCCATTTTTTTCACTTCCTTATCACTTATGAAGTTGAAGATTCAATATCATTAAGCGTAACTCTTCATTGAACTCTCAATTTCTTCATTAAGGTTTCTCAATTCTGCGATATGCTCTTCACCGACAGGCAATAATGGCAATCGCGGTGCTCCTGTTTCAATACCCCTCATGTTTAAAATAGCTTTACATGCACCATACAAGGACGGGAAGCTTAATAGTTTCGTAATAATAGCGTTTATTTTATCTTGCAGCTGCTGAGCTTCTTTAATAGCGCCTTGCTGATAGAACGCTTCCAACTGACAGAATAATTCCGGCATAACACCATACGTACCGCCGATTCCTCCATCTGCCCCCATAATCCTGCCGCCTAAATATTGCTCGTCCGGTCCGTTATAGACTATAAATTGTTTTCCGGCATTTGCTTTAAACTGTTGGAGTTCAAATACACTTTCACCAGACATTTTAATACCAATGACTTTTTCTTGGGCGGCCATTTTTTTGAATAAAGTTTGCGTTAAATGAAATCCTGTTGTTTGCGGAATGTTATAGATAATAAACGGCAACGACGTACTATTGATCATCTCTTGCCAATGGTTTTCAACAGATTTCTCAGATAACCGGTAGTAAATGGCCGGAACTGCTGAAATGGCATCAGCGCCGCAATTTTCTGCATGGATGGCTAATTCCACACTTTCTCTAGTAGAGTTAGCGCCCACATGAACAATAATCGTCAGTTCTTGGCCAACCTCTTCCATCACTGCCTCTAATACCTTTTTCCTTTCTTCAACCGTTTGAAGAATTCCCTCTCCGGAACTTCCCCCCACATATAAACCTTTAATACCTGATTCGACATAATACCGCGCTAGATTTTTCACTTTATCCTCACAAACTTCTCCTGCATCGTCGTAAGCTGAATACATGGCTACAAATACACCATTAAACTTTTCCAAATCATAATTCACTTATACTCATCTCTTTTCTTCATATTTTTAAATAAGGAGCAATAACATAAACTCAACGTAGATAATCATAATATGGTCCTACCACAATGAGCAAACTAAACAACTTATTATTATTCCAGAAAAGATAATGCAGTTTTGATAGTATGGTCCTACCAAATGAGTTAATGGAGAATAATAAATTTTCTAATAGTTCAAATTTAACCGCTTTCAAACAAGGTGTCAATACAATTTTTTTATATTAGCATCAAGATCGTGGATTGCCCGATCGCTCGGCGTTATGTCAACGGTATGGTGTTTTTCACAAGCTATAAGAAAATGAAACAGGCCGTTAACCGGTTAGTCAATCCCGGTTAACGGCCTGTAGCATCCTCCTTTAAGCCTCCTGCCAGAAGCGGCGTAAATTGTCCATGGCTATCTTGGAAGCGGCCCTGCATTCCTCCATGCCTTCGAACTCGACTGTAATATTGCCGTCGTATCCTGATTGCTTAATGAGCTTCACGATTTTTCTGATCGGGATGTCCCCGTGCCCAACGATCGCTCCGCGCAGAAAATTTCCATGCGATGTGGTGAACCATACTCCATTGCCTGGATCTTCGTCGTAAGGACGGAAATAAAAATCCTTGAAGTGGACGAGTGACGCATAAGGCAAGTTTTTCATTACCCCGATAATCGGATTTTCATCCACGCACATGAAGTTGCCGATATCGAGCGTCGTCTTGAAGTTCGGGCGGTCAACCGCCTGCAGAACTCGTTGGACGCGGTCGCTCGCCTGCACGCTGAAGCCGTGGTTCTCGATCGTGGTCGTAATTCCGAACTGCGCGGCGTAATCGGCAATGATCCGGCTGCCTTTGACGATGAGCGGCAAGCTTTCCTCAAACCACGCGATCGTCATCTTCTCCTTCGGCAGAGTAAAGGCCGTTACGTCGTGGCGCATATGCTTTACACCCATCCGATGCACGACATCGACATGTCTCTTGACGCGGGCCATTTCTTCTTCGAAGGCTTCTTCTGTTTCCTGTACGAAGTTAGCGGGCATGGAGTAGTTGGACAATTCAATGCCTGCCGATTTAGCTTTTTCGCGGATTGCATCCGCCAATTCAGGATTGTCTTCGACTGTATAACCGTAAGGGACCATCTCCATATGCTCGCCGCCGTTGTCCGCGATCCATTGGATAACGTCCAGAACTGTCATTTCCCCGGACTTCAAAGCATTTAACAAACTATAAGTGCTGAGACCAACTTTCATTGCTTCCACCCCGCCCATTTCAAATTTGATAGTTACAAAATTCCCTTCACCATTGCGCGATAAATGAGCTGCGAAAAAAGACTGTTCGACCATGCAAACCAAGGACGGGTAAACCGTTTCGGATCATCGGCATGGAATCCCTCATGCATAAAGCCGGTATCGGCATCGGTCGCTTCCAATAAATCGATCATCTCCCGCATTTCCTCATCTGTCGCGGCGGTTATGCCTTGCATGGATAACGCCATGTGCCAGATGTATCCCGGCGGCGTATGGGGACTGCCGATCCCTTTCGCAGCTTTCCCTTCAAAATAAAACGGATTCTCTTTGCTTAAAATAAAACGGCGCGTATTTTGGTAGATTTGATCATTGACGTCCGTGTAGCCGATATACGGAATCGATAGCAAACTTGGCGTGCCCGCATCGTCCATCAGACAGTAGTTGCCGAATCCGTCCGTCTCGAAAGCGTAAATTTTCCCGAATGTCGGGTGGTTGTACACCCCGTAAAGCTGGATGCCGTGGCGAATGTCTTCCTCCAGAAGCTTCATCTCCTGAACAAAGGCTTCATCGCGGTACACCCATTTCGCCATCTCCTGCATTTGGGAAAGCGAAACAGCGGCAAACATGTTGGATGGAATATTGAAATGCAGGTCGCAAGCATCGTCGCTCGGACGGAATCCCGACCATACCATTCCCGTGTAATTGACGGGCATCCCGTATCCATCGTTGCGCAGCGTATCTATAGCCGGGCAGTTGTATCGCATAAACCGGTATTTCGATTTTTCGAAATGGCGCTGTTCCGTTTGCCATACGTCGACAATGGCGCGCAGCGCCTGTTTGAACTGCTCATCGAAAATATCGGTTAGACCGGTTTCTTTCCAATACATATAGGCCAGACGAACCGTAAAGCAAAGCGAATCCAACTCAAATTTACGTTCCCAAACCCAAGGGGACATCTCGGTTTCATCGTTTGCGTCCCAATGCCAGTGGTTGGCCGTTTCGTTAAAGGCGTTCGCGTAAGGATCGATACCGATATACATGGAGTGACGCTTGATCAACCCCGAGATGATTCGCTGCAGCCCCGCATCATCCTTCGCGAACGGTACATAATGAATGATTTGCTCGACCGAATCGCGAAGCCACATCGCGGGAATATCCCCCGTAATGACGAAGGTCGTGCCATCGTCCATCAGCTTCGTTGTCGTTTCGAGCGTATTTGGAAAACAGTTCCGAAACTGGTGCAACAGCTTGGGACGGCGGGCCAGCTTTTCCTCCGCCTCGTCCAGCACTTTCTTTATCGCTTCCGGAAGCTCCAGTCGAGGGATGCTTACCTTCGGCAGCTTAAATTGTTCCATATGACATAGCTCCTCCTATACAGCAGAGTTGACGCCGCTGCATCGAACGTTCACCTGATCCGGACGGTATACGGACAGCAATCGTCCTTCACGGTCGGCGGCAAACATAACCGTTCTTTCTCTATCCAACGTAAACGCATAATCGGCTCCTGTCAGCGGATCGCGCACCTGAATGTCGGTATCGCTGCTGTATTCGGACACGAAAATGTAAAGACATCCTTCAGCAAATTGAAGCTTTCGCCCGTATACTCCCGGAAGCTCCCCGCCGCTTAACCATTCAAGCTCAGATACGGCACCGGATATGCGCAGCGCTTCCGTATACAACGCTTGTATCGGTTCCCAGCGGTCATTCAGCTCAAGCGGAAGCGGACACCAGATGAAGCGGCCCGTCCCGAGCTTCGCTGTGATTGGACTGAGCGCTCCGCTATTGTTTGCCGCGTTTCCGCCGCTAACCGGAATATCAATGGCAACCGTGCCGATTTTGCGATCCCCGAATGATGCTGCGTAAAGCTTCCCGTTCAGCAGCAGCGCTTCCTCACGCAGCACGTTGCCGTGTACCGTCTCGCCGATTTCAGCCTGGAGCCGTTCATTGGCCGGGCCCCAGTAGGCATCTCTGCGAAGCGGACCGGTCCAGAGTACCGTGCTTCCTCTCTTCGCGAGCTGGGCCAACCGATCAAAAGCGTCATCGCTGAAGTTATGCGGGCTTGGCACGATAACCAGCTTGGCAGGCTCCCGCTCAAGATCCTCCAGTTGATACTCCCCGATGCCTCGAGGGTGTATGTTCATCCCGTAAGTGAGTACCCTTATTGCCTGCGCGGTGGATTGGAAAGCGTGCTTGCGGTTCGAGAAATCGTTGGAATACGGATAGACGACCGCCACATCTTCCAGCACGCGTCCCTCGAACAGTCCGCTGATTTCGCCCATGAATCGGCCGAAATCGTAAGAGATATCCGCCTCCGGCTTCTGGGTGCCGTCGGCTCTAAGCGCACCGATATTCGATTCGTTCGCGTTGTTCATAAAGTAGTTAATATTCCAAATCCATTGAACGGCTCCGGCACCGCCGGTCGAGAACGCATAAGCGTATTTCCGTTCGAGAATGTTGCGCAGCTCCTCTTCGGATCGCTTCGCAATGCCATCCGGTCTTTGGATATGCATGATCCCGGTTTCTTGAATCAAATTCGGTTTATCGGCCGTCTTTGCGAAGATGCCGTCCCATACCAGTTGATCCATCAGCCACCAGCTGTGAACCGTCGTGTAATCCACAGCCGGAGCATAGAAGAACGGTGACGGCCTTTGAGCGCCCAGCCCCTCATCCTGCCCGACCGTCACCAGCTGTTTAGGATCCGAACGACGAATTGCGGCGGTCAACTCCGATGCCCAGCGGTTGTGCATTTCCATCGTGAACAATGTATAGTCAAGCCACCGCGCCCACTTCTTCGGAAGCAGCACACTGTCGAATTGCGTATCGTTCGGGTCAGGCGGCATCGCCGCTTCGAAGGACGGCAGCTGCTCGGGTGTCATGTTCCACCGTTCTTGAATCAGCGTTATATCGTTCTTGTGGCGTTCCTGCAGCCAATCGGAGAACGCCTTGCGTTCAAATCGGTCCGCTAAGGTGCGGGGCCCTTCGAAGACCCGTGCAGGATCGAAGAGGGACGGTTCATTGATCAAATCCCAATGCACGTTCTTCGTTCCTTGATGGCGGGAGACGATGGAAGCGATGAACCGCTTCTGCGCTTCTAAGGCTCGCGGATCCAAATACGGATTGACGCCCTCCCAAGCTTCAGGCGCGAACGAGAAAAAGGTGAATGTCACCTCAAGCTCATGCCTCTTCGCCGTCAAGATGAAAGCGTCGATGGCCCGCATAATATCTTCTGCCGCATGTCCGTCAGCGAACATAATCGAACGGTACCCTGTCCAGATCCCGGTGCGAACCAGGTTGATCCCTGCGCGCTTCATCTCCGCCATATCCCGCTCCCAGCGGTCCACATTCGGAAGATGGAGAAACTTGCGCGCCACATCCGAGGTCATATACGTCATTCCGACAATCGGCATCGGGCGGCCGCCGCGGATGAAATAATCGCGGCCGCATTCCAGCAGCTCCCCGCTCTGCAGCAGCTCCCGGTCCATGCCCCAGTACGCTTGCGTCATCAAACGGACATCGCCTACATCCGACCTAGCTTCGCAGCGGACCCGGTAAAGGCCAGCTTCCGCCCGAACCTGTACGGGAATACGCAGCAGCTGTAAATCCCGACTGTCCGTCCCCGTATGAGCTTGAACGGTTCCGGTCCAGATCGGAGCCTTTCCCTCGTGTCCGACTGACAGCTCAAACGACCAGTTCCGGTTGACTGCATAAGTGCGGGACAGCGTCTGTACTTGCAGCGTCAGCTGGGGTTGTTCGCCTGCCTCATAAACCGCATAACTAGGCTTCAGCCACAATTCGGTTACACCGCGTCCAGCAAATTCGGCAAGCTCCTTTAGCAATTCAAGGCCGCGGCCGCTCCAGAATGGCGCCTGCAACGTTTGGTTGACGAGTACCCAACGCCCACCGGCATAATCGCCTTTGGTGTTCTCGATCAACACGATTGGGGCGGCTCTCTCCCTCCCGTCACGGTCAACCCCGATGAGCAACGGATAAATATGAGCATCCATCGGACCGCCGGATCCCATTTCGCTTGGAATATCGCTTGATTTCGTCGGATGAAGCGTCAATCCCCAAGTTGGTTCGATCCCAAAGAGGCTTTCGCTGCCCTGAAAAATCGCAAATTCGCTGGAAGCGACCACCCGCTCTACTTTATGGACATCCACTGGCAATGCGTCGTGAATGTTCAGCAGCTGATGATACGCGACTTGCTCCCGTTCGACCCTCCAAGCATTGCCGTCCTTAACGACCGGTCTGCGGAATGGAACGCCTCCCGTATGAACCAATCCGCCGCCGCTCTCCAGATGCAATTTCACGGATTTCCATGCCGATTTAGGAAAATAGGATCCATGCAGATGAACGAGCGCGTCCCAGCCTCCCTCTGCCAATCGGTCTGACAACGCATCCGCGCTGCTGATTTCCGCCCACGCGGAAGCCTCCTTCAATACCTGCTGCGCGGGGCGCGCTCCTTCATAAGGAAACGTTTCATCGTAAAAGAGCAATATTTTCATAGCTGCCTCCGAATATTCATATTTGTTATTTTTGTTATTATATATTACAATAACGTTATGTTACTTTCAGTCTAAATCCTTTAGTACTAATCGTCAAGGAGATTCATATGCCCCGTAAAATTTCGATCCAAATGATAGCCGATCAACTCGGTTTATCGAAGTACGCCGTTTCCCGGGCACTCAGCGGGAAATCCGGCGTAAGCCAAACGACGCGCGAACGCGTCTTAGAACTCGCCCGGACGCTGGGTTATGAGCTTCCGCGTCAGGAGGATAACACGTTCCCGACTGCCGCCGGCACCGCTTCTTCCTTTGTCCTGATCTTTATCAATCAATCCAATCAAGGTGAGCCTTACTACTGGCAGCGGGTTTTGGGAGGCTTGATCTCCGGATGCAACGAAAGGGGATGGCACCATGTCATTGTATCCCAAACTTTCTCGTCCTCTCCCGAAACCGCACAATCTCCTCAGGAAGCGATAGCGCCGCATTTGGATTGGAGCAGCTGTCTTGGCCTGATTGTACTGGGTTCTCATCCATACGATGCACTGCAGCGGATGGCCCGCACGGGCAAGCCGTTAGTGCTTGTCGACCACAGCGAGCCGCTGCTCGCTTGCGATTCGGTGAATCATGCCAATATCGAAGCGGGAATCACGGTCACGCGCCATCTGCTATACCGGCAATGCCGGAAGATCGTATTTCTAGGTGACAATAGCCGATCCGTCAGCTTTGCCGAACGACGTATCGGTGCTCGGCTTGCCGTGGAACGTTACGGTTCCAAGGAAACGAAGCTGTTCGAGTGGGAGCTCTCTTATGAAGAAGGCGGATGGCAAGACGCCGCAGCGGAGCGACTCGCCCATCTTCCCCCGGAGGAGCGGCCGGATGCTTGGATCGGTGCCAATGACGACATCGCACTTCAATGGATGCGGAAACTGCAGCAGATGGAATGGTCTATCCCGGACCAATGCCGCGTAGCGGGCATCGACAACGTGGAAGCGGCCGCCTTAGCATCTCCGCGGTTGACGACAGTCAACCTTTGCAAAGAGGAGTTAGGCACCCGCGCTATCGAATCGCTTCAACGCCGGATCGAGCGTCCCGGTTCGCCTAGTGAAAAAATTCAGCTTTCCGCTGCGTTGATTCCGCGGGATTCGGCGTGACAATCTAAAAGGAAAAAGCAGCAATGACTTCCATGCCTGCGGGTACTTTCACTTCAGAGTTGGAAAATCCCTTGCTCTCCATTCGGTAAGCAAGGGATATTTTTCAATTTCCTTTGATTTCCATACTTAGGGTTATGATTTCATATTTTTTGACAGGCAGTATATAATTTCCGTCTGCAACGGCAGGAACGGCTTCCTTCCTTCTTTCGAGGACATCGCTGGTGTGCAGCTTTCCGAATGGGAATTGAGGCCGCACCGATAAATTCTCTTGAATCGCCCCCATTTGATACCATCTTGCAACGATGTCGCCTGTCATCTCCGAAACCTTCAACGATGAGAAGGCGAGCGTCTCTCCGCTCCACGGCATCCAGGAATGCACGGGCGGGATTGTGCCGCCGTGTACCCCGGATTGCAAAGCTGTCCAAGGGACCTGGAATTGATATGCCTCAGCGTATACCCCTGTCCGCTTCGGATCGCCGCTATGAGGGAAGATCATATATTCCGCCGTATGTGTACCTTGGCATTGAGCCTCCGGCGTCGGGAATACGCCCCAATCGCCCAATTCGGCGACTGCTCTAAGCAACGTAACGGCAATGGTGTTTCTGCCGTCCCTCAGAATTTCGTACTCGTTCAGACCTTTATTCGCTACCGTTAATCCCATCTGCCCGTCGTAGACACTCGCAAATGCATGTTGATGGTGGCAGTTGCTCGGGTTTTTCCATTCGGGCGCGGGTTCATTGTCCCGTTCCGCGATTTCGAAGATCGAATCCGCATAATGCGTCGCACTATGTAAGTCGGAAGGAAACAACACCCGAAGCCTGTGATCCTTGGAGGTATTGTCGATTGTCGTTTTCACGAGCACTCCTCGCGCATGTTTATCTAATGTAATCCTGGTCTTAATTTCCATAGGAACAAATTTCTGCGAGCGGCTCGCTTTTCGTTGAGTAAACCAAACCAGCTCCTCCCGCTCTTGCTGCAGAAGTTCATCAGCCTGTTCGGGTACCTGAATCACATGAACCGTTTCGAACGACGCACGGTAAGGAGTATTCTCAACGAGCCGAATGTCCGCGGCGAGGTGTTCCGTCGTAAGGGCAACGTCCCCGTCCGGCTGTTTGTACATGTACTCATTGCCGACATCCCCGGTGTTTTCGTATACCCCGAGTCCTTTAAACGTATGGCCGCTTTTTTTCTCCGTCAATTCCCACGTTCCGTTATTCGCGATAACAATTCGAACGTAATCGTTCTCCATCGTCCGTTCTCCCGTGACCAGCAATGGGGTGCTCTCATCATCATCGCTTCCGGAGCCTTCCACCCATGCGTAAACAAGGTGACCGAGGGCCGGAACATTTGCCGCCTCGAATTCCAGCTCTACCGATCTTGCGAAGTACGGCTGACGGAATTGGTCATCCGGAAGATCATAGCCGAACTGAATCCCCAAATCTTTGACCGAAGCAGGAATCGTCTTCCCTTGCGGATCAACCAATTTTCTTTGTCCGAGCGGCAATTGCTTCATGCTTCGGCGCATCTCGTCAAAGCCGATGCCTTCACGGAAATATACGCGGTCCACGTCGAGCTTTATGCGAACGACACCGCTTCGCCCCCATCCGGTCGTATTCCATACGACGATCGGCAATGCGGATGCGCCGTACGGCTCGTATAACCGGGTATCGATTTGTTTTTCAAGATATTCGGCGCTTTGCTCCACAATCGATTCCGCCACGTGGAGGCTTTTCTCGAAGCGCGCCGTCATTTCCCGGTGAACCTCGTCGATGCTGCACCCGCAAATGCTGTCATGCGGATGGTTTTTCATTAACGTCTTCCACCCGTATTCAAACCAATGATGAGGGTAGGCTTTGCCTGCCGTATAAGCCATCGCGGCCATCGGTTCGGCCACCTTCTCCAGCAAGGTCTGTCCTTTTTCGTTCGCCTGCTTCAAGTAGATCCGGGAGGAAGCCGTGTTTACAAGCGTGCCCCACCCGTTCGTACGTTGGCTCCTAAGCTCGCCCTTCACGACTTGCAGCTTCTCTGGGAGATTCTCCTTAACAGCGGCGATATAATCATCGAAATTCGAATGCACGAATTCAATGTCCGGAAACAGCTGTTTCGCAGCAGTCAGCGCTTCCGGAAGATCCCTCTGGACCGGCTGGTGATCGCACCCGTTCATGAACAACAGATGAGGGGTCGACGCGAATGCTTGGGCAGCGGCTAACCGTGACTCCCAGAACGATTTCGCTGCTTCCTCATCCTTCGGAACTTCGTTCCCGTTGCTGTACCAATTCGCAAACAGGATGCCCAGCACTTCCGAGCCGTCAGGAGACTGCCAGATCATCTCGGAATACGGCGATTCGTAATTCGATTGATGATCTACGGTGTTGTTGAATCCCGTCGGGGTGACACCTCTTCCGAATACCGCCGTCACGATATCGGCTTGCGTTAAAATTTGCGCAGCCTGTCCCATGTTTCCGAAGGAGTCGGGGAAATAACCCAGCTTGGATATGTTCCCATACCGCGCGGCATCCTTGTGCCCGTATAATAAATTTCGAATATTGGCTTCGCTGCTCGTTAAAAACTCATCTTGCAGAATATACCAAGGGCCGATATGAATCCGTCCGTCCCTAATCAGCTTCTCGAGCTGCGCCCGACGGTCGGGACGAACCTCCAAGTAATCCTCAAGGAGGATCGTCTGCCCATCGAGGTGGTAGGTTCGGAAATCCGCGTTATTTTCCAAAACCTCAATCAACTCATCCATGAGCTGCACCAGTCTGAAACGATGCTTCTCAAACGGAAGGTACCATTCCCGATCCCAATGAGTGTGGGATATAATATGCGCTGTCTTACGATGCATTCAAATCGCCCCCTGACTGTCTTACAGTCCCGTTTTCGAATTATAAAACCAACCGGCAAGTAGGGCTTTCAGAATAATATATTCCTAAATCCATAAATATTTTGCGAGCCATCTCCAAATGCCCATGTTGGATGCTTATCCGACAATACCGGTTCGTTCTACACTTTCCACGAAATATCTTTGTACGAAAATATACATAATGATCAATGGAGCCAAGACAAGCAGCGTTCCGGTATTTAAAATCATCGACACATACAGCGGATCGTTCGTAATCGTTTGATAAATTTGCGCTGTTAAGGCAGACACTTGTGTCGAAAGCACCTGCTCCTTATTAAAGAAAAGCGAAACGAAGTAGCTGTCGTTCCATTGCCATACGAAAGAGAATAGGATAACTGTAATGAACGCCGGTACCGCATTCGGTAAAATGATGCGAAAAAATGTGGCCCCTATCCCGCAGCCATCCACATAAGCCGCTTCTTCCAGTTCCTTCGGAATCGCCCGGAAAAATTGGCGGAAAATGAAGATGTAAAGACCATTTTTCAAGCCGGCGGCTAAAGAAGAAGACATAATAAACGGCCACACCGTATCAATCAAATTGATGCCGTCCAGTCCGAACCACCCAAGAATCCCGAAAAAATCAAAGTAACGATACGTTAAATACGTAGGGATCATCAAGGTTTGCGGCGGAACAACGATCGTAAAGATGACCAGGAAAAACAGCACCTCGCTTCCCCAGAAGCGCAAGCGGGCGAACGCATACGCCGCCAGACCGCATGAAAGCACCTGCAGGAGAGTTGTACCCGCGGAGATGAAAAGCGTATTTTTAAAAGCAATCCAATAATTCATGGTGTCCATTGCCTTAATCACATTGTCCAAAGTGAAGCTTTTAGGAATCCATAGTACCGTTGGGTCATACATATCGCTCCTGTTGCGGAACACAACGGACAATTTCTGGATCAGCGGATACAGAATAATAAAACACAAGCCCGTGACAAGCAGAGCGCGAAATGCGATCCAGCTCCACCGCTTGACGGTATCTAACGGATTAACATGCTTGATCGAGTTCTGAATCGTTTGTAATCTCGTTTGCATGGCCCGCACCTCCCTGTCGAACTAGTCGTAGTAAAATACTCTCTTAGAGATGATCCAGCCAATGATGAGCAATAGCAAGGAGATGATTAAGAAATAGATCCATGACATTGCTGCGCTGTGACCGAATTCGAATTGTGCAAAAGCGGTCTTGGAGATCAACCCGCTCATGGAGTTGTTATTAAATGAATCGATAACGGAATAAATGGTGTTCGTCAAAATTAACGGAGTCATCATCGGAAACGTAATTTTCCAAAAAATTTCGTAACCCGTTGCGCCCTCCATCTTCGCAGATTCGTACAACGAGGGAGAGATGGACTGAAGAGCCGCCAGGAAAATTAAAATTTGCACGCCGGATGAACTAATAATTTCATAAATCCGATCCACCGCACCTGTTAAATAAAAGACGAAGCCTTTGGCCATGCCCGAATCCAACAGCATCTTCTCCAGCTCGAAGCTCTGCAGGAAATTGCCGCCTTCTTCGGCCGCCCCGCTCGCAGATTGCATAACGTTAGCGATAAAATTATTCGAATCCAATCCCGCTATCGCCGATGAGGCAATAATGACCGGGAGAAAGAAGATCGCGCGGGCCAACGTGCGTCCTTTAAACTTCTGATTGAGGAGAACGGCTGCGAACAAACTGAAAATAATAATGATCGGCACATTGACCAACATCTTGCTTACCGCTTCCACCAGCGTTCGGTTGAACGTCGGGTGAGTAAACAGTAAAGTTTTAAAGTTCGCAAGTCCTTCGTATTCGGTTATAAAACCGCCTGTTGCTAATTTTAATGTGCTGATACTGAACCGGAAAGACTGGAACAGCGGGATCAGGAACAGAAACGCAAACCCAATCATCCACGGGGCCGCAAACAATACGCCGTACCATGCTTTCCTTTGCTCCAACGATAAATTTTTCTTCAACAATTTAGTCACCTCCCGCCCAGTAACCTTCAGCGTCAATTTGAATTCCGTCAATCGCAGCCGCTTGATCCCCGTAGTTCACGATAATCGCAAACCCATTCTCGTAAGTCGTTCGATATATTTCTTCTGCAAGCTTCTCATGCGATTGAATGGTTTGTCCCCTTACGTTTTGTAAAACCAGATTCGCTTCCTCATATAACTCTGAAGCTTCGTTCAACCAATCCTTATAATAGGAAGAGAATAAGTAATCGTACTTTGTATCTTTAACGACAGAAGGCTCCGCATAAAACCAATCATAATAAACTGCTGAACCCGTTTCCAGCGCTTTCAGCAGCTTTTGGCGTCCTGCTTGCAAATCCATATTCCATGCTTTTCCTGCTGCATCGACATACCCATGGAGTACCATGGAGTAGAACGGAACATCCTCATCCAGAATCGCATACCGACTGCTATGAAGCGGCGCTTCGACGATGATATCGGCATAAGAAGCCGCATACACGTTTCCTCCTAAGACCATCATTCGCTCCACGCTTGATCCCAATTTTTCCGTCTGCTTCGCCGCAACGTTTCTCGACTGCTGCCGGTCAACCATCGCTTCCGTCTTAAAGTCGGAATTGACGTCAGACGCAAGGTCGCGTAAAGACAACCCCGTTACCCCGAGATGCTTATACTGTTTTGCGAAAGCTTCAACAGCAGGCTCCAGCGCCGAAGGCGAGAGCACATAATGCAAGAACCGGCTTTTGTCCTCAAGATAATAAACCGGACTATATTCATAGACCTTGGCTTTCTTTTTGTTTAATAACATTGCCGCATCCGATGAGCCTTTATGCTTTCTCAGGAAAGCAACATCAGGGTATAACGTAATTCCGTTTTCATTCGAAAATTGCTTTAATTCCTCAAAGCCGCGGGTTCCTCCCAATTTCGACTCCAACTGAATGTCTTTCGGAGACTCGTGCCGAATGCCCCCGTTAAACCATCCCGAGTAGCGAAGATGAATATTCGATATTCCCTCTTGCAGTAACAGATCAGAGATTTCAGCCGCTTCCTTGTATTTCGTTAAAGGCTCAAGACTTTCGTACGGGACGCCAAGAAACGATTGCTTCCGCGGAAACGCCCCTTCAACTTGCAATACGAAAGGAAGCTCTGTGTTCTCCGAGATTCGCTGCCAACCGTATTGATCCGCAAGTCTTTCCCTGTAAAGCTTCGCCATGCCCGAGTAAGATGCTGACGTTCCGTTCAGAAAGCTGTAGCTTATCTTAAGATCTCCCTCATAAATGCGGGATTGGAATACAGGAATTGCGCTTTTCTGGTCACCGGACGACAGCGAAATTTGGTCCGCTGCCATAAGATCGAATTGAGATGACACATAATTATAGGTATGGTTCCGGCCGCTTACATCTGCCGTTATGCTCGCTAACGCCTCCGCCTCTTCAATGACTCCCATCATAGCATGACGTCCTTTAACGATCCCGAAGACGGGCATCCGGATCGGCATGTTCGCTTGAATCTTCTCTTTCTGAACGATCGCAGCATCCTCACCGTAAACAGATGCTTTATAAGGATCTGTCGCCGTTTTCCCGTTATTCAGGTGAATAAGCGCGCCGGAACCATCCGGGACGAACATATAACCTTGATCTTCCAAGCCTGAAGCGCCGAAATATTCCAATACATGAAGTGAAAGAATGGGAAATTTTTCAGGGTACACGATTTCGTTAGTCGGAACGGATACGAAAAGACGATCCCTTTCCAATGAATAGACGACCGAAACCTTGAATTGAATCGATTTCGCTGACGAAATGGATTCCATCCCGTTCTCCTTGTTATCATAAGCGGCATCTTCGCTGGTATACCCTATGGACTCCAATATTCCTGCGACTTCCTCTACCACGAAAGGCTGCATCGGTCTAGGCGTGTAGACCTTATTATCTTTATCGAATGCAAATTTATAAATGATACTTTTCTGAATCTTTTCGTCTTCGACCTTTTCAATAATTTCCTCTTGAAATCGCTTCTCGCTAATTGCGAGCGGAATAACATCCAATCCTTTGATTACGTTGCCAAGCGTATAAGTTACTTTCACGCCTTGATCCACTTTCCCGATTTCAAATTGGTTTTTTTTCACGCTGTCGTCAAAACTGTTAAACGTACTGACTTGTCCCTTTTCGTTATAATAGGAAAGCTTCACCTGTGATGATAACAAGGATTGATAAAGCGGAGTAAGCTTCTCATTGGACTTCAAATCCTGGGGATTCGAGTACCACATTTCGTTCGATGCCCGATCAAGAATGGCAATTTCGGTCGTTGCCGGATGAATGTATAAGGAGAGAGCTTCATTGCTTGCCGCTTCGATCATGCCATTCTCCAAAGCCGTGCCGGATAAGGGGACCACGTTTGTTACTGCGTTACCTTCCGCATCCGCTGAAACGGCAAGGGTTTCCTGATGATTAGAACCGGTGTTTTGCCGCTTCACATATCCCCAGCTTACAACTCCCATCGCGAGAACACAGACGGCTAATAGCATAATTCCGGTTTTTTTCACGCTATCCCCCCCTTTCACATGCGGAATATGATTTCGTTGTATATGGATATTGCGAAGGAAAACATTTGCTGCAACACACTGAATAACAATAAGGATAAGAACAGAATAATACCGATCATTACAATCGTAAGCAGCATCGTGACAATCGTTTTGCCTGGCGTATATTGATGCACCGTCATCGTGCCCACAAATAATAGCCATAGCGACCAAAGTACGGCAACTGTATTTAGCAAGTAATAGAAGGAGCTTTCTTCCGCGGTCACGGCATGACTCAAAACAAGCTGCGGTATATAAACGATTATTAAAGGAAGAAGAGCATAACCGGTAGCCATGATGATATCCTTGAAGGAACCCTCGCCTTCCATAAGCGTCGTTAACGACCAGTTGGCCACACACCAAAGCAGGAACGGGAGTATCACGAATTTCAGTTCATCAAAGCTGTTAAATTCAGTAAGATCGTTGTAGTTCACTATAAATCCGCTGAACTGCCGCTTTAAAACGATCGCAACAAAAAGTCCGAGCAGTATGCCAAAGGCAATTCCGACCTTGCCCTTTTGCTCATATTTCATTTCCCAAAATCCGTTAAATGGGTGGATAGCGGTGTAGAACGGATTTTTCCATATTCCCGCATCCGTATAATTGACCGCAGTTGAGGTTCTGAACCTTTTTCTGACAAACATGTAAACAGCGGCCGCAAGCGCAATCGCTCCTGCCATATAGCCGAAATTTCTTTCCAACCATAGTTCACGGTTCCGTTTGAATGCTTCCGAATAATAGCTGCGATTGTTTCCCAATTCGAAGTGGGCCATCGCTTCGACGTAGCGGTCTTGCTTTAACAACGCTTTCCCTATACCGATATAGGCGATCTCATTATTTCGATTCAGTCGCAGCGTTTCATTCCAAGCTTCTGCAGCATGCTCCATGTTTCCGTCGTAATGGGATGTCACAGCTTTGCGAACGGCTTTGCCGTAAACCGTCGGTTCAAACACAGTGACGGTTCCAAGCATTCGATCCGATACATAGATGTTGTCTTCGAACGAGTCAAGCGCCGATGGAGCTTTAAACCTTCCCAGCTGACTGCCGATTCCGCCAAACTGGTACAATAAATGGCCATCTTTATCGTATGTGAAAATACGGCCTCTCTTAAAATCGAGAGCGTTATAAATCCCTGCCCGTTCGGAATCTACATCGATGAATGTTGAGCCTCCTGTCACGCTGCCGGTTTGCGTAATTTGGATATCGCCTTTCGGAGGATGAAACCCCTCGCGCCGCAAAATGTCGACCCCCGACGGATTCAATCGTTTCACCGGCTCGTTCGAACCGACTTCCGATGTAGTTGTGTACATAAAACCATGTTCATCAATATCGACATTGTTAAACTCCAACGGAACGAACAAAACCATTTGTTCCCGCTGTTCTTCCGTTGAGATCCGTTTCCAGAGAAGGTCAATAGGGTTGAACTTAACCCGGTTTGTCCCGATAAACCCTACAAACTTTCCGTCCCCGTCAAATTCCATAAGTCCTTCGTACGATCCCTTGCTGACAACATACATTCGCTTTGCCTTGTCCATCACAAGCTTAATAGGCGCGAATTGAAAGTTGGTCCGGATGAGCGTTGACTTTGGCTCTTCAACGATATTGACGAGAGCTCCGTCCTTCCTCAACTCGACGATGCGTCTATTTAATGTATCTGCTACAAAAATGTGTTCATTCTCCGAGTCCACAAACACGCCTTGCGGTTCGTTGAAATGGTCCTCGGTTCCATTATTTTGGAATCTATCGATTACCCTGGCTTGCTCCGTTTCCCGATCAATGACAATGATTCGGTGGTTACCAGTATCAGCAATGTACAAAGCCCCGTCCTTATCGATAAAAATATCGTTAGGCGAACGGAACGCCCCCACCTTCAACTGCTTGCCGTCGATCGTTCTGGACGAAACATACGGCAAGGGGGAAGGGTGAGCCTCTTTGTCATAGGAATAAATGTACCCCGGATATGCGGAAGCGAAAGCTTCTTTCGGAAAAGCTGGAAACAGCAGCAGGGCAATGAGGACCCCAAGGATGCCTTTGATTTTCAAAATGTTGTCCCCTCCCTCTTTAATCCTTCATGCCCGAGGTCGACATGGTTTGCATGACATTGCTTTGCGTCAAAATAAATACACCGATCGGCACCATCATCATAAGAAACGTTACAGCTGCGAAAACTCCCGTTCTGGCGATCCCGCCCTGAACGATTTGGCTGAACGCGTAATCCATCGTCTTCAGCTGTTCGCTGTAGATAAACGTTTGTGCGCCGGCATTTGCAGCCCACAAACGTTGGAATGAAAACAAAATGAGCGTAAGCCAAGCCGGCTTGACCATCGGCATAACGATCGTCCAGAAAATCCGGTACTCGGTTGCGCCATCGATTTTCGCTGCCTCAAGCAACACATCTGGAATTTGGTCCATGAATTGCTTCATTAAATACAAACCTAACGAAAATCCGAAAGCAGGCAATATTAACGCGCCATAGTTGTCGATCAGCCCTACCCATGACATCGTCATGTAGTTCGGAATTGCCGTTACGTGAGGCGAGAACATGAGGGAGAGAACGACCATGCTGAACAATAATTGTTTACCCGGGAAATGATGTTTCGCGAGCGGATAAGCCGCAGCCGATGCCAGAATGACGTGGCCCGCTGTCCCAACGACTGCAACAAACACCGTGTTGAACATGTACCGGGAGAACGGGATCCAGGAATCATTAAACAAATGCAGCAAATCAAAAAAGTTATCCAACGTCGGATTTCTAACAAAAAACCGAGGCGGAAACACGAAAATTTCATCCATAGGCTTAAACGCGTTGCTAATGGCAAAGACGAGCGGCAAGGCCATGAAAGCAGCTACACTGCCGATCATTAGAAATAGCAAAATGTCCACACTGATCGAACGATTCAGACGTTTAGGCAACAACCACCGAAGAATCATTGTGCTTATTCCCCCACTTTCTTTAAAAGCCGCTGTGTCACAAGATTCATTCCAATCATAAGCCCGAACAGCACAGTGGCTATAGCAGAAGCGTATCCCATTTCAAAACGAATGGTACCGAAGTCCATAAGGTGAGTGACGATCGTATGCGCGGCATAATCCGTACTCGGGAAGCCCGTCAAAGAAATACTGACTTCGGCAACCGCAAACGAAGTCGTCAATTGAATCACCGCTCCAAACATGAGCTGCGGCCTCATAGATGGAAGCGTAATAAACCAAAGCTCCTGCCAACGGTTCCGAATCCCGTCCATAGCCCCCGCTTCAAACAGCGTTTGATCAATGCCCTGGAGACCAGCGATAAACGCAAGGAACGCTGTGCCGAGGCTTAACCATAGCTGAACAATCATAACAATACCAAGCATGTACTTAGGATCTTGAAGCCAAAGGATCGGCTCCGTGATGAAGCCCCACTTCATTAAGAATGCATTGAAGTACCCGTACGAGTCCCCATTAAACATAATTTGCCAAATCATAAACGCGCTGCCCGCAATGGACGGTGCGTATAAGATTAGTGTAATGAATGCCCTAATTTTCGGAGGCAGCTCATTGATGAGCCATGCAAAAATAAAGCAAGCCAAATAACTGATAGGACCAGTAATCGCGGCGAATAAAAACGTGTTTTTTAATGCGATTAAAAACACATCATCCTTCACGAATAACCGCACATAATTGTCCCATCCGGTCCACCGCGGAAATTCAAGCATGTTGAAATTCGTAAAGCTAAGCGCCAGAGACATCATGACGGGAAGCACAGTAAACAGGAAAAAAATGATAAAAAATGGCGCCAACAATATATACGAATGCTTGCTTAACTTCATGTCTTGTACCAAAGTATTCAATTTCGTCGACTTTGGCCGGGGTTGCACGTTCACAACGGAACGTTCACGAGCTGTGCTTTGGATAAGAATCCCCTCATTTCTCTAGTGGAAGCCCGAATTCTTTTCGTTTGATCGTTATTTCTTCATTCACATATCGGACGTATAGGTCAATCGTCTCCCTGGCGTCATCCCCCTGTAAAACAACTCTTCGGAACGCATTGTCCAGATGTCTGCCCGTAAAGTAACCGCCTGGAACCTCCGGAATTCCTCTCACCCATTGCCATTGACCCATCAGCTTCGTTAAGTCGGCTGTAGGCCAAGGCAGCTCTTGGAGCGCCTCCATATTTGCTGTAGGGTAACGGGCGGCAATGCCCATCAGCCCTTCCATCTCAAGGCCGAAATCCACCTGAGCCTCTTTCGCGGTCCACCATTTCATAAATTCCCACGCCGCTTGCTTATGCTTGGCATCTTTAAACATGACGACGCCGAATCCGCGTCCCGGAGCTTCACGGCGTACATCTCCGTTATCCAAACGAACGCCCGGCACCGGCGCAAAGTCCCACAACCCCCGGATTTCCGGCGCGCTGACGCTTAAATGGTTGTACGTCGAATAATCTGCAATCCCAATCGGCATTTCCCCGGTTCTGAACCGGTTCGGGAAGTCAAACGCGATAGGCAGCTTATAGTTCGCATACAATTCTGTCCACTTTTGAAACGCCTGGATCGACACTTCCGTATCAAGGGCACTGGATTTACCGTCATTCTGGTATAACTCGCCGTCACTCTGATTCAACATCATAGTATATGTCGGATTTGGCGGCATCTGATCCGTTACCGCCGATGCATCGAGCGTTGCCTGCGGTAAACCGAACTGCAGGTTGTTCTTTTGCAGCACCGGGATCATTTGGTAAACATCTTCCCACGTCTCCGGTACGTTTAGCCCGAGCTCATGGAGTATATCTTCCCGATAGAAGAGCACCGGAAATATTTGCTGCTCCGGCAGCGCATAGTATTTGCCCAAATATTCGTATGGAACCATCGCGCTCGGCTGGAACCGCTTGATCACTTCAGTGAAGTCTTCAAATTCGGATAAATCCTGAAGCGCGCCGCGCATCGCAAAATTGACCGGAACATCGTTCCCCACCTGTATCGCCACGTCCGGACCTTTACCCGCAAGCGTTGCGGAAAGCAGTACATTAGCGGAAACAAGCTGAAGTTTAATCGGAACGCCCGTTTCTGATGTAAAATCGTTGTCGATCATTTTCTTTAACGTTTGTGCTTGGTCTCGTCCCGTTAGTACCCATACGGAAACAGCTTCTTCTTCATTTTCGACCGTACCGACGCTGGCGTAATCCTCGAAGAAAGAAGCAAAGAACGAGGCGTTTTCATGGACAATTTTTTCGAACAAGGTCGCTTTCGCTCTCGGCAAATCTGCGCCGGGCGATGTCACTAACAAATAGTCGATAGCCAGGGGCTGTTCCTTCACCTGCATCATCCACGTGCCGAGCGCACCTACATTCGTCTTGAAAGGCTCCAGACGCGACGGAATCGTTTCAGGACGTTCAGCCATATCCTTCAACTGATACGATAATGCTTGGAGCAACGCTGTCCGTTCGCTCGTTTTTCCGTCATAACCCTCAAGCAAGGCAGCAACCCCATCGATCGTCTCACTCTGTTGAAGCAACCCGTCTATTAACTCCGGAATCCGTTTCTCCAATTGATAATCCCGGAATGGATCCGGTACCACACCGGTAAAGCTAATGATTTTACGGTAAAGCGAATTCAGCTCTAATACACTGGATTCCACGGTCCGCAATATCGGAGCAAGCTCCCCGAGCGTGACCTCCAACCGCAGACGATGTTTCCCTTCCGTTAAATAGAACAAATAAGGATCCTGGTCTTCCGGGCCCAGCACTTTCATTTGCCAGTCACCGCTGTATTCAAATGAAAGCCTGCCAGCTTCTCTAAATGGAATCTTCCCGTCAACGTACAGCGCCCTTGTTGATGAAAGCCCTCTATTGGCAGTTTGTTTGCTTTTCAGCGCAATTTGGTATAATCCGCTTGACGGCACTTCAATCTCCCACTCAATCCACTGCCCAGGCATTCTCCAATTCCAGCCGCCGATCGCATTCATGCGCATTTTCGAAACGTGATAAGGCTCTGTAGTTGGAGTACGGTCCATGATCGGATATAGTGTCGAGCTCGACTTCAATACGGCGTCTTCAGCCTGCAATTTAACGAAAGCATTGGAAGCTTCCCCATAACCGTTCTGCTTATATACGTCCAATTGATCCTTATAATCAATCATTTTTTCCGTCTGAAATAGTTCGATCCAATCGATAACTACCGGCTCTTTTAATGAGGTTAATGATAGAGTATGAATCCCCTCGCTAAAATAAAAAAAATAAGGCTCTTCGTAATATCCTGTTATGTCCCGAAGCGCAACTTCTTGCCAGACCGACTCTTCCGTTTGATTCGGCCGAATATCGTTGCCGCGATCATCTCGTTCAACTTCACTCTGTTCACTCTTCCAGGTTCGTTGCAAAAAAATACTGTTCGCTTCTGCGAACGGGATTTGCCCATCAATACGAAGCTCACGTTCAATATCCGAATTTTTCCCGGAAACATTGAAATAGCGGAGTTTGATGTTGTAGAGCCCGGCGTTCTTTACTTCGAACTTCCAGCGAATGGTGCCTGTTTCATCGGCAAGCACGGCACCGCCGCTCTTCCCGTTTCCGTCCTCGAATGGTCCGGCTTCCATCCCTTCAACGGCTTCGTAATGCTCAGCTTCAACTCGAATGACTTGCTTCGGCTTGGCCTCATCTATATACCGGTCGAGATAACGGTCGTATCCGTTCGCATGAAACGCCTTCTCAATTGCCAATGATGATTCACCCGTCTCAGCCGCCTTCTCTTCCGCCCAAATGCCTGGCGCACTCGCCAACAACCCTGCTGCCATCAATGCAGAGCAGCAGGTCGCTAGAAACTTTTTAATGTTAGATGACTGGCGCAATCGAAGCTCCCCTTCCTCTTACACGTGCACCTCCAGCTTGATTGCATGGAGGCGCATCGCAAGAGATCGTTAAATGATACTTACCTCAAAATTACTCCAAAATTTGCTTCATCGAAGATTCCAACAGCGGTTTGATCTTCTCAATTGCCGTTGCAGGCGTTTCTTTTCCTTCGGCCATGTTCTTAGTAGCTTCATCGAGAATGGCAGTAGCTTCCGGATATACCGTGTAGTTGATGTACTCCACGTTTTTCCCCATCTGTCTTACTGTGTCGACAATCTCGGCAGAAGGATACGTCGCTTGCTGCGATTCGTTGACCATATCCTGAACATCTGGATAAACGGTTCTCCACAATGTCATTTCGTCCAATACCTTCGCAGCAACTTCCGCATTCTTGGACATTTTCGATACAGCCCACATGTTGCCGAACGGTGTATGAGTCGTATATTTCTCTGCTTTCGGACCTTTCGGGAAGAACACGAAGCCAAGCTCGTCCGTCATGTTTTGCTTGTAGTTGCCAATTTCCCACGTAAAGTGAATCGTCATTGCCACCTTGCCATTAACAAACTGCTCGCCAGCTGTATCCACAACTTTGTGCGTGTTGTACAAGTCATAGAAAGCTTGTGCAGCTTCCATCGCGTTCGGGCTGTCCAACGAGAATTTCGGAGTTCCGTCTTCCGCTACATCAACCGAAGCGTTGTTCGTATAGACGAACATATTGAACAGATCTCTAGCTCCGGCGCTCAAACCAACGGTGTCCACCTTGCCGTCGCCGTCCGAATCTTTCGTTGCGTTCTTCGCGATTTCTACGAACTTCTCCCAAGTCCATTCCCCTTTTTGCTGCAGCTGGTAAGGATCTTCAAGGCCCAGCTTTTGGAACAATGTTTTGTTATACCATACACCAAAACCGGAAGGGGAGCTTTCTACGAGCCCGTATTGTTTCCCTTCGTACGTGCCGCCCTCGATCATCCACGCCGGAACCTTCGCCTGGTCAATCGCAATGTAATCTTCAAGCGGAGCTACGAAGCCGTCCTTCACAAGCTTCGGGAACATCCAGAACAATTCCAAGCGTACGATGTCTGCAATCGGCTCGCCGGCCAAGGACGTCGTCGTGAATTGCTCCACGAATTGGTTGTAGTCGAGTGTCACAAACTCAATTTTCGTATTGTACTTCTTCTCAACCTGCTCGATCACTTCAATCGATTTTTGAGCAAAAGCGTCGCGATCCGCTTCGGCAACTGCCCGCGGATCGGCACTCCACCATGCTGCAATCTTGATCGGCTTGCCTTGCATATCGATTACTTCTTCGGCCGGTTCTTCCGCTGGAGCTTTCGTATCTTCAGTCGGCTTTTCTGTTGCGGTTTCCGCAGGAGCTTCTCCCTCTGCGCTGTTACCGCTGCTGCAACCTATAATCGAAAAAATAAGTACAAAAGCAAGGATGATAGAAAATAAATTAAGCGCTTTCAACTTTGGCATACGATTACCCCTTTGAACGTATTTTAGAATGCACTTCAAATGACCCGCTCTTTCCTTGCCTTTCTCGGCTCACCTCCTCGTTTGGCGTAAGCGCCTTCATGTCGTCTAATCCTTCCTGTCTTCTGCGCATTGGAAAGTTAGAGTGCAGCCCCCAGAAGCATTAAGTATAACAATAACGGGGGGATTTGTTCCCATTATATTCTGTATAATGTTTTTTGTAAATATGTTGTCATAACATATTTTTATTTTAAAAAGTAAAAGTTATACCTTTAACTAAATCAGCCATTTATCCCCTGCCTCTTCAGGCGGGGCATAAATGGCTGAGATTTGTGCTTCTATATTTTTTCCGATCATACGTTTGTGTAATTGGCAGGCCCAGTTGATTGCCGGCCGACCCATTCCACTTCAATCTCTACTTTGTTTTGCTGTTGCGCGATTCCCTGATCGATCTGATCCACAAGCATCGCGGCCGCTTGCTTGCCGATTTCATAAAAATTTTGGTTGATCGTCGTAACAGGTATTTCGATATTTGCGGTAATCTCGTGGTTATCGAAACCTACAATTGACAGGTCTTCCGGCACCATTACGTTTCGTTCCACAGCCGTACGCACAAGGTCTACGGCCAAATGATCGTGTTCTGCTTGAATCGCAGTAACACCCTTCTCCAACAAACGGTCTATTAGCGATTGAATGAATTCCTGTTTTTCAGAGGATTCGTATTTATCTATAAAATCGTCAACGATAATATCTCCATCAATTGAAATAGCCGCATCCTGCAGCGCTTTGCAATAACCGTAGAATCGGTCCCTGACAGAGCTTCTGTATTGAAGATTAATGCTTGACACAAAGGCAATACGCCTGTGTCCCAGTTCAATCAGCTTAGACGCAGCCATGTAGCCGCCATTGAAGTTGTCAGAAGTTACGCTTCCCACAGGAACATTGTCATAATACTGGTCGATCGTCACAATCGGGTGTCGGTTCATATACAACGAATATACCGCGTCCAGGTTCTTCAAAGTACTGACCGGGTAGAGAAGAATGCCTGACACTCCGCGCCGGGGCAGGCTATATATCAACTCTTTTTCTTTATCCTTGCTCCAATTGCTCGAATGGATTGCGAGATAGTACCCCTTATCGTCCAAGTAGTCCGTCGCGCCATGAATATAACCCAACAAACCGTTGGCCGCTACATAAGGCAAAATCATCGATATAATCTTGCCTTCCGAGATCGACGAGAGAGAGCGGTTATCGAGTTTTTTTACAAAACTGCCGCTTCCCCTTTTTCGATATATCAACCCCTCCCGCTCCAACTCGATAAGTGCACGTTTTGATGTAATTCTGCTTACTCCGTGCATTTCAGCGAGCTCAATTTCTGTAGGAATCTGTTCGTCTACCTTGTAATCCCCGGATTCTATCTTGTTTTTTAATTCCTTATATATCCTGCTGTACAGTGGTCTGGAATCTTGCGACATAGTTAGCCTCTTTTCTTCTTTGTACATCGTGTAAAAGAGTATACCAAATTATCGGGAGTATGAACAGTCAGAAAGTTCAGATGAGCTATGTGTAATCTAGGGCCTGTATCTATACGACTATTTCTTAAGGCTCATATTTTTGTCAAAAATTCGTGTTTTTATGTAGATTTTGTCGACATCTCATGTTAGACTAGTAATGGTAATCTTATACATATCCGGAAGGGTGATCATTATTATGACCGCAGAACAAACGTTGAAGGATCAAATTATTCAAAAAGCATGGGAAGACGCCGAATTCAAGAAGAAACTTCTCGCCAATCCGAAAGCAGCTGTTAAAGAAGAGCTTGGTATCGATGTACCGGATACAATCGAAATCGAAGCCGTAGAAGAAACGGCTAACAAGTATTATCTTGTAATTCCCCAGAAGCCTGCTGAGGTGACAATCGAAAATAATGTTGAAGGTGCAATGTGGATTTAAGATTATAAAAAACAAGCGCTGATTGCTCCTATTAGAGCAGTCAGCGCTATTTATTTGCCGGAGGAAAATGAATAACAGCTTCAGTCCCCATCCCTTTACTACTAAAAAACTTTATTTTCCCTTGCATAACTTCAATTATACGGAAAGTAACCATTAATCCTAACCCAGTTCCCTTTGATTTTTTGGAATAATAGGGTTCACCAAGTCTTTTTAAATCAAATTCACTCATTCCCTCTCCGTTATCCTTAATACTTATAAGAATTTCCTTTGCGTTTTTATCCAAATAAGCTCTAATAACAATAATACCTTCTTTATCAAATGCTTCAATACTATTTTTAATGATATTAATAAGTGCTTGTTTGAATTTAGAAGAATTGCCTCGTACATATAAATTATCCTCTAAGTCAACCGTTATTACTCCGCCTTGCATATTTGCTAATGGAAGTAATATTCCTTCGATCTGATGAAGCTCCTCAGCAATATTCAAGAGTGTTGTCTGTTCAAGTTGAGGCTTGGCAAAAGTTAAGAAATCTGTGATGATTTCCGATGCCCGATCCAATTCATTGATTGCCAAAACCATAAATCCCTTTTCTTTATCGTTCGCAGCTTTTTCACGCAGTAATTGAAGAAAACCCCTTGTAACCTGCAACGGGTTACGTACCTCATGAGCTATAGAAGCAGCTAATTGACTTATTATTTCCATCTTTTCTGATCTTTGAAGCTCATTATTGAATATTTCAAGCTGCTTAGAATATTGTATCACTTGCTCATAATTTTGAAGTATTCTTCTTGTCAATATGATAACAAGCGATGCAATGAAGCTAAGAATTCCCCACTTCCATAAAAACAAATCATACTTCATATCGCGAATAAAATACCATATCATTTCTAATACCCCGATTAAAGCAAACAATCCAAATCCTGATGTTAAAATAATAGCTTCTTTATTTTTTTGCAAGCAAAACTTAATTAAAAAAATAAACAAAAGCAGATTACCAATTATCACAGACCCGCCAAATGTTAATATTGTAGTCATTTGATAGTAGTATGTGGCTTTCTCTGAAGTGAAAGAAACAAATAGAAAAGTTATATTGAACGCTGCTATACCAATCTGAACATTTTTAATAAGTGTTATTAAACCATATGGACCTCTGCCAAATATTTTACCAAAAAAGATAAAAACAGAAGGCATTAACAAACTGCCAGCGATATCAAACATATAATAAGATACGAATCCGTACTGCTTATATACGGTATGTAGATAAGGAGAATAAGTTATAATCATTATTCCTATTGAAAAAATAATAACACAAAGAGATGTCCAACTAGCCAAGAACGACTTATTAAGAAAAATGATGCATAAAAACATAGCTGAGGAAATAAAAACCAATGCTGCCCCCAAAATTACATCGAACATATCATGTTTCATAAAGTCCTTGCTTAATTTCTGATATTCTCCAACTTTTATTAGGTCCTCTAAGCCTAATATCTGTGAATTTGTATGTAATTGAATATATACTATTTTGCCCATCTCATTTGAATTCAATGGAAGTAATATTTCATTTCGAAAGTATGGATAATTTCGTTTTGATTCATATACAGCTTTATTATCAATATAAATAGCAACTTCTTTGCCGGTTAGATTACTAATCAATAAAGCCGGTCTCATTAGATTAAGCGTCGGGAGTTTAAATCTCAACCATCCTGATTGAATATGTGTTGGTTTGATCGGTAAATCATCACCGAAAGAGAACTTCATCCACTTGATAGAATTGTCTTTAGATGCAACATCCTGAACCGTCCTTTCAAGATCCTCCTCCCACATCATTTCCCACTCCGAAATCGCAATAGAAGATGCATTTGATAAGGCATGAGCCGATGTGGAAAGAAAGGGTACAGCTATAAATAGCGAAAGAATCAAGACAATCGCGAACTTGCATAAACCGTTCATACAGCACCTCGAAATTTCGATTATGTAAATCCAACTTTATTACTATATTTCGACAATCTTCGATGGGGTTCCTTCTAACTTTTACCTTTTTCCCGAAAAAAAATAACATAATCAGCTACCATCTGTCATTATCATACTTAATTCTTGCTAGACTGTCATATATACTAAAGTATACAGATTTTTCATGCAGAAGATATCCGCCCATACAAAAAACTGCTCCCACAGGTCAATAAGACCCTGAGAACAGTTTTTTCGTTAGCTGTTTAAAATGTTTTTTTCTTAATCGCCACCTGGCAGAGCATCAAGGAGAGGGAGCTAAGCGATACCAGCGTGACATCCGCATACTAATCGATTATTATTATTTTAGGTGAAGCACACCGCTCCTCTTCGAACGATCGTTCGAGGAAGAGCGGTGTTTTTTTATGATTAGGCAATGGGAGCTGAACGTGGATGATGAAGGATCGAATGGACATAGTTGAAGCGGGTTTTGAAGCAGCTTGTAAATTAGGGATTGCAGAACGAGCTTACTGCGAATGGCTCGATTTGCATAAGGAGCTGCGGGAGCCGACAAGTGAGCGCAGAAGTCGCTTAATTGAAAGGGATGACCACGGAGAACAAAAATTTGCACTTAAAGTGTGGTGGCAGGTGGTTGGGAGCTTCGAGTTTTTACATCCCGAGTATGAAGTGAATGATTATCGAGACGGCAGTCGGTTTCTCGATTTCGCATATATTCGCCCGCCTTATCGCATCTCCATCGAAATCGACGGTTTTCGCACACATCAAAGAAATGCCTCACGACGCAAGTTCGGTGACGATCGATTTCGGCAAAACCAGCTTGTCCTCGATGATTGGATCGTTATACGCTTCTCCTTTGATGATGTGATCGAGAAACCTCGCCAATGTCAGCAATTCATACAGCAGTTGCTCGGCAAGCTCTATGGCATCGGTCGTGCCGATTCTTCCAATCTCAAGCTAACATTAAAGGAGCGTGAAATCATAAGATGGGCTCAGCGACGCGGACAAGAAGCAGCCTTTAACCCAAAGGAGGTTGAAGTGCTGCTTGTAGTAAGCCACTGCACAGCGCTCAAATACTTGCACCAGCTGCTGCAACAGGAACTTCTTGAGCAAGCATCTGGAGAAAAGCGTATACGAACCTATCGTATAACAACGAAAGCCGCTCAAATGTATTTGTGATTACGACGGCGCGCGTGAGAGAGCGGCGAATTATGGCTAGTTTTTAGATCTAAGTTTGCTGAATGGGCTAGTTTGGCGGGATTAGATCTACTTTCTAGACTAATGTAGGTGAGTACTGCGCTTTTGAAGGCATTTGGCGGGAGAAGCGGCGTATTAAGGTTAGTTTCTAGATCTAAGTTTGCTGAATGGGCTAGTTTGGCGGGATTAGATCTACATTCTAGACTAATTTGGGTGAGTGCTGCGCTTTTGAGGGCGTTTGGCGGGAGGTGCGGCGTATTAAGGCTAGTTTCTAGATCTAAGTTTGCTGAATGGGCTAGTTTGGCCGGATTAGATCTATTTTCTAGACTAATTTGGGTGAGTGGTGAGCTATTGAGGGCGTTTGGCGGGAGGTGCGACGTATTAAGGCTAGTTTCTAGAT
>NZ_JAKGAP010000025.1 GCF_021532375.1 Paenibacillus alkaliterrae
TTAAGTTGGCTAAATGGGCTAGTTTAGCCAGATTAGATCTACTTTCTAGACTAATTTGGGTGAGTGCTGCGCTTATGAGGGCGTTTGGAGGTAGGTGCGACGTATTAAGGCTAGTTTCTAGATCTAAGTTTGCTGAATGGGTTAGTTTGGTCGGATTAGATCTATTTCCTAGACTAATTTGGGTGAGTGCTGCGCTTATGAGGGCGTTTGGCGGGAGGTGCGACGTATTAAGTCTAGTTTCTAGATTTAAGTTAGCTAAATGGGCTAGTTTGGCGGGGTTAGATCTACTTTCTAGACTAATTTGGGTGAGTGCTGCGCTTATGAGGGCGTTTGGAGGTAAGTGCGACGTATTAAGGCTAGTTTCTAGATCTAAGTTTGCTGAATGGGTTAGTTTGGCGGGATTAGATCTATTTTCTAGTCTAATCTGCTGGACGATCAATAATTATTTTCGAAAGGTAACCGTTATCTCGCAACCATTATGCCGATCAGCTCGTTTATGAGGGTAACTGGAGAATGAACGATCAAATACAATATTGATGCGAAATAGGAGGATTTAACGATGCGAAAAAAATCTGCTGTTGCTTTACTTCTAGCGCTTTTGCTGCTCATGACTCCCGCCGCAGGCAGCCCCTTTAAAAACGAGGCTGCTGCGCAGTCGGAAATTCGAATTGACGTGCGCGGGACGACACTCGCCCTATCCGCGCCGGCCTTTCTCGAGAGAGGAACCACGATTGTCCCTTTAAGGGAAATTGCAGTAGCACTCGGTGCGGAGGTTGGTTATCAAACAGGCAGCGATGGCAAGCAAACCGTGACGCTGCAACGGGAGGGCCGAAGTGCTGCGCTTACGGTCGGCTCGCCAAACATGACGGCAAACGGCAAGAGCAATCGCTTAGAGGCTTCTGCGCGATTGGTTGGAGACGTTACGATGGTGCCGCTCCGCGCGCTGTCCGAAGCGCTTGGCGCAATTGTAGCCTGGGACGGTCCGAAGAGGATCGTGACGATCGATGATCCGGCTGAGCTTCCGGCCATCGGCTCGGCAGGCAAGCTGCGCGAGCTGATGGAATCGGCTTCATTGACACTGCGCGGTTACTCTATGAAATATGGCGTTGACAGCGTGCAGGAGAGCGTTGCTGCTTCTGCCGCTGCCGATAGAGGCGCATCGACGGAGTCCGCCCCCTCTTCCGAAGGCGGCAGTGATTACTCGCAGACGAATGTGCAGGTCGAAGGCGTGGATGAAGCGGACTGGGCGAAAACAGACGGACGCTTCATTTATCAGCTAAGCGGCTCGCGTGTGCTCATTACGAATATTGCTGATCCTGCGAAGCCCGCACTTGCGGCAAAGCTGGAGTATGACAACGAGGACGGCTTCTATCCGCAGGAGCTTTATGTCGATAATAAACGGCTAATCGTAATCGGCCAGCAGAATGTCAATTTGCCTTACGATACACCTGCAAGCGGCGGCGGTGATCAATCTGTCAGCAGCGGCGCTGCGATCAGCGAAGGCAGTATCGAGGCAGCTCCCCGCTCCGAAAAGAAAATAGGTATATGGATGCCGGTACCGACGCGCACAACAGTGAAGACGCTTGTGTATGAGCTGGCCGATTCCGGCGAACCAACGCTTACGCGCGAGACCGAGCAGGAAGGCAGCTACATCTCCTCGCGCAAAATCGGCAGCGCCTTGTATATCGTGACTAATAAATACAACCACTCGTATTCTCTGTATATCAAAGAAGGCATCGAAGCAGACGGCGAGGAGCTGGTTCGTTCATTCGAGCCGGTCTATCGGGATTCGGCTCAGTCCAACAAGCTCCAATCACTGCCGCTCGACACCATTCGTTATTTCCCCGAGTCGCCGGATACGAGCATGATGCTCGTTGGCGCTCTTGATCTGGACGATGCCGGCCAGCCGTTGCAGGTGTCCGGTTATCTCGGCTCCGGCCAGACCATCTATGCATCTGAGAAGCATTTATACGTGACAATACCCAAATATGTTAAGAACGGTGACATCTACCAGCAAGAGACGCAAATTCATAAATTCCGTCTCGATCAAGGAAGTATCGTCTATATCGGTGCCGGCTCGGTTCCCGGCTCGCTATTGAATCAGTTCTCTATGGATGAGCATAACGGCTATTTCCGCATCGCTGCAACGAAAGGAGATATGTGGGCAAGCGGCGAGGCCGGCTCCACGAACAATCTTTACGTGCTGGATGAGAAGCTTCATACAATCGGCAAGCTGGAAGGTCTAGCTCCAGGCGAACGTATTTACTCCGTCCGGTTCATGGGCAGCCGCGCCTATATGGTCACGTTCCGCAACGTCGATCCGTTATTCGCGATTGATCTGCGAAATCCATCGCAGCCCTCCGTCCTTGGACAGCTAAAAATTCCCGGCTACAGTGACTATTTGCACCCTTATGACGAGAACCACATCATCGGTTTCGGCAAAGAAACGGTCGAGCTTCCATCTAAGGGAATGAGTCCGGATGATACAATGGCCTTTTACCAGGGGCTGAAGATTGCGTTATTCGACGTCACGGACGTCAGTCAGCCGAAGGAAAAGTTTAAGGTAGTCATCGGCGACCGCGGCACGCACTCCGAATTGTTGAGTGATCATAAAGCGCTGCTGTTTTCAAAGGAAAAAGGGCTTCTTGCTTTCCCCGTACAATTGCATGAGATCCAAAACAAAGAAAAGCTGGAATCGGATAGCTTCCCTGCTTATGGCGATTTCACTTATCAAGGTGCATATGTATATCGCATTGATTTGCAGGAGGGCTTCAAGCTGCAGAACCGGATTACGCATCTGACTGCGGATGAGCTCGCGAAGAGCGGCCAATACGGCTACAATTACACGAAATCGATTCGCCGCATTCTATATGCGGGCGATACGCTCTACACACTGTCAGACGCTATGCTGAAAGCCAATGATTTAGCGAGCTTAGAGGAACGAGGCTCGCTCGCCTACCCTGCGCAGCCCCAGGAGGCTTCGGTTTATCCGGACGGTCCGCAGGTGCTGCCATTGCGATAAATCGAAGTTAATAAATGTTGGGGAATTTGAATGCACCGAGTCGGTTCTAAAACGCGAAAAAAGAGACGAATGATCAGCATAGCTGAACATCCGCCTCTTCTTTTTGGCTGCTTACTCAATCAGGCTCCAACTCTAAAGCCGGTTGGTTTTGAAAGAGACTGTGCCTGTTTTCTTATCGTATTTCGCATTGCGTTCTGCCTCTAGCTGCCCGTCGTCGGACATATAATAGATAACGGCTTTGCCTGGTTTCTCATCCGGGCCCGGCGTATAAGGTACCGCAACCTCTACTGCGTTATTACCTCCCTCAAAATGATTAACCTTCTCGTTGTTTACGAATAAATTGAAATCATATACATTGGAATCGCCAACCTGCTGACGCTCTTTCTCCGAAAGTGTTGCCTTGTCAACATGGGAAATGTTTAATTGAATCGATTTCGGACCGTCCTCAAGCAACCCTGCCAGCGCTTGTTTTGAAAGGGTTATGCTCGCAATGCCGGTTTCGATTGTAAGCTCAAACTTATCCTTCTTCGTCATTTCCTCGAAGGCTTCCGCAGGCATGAACACCTTCACCTCCTCAGCCGATGAGTCCGCCTTTACCGAAACGGCGACGGTTTTTCCGGAGGCCGCATCGATCGCATTCTTCAACACTTCCGCATCTACAGCTGCACTAGCTTTTCCGTTTACCGTTTGCGCCTCGATGATAATGCTTCTGTCATGTACCGGCGGCTTACCTCCAGGAGCTTTTTTCAGTATCGTAATAAGCTTTTCACCCATTACTCCCGAACCGTCCGCTGCCGTTGCCACTACTTTGACCGTTCCAGGAGAAACCCCCTGAAGCAAGCCATTCATGCTGATGGATGCCGATGTCGTAGTGCCGCCATCCTCGTTCGTTACGGACCAAGTAACCGATTTACTAGCAGCTGTGTCTGCTATAACAGCTGCAGCCATTTGCAGAGTGTTTCCTGCAACAACGGAGCTGGCATTTTCAGCAGCAGTTACTTTGATGCTTTGCATGAATTCATTCTCATAGCTAATGCTAGGCTGCGGCGGCGTTGTCATGCCGTGGCCCAAGTAGAAGCTCGGGTGAGGCGGCTGATTGTAGCTGACGTTTTGCCAAGCGATGCCCAAGCGATAGATAGGATCATGCATGAGCGTTCTAATCCGATAGTCGGTCACGTCAACTGTTGAATAAATTCTGAATTCGCTGCTGTCGTCCGAACGCCACATAATTTCCTCGCGCCAATCACCGAAGAGATCCGCCTGGAGGCTCGGATTTGCTTTGGTCGAATTGTTGGAGGATGCCCCTTCAGCCGTTAGCAAATTCACTGTCGTCTCATTCATGTAATCCCATTTATCAATTCGGTTATAATCTTGAAGCTCACGAAGCAAGTCGCCATCCCACCATACGCCGAAGTTCGTTGACGTTGGTATGTTGGTCGTGATTAGTTTCCCTTTCGCCGTGAACAAACCGCTTACCGGAATGTGCTGGGCGTTCTCGATATTGGCGGTCCACATTTCTTCCCCTGGATGACGCGGATCGATATCTGCCGACATGCCGCGGCCCGTATCCAATCCTGTATTGATGCCCCATATGATTTCGCCCGTGTTCGCATCTCTCATTTCCAGTCCATACGGCGAATCGGTACGCTCGTGAACGCCGAATATTTCAAGGCCCGGACGTTCAGGATCCAAATCACCCAAATGCATCGCATCGCCATGACCAAGACCGGTGTTATGAAGTGGAAGTCCGTCATCGTCAATGGCCATTGCTCCAAATATAATTTCATCCTTGCCATCGCCGTCTACATCGCCAACAGACAGATTATGATTGCCTTGGCCGGAATAAGACTCGAAGCCTTCTTTATTTGAATCAAATACCCAACGTTTTGTCAGCTCGCCGTCACGGAAATCATAGGCCGCGAGAACGGTGCGAGTATAGTAACCTCTGCTGAACATCAAGCTTGGCATTTCACCGTCAAGGTAAGCCACTGCTGCGAGGAAACGATCAACCCGATTCCCATACCCATCTCCCCAATCGGCAACATTGCCGCGCGGCGGATCGTAATCGACCGTGGACAGCGCTTTGCCTGTCGAGCCTTCAAACACTGTTAAATACTCGTTTCCAATTAGAACGTAGCCTGCGCTGCTGCGGTGATCCTTGCTTGGATCGCCGATCACCTTGCCCGTTCCGTCAATCGTGCCGTCAGCCGTTTTGAAGGATACCTCTGCACGCCCGTCACTGTCCAGATCATACACCATAAACTGCGTGTAGTGAGCGCCTGCACGTATATTCGGTCCCAGATTAATTCTCCAAAGCCGTGTCCCATCGAGCTTGTATGCATCCATGTATACGATTCCCGTATACCCTGCATGCGAATTGTCCTTGCTGTTTGATGGCGACCACAGCATAACGATTTCGTATTGGCCGTCTCCATCCAGATCGCCGACGCTGGCATCGCCAGCCGCATAAGTGTAAGGCTGACCGTCCTTCGTATAGCCGTCTGCAGGCTTTTGCAGCGAAACGGACTTGTATTGCTGCTGCCAAACGCCGAAGTCGCTTGTTACCTTCTGTTCCGCGCCATTCAGGGCGGAAGTGATATGGTAGACGGAAGTATCCGTACCGGCAGTGTCAACAAAATTTGTGCTAGTCGTTATCGGGGAAGCATTCAACTTAGCTCCATCACGATAAACGTTAAATCCGATAGCTTCAGGATCCAGCCCCAGCATGCGCCAGCCAATGTAATTGCCTGTATCGGTCTTGATGGCTGCAGGGGACCGATCAATATATTCCATTTGACGAACAAGTGTCGTAACCGCTTCTGTTGCGAGAGCAGCAGACATCTCGGAAATTCCTCCGGCATTGACCGAGGCAACCTTATAATAATAAGGAATTGTCGTCAGCACCGTATTGTCGGTGTAAGAAGCTGTATTCGATTTGCCTATCAAAACGAATTGTCCGTCCGCTTTCTTGGAGCGATAAACATTATACATCCTAGCCGCATCAAGCTCATTCCAAGTTAAACTGATCGCATTCTTACTAATGGCTTGGAGCGTCAATCCAGTAGGAACGCCCGCTATTTCCACGTTCGGATCAATCATAGACACTTCGAGAGTATTGGAGGCTACCGACTCGAAATCTGTTGTATCAACCGCGGTAACGTAATACTCGTATTCAAGACCGACATCCGCAGTCGTGTCCGTGTAAGAGGCTGCAGTCGTCTGGCCCAGCAGCACCGCGCTTACCTCTACCGTTGCTTTACGGTATACGTTGTACTTAGCGGCACCCTCTACTCCGGTCCAGGTAAGCTTAGCCGTAATCGGGTCGCCGGATACGTCCAATCCATCCAGTACTAGACTGGTTGGCGCTAGTAAGATTGGCGTTATTTCAACTCCGTTCAGATGAGCGGTTTGTCCGCTCAAGACCATGTTCAGCTGACCGTCCTTGACAGCGATCATGTTAAATACTCTTTCTGCAATATTTTGCTTGCCTGATGAAATGGTGCCGTAGTCCTTGCCTTCAATGGCAACAACCGTACGGGTTGAGCCAATCCAATCGCCCGTGTACGTTTTCACAGAATAATAACCATTTGGCAAATCAACCTTAAACTCATAGCTGTTGCCGAAATAGGCAACAAAGTCGCGTCGCAGGTTATCCGCAGCGTCTCCGCGGTCGCGATCGATCATGCCCGTGCTGTCCGTAATGCCATAGCCTGTCTCAGGCGTGTAGATGGTGGCTCTGGTTACCTCAGTATATCCGTCTGCCACAGGAGCGCCAACCGGGCCGAAGTCGTAGCGGTACTTGGCAAACTTCGTTACGATCAATACAGGCTCTGACGGCGCGGACTCACCCTTGCCGTTCACTGCTGTAATACGAACCTGATAGCTCTGTCCCTCTTGCATGCCGCCTAGGGAAAGCGTCGGGATCGTCGAGGTTCCGACCATCGCATACTCGCTGTCAGGTGCCGAAGCAAGCTTGCGATAAACCTTATAAATATCTGCTGTCGGCGTTTCATCCCAGATAAGAAACGCTCCGGCATTGCTTATGCTGCCTGCAACCAATCCAGTCGGGTTAACAGGCACCTCGGCTGGAGGCACGATTTCTTCAACCAACGCGGACAGCGGCAGCTCCAGCTCTTTAATTCCGCCGGACAGAAGACGGGCAAGCTGAATCGCACCGTATTCCTGAAAATGCGTATCATCGGCTGAACCGTTTGGAAAAGCGGCGTATACGCCAGGCGGCGTATGAAGAAATACCGATTTGGTTGCTGCTTCGCCGATAGAATCGTAATACGAGATACTTAACGTACTTAGGTCGACAAGATCAACCTCAAGCTCCTGGGCAACCTCTTTCATCGCCTGCACATATTCCGGGAAGCTGACGTTGAACTTTCCGGTCTCCGCATTAAAGCTGCGTCTGCCCATCGGCGTCACCAGAATCGGCGTTGCTCCGCGCTGCCTCGCGCCATTAACGTACGTTTTCAAATAATTTTTATAGTCCGCAGGAGCGGCGTAACGATCAGGAACGCTAATGGTCGCATCGTTATGTCCGAATTGGACGAGGAAATAATCGCCGGGCTTGATTGCGCGCAGCACCTCATCCAAGCGTCCTTGACTAATATAATTTTTCGAGCTTCTTCCCCCGATTGCATGATTTTTAAAAATAACGTCATTGGAGAAAAATCTTGGAATCATTTGACCCCAGCCGGCTTGTGGCAGCCAATAAGGATCATAGGTTTGCACAGTGGAGTCTCCGGCCATGTAAACAGTCGGCAATTCTCCTGCAAGACGGTCCTGTTGTTTGGTAATGACGAGCGAGTTGATTTTCGGAGCCGATCCAGTGAACAGCAAATTAAGCTGCCCGTCCACCAACGCGATATCAAAGCTCATCTCCAAATATTGGCCTGCAGGCCTTACGGCATTGTTGTCGAGGCGCATCACCTTGTCCATCGACTCCGCTCGGATGCCGATATCCGTCACATCCGAAGCGTCTCCTGCAATTAAAGTAACCGTGTAATCCGCATTCGGCAGATCCACAATGAACTCTGTATCCTGAATGAGGGCAAAATCAGAGCGCAATGCGTCGTCCGTCTGGCGGTCCTCAAAGCTGACCTTGGTTGTATCCGCAAAACCGTATTTGATATCCGCCGAGTATGGGATGGCTTCGGATATTCCTACATATCCATCCTCCAGCTCCCCGTTTCCAAAATCAAAACGCTTCACCTCTCCATCCGGCAGTACGACCGGGGGCACGTAAACGGAGCTAGCCGCAAGCTCGGAAAACTCCGATTCGCCTGCCCCATTAACGGCTTTTATTTTATAACTTTGTACCGCTGAGGTATCCGCTTCGTTATCCGTAAAGCTGGTGACGCTCTCCATACCGATTTTAACAAATTCGCCTTCAGCATTAGAGCGATATACATCATAGGAGGACGCACCTTCCGCGACGCTCCAACTCAGCGTAACCGAACTAGCGGTAACCTTGCTGACCAATAGTCCGCTTGGCACTGCAGGAGCCTGCGGTGCGGGAATAATCGCCGCTTCGCTCGCCGCGCTTAACGCGGACTGCTGTCCGAACGCGTTCACCGAAGATACATAATAGATATAGCTGCTGCCTGCGGCAACGCCGTTATCCGTGTAGCTCACGCCGCTTACTTGCTCAGCAATAGACACGATCTCGCCTTCCATTCCAGTAGAACGGTAAATGTTATAGCTAACTGCATTAGGCGCGCTCTCCCAGCTAAGTGAGGCCTCGCTTGCAGTCACCGACGTCAGCGCCAGACCTTGCGGGACCGAAGGCAGGACCATTTCAATAATGACGCCATTTAAAATACTGTACGTCCCGTTGCCAGTCACTTGAACATTCAATTGACCATCCGTAACCGTCGCCTCATACTCCTTGCTGATTACCTCTCTCCTTGCGCTCATGCCTTCCTTTACAACGTTTTCAATCGATATATTATTTTTGTAGGTTGAAGTTGTTTGAAGCAAATCTCCTGCATAAAGGGTTACCTTATAATTTCCGTTCGGCACGTCAGCCATAAAGGTAAAAGGAGCACCAACGCCGCCCAGTACAAAATCATTGGACATATCGTCCGCCAGTGGATCTGCACGATACCGCGAGGCCAGTTCGATGTCTAATCCATAGCCCAGCTCCGGCGTGTACAAGGTGCTATGCGTAACCCCTATAAACCCTTCCATCGTTGGACCGCCTGAATTGTTTCCTGTGGCAGGCGCTGCTCCCAAGTCGAATTTCTTAATAAAAGGCTCACTCAAGGCCGGCGCCGCCCTGGTCTGCTGAATGGGCAAGCCGCCCAGAATCGTCGTAACGACCAGTGCACCTGCCAGCAGCATCGACATGTTACGTTTTAATCGAGTACTCATGCTTCTTTCATTCCTCCTCAATTTATACTAATATTTACCTATTAATCTTACACCTTTATTGAATGCGCTTACATTAAAATAACCGATTAATATGTTCAATAATTCGAGTTGTTTCAGATCTTAGCTTTACTATGCTTTCTTCACGATACAATGCCTGCACACAAAAAAACTGTCTCGTACAGCCCAACTGGACCGGAGACAGTTTCTTCGATTACCCATTTATTCTACTAAAGCATTATTCAAGCGCGATATAGTCATGTAAGCCTGTTGACGCGTATAAGTGCCTTTCGGAGTGAACGTATTGTTGCCTGTTCCATTCATAATGCCGAAAGCAGAGACGAAGTCCACTCCTGTTTTCGCCCAAGCGGCAATGCTTTTATTATCCGCGAACGCGGAAGTCTCCGCCGAAATATCGAACCCGAGTACCTCGGCCGTATTCGTCAGCATGATAGCCGCTTCTTGCCTCGTGATGCTGCCGTTCGGATCAAACTTGCCGTTTCCTTTACCGTTAACGATGCCAAGCTTATTCGCCGCGATAACCTCTTTAACCGCAGTATCCGTGAAAGGATTGTCTTCCAGACTCATTTCGTTCTCTGCCAAAATCTCATCGATCGTCATTCCCGCCTTCACTTCAACCAGCTTAATGATCAGCTTCGAAAAGTCGGCGCGGGTGATTTTTTCCTTATACTTCCCCTGAAGCTCTTGCGAGATTAGTCCTGCCGCAATCGCTTCGTCCACTTCCGATTGAGCCCAAGCATCCGGCTGCTCCGCTGGCGCGGTTCCCTCTTTCACTTTAAAGAAATAACTCGTCGAGTCCCCTGACGCTTCATCCCAAACATACAATTCATAGTAAGGATAGCCATGCGAGAACGTCACCGTCGCCGTCGTTTCCGCCTGCAAACCGTTCACTAGCTCCGGCTGACCCTTAATGGTCCAAGGTATGCCGTCGGCAATCAAAATTCCATCCTCCTGATAATAACCGCTCACCACAACATTAATAGCCGTATTAGCCGAAAAGGTTAATGTCGCATTTTCAGGAACGAGTGTAGAGAGTACTTCTAAATCTTCATAAATATCGCCAAAATCGTCAAGCGTTAACGTTTCCGTCACTTCCCCAAGCTCCTCCGTAACGGAAATCGTATAATTCTCCTTCGGCACTTCTGCTGCAGCAGCCGGCAGCGCACAAGATAATGCCATTAAACAAACCGTAAACAAAAACACAAAAGCCTTCTTACCTCTCTTCATACCCCTAGCCTCCAAATGAAATGATAGATTTCCAAATATTTCATTCGATAGAACTATGGTTAATTCCTTCTTTTCCGACAGTTATGAATCTCGCCTATTACTTTAACAGCGGTTTCCGCTGGAGACCTACGCGCTGGAACAGCTCATCAGGCGCTTGCAGCTCCGACAGCGCCGTCAGCAGCAGCTTCTTCATTCGTTCAAGCAGTTCAGGAGCCAAGTCTATTAAATTGTTTTCCTGAAAGGGATCTTTCACCAAATCATACAGTTCCGTCGTATATCCGCTCTTCATGAAGCTCTTGAATTGCTGCGGCAGCTTAGCTTCATACTTCCAGACCATTGCTTTGGTGAAGGGCAGAAACATGCCGCTTTCAACCTCGTCCGGCACATAGCCCGGGAAGAAGAAAGCAACCGGATTGATAAACATTGTGGAATAATTGTATACGGGCACGGATTCGTCTGGCGCAGCGTGATACGTATGCAGTCCGTCCGTAATGCTGACAGCCTTGCCGAAATAGCCGTATACCGCCCAGTCCCTCACTTTATCCGTTTCACCCTTAAGAAGCGGAAGCAGACTGTTGCTGTGCGTCTTATGCTTGATCTGGGCGCCGCCCGCCTCCAGCATTGTCGCATAAAGGTCCACGGTTGACGTCAACGCAGATACGCGGCTGCCATTGTGCCTGCCCTGCGGATGCCAGATCATAAGCGGAATATTGACCAATACGTTGTAGTTGTTGTACATCGGCTTACCAATCAAACCCTTGTCTCCAATGTAATGCCCATGATCCGAAGTGATAATGACCATCGTATCATCCCACAAATGATGCTGATCCAGTTTATCGAATACTTTTCCCAGCCATTTGTCGGTTAACGTAACTTTTGCCGCATACTGCGCCTTCAGATAAGCAAGCTGGCGATCCGTCAAGAGGCTTGCCCCCTCGTCCGTTCGGCCCGAATGCGCCCAAATCGGAAGAGCAGGATCATGTATATTCTCATCCGTATACATACCCGCAACCGTATCCGGATTATGGAACGGCTCATGGACGTCATAGCAGTCGACAACGAGCATAAACTTCTCTTGCATATGATTATCCTCAAGCCATTTCTCCGCGCTTGTGAACACCTTTGGCGCGAAGAAATCCTTCTCCTCCTGCATGCCCTTCACGTTACGCGCATAGGAGCCGCGAGTGAACGGCTCCGGCAGACTCGGATTATAATGTATTTTATTCAGAAACGGCTGATCCTCCACGGTTAAGGGAGCCGTCTTCCATTGATCCAGCTCATGGCCGCGAATAAGCTCAAAACCTTGATAATCATCATAATAGCCGTGACTATATCCTTGAAAATAATGAAATTGGTCCGTTATAAATTGCGTCACATAGCCCTCGCCGTTCAAGGCGCGTGCTGCCGGCACATCGTACGGCTCAACCGGCCCCCATGAGCGCCATAGAAATTCCTGCGTACCGGTGTAAAGCTCCCGTCTTGCCGGCATGCAAGGAAGGCTGCCCGAATAATGCCGATCGAACACGGCTGACTTGGCCGCGAATCGATCCAGGTTAGGCGTATGAACATCGAGCCCGACGGACTGTCCGTAAGCTTTCAAATAATGCTTATTTAAGCTGTCGATGGTAATCATCACTATATTCACGCTCTGTGCTCCTTCTTTCGCGTATTAGATCGAGCTTGAGGCGCCATGGCCCGCATAGCCTTTATAATCCCTGAGCCTATCGGATGTTTCGAAGGTTTTAACCTGCTCTAATGCAAGTACCGCATCAACCACCTCCATTAGCTGCTTAGGGCTCGGCTTATGCAGCTTTATCCGCACCACACGAATGTTTTCATCGTTTTTCTCGTCATATTCCGTTTCGAACGCCATTTGAATGATTTTCAAGCCCTGCGAATCGAAAATGTCAGTTACCGCTCCTAATCCGCCTGCCGTATTTCCGACCCTGATTTTCACTTCATTACTGCTTCGCTTGTTATGCATGCGCTTCTCCAGCTTGTTCAGCAGGAACAGACTGAACAGCACAAGCACCGTAACCAAGCCGGCTCCATAGTAGAAGCCCGCTCCGGCACATAGCCCGATCGCTGCCACTACCCAAATCGATGCGGCTGTCGTTAAGCCTGATACGTTCACTCCGGTTCTCATAATGGCTCCCGCACCCAAAAAACCGATACCCGAGACGACTTGCGCCGCAAGCCTCGCCGGGTCCATCCGCACATTGAATTCATAGGCAAACTCACTAAAGCCGTAAATGGATAGCAGCATAATAGCAGCTGAGCCTAAGCAAACCAGAATATGCGTACGAAAGCCGGCCGCATGATTGCTCCATTCGCGTTCGATGCCGATCAATCCGCCTAGCACGACGGCGGCAATGAGACGAAGCGATAAATCCAAATAGGAGATTTGCCAAATCTCCGTCTCTATGATATCCAATGCTGCTCACTTCCTTGCCTCTTTTCCTCTATTGTTTATTTCTTCGATTCCGCCCAGGCATCAAGCTGCTTTTGCTTCTCGGCAATAATTTTGTCGATGCCGGAAGCTTTCAGTCTCGAGATAAATTCAGGCAGCGTCTTCTCCGGATCAAGCGTTCCCGTCTCCAACCCGAGCTTAAACTGCTGTTTGACGTTATTCACGGCACCGCTTTCCGTTCTGACCGGTGTGGAATCAAACGTGAAGCCTAACGCATGTGATTTTTTAGCGTTTTGGTTGAATTGGTCGACTTGCTCCCAAATGTCTTCCAATTGAGTCGTCCAAACATAATTCAGGAACTGGTTTCCGAACATATAGCTGCTGTTGTTCATGTTATATCGAACACTCTTGATATCGAAACCTTCCGGATAATCAATGATATGATCTGACTTCTTCACGTAATGTTCGCCCTCGATGCCCCAATTCAGCATGTTGACCAATTCCTGATCCGTGTAAAGCAAGTTCATGAACATCATCGCTCTTTCCGGATCTTTCGAGCCCTTCGGAATGGAGTGCATAAAGCCCGTCACGTTAGATGTTGTGGATACGGCTTCTGTAAGAGGTAAAGCTACCATTTCCATGCCTGTCCGGGTGCTCTGATTTTCGGCAGAACCGACCTTCATCACGTTGAACCAAGAAAACGCCCTGTTTGCTCTGACAACCTCGTACGGTTGTTCTGTAGTGGTCGCTGCGTCTTTTGAAAAATAGCCTGCCTGATACCACCTTCTCATTGTAGTTAACAGCTCTGCGTATTTGGGATGCTCATATAGGTTTTCAACGCGCAAATCATTGTCATGACCAGGAAGAACCCCCAGACTGTCAACCAAAGGATCAAAAAATGCCAGCACATCTATTGGCGAAAAAGTGGTGTTAGTAGTAATCGGAATTAACTTCGGTTCATTCTCTTTGATAATTTGAAACACATGATCCAGATCGTCAACCGTTTTCACTTTATCCAGATCGATGTTGTATTTGTCTATCAAATCTTTGCGCATGATGATGCCGCCTTGGGTTGCCATATCCTTGTTGGTCGGAATTGCGTATTGGGTTCCGTTAATCTTTCCCGCATTCAAGTAAGCCGGATCCATCAGTTCGGTAATGCCCTGCCCGTATTGAGCAAGCAAATCCTCAAGCGGCAGAAGGTGGCCGCTGGCGGCTTGTGTAGAGAATCCGAAGATGGAAGAGGTCGTGATGACATCGATTTTCTCGTTGCTGGCCAGCATCAGATTGACCTGCTGCGACCAGGCGCCTGCACTGATTGGCTGAAGTTTTACCGTGGCATTGATTTTTTCTTTCGTAATCTTGCTCAATTCTCCTGCCACACGTTCCAGATCCGGAGATTCATTCCCCATGAAGACCATCGTGATTTCGTAAGGCGGCAATTCTTTCTGTGCTGGTTGTTTCCCGTTCTCTTCATTCGGGGATGCTGCATTCGTGTTGCCATTGTTTCCGCCCGAGTTCTGATTGCCGGAGGAACAACCGGCCGAGATGACCGCAATGATCAGGATGAAAACAATCCCCCATAGAAACTTCTTTCGCATACAAAAACCCTCCTTGATCTCTGTTTAATCTATGCTTAACCGGACAAAAGCCGGGGTCAGCCTTACCCTTTTACTGCGCCAACCGTTAGACCCTTAACAAAAAACCGCTGGAAAAAAGGATAAATCGCGATAATCGGAATGACACCTATGACCGCGATCGCAAGCCTAATCGTTTCCGTAGGCAGCCCGGCCATGAGATCATCCTGCGCCGTACCGAAATCCATACTTGACAAATATTGCACGTCGAGCAAGATCCGATTCAATAAATTTTGAATGCTGTACAAGCGGCTATCGGTCAAAAAAATCAATCCGTTGAACCAATCGTTCCAATAGTTGATCGTCTGAAACAAACCAATTGTAGCCAAGATAGGCAGCGACAAGGGGAGAACGATTTTGTAAAAAATTTTGAGCTCGCCCGCACCATCCATTTTACCCGATTCAATCACTTCGACCGGAATGGTCGTTTGAAAGAACGTCCGCATAATCATGACATAAAACGCATTGGTCAGCAGCATCGGGAATATAAGCGCCCATACCGTGTTTTTGAACTCAAAAAATTGCGTATACAGCAAGTAGACCGGTACGAGTCCGCCGTTAAACAGCATCGTGAAGAAGATGAAGAAGGCCAGAAAATTTCGATGGGGCATATCCTTCCTCGATAATGGATAGGCGAGCAGCGACGTAACCGCAAGGCTCAGCACCGTACCGAGCACCGTAACCAAAATCGTAACGCCGTATGCGTTGAAGATCCGCTCCGCATCATTCCAAATGTACGCGTAGGCTTCGAAGCTGATTTCGCGCGGCAGGAAGGAATAGCCGTTGGCAATAATCATGCTTTGCGACGTAATGGACGAGGATACGAGTAAGATGAAAGGCAGGATGCACATACAGGCCAGCAAGGCCATCACTGCATTGATAAACCATTGATACGCACGTTCCTTTGCTTGCAATAGAATTCCCTCCCCTTTTAGAACAACGCGTTGTCCTTGTTGATTTTTCTCGTAATAAAGTTAGCGACAACAACGAGCGCGAAGCCTACGATCGATTGATAGACACCTGCTGCGGACGACATTGCGATATCGCCTAAATTAATGAGCGCCCGGAACACATACGTGTCGATTACATTAGTCGTATCAAGCAGCGCTCCTGAATTTAACGGTACCTGATAGAACAATCCGAAGTCTGAATAAAAAATACGTCCAATCTGCAGCAGCGTCATAATCATGATGACCGGCGTGATGAGCGGAATTGTAATGCTCCGAATTTGCTGCCACTTGTTGGCGCCATCAATCGTAGCTGCTTCATAATACTCTTTATCGATTCCCACAATGGAGGCAAGATAGACGATACACAGATAACCGGCCGTCTTCCAAATGTTCACCAGAGGCAAAATAAATGGCCAATATTTCGATTCGCTGTACCAGGCAATCGGCTCGATGCCGAGCATCGGCAGCAACGATTTGTTCAGAAAGCCCGTTTCCATGCTTAGCATCGCATAGACCAGGTAGCCGACGATAACCATGGATATCAAGTAGGGGAGCAGAATAAAGCTTTGATAAAATTTTTTGAGAAGCTTGCTCCGCACCTCATTCAGAATAATGGCTACCGCCAGCGCCGCTATAAGATTAATAATAATGAACGAGCCGTTGTACAAAATCGTATTTCTCGTAATGATCCAGGCGTCCCTCGTTTTGAATAAATACTCGAAATTTTTGAAGCCAGCCCAATCGCTTGCCAATATGCCTTTGGCGAAGTTGATATCCTTAAAGGCGATGACCATGCCGAACATCGGTAAATAATTATTGATAATAAAGTAGAGCAGTCCGGGCGCCATCATCAGAAATAAGACACTGTATTTTCGATACTCCTTCCATCTGACCGGGAGCGTCACCCGGTATCTCTCTTTCCCTGCGACCGACTGCCGCTTCACCGCTTCTGCCTGCTTCACGACTTTTGCTCCTCTCCTCTTGTTGGGGTTGACCTCATTGTAGCAAGGTACCATCACTCCTCTCTAACAAATAGCAGACCTGTTATTAGCAATAATCAGATCATGCAAGCGTAAACGGCTGTCGCCGTCCTTTGGCGGGAAAGCTCGTTTCGCGGTGAAATATAAGCCCGATTATAGGTGTGAAACTTATAAATTCTTATATTTCGGGCAAAAAAAATCAGACCTTGCCGGATAAGCAAGATCTGTCTGCCTTTAAGCCCTTTATAGACTGGCCCGAAATTCCTGAGGCGTCATGCCGAACTCGTTCTTAAAGGTTTTCGTAAAATAGGAGAAGTTCGAGTAACCGACCGATCCTGCCACTTCACCTATAGAGCTGCGCGTACCCGACAGAAGCATCTTCGCTAATTTCATTCGCTCCTGCACCACATAGTCGGAAAGCGCAATTCCCGTCTTTTTCTTAAACAGCTTGGCCAGATAATCCTGATTCAAATAAACATGCTGCGCCATATCTTTACGGGACAGCGCCTGATCAATATTCGCCGCAATATATTGCTTTACTTTATCAACGATTGACCGACTCTCCTCAAGCTCGTCCAAGCGTTCGATGATAAGCGGATGATGCGTTTTCCAGAGCTTATAATAGTGATCGTATGTGGCGTTAAACACATCCTGCCGCCTCTTTTTCTCAAGCTTTCCGAGCGCCTTCCCGATAACGGCTTCCAGCACGCTGTAGCGCACCGGCTTCAGCAAATAATCTAGACAGCCCAGTTGAACCGCCTGCTGCGCAAAAGCGAAATCCGAATGGCAGGTCAAGAATACCGATTCCTTCTCGGGATAATGCTCCCTCACCCATTGCAGCAGCTCGATCCCGCTTCCTTCAGGCATTTCGATATCGCAAATCATGAAATCGACTTGATTCTTCTCGATAATCTCCTTCGCTTGTCGTATGTTATAGGCCGAATGAACGGCATGGATGTCATACTTTCCCCAATCCACGCCTAATTGAACACCCTGTATCGCATGAAATTCATCATCAACGAGCAATACCTCATACATGACCCTTCACCTCCGCGGCTGCTTTTTGGTTGGATGGCAGCCTTATTCGCACGACAGCTCCTCCATCTTCGCCGTTCTCGAATCTGAGCTCCGTTTGCTCGTTAGGATACAGCAATCTCAGCCTCCTGCGTACGTTCCATATTCCGATATGGTTACCTTGCTCCTCTCCAAGCTTCATTTCATTGTGCAGATGCTGCAGAATGAACGGCTCAAAGCCTTTACCGGTATCCCGAATAACGATCCGCATATATGCAGGATCCCGGTCGTCTTCGCGAACGTCCACCGAAATATGCATCTGTCCATCCATCGAAACCCCGTGCTTGATCGTGTTCTCCACGAACGTTTGACAGACTAGCGGCGGCACGAAGCTGCCTCGCAGCGATTCCGACATCGCGATCTGATAAGTCAGCTGCTTCGGAAATCGCATGGCTTGAATATTCAAATAATTGCGCGTATGCTCAATCTCGTCCTCGATAGGCACAAACGATGAATGACTGCGAAACATGTAGCGAAAATATTGCACAAGGCTTAAAATCATCTCCTGAATGAGCTCGTAATTTTTCGCCTGCGACAAGTGAAACATAATGTTGAGCGAATTCAGGAAAAAATGAGGATTGATTTGAAGCTGCAAATGCTTGAGCTCCGCCTTCTGATTGATCAACTGCTCTTCATATACGCTAATTTTCAGCTCCTTGATTTGTGAAACCATGTTGTTAAACGTTTCGTTAATGATCGCAAACTCACCCGAGGACGCATTCGGATCCATCCTCGCCTCCCAATCGCCTGACTTGATTTTGCGCATAGCCGACACGACCCGTTTCATGGGAACAAGCACGACATGCCTTAGAAACAAATAAATGATCGGCATGACGATTACGGTACCCACGATGAGAAAAAAGACGATTTTGCGCAGGTAAGGAATGTTCTCTAAAATTTGCTTCTCTGGAATGAGCGCGGCTATGGCGAATTGGCCGAATTCCGACGACTCGCTAACAACCATAAATGCTTTGTCCTCCCCCGTCATCCGATAATCCGAAGCTGAAGGAGTGAAGTCATAGGCTTTAGGATCAACCGAAGAGTCTGAGTTGACTGGGAAGTAGACGCGGTCGAGCATGATCATTTTGCCTTCCTCGCCCAAATTGATTTGCTCGAACGGAACCATCAGCTTATCGATGTCGAACAATGCTCCCACATACACATTTCCGTATTTAATGACCCTAAAGAGCGAGGGAGAGGCATCGCCCTTATGAATAAACCACTGCTGCTCAAAAAGAGGCGCTTCCCTTCCAAACCATGCTATGATTTCGGTCTTTAGTCGATCTTCCTCTTGAAACACCATCTGATAGCTCTCTGCCGCAATCAAATCCTGATTCTTGTCGGAATAAATGAAAAACATTTCCGCATTGCCATAAAAGACAACATCTCTGGATATCTTATTGAACAATCGAATTCGGGCCATATTGTACATATCCGATTTGCTGCCTTCTTCAAGCTCCAAGACGAGCAAGTCAGGCTCCAGCGCAATGAGATTAAACAAATATTTATCCACTGCCTCCAAGTCTCTGTCGATTTGACCCATATATAAACTCAACAGATTTTTGTTGGATAGCGCCACCTGATTACGTATCACCTCGGTGGAATAAAAGTTGTAATAGATAAGCAGCGAGATTAATGGCAAAATGAACAATACGAACACCGATAATATTTTGCTTCGCAGTGATCCGAACCATTTCCTTCGCCATAGCCGCATAATCATGCTTGTCATCTCCTTTTCAAGTATTCTAAGGCATGTTAGCGGTTTCATCAAGGTTGCGCTTAGACGCTGGCAGGGGCTCAAGCTTTCGTCTCGAGCTTAACGCAAAAAAAATACGCTGCCGAGAACGTATTAACCGTCTCAACAGCGTATTATTGTTTCAGCTTTTGCCTCGAATACAGCCTCGTTCATTTAAACCAACCCTTTTCCTTGAACCGGGTAATCGCCTCGATGCGATTGCTGACATCTAGCTTATCGAGAATAACGGAGATGTAATTACGGACGGTCCCCGTCGTAATGAACAGCTCATTCGCGATTTCCTTCGTGTTTTTCCCATCCGCGACGAGCCCGAGCACTTCCTTCTCGCGCTCAGTCAGCGGATTTTCTTGACCGTATGCCCCATCGACAAGCTCGGAAGCGAAAATTCGCCGGCCTGCCATGACGCTGCGAATCGAGTTCGCCAGCTCCTCGCTCGGACTGTCCTTCAGCAAATAACCGCTAACCCCTGCCCTCAGCGCGCGCTCGAAATAACCGGAACGGGCAAACGTCGTCAAAATCATAACCTTGCAGCCCTGTCCCTTCAGTTCCTCGGCCGCATCCAGTCCCGTCTTCGCCGGCATCTCAATGTCCATGATGCAAATATCCGGCTTATGTTCATGAACGAGCCTAATCGCGTCTTCGCCGTTGCCCGCTCTTCCGACGACCTTCATGTCCTCTTCCAAATCGAGCAGCGAAGCGAGAGCGCCCAGCAGCATGCGCTGATCCTCGGCAATGACGATTCGAATCATAACCCCTCAGTCCCTTCATGGCTACGCATTAGACCTGCCTCAAAACATTCGGTACTCTGATCGTGAGCAAAGCTCCGGCATTCGATGAGATTTCAAGGGTTCCGTTCACGAACTCGAGTCGTTCCTTCATCCCCTGCAGTCCATGGCCTCTATAGTTTCTGGCTTGCTCCGCAATTCCGATCCCATTATCCTTCACTCGCAGAACAAGCTCCGTATGAGAGGACTCGATGCCTACGGTGCAGAGGGATGCACCACTGTGCTTCACGACGTTCGTTACCGCTTCCTTAAGACACATGCTCAGAACATTCTCATTGAGCAAATTGGTGTTTTCCAGCCTCAAATCGCCTTCAAGCTCAAATTCGATTTCAGCCGCCTTCAATATTTGCTTCACGCGGAACAGCTCATCCTCAAGTCTGGTTCCGCGCATTTGCGTAACCATCTCGCGCACTTCCTTAAGCGCCGCCCTTGCCGTCTGACGAACGTCAATCATTTCGGCCTGTGCCTGTGCAGGGTTTTTAGTCATTAATTTTCCCGCCAGATCGCTCTTTAAACCTATTAGAGACAACTTCTGTCCAAGCGTGTCATGCAAATCCCGTGCAATCCGCTGCCGTTCCTCAAGCTTAACCAGCTCGGAGATCCGCTTGTTCGCATCCTCCAGCTGCCCCTCCAATTGTCCTTGCCTAATCCGATTATACGTATTGAAGGGAAGAAGAATGACAACGATCAGACTAATCAGTATGAATGGAAACTGCGTGAAGAACAGCGTGTTTTGCGTGGCAAAGCCATAATTAACGGTCACGAACGTACTGATAATGTGAATGGCATATAGAGTGAAAAAGCCCGCTCGATTCTGAATATTACCGATGAAAAAAGCAAGAAAAATTGAAAAATATACATAGCTGAACAGCAAAGTCATCGCTATCGATATGACAATTTGCACGCTGGTCCAGAAATAAACGAGCCATCCTTTGGAAACAAAGGACAGCCGATAGCAAATGAAGAACAGAATAATCATAATAATACCCGACACGACCTCGTACGACGAGGACGACCGGAATATAAAGTAAAACGGCAAAATGCAGAAGACGACCCAAACGTAAGGGCTTAGACCTGTGTTTTTGTGAAAAATCTGATACCACTTATTCATGGCCGTCCACCCTTTTTCCCGTTCAATCATTTCATTTCAATTGTTGTTATGTTTATTTTATCATATACGTTCGTACGCGTATTTATTTTCCTTGTAAGCTTGGGCGTGTCGCTTTCAGCTTCTCTGCAGCAGTCTCTACCTTCCGAAGGCGGCGCTTAACTCCCTTGAAGCTGACAAATTTTTTGTCCGTTTCATCCCATAGGCGGAATTGCAGTGACTCTAAGCTTTCGCCAATCGTAATGGTCGTCGCTTTGTGAAGCGGCGGCGTCGCATTATGAGCCTTTTCCAAATAATAGTTCGGCACTTTCGGGCTCAAATGATGAACGTGGTGGAAGCCGATGTTGCCCGTAATCCATTGCAATACTTTTGGCAGCTTGTAGTACGAGCTTCCGTCAACCGCAGCCTTCACGTAGCTCCATTCGTCTTCCGTTTCGAAGTAGGAATCCTCAAATTGGTGCTGCACATAAAACAACCAGATGCCGAGCAGGCCGGATACGAAAAATACGGGACCTTGTACAAGCAGGAAAGCTTGCCAGCCAATTGCCCAAACAAGCAAAGCATACAAGCCTGCGATCAATGCATTCGTCAAGTACGTGTTCATCCGTTCCTTGCGTCTGGCGCCTTTAACATTGAATCGGTATTGAATAAGGAATACGCCGATTGGTCCGAGTCCGAACATCACAAGCGGATGACGGTACATACGATAAGCAATGCGGCGCATCAACGGCGACGCAGCATACTCTTCTACAGTTAGAATCCACAAATCGCCGATACCGCGCTTATCGAGGTTACTGCTCGTTGCGTGATGAATGGAATGAGAATTTTTCCACTGTCTATAAGGTACAAGCGTAAGAACGCCCGTTATGGTACCTATGATGTCATTAGCTCTTTTGCTTTTGAAAAACGATCCATGGCAGCAGTCATGGAAGATGATAAACGTCCGAATGACGAATCCGGAAGTAAGCAGCACCAAAGGAGCAGTAAGCCAATACGATACCGAAAGACTATAGTAAGCGGCATACCAGAGCAGCACTAGTGGCACTAAGGTGTTAATAAGCTGTCTGATACTCGACTTTAAATCTGTTTTCTCAAATGGGGCAACTTCTTTCTTCAGGTGAGCTTGTTTAGGCTCTGTCATCGCTTTCTTCCTCCTCAATATGACGTCTGGAGAGAAACCGGACGTCCATCGCAGTATTCTAACTTTATAGTAAAGAAAAATGTCAGGTCCTTGTAGTCATAAACGTCAATACGAGGACATGACAAATGTCATATAGGCGGATGGGAAGTTTCCTGGAATTTGTAAAAAATCAGCAAAAAAAGATACCGCTGCGTCACCATAACTGACGCTGTGGCATCTTCTCCTATTCGCTTCTTTTTAAATCGCCCAGTTCCCTTTGCGGAAAATCGGTACGACAGTTCCATCGCCCTTGATGCCGTCGATATCCATCTCCGCGGACCCAATCATGAAATCGTTATGCGTGATGCTCGCGTTAACGCCATGAGCCTCCAGCTCCTCCGGCGTCATCGTTTTGCCGCCTTCGATATTGAAGGCATAGCCGCTGCCGATCGCGAGGTGATTAGACGCATTCTCATCGAACAGCGTATTGTAGAACAATATATTCGACCTGGAAATCGGGGATTCATGCGGTACAAGCGCAACCTCTCCGAGGTAATGCGAGCCTTCGTCGATATCGACCAGCTGCTGCAAAATGTCTTGCCCTTCTTCAGCCTCCGCCTTCACAATGCGGCCGTCCTCGAACGTAAGCTTGAAGCGGTCGATAATATTACCTCCGTAGCTTAGCGGTTTCGTGCTCGACACATAACCGTTTGCCCCCGTTTTCAGCGGTACCGTGAACACTTCTTCCGTCGGCATATTCGCCATGAATGGCACATTGCTCACGTTTGTGCTTCCCGCGGCAACCCATATATGTTTTTCCGGCAGCTCAATTGTGAGATCCGTTCCCGGAGCGGTATAATGCAGCTTCTGGAAACGGTTCTTGTTGAGCGTCTCGCCCTTGCTATGTAAAGTCTCATTATGGTCTTCCCATGCTTTTACCGGATCATCCGTATGAAGTCTTACCGATTCGAAAATCGCTTCCCATAGCCGTTCGACCGCATCCGATTCACCTGCATCGGGAAACACCTTCATCGCCCACTGCTTACTTGCTGCCGCAACGACCGTCCAGCTTACCTTATCCGCTTGAATCGCTCTGCGGAACTCCTTCAAGCCTTGGCCGGAAGCCTTCTGGAAGCTTGCGATGCGGCCGGACTCAATACCTTTCAGCAGATCCGGGCTCGAGGAAACGATAGAGATAAATGCAGCTCCGCGTTCTACGAAAGAATTACGCTTGCCTGTCTCCCACTCCGGAAAGCGCGTGAACACATCATCAGCCGCTTTCTCATATTTTAATCTGGATAACGAGTCATCCGTCCAATCCACATGAACGTTGCTTGCACCGGCCGCATAGGCTTTGTCCGCTACTAATCGGACAAGCGCAGCATTGTCGACGGCGCCCGTAACGAATACTTCCTGTCCTTCCTGGACGTTCACGCCGACTCTTACGATCAATTGAGCATACTTTTCTAAATGACGTTCAAATTCACTCATGAATCGCGGTCTCCCTTCATTAAGTAAAGCTGCTGTTAAACCTTGCTATAGCTTGCATTTTATCGAATAAACAAGCCCCTAGTCAAATGAAGACGGGTCTTTAAACCGGATCTTATCCGTTCACGACTTCCCCGCCATTGATATGCAGCATTTGGCCTGTCATGTAGCTTGAGTCGTCGCAGGCCAAGTAAACGTATGCGGCTGCCAGTTCATAAGGCTGGCCAGCTCGCTGCATCGGCGTGTCTGAACCGAACGTCGACACCGCTTGTGCGTCGAACGATGCAGGAATAAGCGGCGTCCAGATCGGCCCGGGGGCGACGCCATTGACTCTGATGCCTTGACCTGCCAAGTTGGCGGCAAGCGCGCGCGTGAATGAAACGATCGCTCCTTTGGTCGCCGAATAATCAATCAAGGTCGGGTTCCCTTTGTATGCCGTGATGGATGCCGTATTAATGATCGTGCTGGACGACTTCAAATGAGGCATCGCAGCGATCGTCAAATAGAACATGCCGAACACATTCGTTCGAAATGTTGCTGTCAGCTGTTCGGCAGTTATATCCTCCAGTTTCTTCCGAACATGCTGTTCAGCTGCGTTGTTGACGACGATGTCCAGCTTTCCATATGCCTTTATGGTCTGCTCTACAACACTCTTGCAGAACGCTTCATCCCCAATATCGCCGGCCAATAGCAAGCACTTTGCTCCTGTCTTCTCAATGGCCGACTGCGTCGACTTCGCATCCTCATGCTCATTCAAATAAACGATGCACAGGTCGCAGCCTTCCTTCGCATACGCCACAGCAACGGCGCGTCCGATGCCGCTGTCTCCACCAGTTATTATTGCAACCTTTTCCTTCAACTTGCCGGCCGCTTTGTACGATTCCGATTCGAACACCGGCAAAGGGTTCATCTCCGATTCGATGCCTGGCTGCCGGTTTTGGTTCTGCGGCGGGAAGATTGCTTTCTTATTTGTTGAATTAGACATTCATGATCAGCTCCTTATATTTTTTCCATAAAAGATTTCATCCATTTCGGTCTTCAGTTTTCCCGTAATTTCTTCCTGCTCGAGAGCGGTCAGTGATTCCTTCGTGTACCCGAACAAATAATTGTTCAGATCAAATTGCTTCAGCTTGCATTTAGTATGAAACACATTTTCCTGATAAATATTAACGTCGATCATGTCATACATAAGGCTCTCTTCCTCCGGTATGTAGTTTTGAATGGAATTAATCTCATGATCGATGAACAGCTTGTGTCCGTTAATATCTCGCGTGAAGCCCCGCACCCGGTAATCGAGCGTCATAATATCGGTGTCGAACGAGTGGATCAAATAGTTGAGCGCCTTAAGCGGCGAAATTTCTCCGCAGGTAGACACGTCGATGTCCGCTCGAAACGTGCTGATTCCTTCATTTGGATGATATTCCGGATAGGTGTGAACGGTGATATGGCTTTTATTCAGATGCATCACGACTGATTCCGGCAAAGGACCCGGCGATTCCTCGAAGGATTCCGTCGGCGCCTCGTCGATAGGACCTTCCGAAACAAGCAAAGTAACGCTTGCCCCTTGCGGAATGTAATCCTGCTTGGCAATATTCAATACATGCGCACCGATAATGTCCGATACCGTACTCAAAATTTTCGTCAACCTGTCCGAATTATATTGCTCGTCTATGTAGGTAATGTAGGCTTCACGTTCTATCTTCGTCCTCGTGTAACAAATGTCGTACATATTGAAGCTAAGCGACTTTGTCAGATTATTGAAGCCATGCAATTGAATCCGCTGTTCCGGTGTTAATTTCATAAAACGCCCCCCCCTTTCTTTTAGTACTATTTCCTAATACCCGCAGACCGATGCGACCAAACCCCAATTAACAAAAAAAAGCACCCCCTATTCGGTTGTCGCCGAATACGAAATGCTTGGCTGATTTTTTTATTATGAAGAGGAGCGCTCCGTCCCTTTGATCTCCAGACCGAATGCCAGTGCCCGTTTCAGAGAATCCTCGGTAAATTTGGATTTCGGATATTTCTTCTCCACTTCCTCTTTCGTCAGCGGAATCCATTTGAAATCCTTATTTTGATACACGTATTTCTTCACGCCCCAATCGACGTGAATCGTTCTGTTGGCCACCTTCGTCACCATGCCGATCTCCGTCACCAGGTTTGAAGTGCCAAAGGTTCTAATACAAAATTTATTAAGGATATCGTTCATGTTTTGTCCCTCCCATCCATGTTGCGCCTGCCGTTTAGTGAAACAATTATTTCTTGAACTACCCCCGCCTATGGATCTTCGCATAACGCTCCTTGGAAAGCGAGCCGAGAACCTCCTTCCTAAGACGGTTAATATGGATCGTTATTAGTTTTTTCATCCGCTCCGACGCGAAATAATCATCACGCTTTTTATAAAGTCCTTGGTCTCATTCATCAATGATTTGAACGCTTCTCACATACTTGATCAAAATATCATCGGAAATATCGATATACTCATCGCTCAACATCGAGAGGAACAAGCAGAGCACGCATACGACATGCAGTCCCTTGTATCCTGAGCCTTCAGCGGCGCCGCGAAAAACTCGTTAATCGCGCTAAGCGTAAATAACGGCGTATTGTAGCGAGATACGTTGAGATATTCAAACTGATACTGTGCATGCTGCTTATAGGAGACCTCGTTATCCGCAGCCTTATATACCATTAACCCCATACCTCTTTCAACGCCTTACGAAACAATTGATCGAGCTGTTCGTCGACTATGCTTACCGATTGCCTAAGCGCAAGGGCCGTCTGTTCAAAATAGGCAATTCGATTCTCTAAATAATCGTTAATGGGGTGAAGCCTCGGCTCATAATCCAGCTCCTCGCCGGATTTCTTGCGAATTAATAATTTCTCGATCTCAGCATGCAGCTCGCTCCCTTTCGGAATTAGCGCCTCTACCAAACGATCGAACTCGATGGGGGGCATCGTGTTATAGGTCTCAATCCAGCCGCAGGCCAGAATCGGCCTTAACACATAGAAATACTTCTTGATCTTCACCTGCTCCCCTTGCAGGTAATCCCTGTAGTTACCTTTTGCCATATTGAGATAATGGTACATACATGACTTGGGTGAAAAGGTTAACGGAGAAATACGGCGGATTTGCTCTGCAACCGAGTATTTCGTGTAATAGGGAATCGGTGACTGCAGCCATTCCAGCAGCGGCGGGTTCGACTTCCGAAACAGATTAAGTGCCTTACGCAGATCCCAGCCGTTAATATCCAACAGTTCGCTAACGGGTCGCTCAATGACGTCCCGTTTATCAAATATCGATAAATACCAGTCCACTTGCCTGACATAGATGAAACGAACGTCATAATCGCTGTCCTTGGAAGGGAAGCCCCAAGCGCGGCTGCCGGATTCGCATGCGTAAAAAATGCGCACCTGCTCCTCTTGTTCAATTTTATGAAGCTCCTGTAATATTTCCGGATGTAATTCGTACACAGCTTTCACTCCTCTTGCGATAGTATAAAAAAGACCACGGACGAAATCGTCCATGGCCGGGTGCTGAGGAAGGCAAGCTATTGTCTGACTATGCTAAGTCAGCATACAGCCGCGCTTCTTCAAAAATGATTCCCGCCGCCAACACCTTGTAATCTAATGACGCGAACAGCGTCGGTCCCGCATAGACATGCACCTGCTCTGATGGCAGCTGGACCTTCCGATAATATGTTTCTTTCATATGCTTGTTATCTCCAAGTGATCATTTGAACGCAAAAAGCCATGGACGTTTACTTGTGTCCATGGCTTTGCTTACACCTTTACTTTCTAAGTTTCGCACCATCGAGCGGCGAACGAAATCTTAGAAAAAATCACAAGGCCCGTAGAGGCCGATGATATGGACTTCCCGTATGAATTTGTATGAGCATTTAATTCGGGTCCGAACACTGTCATCGGCCTCCTTTCAATTGATTTACATTATAATAATGCGTCTAACCAGCATTTGTCAACAGTTCTATCGGCCTTTTCTACGATATCCTGCCGGCCTTATCCGCAGGATACGTCAAACCGATCTGCCTTCTCGCCTCATCCATAATCTCCATCGTTGTTAACGAATTCGCAAAGGTGTTGACCTGTGACTCGGTCCGTCCCGCTTGTATGAGCTCAATGAATTCCTTAGCCTCATAAAACATCGATTTGCTTCCCGTAGGCCGAGATATATCCTCTACGGTCCCATTGCGATAATGAATTTCAACCTTGTCGGCTTCGCTAATTTTATTAATAACGATACTTCCGTTCTCCCCTTGAATTTCAGAGGGCAGCGAGGAATGAGTAATCTTGGAATACATAATAACCGCATCCATGGCCGGATATTGCAGCACAATGCTGCCCTCTCCATCGACGCCGGATTCCAGCATGACGCCGGCAGCCTTCACCACATCCGGCTTTCCAAAAAGCGCAACAAGCGGATACAGGCAGTACACCCCGAGATCCATCATCGCTCCATTAGAGAAAGCCGGATTAAATGCATTAAGCACTTTGCCTGCTTTGTAAGCATCATACCTCGAGGAATACTGGCAATAGCTCGCAAAATACCGGCGGACCGTCCCTATCTTATGTATGTTTTCTTCAATAGACTTAAAGCTGGGAAGCAGCGTTGACTTTAACGCCTCCATCAACAGCACGTCATTCTCCTTCGCAGCCGCAATCATTTGCCGCACTTCGTCCGCATTTGAAGCGATTGGCTTCTCGCATAACACATGAATGCCTTTGTTCATGCATACAATAGCATGCGCCGCGTGGAACGAATTAGGACTCGCGATATATACGGCGTCAATCGCTCCGCTTGCGGCCATCTTTTCTACATCGGTAAACATATGAGCAATTCCATGCTTCGCCGCAAACGCACTGGCCGTTTCCTCCGCCCGCGAGTACACTGCCGCTAAAGCGAAGCCTTCGACATCGCGCGCCGCATCGATAAAAGCCTCCGTAATCCAGTTCGTTCCGATAACGCCGAATCGTATCATAATCGTTGCTCCTTGAAAAAGTTAATTTGATCAAGCCTTCATCTCGTTAACGAGTACCCGCCAAGCGGGTATCCTTCCATATTATAGCCCTGTATGATTCGCCTTGTCCAAAAAATGATCTGCTATTTTTTTGACAACAGCTTATAATTATATTAACATCACTAGTTAATGCCATGACCGTCATGTAATCATCCCTTTATCGAACAGGAGGCACTTTCATGGATACGCTATTTCTGATCTTACCCGCTTTATTCGTTTATATCTTCATCCTTGCCCTATTTCTGAAACAAGCCAAGCCTAGCAACAATATCTTGTTTGGTATAACGCTTCCTTCGCAAGCCCTTAAAGACGCATCGATCGGGCAGTTGCAAGCCGCTTACAAAAAATCATATATTCTATACGGTATTATTTCATTAATTACGATAGCCCCTCTCTACTTTTTGGCAGACTACATGTCCATGGCACTCATTTATATTTTTATTTGGTTTGCAGCATTCATCTACACGTCCAAGCTCCCATTCAATAAGTTCCACCATCAAACCGCCGCGCTCAAAAGAGAAAAGGATTGGTTCGTCGGAGCAAAACGGATCGTCCGTATCGATACCAAAGTCACTCTTCTGAAAAAGTCCATGGTCATTTCTCCCTACTGGTTTCTCATTCCAGTTCTAATCTCTATTTCACTCATTATTGCATCCCTATCAAAAGAAAATGTGCTGCTCAAATTAACAGGCACCGCATCGCTCATCATGACCGCCATCCTATTCATCTTCTATTCGGCTTTCCGCAATATGAAAACAAAGGAGTACAGCAAGAATCACGACATTAATGCCGCGATCAACCGGGCAACCAGACGCTACTGGTCCATCCTTTGGCTGGCCATGGCCATATTCGAGAGTTTCAACGCGATCGTTGCTTATACGATTTTGACAGAGGGTAACTCGTCGGACTTCACCCTTTGGATCATCGGCATCGTAATGGTTTCTCTGGTTCCTCTCGGCGCTATTCTTTTCGTACATAACAAAGTGCGTTCATTGGAGCAGAACCTCTCGCAAACCGACGGACAGGGCATTTTAATGGACGATGACGAATATTGGATCAATGGCTCGACCTACTATAATCCGAACGATCAATCCGTCATAGTGCCGAAGCGCGTCGGTATAGGAACGACCGTGAACTTGGCAACGCGCGCTGGAAAATGGATTCAATACGGCAGCATCGTTTTGACGATTGCTATCGTATTGCCGCTTGCCGCATTTGCGGTGCAGTCCGACCATACGTCTCCCTCATTCGGTATCGGGGACGATGGTGCTGTAACCATTGATTATCCGTTATACGACTACAGCTTCCATATTAACGAGATACAGCAATTAACACTGGAAGAGGCCATTCCGACCGGGTTTAGAACGAACGGAACAGCAACCGCCGAGTATGCGCGCGGCAATTTCTCGTTAGAGAAGCTGGGAGCAACCAAGCTCTTCATATTCAAAAACTCGCCCCCCTACATATTTATGAAGCTGGACGGCTTGTACGTCATTTTCAACGATCAGGACAAGGCCAAAACAATATCCATTTATGATGAACTCAGTAAACGGAGGAACGCTGGAGAATCCTGATGTCACGTTGCGGTGCTGTAGACGAAATTCTCGAGCATCGCTAAGATGATCTCATCAAAGGGCTTAGAGTTGTCATAATAAAGCACCGAGGAGGCTGGAATATTCCATTTCAGCTCTCTCATCGCAAGCGAACGGCTAAATTCGCTCCAGTTATCCAGCTTCCACCGGTCAAGCTCAGAGCCTCTTTGCACGATTCGCTCATAGTAGTGCTGTTCATCCTGAAGCGATACGAAAATAACCTTCACATCCACATCCCGTACGGAGGCCCCGATGGATGAGAGCTCTTGCTCGATCCATTCCGGAGTCTCCGTTTCTTTCGTGAAAGGACCAATAACAAGTATATCATTGCCAATCGCCAAGTTCTCGAGCGCCGCATCCATCGTAATCCGATACCCGAGGTCGCGGCAGAGCTTCTTGTACTCTGCAGAGTCTCGATCACTTGGATCCAGCCCGGCTTGCGTCATAAGAGCGACTGCAGCCGGGCGAAGCAGCGTGTCCATATCGAGAAGCACCGCTCCTCTTCTGCTTGCCAAAGCCTTTGCCAGCGTCGTCTTGCCCGCGCCGGCTCCTCCAACGAAAAACACTAATTTACGCATGATTTCATCCCTCCAATTGACACTCCGCACGGCTGAAGCCGTGGGATTCCTGGCTAGCTGATGCGTCCGCAGTCCGTTTCCGGCTTGGACAACTGCCAGGTTCTGGGCTGTGCCATCAGCCCGTCCTAAGACAGTGCATCTAGCATCTTAGGCTGGCAGACTTTGACCATCTGCCACAGATTGGCGAATAATGTTGATTGCGCCGATCCGGTCACGATGTCCGTGATATCCACAGGAACACTGATACCTTCGGTCCCTTGCCTTATTACGTCTCGCACAGTCGGGGCATGTTTGGGAAGTGTAGGCGGGATTTACTTCGATGACCAGAATGCCCGCCCATGCCGCTTTATACGAAATAAACGTTTGCAATTGATAGAACGACCAGTTGTGGAGGTTTTTAGCGTTTTTACGACTTGTTCTTGTCGTTTGGCGAATGCTCGTGAGTTTCTCGAGCTTGATCACGGATACCTGTTCTTGAATCGCCATGTTCACTATCTTCCGGCTGATCTTGTGGTTTTGGTCCTTGATATAGCGGTGCTCCTTGTTTTGTTGTTTACGGATGGCGGACAGCTTTCCCAGCTTCCCCAGTTTCCTTCGGCGCGACTGATACTTACGGCGCATATACTTATTTTGCCTTCCATTGCCGATAAACCTCGTTTTACCGGTTGTGGTGACCGCAACAGCAGGCACTTTTATTCCCAGGTCAATTCCCATAATCGTGTCGCCAGACGGTTGCTCCTTCGGCACGAGAACGGCTGCTTGCACATACCACTTACCCGATTTTTCAACGACTTTCAGCAGGCCGAGTTTTCCGCTGGATAAGAGGGTGGCTTCACGTTCCGAGAGATGCGCTGCAACCTTAAGCCGTAGTACCTTTGCATCCACCATGACAGGAAACGAAACCGTAGTATCCCCAATCGAATAGTTTTGATTGTTTACGTAGTACACTCTTTTGCGTAAAATCGGGCGTTTCCCCGTCTTCTTCGTCTTCTGATGGATGCTTCGCGCATCGCGAATCGCCTGATTCTTCACCGCTGATGGCAGATGAGCCTGAATGTCCTTGGAGCTTAGCTTGGGAAACACAGCTAATCCTTCCGCTTGTTCCGTCAATCGATTGACGGTTTGAATATATTCGGTTCCTATCTGTTTCAACAAAGTAGGGTCGCTTGGGAAAATACGAAGCTGTACGGTAATCGTTTGCACCCTTTCACCACCTTGTCTTTTGTTCTTCGACTTCACATCCGTCGGAAAAGCCATCCGTCGCACCTTCAAATCTTTTTACGATATCGCAGGCAGAACACAAGGTGTAGTGGATTAGCGATACGCTTGTTAGCGTTCTTTTCCAAGCTTTTCTCAATTATACGCGAACACTAGTTCGTTTACAATTAAAAATCCCAGCATGTAGAACAAATCAAGCTGTCTCCTGACAGCCCTTGTCCTAAGCCGATTCATCCCATGCCTGAAGGCGAAGGTTTTCTCGGCTAGTTTCTGTAAAGATATACAAAAAAAGCACCTTGCTTCGCAAGATGCTTGTGTTTGAATTCATGGAGCGGAAGACGGGAATCGAACCCGCGACCCTCGCCTTGGCAAGGCGATGCTCTACCGCTGAGCCACTTCCGCATATTTAAATGGCTGGGGATTCAGGGATCGAACCTGAGAATGACGGAGTCAAAGTCCGTTGCCTTACCGCTTGGCTAATCCCCAATATATATTTTTTTACCTTTTTTTAAATGGCGGAGCTGACGGGATTCGAACCCGCGGTCTCCTGCGTGACAGGCAGGCATGTTGGGCCACTACACCACAGCTCCATATGTAAGCTCGGATAAAACCGAAGGTGAAATCTTGGTTGCGGGGGCAGGATTTGAACCTGCGGCCTTCGGGTTATGAGCCCGACGAGCTACCGGGCTGCTCCACCCCGCGTCATTTACTACTTATGCGATTTACAGAGTGAACAAACGCCACTTGTGTGATCGTTTGCTAACGCAAGCATTAGCAGATTGCGCCCTGAAAACTGGATACGAAAGTCAGGTTTGCTGAAACCTTGTTAGCTGTTGTCTGCCGGATGTATGGGTCCAGGCAAACGGTTTTAGGATAAGCCCTCGACCGATTAGTATTCGTCAGCTGCACACATTGCTGTGCT
>NZ_JAKGAP010000026.1 GCF_021532375.1 Paenibacillus alkaliterrae
ATCAGGTGGAGAACAATCTAGCGATTTGAACTGAATACGATTCCCTTGTCCAAGTTTTATAGATTTACACAACCCATGCTAAACTGCGAATAGCCACATTTAAGGCACTTCGCCAAAGTAAGTAAATTAATAATTTTGATCTTTGTGCTGGAGAGAATAAGTCTGGTAACAAAAGAGCTAAGGATCCGAGAAGTATATTATTCTGATGATACTCTACTAACATATGCGGCTTTATTAAATTCTTAAATAAACAAACAACTTCATGTGATAGCCTATGAGGCTTAGACAACTTTACCCAGTAACTTATCACTTTTCCTGCTATCTCAGTTGTTCTATCGGATGTAGGTTTAGTTGGATCGAGGTATTGGTTATAAAACCAAAACATGGCTTCATCACCTGCCATGAACAGGGTGCGAGCGATACATTCAGCTATATATTCGGAATCTTCACCGTAAAAAAATATAGGTCTAAATCCCGCCTTTTTAAATAGACTTAGCGCATGCAGAGCAAGTTCTGAATTCTCTGACTCAACCACTATTAATGAAGCCGCAGCAGTATTTTTATTCTTTTTCATAAGATCAGCTAAATAAGAGTTAAACCAATTCTTTATTTCATTAATTCGATTAATTCTTCTCACATATGTAGCCATAAATGAGACGATACGCCAATGAATGTTATCGCTATTTACATCTTGTTCAGCTGTCGCAAGCCTTTCAATATGATAAACAGCTAACGAACATTCCAACAATGGCTGCACTGGAAAGGAGACAAATCCATTTTCTTCAACTAGAATATGTCTTAATAAAAAAGAAACAACTTGAGAAGCCAAGATTTCGGGATTTGATCTTCTTTGTCTAGTGAATTCTTCACAAAAAAAGTGTTCTAAACTGAATCTTGTAATACAATTATCGCCATTCTCTATTACGCTTGCCGCTTTTGCTATCAGAGATAATCGACTACTCTTTATTGGAAATGTTTTTTCAAAATCTTCTTCAAGGATGTCTTGTGAACTGCGGGATGACCAACCCATTAATCGTTCATCGAGAAGATCAAACAACAGATCGCCTAAAGAATATTTTTCAAAGGTAGCCGTTCGTGATAACCTTGGGTATAGAAGTCTTAGAAATAAGGGAGTTGAGGCAGCAATAGAAAGTTGTTTTCTGCTATTAAGCACCGCTATTGCATTTTGGGAATCAGATTCAGCCTTCTCCTGTGACATACCATTGGCAATGGATTCGTTATAGAATAGCTGGAATATTTCCGATTCATTTAACCTAGCCAAACCCAGCAATTGCCATTGTTCATAATTAAATCCCACCAACTCAATTGGCCTTCCAGTAACTACAATCCGTATTTGAGCCCATTGATTTACAACATCGGATAGTCTCTCCAATATAATTCTAGCTTGCCGCGATTCAAGCTCATCAATTCCATCAACAACAACCGTCACTTCAATCCTTTGGGACATTAATTCTATTAGACTAAACTCTCCCTCAAGAAGTAGTAGGTCCTTAATCAGTTCAGAAATCTTGTTTATGGTTTCTTTAATAGTGCCAAATGTCCCCCCTTTTAATTTAGAGGCTGGCACCAAAAATGCAAGGCTATTTTCTTTTTCAATTAAGGATTGTACTAGCTGAGTCGCTTGTGTACTTTTACCTCCACCTAGCTCAGCAAGAAGAATAGTCTTAGAATTTCTTTTAACTGCAGAAATAAACGGCTCACGAATTTCAATGTGATTGGGTCTAAATTTCCCTTCATCATCGATTATAATTTGCTCCGTTTGAATAAATACAGAAACATCACGCTCTATTAGATGGGGAAGAGCCCCCATTCCTTTTATAGCTCTTGATTTCTTATCTTTCTCCTGTGCTGCATATTTAATGGACTTCTCTTTCATCTCGTTAATTGAAGTCTCTTTTACAGCCCCAGAAGGCTTGTAAAAATCTGGAGGCTTTGGTTTACTTACAAATGCATAGTATGAAGCAGTACCTTTCTGCAACCAATTCTCTCCGTCTGTAATGCTTGGATCAAATTCAAACTGCCGCGATGTAAAACCCTCTCTACTCACTTTCATTAATGAAAAACTATTAAAATGAGCTGAATTATCAAAGGCTGCTCCAGCTGTAACATGCCAGGCAGAATCAACTATTTTATTAGGTTTTTTAAGCTTTGCATGCGTATGTCCCGTAAGTATTATGTCACAACGTGCTGCCAAATAGTCAAAAGTACTAAATCTTGTTGATATTCCGTAGGGGTTGGTCTCATCCTCATGAAGCCATGAATCGGGATGATGGACTAAAGTAACCGTAGTTTCTGTCCTATTCTTTGCTTTAAGAATACCAGATGATTCAAGAGAGATAATATGTGGCCGTCCCATCCAAAGTCTGTTTTTATCTAGTTTTCCGTTGCAGAACCATGATGAGTTTAAAGATACAAAACTTATGCTATTAATAAATCGAGACCCTACTAAATAATTATCCTCCTGTTGTAATTGTAAAGGAGGTATACCAAAAGATTTACAAAATGAGGTATATTCATCAAATCTACTGACAATATGTTTAGGCACAGGTAATTTAAGTGACTCGTCAGCTTCACCCGCAGTAGATGGATAAAGGAAACCTCTCTCACTACGATCTACATCATGATTCCCAGGGCATAGAATTATTTCATTTGGTGTTAGTCCCGTAACATCCAGCAATTCTTTGAGCCATGTTGAAGCTGAATCATAATCGGACTTCTTACCAGAATATCCTATATCTCCAGAAATACAGATAATTTCTGGTTGCCATTCTGAATCTTGTGATTTTATACAATCTAATAGACCAGAAAGAACTATATTTCTATGTTCAAGTCCATAAGCATCGCTGCTTTTCTCAGAACCAAAATGTAAATCGGATAAGTGAAGTATCACCATGTATATTGACTCCCATCAATAATATAAATAAAGTACTTGAAGCCAGTTTCTCAGTAACAGAGATCAATAATATATTTTCACCATATTCAGCAATCTTACTGAAATAGATCAGTATAGCACCCCACAGGCGCTAAGTTATCTTCTCCAGGTACTTGGTAACATCTCAGCAAGTGCTCTGTCAGTAGTTACTAGTATATAATTAGGTAAGACTCTTTCATACAAATCAAGTTCAGAATTGAAGCCATGTTCAGTTTTATACTTGACTCGCCGTGGATGACCCGCTTACCGGCGATCGATTATGATACCGAAGTACTTTACAATCATGTGTTATCCACCGCCGACCATTCCAACTTTTGTCCTATTATTCGACACGAACGTACGATTACCCTGCTTTGAGCAAAAGAAAAGCGCCTCGTGGGCGCTATTCCTTCCTTGTCATCGTTACATTCGATAATGCATCGAAGAATTCCATGCTTCCCCCGTCATCGTCAACGGTAAGCAGAACATTCACACCACCTGCATCTAATTCCAGGTAGTTCTCCTCCTGATAATTTATCTTAAAATCGACACTGGTGGAAATCTGACCATCTTTGAAATAATCGATTATCCCGTTTGAGTCGACACCGAAAAAGAGTTGAATACAGAAGGTACTATTTGCATCGCACCATTTACCCTTAAATCCATCAATCAAGCTTGTTTCAGCCGCTTCATTTGTTACTTGGCTACCACCCGATCTCTCCAGGTTGTAGGTCTGACCGTTCTGTTCATAAGTAAGGCTGTCTCCTCCGAGTACTAACTTCACAGTTGTTCGATTCTGTTCATCATCACCGACTCGTAATATAACGCTATTATCAGCAGATTGAATATAGCCAAAGTTATTCGGATACTCTTGTCCCATACTGTAATGGGTAATAACACCGTTTTTTTTATCGGTAAAGGAGAGGTTGAACGCCAACTCGTCCGAACCTGGCGTACTCCACTTGCCTCCAAATGCATTCAATTCAGAAGTCGGTTTTGCATTCTCCTGAACAGTAGGGGCAAGCTCCTCATCCACCAATGATACGAACCCAAACTTGTCCTGATTGCCAATAATGTGAACCTTTGCGAGTCCTTGATGAAAGGAGCTACTCTTATTGAAGAATTCATAACCTGAAAGCAGCTCGCCCACTCTGTTGATGTAACCGAACATTGCGCCGTCCGTGGATACAAGAGCAACACCCTCAGAGAACTCGTTAGCTGCAGAATATTGAATTGGGATTATTACCTGTCCATTTCGATCAATATAACCCCATTGACCCTCTTTCTTGACTGCAGCCAGTCCATCAGTGAAGTCTAATGCTTCTTCATACTGAAAGTCTATAACAATCGATCCTGCCTGGTTTATATATCCCCATAATCCGTCTCTCATAACTGCTGCTAGCCCGTCTTCCGAGTACACGCCGAAATAACCATTAAACCCAGTATCGACTACTGTATTCCCTTCGTCATCAATGTAGACGAGAGAAAAATCACGAATTCCTCCCGCTAATCCTTTTGAAAAGTTTGTTGGAGCCGTCATGAATTGAGGAGCGATAACAACTTTACCTGACTGATCAATAAAACCATACTTGTCGTCCAACAGTATAGAAGCGCGACCTTCGTGGAATTCACCAGGATTGTCCCAATAATTGTAACCATCAAATTGCAATGGAATCAGGAGTTCAATCATATCACTTTATCTTACCTACCCTAACCTTTTGCTGAATTAACCTGTTCAGAGGAGAGGCAGTATTATGTTGTTCCTTAACATCAGTATTTGACAACTTAACATATCGTTTGGTCATGGTCATATCCACATGACCCAGCATCTGTTGCAATCCAAATGCATTACCGCCGCCGCGTAAAAACACTATAGAGAAGGCATGACGCAACGCATAGGGCCATAAATGCGTCCCCAGCTTCTTGCAGTACATTTCAACTCGGTCGCCCCATGTATGCCTGTTTAGCGACTTACCTTCATTCGTACAGAATATAGGCGCTTTCCCGCTCCACTCCTTAGGACGAACAGACAGCAGTTCTTGAATTGCCTCAACTGTCATTGGAGATAATGGTAAAGTACGAGATACACGAGTTTTAGCTTTAGCTGCATCGACACGCATTTCTCTGGCTCGCGGGTGGAAATCCCCCTCATCTAGGCTGAATGCTTCCTTGGGTCTAATTCCACAATCGAGAAAAAGCAGGAACAATGTATAATCCCTCAATCCAGCGAACGTCTCGCGGTTCGGAAGGGCTATTAGACGGGCAAGCGTGTCTTCATCAACACTAACATGCCGTCCCTCATCCTTTCGCTTCTTGAAGCCATTCAAGGGGTTATCAGATATCATGCCATGCTCCACACACCAGTTAAAGAATGTACGGAGGTACACGAGTCGATTGTTGTAGGTTGCGGGCTTGATCCCTTCTTGTCCTAGATGATCAACGACCGCCTGTTCCAGTTGATCGTAAGACTGCTTTGCATCAGGGTATCGCTTAAATAACAGGTTAACATGTGTCGTGTAGTCCAGTAGGGTCTGATCGCTAATTCCATTCGCTTTCTTCCAGGTAATGAATCGATCCAATGCCTCTTCAATTGTCGCTGGTGCCCTCTTTACCTTGTTCATTCTTACCGCCATAACTAAAAAATCCTCCTTCGCCTTCACCTGTATTTTGGATACAGATAGTGCGAAAAAGAATCTCACGCGATGAGTCCTGTGCGGCTAGCAGAGCCACAATCTGGTACACAGGATTCATCATTTTTTATGGTTTTTAGGATTGCTACTGTCAAAGGAAAACCCTTATGTAAGTAGGTATGCCGAGGACGGGAATCGAACCCGTACGGTGGTCACCCACCGCAGGATTTTAAGTCCTGTGCGTCTGCCAGTTCCGCCACCCCGGCATGTTGTGGAAGCTTTGCAAATGGTGGGCCCTGAGGGACTCGAACCCCCGACCAATCGGTTATGAGCCGACCGCTCTAACCAACTGAGCTAAGGGCCCTCGAAAAACGTATATTTCACGTATTCATCGAAAGGTTGGTTGCGGAGGCAGGATTTGAACCTGCGGCCTTCGGGTTATGAGCCCGACGAGCTACCGGGCTGCTCCACCCCGCGACGTATGTCCATTTGTTTCAAAAGCTTCTTGAAATGGCGACATAAAATAATATACTATATGGGCATGATTTAAGTCAAGCAAAATATTCTAAATTAATTTTTATGACTTCTCATCAAGGAAGATATCGTACGCCGAACCGGCCTTTTCGTGAACGAAATACCTCTACCTCGCGCGGGCACTCATAGCCGTATACCCACCAATCGTTTTCCATTCGCCTAACCAGGCACCCAGCCTGAAACTTCGTTTCGTACAGTCTTACCCAGTACACCCATTTCATTCGAATCCCCCCTAATGAATATAATGACAGCATCGAAGCTTGTTATTTCCGTGCTGCTTATACGTTTAGAATACCCAATTTCGGAAATTACAAGCCTTAATGGTTACAGCTTCTTATAATTAGGGAAAATCGGGTATACTCAAACTAGGCCATTTGAAGGAGCTGATGACAATGTTATTCGGTATCGCCATATTTCCGGAAAAGCATGTACAGGATCTCGCGAACAGCTGGCGAAGACGTCATGATCCGCATTATTGCTTAATACCTGCTCATATGACCGTGCGAGAAGAAGAGGAATGGACGGATGAGCAGCTTCAGCTTGCTGTAGAGCATCTTGAGAAGATTACATCGGCTTTCCCCCCTTTCTCCGTCCATTTTAATCGGGTGTCTTCCTTCTATCCGGTAAACAATGTGCTTTATTTAGCGCTTAAGGAAACAGCAGCCATGCAAAAGCTTCACGGGGATGTTTGCAGCGGCCCATTGACGAACGGCACATCAAAGTATGTCTATACGCCGCATCTCACCATCGGGCAAAATATGTCCGCAGAAGAGCTTCATGATCAATACGGCAATTTACGCATGCAAACCTTTGACATCACATCCAGACTTGACCGTATTCATTTGCTGTACCAGACCGATAACGGCTCTTGGACCGCCTATCAGACCTTCCTCCTTAGAGGATAACCGATATAGGAAAAAAGCTCGTAAGCGACACACGGTCGTTTACGAGCTTTCACTATATTCCTGTTCGTTATCTCGGCATCGGCATAACCTCGATGCCGCCGTTTCCGCCTTCCGGATTCGTCTTCAAGCGCTCAAGTACGGCATTGCCCTTCGTCTCCCACTCTGCGAGTGCCTCACGGGCCGACTTCTTTTCTTCAATGACTTCCTGGAACAGCTGATAGCCGAACTGCTGCGCTTCCCATATACCCGGCTTTTCGCGGTAAACCATATCGGCATCCGAACTTGCCGGAGGCAGAGGCTTGAGCGTAGTGAACGCATCAATGTTATACTGTAAACCGCCGATTGGCTTCAAAAACTCTTTGCGCGCAACCATCTCATATACGCTTCTCGATTTGAGCTTCGCCCAATCCTTGCCGTTTATAAATTTAATGAAATCCCAAGCGTCCTTGTCATTTTGCGCTTTCGCATTGATCCCCATTAACTGGCTCAAATAAATGCTGCCGCCCGTTTCCGGATCATTCGGATTAACGGGCACGGTTACTACATCCCAGTCAACCGGCACAAAATCTTTGATCTTCGATGCATGATCCGATGCTCTCTTCAGCTCGTTGATATAGCCGTAATCGCCGATTGTCATCGCAACCCTGCCTTTTATAAATAAATCGCCGTTGAACGGGTCATGGCCGCCTCCCATTTCGCTTTGCTTTTCATACATGGTCTGCATGTACTGCTGGGTCGGAACGATTTCATCCTTGTAGAAAGATGCAACGGTATTCCATACCTCTTCCCATTGATCGCTGTTCACAAGCATTTTCTCGCCTTTGTCATCCCATATCTTCAACTGCAGCGCCTGGCTGTACACCTGCGTATCGTTGAAGCCATCGGACATCCATCTGTTAAAGGAGAAACCGAAATTGCGGTCCTCTCCTTCCCCTTTAGCGGCTTGGCGGGCAAGATTGAAAACCTCCTGCCATTCCATTTTGTCGGTTGGCGGCGAAATGGCCAAATCGGCAAATATTTTTTTGTTATAAAAAAGGGCGGAGGAGCTAAAGGTTGGCGTCAATGCATACAAATTGCCGTCACCCGCAGATTTGATGCCGTCCATAACGGTCGGCACATAATCGCTTAAATCGAATTTGTCCTGCGTGACAAGCGGATCTAATGGCTGCAGCAGGTTATCCTGCGTAAGGCGGCGAAGCTGATTGTAATCGAAGACGATGACATCGACCGGATTTTGTCCGGTGAGCATTTCTTTCATTTTCTCATAAGGATCCGGTTGTTCAGACGGCTTGCCGGGTTCAGTCTGCTCAAAGCGCTGATCATCATAGTTAATCGCATTAACGATTTCAATTTCAATATTTTGGTTCATAATTTCGTACGTATCTGTGTATTGCTGTCTGTAATAGGACTCCATATCCGCGGAGCCGGATACAAATCCGATCCGCAGCACCCGTTTCTCCGCTGACTCATTTGAACCCCCGCTGCATGCGGCCAGCAAGCTGATAAGCAAGGAAAGCGTAAGGCCAAGCAAAGCAATTTTACGAATTCCCAATCCTGATAAACGTTTACTGTTCATTCGATTTAACCCCCCAATGATTTAGGCGGAGTAATAATAATCCGCTTACCGTCAAACTCCATCGTCGCTTTGTCGTTAATATTAAGAGCCGATAAATTCTCCTTAGGCACTTGCAAACGTCCGGCCCGGTCTACCACAACATAAGCTTCATGAACAGATTGCAGTCCGCCCGCCGCCGGAAGTTCTGCCTCACCTCCATCCGGATTAATATTCGGATTCCGTTTAATAAATTCCGTGCTCGTTAATCCGTCCCGTATCGCAACAACCCGGTCCACCTTGCCGGCAAGCGTCAAATCATGCGTTACGATCACGACCGTAATGCCAATTTCACGGTTAAGCTGACGAAAAATGCCCATTATTAAATCCGAGGTTGCCGTGTCGACAGACCCCGTAGGCTCATCCGCAAGCAGCAGCTTCGGCCGGTTGGATAAGGATATCGCAATGGCGACCCGCTGCTGCTCGCCGCCGGACAGCTGATGCAGCTTGTTATGCATGCGCTCCTTCAAGCCTACCCATTCAAGCAGCTGCTTCGCATAAGCGCGATCCACCTTACCGGAGAGCATCATCGGCATCTCCACATTTTCTAACGCGGATAAATACGGCAGCAGGTTGCGGGCATTATTTTGCCAAATGAAGCCTACCGTTTCACGCTTGTATTTCACGAGCTCCTCTTCGGTAATTTTGAGCAGATCCCAGGGACCAACCTTCACCTGACCGGCAGAAGGGCGGTCAAGACCGCCTAATGTATTGAGAAGCGTCGATTTTCCGCTGCCGCTATTGCCGATGATGGCCATCAGCTCGCCTTCGTCCACCTTCAAATTCAAGCCTTGCAGCGCGACCACCTCAAGGTCATCGGTTTTATAAATTTTCACCAAGCCTTCGCAATCTATCATCGCTGTCATCGCTCTTCTCCCATCTTGACCGCCTGATGCACTCTTAGCCTGCGAATATGCAGGAAGAGCAGCACCGCTCCGATCAGCATCATGAATCCGACAACGAAAAACAACTGGTTCGTATCATTCGAATCGAAAACAACCCGGAACGGCGGTACCGTCTCCGCTGCGTTCTCAGTCGTCTGCAGAAATGGCAGAAACAGCAGGCTAACCGCTTTGCCGATGAGTACACCAAGGCCAATTGCCAAACCTGCAGTGAACAGCTGCTCAAGCAGCAGCATTCCGGTGAGCTGTTTGCGGGATAATCCCATGGCCCGCAATACGCCAAATTGTACGACTCGGCCTGATAGATTGAAAAACCAATACAATACATAACCTGCAAGCGTAATGATAACGGAAACTAAGAAGCCAAGGCTTAATATACCGAATACGCCGCCCCTTGTCGGGTGCTTAGCTTGCGAGATAAGCTCGCTTCTCACATCCTCGACGGATGCCAGCTCAACGCCTGCCTTCTGCAGCTCACCAACAATGGGCGCTACCTTAGCATCAGGCTTCATCTTCAGCCACACCTCATATGGCATGAGCGGAAGCTGATCGTAAATATAATCCAAATTCGCAATGACGAATGGCGATTTGTCCGGATATTGACTAGGCCAATACGGCAATATTCCAACGACGGTGAATTCGAGCATGCCTTCCGGAAGGCCGACCGATACCGGATCGCCCAGCTTCAATTGATATTTTTCCGCCACTTTCGAAGGAATGACCGCTGCATGTTCGTATAACCCCAAATTATTCAAATAATGATGGGGATGAACAGGGTACAAATCATCTCGGAACCAGGCTACTTTAGCGAAATCGACGTTGTCGATTCCCATTATGGTCCCTTGGCCGATCGATTTCCCTGAGATTACGACATTCCCTTTCGATTGCAATACCCGCGCAGCGGCCTCTACTCCTTCAAGTGAACGGAACAGCTCGAAAGGCGGCTCGCTGTACAAAATACGCGTAGGAACGGTTTGGCCGCCTCCGGCTCCGCCGCCGCTGCCCGAGCTTCCTCCTGCTCCTCCGCCCGAGCCTCCGCTGCCAGTTGTCGTCGCCGCTTCCGCCGTGCCTTCCCATACGGATTGAATCGTGACGTCGGTACCGTATTTGTAGAGAATCCGTTCCGTCGAATTCAAATCGATCGTTCTTGCTGCGGAAGCATTGTAAACGCCAAGCCCTAACGTTAACACTAACAAAATCATAAGCGGATAATAGCCTTTGGACGAGCGCGATAGCTGCGTCAGCGTCAAATAAAGCGGCACCGGCAAAAACTTGCGTCCGAGCCAATTGAAAAGCTTAAGCAGCCAAGGAAACAGCCTTAGAAAAAATAATCCAAGCGCAAATATGGAGAGCGCCGGCACAAAAAAGAGAAACGGCTGTACGTTTAGCTGATCGGTTGTCATACCGGTTTGAAAAGTTAGCATCTGCCGCTCATTGAACATGTACCAGCCATAGCCGGCAGCTGCAATTAATAGGACATCGAGATACCAACGCTGCCAGCCCGGCTTTCGGTCGGAACGCGCAAGCTCTTGCTTGTAGTTTACAATGGATGATCTTGCATAAATGATTGCCGGAATGACGGTTGCAAGCAATGCGAGCAATACCGCCGCTCCGCCGGCGATTATCGCTTCCGTCGAGAAGCCGACCGGTATCGACTTTCGATTCACGAATGACAGAAAGCCATTGGCCGAGCCTATGCTCTTTGCCATAAACCAGCCGAGAAACGGTCCGATCGCAAGCGCGAATCCGCCTAGCACAAGGCCTTCAAGCAAGTAAATCCAAATAATTTGGCGCGTGCCGGCTCCCCGGCTTCGCAGCACCGCGATGTCGCTTCGCTGTTTATCCAACGATTGGCGGGCATTCATGGCGATAAAATAGAAGACCATCGCCAGCATTGGAGCAGCCAGCGTGAATAAAAGCGTCTGCAGCTGCAAGCTTTGCTTCTTGAATTCCGTAAGCGTTGACGCGAATGAAATTTCGATTCGCGTATCCTTAAGACGCTGATACAATTCAATATTGAGACGTTCAAGCTTCCGGCCGAGCGGCGTTAATTGGCTCGTTTGAATTTCTGTCAGATCGTAAACATAGTACCAGCTTGCATTGTGCAGCGGAATGCTTTGCTTGCCGAGCAGCGCTTTGCTGAAAGCCTCTTCGCTTATTTGGAAGGTGTTCAGAAGTCCCTCCATTCCTTGATACCAGTAAGAGCTGGTATCGCTTAGCGGCTTTACGGCACCGACGATTTTGACCCGCAATGTAAGATCAAGACCGCCGTATATCGGATATTTAAATACATCGCCGATATGTACATCATTCCGATACATCGCTTCCTCGAACATGACGGCTTCGAGCAAGCTGCCGTCTCCTTCGCTCTTCACAAACCATCGGCCCTGTGTCAGTTCTGTATTCGCTTCGAGCCCGGACATCGCCATAATCGTCAATTGACGATTGCGTCCAGCATCGACCTTCGTCGAATCCTCCGGCACAACCTCGGCGCTTCGGATGGAATAACTATTGACGTACGTATCGAATGGGAACCCGATTTCCTTCGGTATCCCTTCCGAGATGTAACGCTCAAGCCCGGTTAATGCCGCTAAGTCCGTTTTCCCGCCAGCTGGTGTCTGATATCGCATGAGAAGTGAGCCTGCAGGCAATCCGGTGCTCTTCTGCCGCAGCGAATCGGCTACCACTCTCTTGAGCGCCCCGTCCGCATACATCGGTATGCTGGTCGCGAACGCAACCGCCAAGGTCAGACCGGCCAGCGTGTTTAAGGTTAGCCAACGCGTGTTCCACATTTTGCGGAACAAAAAACGAAACAGCGGAATTCCCATCGGCTATCGACCTACAACTTTCTGCCCCGGCTTCAAACCTTGCAGGATCTCGACCTGCGTCGCGGTTTGTTGACCGACCTCTACGTCTACCTCGCGCTTGCCTTCTTCATCTATAACTTGAACATACGTGCGCGAGCCGATCGAACGAAGCGTAGAAGGAGGAATAACGATTGCATTTTCCGTGCGTTTTGTAATGATGTTAATCGATAGAGGCGTGCCCCGATTTAAGTCCTTTGGCAGATCTTTAATTTCGACGATGAGGAAATCCTCAGGACGCTCCGGTTTCGTTTCCCCCGGCTGACCGCCTGTTCCTCCGCCATTGTTTTGCTCGTCTGCCTTATTCGGCAATTGCTTCACTTTCCCCTTATAGGTTCCGGCGCTGCTAAGGTTAGCGACTGCCTCCATACCGACAGCTACCTTCTCCAGTTCGGTTTTGGTCAGCTTCGCGGCAGGTGTAAATAGACTCGTATCCGCCACGATCGCGATCGGAGCGTAAGCTTTGATCAGGTCGCCTTTTTGTACGTTTAAGGTCACGATAGTACCGGCAAAGGGGGCGGTTAAGGTTGCCTTTCCGATTTCCTCCTCCATGTCCGTCAGCTTTTGTCTGCGTTCTTCAAATGCGATCGATTTCTCCTCGAATTCGATCGGATCCATATCGTCACGCCCGCGGAGCGTTTCTTTCATCGCAATTTCTTCTTTCTTGAAAGCAAGCCGCTCCAAGCGAAGAGCCTTGACCATGTCATCCACATCCAGCTCGCCAATCACCTGACCGGCTTTCACCTTATCGCCAGCTTTCACATACAGCTCCTTCAGATGTTTCCCGTCTAACGTAAAAAACAACGTTTCCTCTTCTAATGAAATCAGCTTGCCAATGACCTGCACCTTCGTTTCAAGAGTCGCTGTCGTGACCTCGTATTCCGGCTTTTTCGATATTTGCGGCGGATTGATTTCCGGCAATACCTCTTCCTCTTCCTCTGCCGGGAGCAGCGAGCAGCCGCTTGCAAATACAATTGAAACACTCATAACAACAACCATTGAACGTTTAAATAAATTTCCCGTCCACCATTTCATAGACATGGTCGGCAACCTCCAAAATCGTAGGATCATGTGTTGTCATACATATCGAGACTTGTTCGGTGCGAATTATATTTTGAAAGACCGCCATTATTTGAGCCGACATATTGGAATCAAGCTCAGCCGTTGGTTCATCGGCTAAAAGCAGCATCGGCTTGTGCGCAATCGCTTTCGCGATAGCGACACGCTGCTGTTCACCGCCCGAGAGCTCGAAGGGCCGATGATGCATTCGTTTCTCTAATCCAACCAGCTCCAAGCAATGTGCGACTCTCTCCTTCCACAACGTGCGCGATACGCCCGCCATGCGAAGGGAAAGCTCGACATTCTCCCATGCCGATAACAATGGCATGAGCGCGAATGCCTGGAAAATAAACCCCATATCCTTGCGCCTCACCAAAGTTCGTCCATCATCGCTCATGCTATGAAAAGGTAAGCCGTTGAATAGGATCTCGCCCTTGCTCGGCGTGTCGAGGCCGCCCAAGCAATTGAGCAAGGTCGTCTTGCCGGAGCCCGATCTCCCTCTTAGCATGACAAGCTGGCTTTCCTTGAGCTCCATTCGAATGCCTTTTAATACATGCAGCGGCGAGCCGCCCACATGAAATATACGCTCTACGTTCGTCACGGTAAGCAGGCTGCGTTGCTCCACTGCCGGTTCAAGCTGCTGCTCTTCAGTATGTTTTGCTTCCTGCGGAAAGGCCATGAGCGCTCCCGATCCCTCCTCCATTTTCTTTCATAATTCTCATCTAACATGATAGACGAAGGACATGCTTAAAAGGTTACGCCGATTAGCCGAATGATGAATTCCGCATAAAAAAAGACATGCTCCCCTTTGAAAGGGAACACGCCTTCTCGTCATTCATGCTGTTTCCTATTTACCGAACGATTGCGGATCATTTCTCCACGATTGCAGCGTCGTTACATCCTCCGCCGCAACCTTTCCCAACTCGACCGCCGCTCCGATAAGCGCGCTATAGTTCGACAACGTTGCCAGCGGCATTTGTTCAGCAGCGAATGCCTGAACAGCTGTATCGAATTCATACGTGAAGATAGCAAGTACAGCCGCTACCTCCGCGCCTGCTTCACGAACCGCAAGCGCCGCTTTCAGCGAGCTGCCCCCTGTCGAAATCAGATCCTCGATCACGACCACTTTTTGTCCGGGAAGGACTTTGCCTTCGATCTGGTTCTGTTTGCCGTGGCCTTTCGCTTTGTCTCGAATATAAGCCATCGGAAGATTAAGCTTTTGTGCTACCCATGCTGCATGAGGGATGCCGGCAGTCGATGTTCCCGCAATGACCTCAGCATCCGGATAATTCTCGCGGATGATCGCAGCGAAGCCCTCCGCGATAAGATCGCGGATTTTTGGATAAGCCATCGTAAGGCGATTGTCGCAATAGATAGGCGATTTGATACCCGACGTCCACGTAAACGGCTCATTCGGACGAAGCGCAACCGCTTCGATCTCAAGCAAGTTTTTTGCAATTTCCTTTGGCAATTGTGCCAATGTTAGTTTACTCATAGGAAGTCAGCTCCTCAATAATGGATTCTAACGCGGCTCGAGGCTGAGGTGCAGCCGTAATAGGACGACCGATTACCATGTAATCCGTGCCCTGCTTTAGCGCTTCGCTTGGCGTCATAATGCGTGATTGATCGTTTACATCCGCGCCTTTAGGCCGGATTCCAGGCGTCACGGTTTGGAAAGCGGCTCCACAGGCAGCTTTAATTGCTTCAACCTCAGAAGGGGAAGCGACGACGCCGTCAAGACCGGCCGCCTTTGTCAGCTGCGCATAACGGAGAACCGCCGCTTCGACCGTTCCTTCGATTCCGATTTGCTCGTTTAGCATCAATTGGCTGGTGCTTGTCAGATGCGTCACCGCTATGACTGCCGGCCTTTTCAATCCGCTGCCGGTCATAGCCGCATCCACGCCTTCAAGCGCAGCTTCAAGCATAGCGCCGCCGCCTGCCGCATGGATGTTAAACATGTCAACACCAAGCTTTGTCACGCTATTTGCCCCGCCTTTGACGGTGTTCGGTATATCATGCATTTTCACATCGAGAAAAACGTAGTAGCCCCGCTTCTTTAAGCTTTCCACAAAGGCAGGACCCGCTGCATAAAACAATTGCATCCCAACCTTCATATAGCATGGAATCCCTTGCAGATCGGCGATTAGACGTTCCGCCGCAGCGGCATCGGGGTAATCCAAAGCAACCATAATTTTTCCAGCTGCTTGCTCGTTAGTCAGCTTCATTCGATATCTCCCCTTTTTCTCTGTTGATTTGCATAATAAACGGCCATACGTCCGCTTCGGACTAACTTCGATAAGGTTAACACCTTAGTGGAAGATAGCGGAGCGAGTGACGCTGGCCGTACTTTTTAACTGTGATTAACTTGCATGTTTTTTAGTTCTTCAGCAGCACTGGCATAGAGCGCGAGGAGAAGTTAAGCGTTTCGAGCATGACGAGCAAAGCCCGAACGGTATCAAGCGATGTCATACAAACAACGCCGTTCTCTACCGCTTCACGACGAATGCGGAAGCCGTCGCGCTCAGGAGTCTTGCCTTTTGTCAGCGTATTGACGACAAATTGCGCTTGCCCTTCCCGTACGAGATCGAGAATGTTCGGCGAGCCTTCGCTTAGCTTGTTCACCGTTGTGACGATTAAGCCGGCTTCCTCCAGCACCTTCGCCGTACCGCCTGTTGCAATGATTTTGTAACCGAGATTAAAGAAGCCGCGAAGCAATTCTGTCGCTTCTTCCTTGTCTTTGTCGGCTACCGTAGCAATAATGGCACCCGATGTCGGAATTTTCATTCCAGCGCCGATAAGACCTTTGTACAGCGCTTTTGCATATTGCACGTCGCGTCCCATAACCTCGCCGGTCGATTTCATCTCAGGCGTCAGCGTCGGGTCAACGCGGCGCAGCTTCGCGAAGGAGAATACAGGCACCTTTACGGATACGTACTCATCTTCCGGCCACAGACCGTCCGTGTAGCCCAGTTCGGCAAGCTTCGTGCCCAGTATCGCCTTCGTAGCAAGGTTCGCCATTGGCAGGTTTGTTACTTTGCTCAAGAAAGGAACCGTACGCGACGAACGCGGATTCACTTCAATGACGTACACTTTATCTTGATGGATAACGAACTGGATGTTAACAAGCCCGATTACGTTCAGAGCTTTAGAAATGTTGATCGTAATGTCGACGATTTGCTGCTTGATCTCATCGGACAGCGATTGCGGCGGGTATACCGCGATCGAGTCGCCGGAGTGAACTCCTGCGCGTTCTACGTGCTCCATGATACCCGGAATTAGAACGGTCTCGCCATCGCAAATCGCATCAACCTCTGCTTCTTTGCCAAGCATGTAGCGGTCGATCAAGACCGGATGCTCGGGATTGATCTTCACAGCTACTTCCATATAGCTCAGAAGCTCTTCATCGGAATATACAATTTCCATTGCCCTGCCGCCAAGTACATATGATGGACGAACGAGCACCGGATAGCCAAGTTTTTGAGCCGTCATTACCGCTTCATCAACCGAAATGACCGTTTTGCCTTCAGGCTGCGCAATGTTAAGGCTGCGAAGCAAAGCTTCGAATTTTTTGCGATCTTCCGCTGCATCGATGCTTTCAAGGCTGGATCCAAGAATGCGTACGCCAGCCTTCGAAAGCGGCGCTGCGAGGTTAATCGCGGTTTGGCCGCCGAATTGCACAATAACGCCGATCGGCTTCTCTTGCTCGATTACATTCATGACATCCTCGAAGAACAGCGGCTCGAAATATAGTCTGTCGGAAGTACTGAAGTCAGTCGAAACCGTTTCCGGGTTGTTGTTGATGATGACGGCTTCGTAACCGGCTTTTTGAATCGCCCATACCGCATGTACCGTCGAGTAGTCAAACTCAATCCCCTGACCGATACGAATTGGGCCCGAGCCAAGCACGAGCACCTTTTGTTTGCTCGTTTCAATCACTTCATTCTCAACTTCGTATGTCGAATAGTAATACGGTGTCGATGCTTCAAATTCAGCAGCGCAAGTGTCGACCATTTTGTATACAGGCTTTAGATTATGCTGCAAACGGAACGCGCGAACATCCGCTTCCGTCGTGTGGCTTCCGTTCGGGAAGCCCTCGCGGCGAATCTCGGCGATCGAACGGTCAGAGAAGCCTTTGCGCTTCGCTTCATAGAGCGTTTGTTGCGATAAAGTCGATTCGCTGCGAAGACGGTCCTCAAAAGCGACGATCAGTTGAATTTTATCTAGAAACCACCAGTCGATATTCGTAATATCCTGAATTTCTTGCAGCTTGTAGCCGCGGCGGAATGCTTCCGCAACTAAGAACATCCGCTCGTCGTCCGGCTTCTCAAGACGTGCGCGCAGGACAACATCCTCAAGCGAGGAAGCTTCCTTCAAGTGAAGGCGGTGCGCGCCGATTTCGAGCGAGCGTACCGCTTTATGAATCGATTCCTCGAACGTACGGCCAATTGCCATTACCTCGCCTGTCGCTTTCATTTGCGTACCGAGCTTACGGTTCGCATTGACGAATTTGTCGAAAGGCCAGCGCGGTATTTTCGATACGATGTAATCGAGCGTTGGTTCAAAGCAAGCGTAGGTTTGACCCGTAACCGGATTTACAAGCTCATCTAACGTATAGCCGATTGCAATTTTTGCCGCCATCTTTGCGATTGGGTAGCCCGTCGCTTTGGATGCAAGCGCCGAAGAACGGCTTACGCGAGGATTAACCTCAATGACATAATATTGGTAGCTCTGCGGATCGAGCGCGAACTGTACGTTACAGCCGCCTTCGATGTTCAGGGCGCGAATGATTTTGAGCGATGCCGAACGGAGCATTTGGTACTCGCGGTCGGACAACGTTTGGCTGGGCGCCACAACGATACTATCGCCGGTATGTACGCCAACCGGATCGAAGTTTTCCATGTTGCACACGACAATACAATTATCGTTCGCATCGCGCATAACCTCGTATTCGACTTCCTTCATGCCGGCGATCGATTTCTCGATCAAGCATTGGCCGATTGGGCTGTAACGAATGCCGGAAGCTACGATTTCACGAAGCTCCTCCTCGTTCGCGCATATACCGCCGCCTGTGCCGCCCAGTGTGTATGCTGGACGAACGATAATCGGGTAACCGATTTGGTTTGCGAAGTCTACGGCAGCCTCAACCGTCGTAACGATATCGCTGTCCGGTACCGGCTGCTCCAGCTCACGCATTAGCTCCCGGAACAAATCGCGGTCTTCCGCTTTTTCTATAGCCGTCAGCTGCGTACCCAGCAGCTTCACGTTTTCGCGCTCAAGCACCCCTGCGCGCGCAAGCTCAACGGCCATATTAAGGCCGGTTTGGCCGCCGAGTGTCGGAAGCAAGCCGTCCGGACGTTCTTGACGAATGATTTGTGATACGAATTCAAGGGTAATAGGTTCGATGTAGACCTTATCGGCCATGTTCGTGTCCGTCATAATCGTAGCCGGGTTGCTGTTAATAAGAACAACCTCATAGCCTTCTTCCTTCAGCGCTTGACAAGCCTGCGTTCCGGCATAATCGAATTCAGCCGCTTGTCCGATGACGATCGGACCGGACCCGATTACGAGAATTTTTTTGAGTTCATTATTTTTGGGCATATTGAAGCTCTCCTTTCAACGTCTCCGATAACACAGCTTGACGACGTTTTTGCGGGTTATTAATCTTATGCGTACGGATCATTTGCAGGAACTCATCGAATAAGTAGCTCGAATCGAAAGGACCTGGAGCAGCCTCCGGGTGATATTGAACCGAAAAAGCCGGGAATGTTTTATGTTTTAGACCTTCAATCGTACGGTCGTTGTTATTAATGTGCGTTACTGTCAAAGCTGTATTAGCAACCGATTCCTCGAGCACAGTGTAGCCATGGTTTTGTGATGTAATGTAGCAACGATTAGATGCAAGCTCTTTAACCGGATGGTTACCGCCGCGGTGACCGAACTTCAGCTTCGTCGTATCCGCTCCGCAAGCCAGCGCGAACAGCTGATGGCCTAAGCAAATGCCGAAGATCGGGAATTCGCCGAGCAGCTCGGAAATCATTTTTACAGCGTAAGGAACGTCCTTCGGATCCCCAGGTCCGTTAGACAATTGAATGCCGTCCGGGGCCAGGCGACGAATCTCATCAGCCGTTGTGTTGTGCGGAACGACGACTACGTCACAGCCCCGTTTGGTAAGCTCGCGCAGAATACCGCTCTTTGCACCGAAATCTACAAGCACGATACGCTCCCCTTCTCCAGGACTCGAGAACAGGTTAGGCGTTGAGGTCCGAGCCACTTGATCGGTCATCAGTTTCGAGATGTTCAGACGTTCAGCAAGCTCCTCAACTCTTTCGTTGCCTGTTGTAATAAGACCTTTCATGGTGCCGTAATGACGAAGTTTCCGTGTCAGCATGCGCGTGTCGATTTCGCTAATGCCCGGAATGCCGTATTCTTTAAGCAATTGGCCAAGCGAATATTGCGCGCGCCAGTTGCTTGGCACCTCTTCATGACGTCGAACGACAAATCCGTGTATGAACGGGCGAATGGCTTCAAAGTCATCGCGCGTAATGCCGTAATTGCCAATAAGCGGGTATGTCATCGTAACGATCTGTCCGCAGTAGGACGGGTCTGACAGAACCTCTTGATAACCGGTAATTCCCGTATTAAATACAACTTCACCCATCAATTGAGCTTCAGCGCCGAACGAAAGGCCTGTAAACAATGTACCGTCTTCCAATAATAATCTTGCTTGCATCCGTATCACTCCTCAGGTGTTGATTATTCCCCATCTATTGAATTAAGTAATTTAGCAGTCACTATTCCGACCAGACAACGTTGCCCTCTACAATTGTCGCTACCGGCCAGCCGCTAAGCTTCCAGCCGCCGAATGGCGTATTATTGCTCTTCGATGCAAAGGTGCTTGGATCAACCATACGCTCGCTCTTCAGGTCGACAATGGTAAGATCAGCTGGCGCTCCTTGCTCTAGCCGCCCCTCTGGAAGACGGAAGACGCGAGCAGGGTCTGTAGTCATACGCCGTAAAAGAAAGCCCAATGTCCATTGTCCGGTTTGCACAAACTTGGTGTACAAGAGCGGGAAGGCCGTTTCGAAGCCTACGATTCCGAATGGAGCAAGCTGAACGCCGCGCGCTTTCTCCTCAGCGCTATGCGGTGCATGATCGGTTACGACCATATCGATCGTTCCATCCTCAAGCCCTTCGACAACTGCTTGAACGTCGCGCGGCGTGCGGAGCGGCGGATTCATTTTCCAATTCGCATCATCCAGTCCGGGGATATCCTCGTCAGAAAGCAGCAGATGATGCGGGCAAACCTCAGCGGTTACGCGTACACCAATTTGCTTAGCGAGGCGGATAAGCCGAACCGATTGCTCCGTGCTGACATGGCACACATGATAGTGAACGCCCGTCGCTTCAGCAAGCAAAACATCTCTGCCTACATGAATCGCTTCCGATTCGTTCGGAATACCCTTCAAGACATGCTTGCGGGAAAACTCGCCCTCCGACGCCCAAGCGCCTTCAACCAAGGAGTCATCCTCGCAGTGCGCGATGATCGGCATATCCATTGATTTCGCCAACGTCATCGCATTCTTCATCATTTGAGCGTTCTGCACGCCAACTCCGTCGTCCGTAAAACCGATTGCTCCGGCTTCCTTCAAAGCGGCGAAGTCCGTCAGCTCGCGTCCAAGCTCGTTCTTGGTGATCGCTGCATAAGGAAGCACCTTCACGATGCCAACCTGCTGAGCCTTGTCTGTAATGTAGCGGACCGTTTCCGGCGTATCCGTTACCGGACGAGTATTCGGCATGCAAGCGATGGTTGTGAAGCCGCCCTTAGCCGCCGAGCGAGTGCCTGTAGCGATATCCTCTTTATATTCAAACCCTGGGTCGCGCAAATGCACATGCATATCGATAAAGCCTGCAGATACCAGCTTTCCTTGCGCATCGATGACTTCCGCGCTGCCTGTGTCCGGCGCTTCGGCACCGTCAACGATGGTTTCGATTTTGCCGTTATCGATACGAATATGTTTAGCTTCCAGACTTCCCGAAGCATCATTCCATACATTAGCGTTAATAATCCATAAAGACATTATTTGTTCACCCTCCGAATCTATTCCGTTTATGATAATTAGACTAGCTTAGTGCCCGTTCGATAACTGCCATTCGGATTGGAACTCCATTTTCCATTTGCGGGAAAATGCGTGATTGCGGATGCTCAACAAGCTCATCGTCAATTTCAACGTTCCGATTGATCGGTGCCGGGTGCATGATAATCGCATGCTCGGCTAGCTTGCTTGCACGCTGGACCGTAAGACCATAATGCTCGCGGTAGCTTTCTGCCGAGCTCAGCATGCCGCTCTCATGGCGTTCCAGCTGTACCCGGAGCATCATAACTACATCCGATTTCAAAGCCTCATCGATGGAGACATAGGAAACGTCCAGCTCTGAAGCCTGCAGGTTCGGCGGCGAACAGAAGTTGACGTTCACACCAAACTTTTGCAGCGCCCATAGGTTTGATCGGGCAACCCGGCTGTGAAGAACGTCTCCCACAATCGAAACCGTCAATCCTTTAAGATGTCCAAAATGTTTGCGCATCGTGTACAAATCGAGCAAAGCTTGTGTCGGGTGCTCATTATTGCCGTCTCCGGCATTTACTAACGGAACCTTTATTTTCGTAGCGAGCTCGGCAAGCACGCCAATCGGTTTCAAACGGATGATACCGACGTCGATCCCCATCGATTCCAACGTGCGTACTGTGTCGTAGATGGACTCGCCTTTCTGTACGCTCGATACCGCCGCCGAGAAATTCAATACTTCTGCTCCCAGCCGCTTCTCTGCGACCTCGAAGGAAAAACGCGTTCTTGTACTGTTCTCGAAAAACATGTTCGCGGCAAATTTGCCTTGCATCGCCGCGTGTACCTTAATCTGTTGATTTGCCCAATAAGCTGCGCGGTCAAGAATCGATTCGATCTCTTCTTTGCTTAAATCCTTTAATCCGAGCAAACTCCGTTGTCTGAGCTTCGTCATCGTCATCCGGCATGCCCCCTTTGATTTATAATCGTAACTTGATCGATTTGATCGATTTCCGTCAATTGCACCTCGATTTGCTCCTGCTTGGAGGTTGGTACGTTCTTACCGACGAAGTCCGGCCGAATAGGCAGCTCTCGATGCCCTCGATCTACCAAAACCGCCAGCTGAATGCTCTGCGGTCGTCCGCAGTCCATAATCGCGTCCATCGCCGCACGAATCGTGCGCCCCGTATACAGCACATCATCGAACAAAATAACTTTCTTGTCCTGGACGGTGAATGGAGCTCCTCCGGTCTCGCCCAGCGCCGCCGCAACCTCTGCATCCGCGGATGCGATTGCTTTGCGGTCATCGCGATATTGGGTAATGTCGAGCTCGTTCACAAGCACCGGCTTCCCTTCTATATCCTTGATCCGCTCTGCGATCCGATGCGCCAAATAAATCCCACGCGTTCGAATTCCCACGATCACGCAGTTATCGATGCCCTTGTTCTTCTCCACGATCTCGTGAGCAATTCGCGTTAATGCCCGGCGAATCGCCGTTTCATCCATGATGACCAAATGCTCTTCCTCCGTCATTTCCGCATACTCCTTCCATAGTCATCGAACTGTCAGGTTGCGACAAAAAAAGCTCCTTGCGTCATTCGCAAGGAGCTTGTGATCAGTCACGAAAAGATTAGGTGCACCTTTACAGCTTCCGTCTCAGAAAGCTGTTATAAAGGATGTCCTATTGCTTCTCTTCTATAGACCTGTTATTCACGCTACCTTGCCAGCCTCTCGGGACTGAGTTAAAGGTACTGCTGTTTATCATAGGAATTATCCCACGTTCGACAAAAGATGTCAAGCAAAAACGAATATTTCCGCTTGTACATAGTGTGGTTCAATTCCAATCAGCTATGCAAGGGCAGCGCTGGATACTAAAGACTTAGTTTCCGGATCCGTTCAACCGCCTTTTCGGTATTCTCGCGGCTTCCGAAAGCGGTTAAGCGGAAATAGCCTTGTCCGCTTTGACCGAACCCTACGCCTGGAGTACCAACGATATTCGCTTCAGTCAGAAGCTTATCGAAGAAAGACCAAGAATCCATGCCGTTCGGTGTTTTGAGCCAGATGTAAGGAGCGTTCACGCCCCCAAACACTTCGAGCCCAAGTGAAGCAAGACCGTCACGGATAATCGCTGCATTGGTCATGTAATAGTCAACTAATGATTTGATTTGCTCTTTGCCTTCCGCCGAATAAATGGCAGCTGCGCCGCGTTGCGTTACGTAAGATACGCCATTGAATTTCGTAGTATGACGGCGATTCCACAGGTCATTAATCAAAACTTCATTGCCTGCTGCGTCTAAACCCTTCAACTCGCGGGGGACAACTGTATAAGCACAACGAACGCCTGTGAAACCAGCCGTTTTCGAGAAGCTGCGGAATTCGATGGCAACCTCGCGGGCACCCTCGATTTCATAAATGCTGTGCGGAACATCCTCTTCTTGGATAAACGCCTCATAAGCAGAATCGTACAAAATGATGCAGTTGTTCTTTTTCGCATAATCAACCCATACTTTAAGCTCTTCCTTTGTCAGCGTCATGCCAGTCGGATTGTTCGGGTAGCAAAGGTAGATGATATCAACCTTGCGGTCAGGCAAGCTTGGCTTGAAATCATTTTCGGCCGTGCACTCTAGATAAGCGATATTCTCATAGCGCTTCGTTTCCTGATTGTATTTGCCGGAGCGGCCAGCCATTACGTTCGTATCCACATAGACCGGGTACACGGGATCTTGAACGGCAACGATGCTGTTCTCGCTGAAAATTTCTTGAATATTGCCGACATCGCATTTCGAGCCGTCGCTTACGAACACTTCATTCGTAGCGATGTTGATGCCGCGAGCTTTATAATCATTTTCGATAATCGCGTTGATCAGGAAATCGTAGCCTTGCTCCGGACCATAACCGCGGAATGAGCTTGGAGCGGCCAGCTCGTCAACCGCGCTGTGCATAGCCTTCAACACCGCATCCGGCAATCCGCGCGTAACGTCGCCGATTCCCAGGCTAATAATTTCTGCGTTCGGGTTTTCTTGAATAAACTTTGTACGGCGCTTGGCAATTTCCGAAAACAAGTAGCTGCCTTGCAGCTCCAAATAATTTTGATTAATGGAAGTCATTTGGTGTCACCTATCCTTATTTTATCATTAATTTCTGTTGTTAATGTTTAGAATAACTCACTTCTTGGCTCTAAATAATGAATAAAGTGGTGAAAAGTTTGCACTTTTACACGCCTGGGTTTACCTTATCCGCAAGCTGTTCAGAACATGCTCAAAGTCGGCCGGCAGCGGCACTTCAAATTGCAATCGTTCTCCGCTTCTCGGATGAGTAAAGCCAAGAACTGCGGCATGAAGGGCTTGTCCGTTTAAAGCGACTGTCTTGTTTCTTCCATAGACCGGATCTCCCGCAAGCGGATGGCCGATATATTTCATATGCACGCGAATTTGATGGGTACGGCCTGTTTCCAGCTGCAATTCTACAATCGTATAGTCATCTAGACGCTCTAAAACGACAAAATGAGTAACGGCATGCCGGCTATTCCGGTCCGTTACCGTGAACAGCTTGCGGTCGTTCGCATCGCGGCCGATTGGCGCATCAATCGTCCCTTGGTCATGCGGGAGATTGCCGTGCACGAGCGCAATATATTTGCGCGTCACCGTATGGTCCTTTAATTGCTCGGCTAACGAAATATGCGCAAGATCGTTTTTGGCAGCCATTAAGAGTCCCGTCGTATCTTTGTCGATACGATGAACGATCCCGGGACGAATCATTCCATTTATGCCGGAAAGATCCTTGCAGTGATGCATCAGCGCATTGACTAATGTTCCGGATGAATGTCCCGGTGCCGGGTGTACGACCATGCCCCTCGGTTTATTAATGACAATGAGGTCAGAATCCTCATAGATGACCTCCAGCGGAATCGCTTCCGGAAGGATGGCTGCATCCGCGGGCTCCGGAATTTGCAGGACGATCCGATTGCCTTCGGCCACTTTATAGTTTGCTTTTCCTATTTTTCCATCAACCTCGACGGCGCCTGATTTTATCCAATCCTGTACCTGCGTGCGTGACACGGCTGCATCATCTATGCTGTCCGTGATGAACTTATCCAACCGTTCTCCGGATTGTTCCGCAAGGGCGATCCACTCCAAAGCTTCTTCATTATACGGGTTGCTGCTCATGATTGTTAGGTTCCTTGTCCTCTCCGTTTTCCAAACGTTTTTTTTCATCCTTCGCGGACAAAAGGGTGTCGATTAAAATTAGCGCTACTCCGCAGACGATAGCGGAATCAGCTACGTTAAATATCGGGAATTGATAGCTGCCGAAGTTGAATTGAAGAAAATCGACAACCTCGCCAAAGCGCGCTCGATCCAGAAAATTGCCAAGCGCTCCGCCTAGTACAAGGCCTAATCCAATCAAGAGCCATGGCTTGGCCGATTTGCGCACAGCCTGTATGTACCATATAATACCCGTTACGATAACGATCGTAATAATAATGAAAAACAAACGCTGATCCTGCAAAATGCCGAATGCCGCCCCGCGATTGCGATGCGATGTGATAAGAAAGAAGTTGCCGATAACACTAATCTGATCACCGATTTCGAGTTGTGTCGCAATTATTTTCTTCGTTACATAATCAAGGACAAACACCAGCAATGCGACCCAATAATAATAAAAACGCATCCGATCACTCCTAAGTTTTTGGTAAAGCAGTTAAGACTAAACCTTAATTGATTGTATCACATCGAGTTAAACGAGAGCCAGCGCGCAGCTGCTTGTTCTTCCATCGATGTCCATACTGAAATGCTCCTCTTCGGCAAAAGCTAATCAAGCAATGATTACTTCTTGAAAGGACGGTGCTCTGCATGACAAGAATCACAAACGCACAGCAAGAGCTGCTCCGCGACAGACTGCTGGACGAGCAGCATGAAATCGAACGCCGGCTCGCGGAAAACGAGCATTATGGACTTGCCAGCTCGCTTCGGGACGATACCGGCGAGCTGACCCCGATAGATAATCACCCGGGGGATACAGGCACGGAACTTTATGAACGGGAGAAGGATGTGGCCCTGCTTGAGCAGGAGGATCTTCACCTGTCACGAATCGAAGCCGCTTTACAAGCAATTGATGATGGCAGCTACGGCATTTGCAAAACCTGCGGCGAGACGATTCCGCTTGAACGGCTTGAAGCTGTACCCGATACGCTGTATTGTATAGAGCATGCGCCGCGTCAACAGCTTTCTCTGCGCAGACCGGTAGAAGAGCTTGTGCTTACTCCTCCCTTCGGCAGGACAAGCATGGATGAGCATGACAACTACAACGGCTTTGACGGCGAGGATGCATGGCAAATCGTCGAGCAATGGGGAAATTCGGACTCCCCGGCAATGTCAGAAAACAGGGACGTGGCTGATTATGAGCATGTGGGTATCGAAGCTTATGAGAACAATGGCTTCGTTGAACCCCTTGAAAGCTTTCTTGCTACTGACATTACCGGCCGACACGTCTCCGTTATTCGTAACCGTGAATACATGCATTATTTGCATAGCGGCGAGGGTGATCACGGTCTTGAGGACGACGAGCAACGTAATGATTAGTTATTAAAACGTCTTCCCTTCAAGCTGAATTTGTACGATTCGTACAATGTCTGCAATATAATCGCCGATAATCGGCAGGTTTAAAGCACCTAATATCCGCAACACATAAAGAATCGTAGCCGCAAAAAAAGTAAAGCCAATCGCGATTCCGACGCCCCTTGCCGTACCGGCGAGCAAATTTCTCCAAATAAGCGTTCTCGGTCTGTTTAACAGATCTACGTACTCGGCTATTTGTGTGCGTTCCATATCTGCGGCAATACCTTGGAGACGTTGATCAAGCTTGCTTAACGAAGTTTGCAGCTCGTTTAAATCCTTCGGCTTTTCCGGATTAATTATTTTCATACGAGGCATCCCCTTTGCCAAACAATAAAACGAGGCACTACCTTCGGACTCCTGCAGTCAAGCGGCAATGTCGCCGCTTGCTGCAAGCATCCGGAAGGCTGCCGCCTCGTTTTTCGCTTGTTATTTTCTTTATACTATATCCTTAACCCCGTATGAAAATCCCAATATTTTTATCGCCGAGCGTCACGCGCTCCATATCCGCAAATGTTTCAAAGGTTACACTTTGAACGAGTACGTTATCATGAAGCACGTCAGTAAACGCTTCAAGCGCTGCCTTAAGCCCGGTATCCACATCCAGTACGAGATCAATACGCTTTTCAATTGGAAGATCGAGCTTTTTACGCGTATCCTGAACGGCGCGTATAACCTCCCGCACCCAGCCCTCCTGCTCCAGCTCCGGTGTAATATCGGTATTCAGCGCAACGGTTACGCCGCTGCCGGAAGCGGAAGCAAAGCCTGATTTCGCTTGTTTCTCAACAAGCAGCTCGTCAATCGAAATAGTCAGCTGCTCGCCTTCACTGGCAGTAAACACAAAGCTTCCGCCGTTTACGATGCCGCGCGTCTGTTCTGCAGTAAGCGTCTTAAGCTGCCCTTGTATCGGCCCTACATGCTTGCCGTATTTCTTGCCGGCAACCTTTAGATTAAGCTTTAACGTAAAATCAACGAATCCGTTGTCGGAATTTTGGACCGTAATCGCTTTTACGTTAATTTCATCCTTAATGATAGCCTCATAGGCTGCAATATCGAATTCACGATCAAGAGATACAATGAGCTCACATAGCGGCTGACGCGTCTTAATGCCCGTTTCGTTGCGAACGTTACGGGCCAGCTCGACGATCTGCTTCGCGCTTTCCATATCGCGCTCGAGCGTTTCATCGATTGCCGCATCGTCCGCCTTCGGATAATCCGCCAGATGAACGCTGCCTTCTCCGCCCATATTCCCATAAACGTCCTCTGCAAGCAATGGCGCGTATGGTGCGATAAGACGGGAGAGTGTAAGCAGTACGCTGCGCAGCGTCTGATAAGCCGCTACTTTATCGGCAGTAAGCCCGCTTCCCCAGAAACGATCGCGCGAACGGCGGATATACCAGTTGCTAAGCTCATCAACGAACGTCTCGATCGATTTGGCCGGATTAAGGAAGTCGTTGACTTCAAGCCCTTTGTTTACCGTATTAATCAAGCTGTTCAAGCGCGAAATAATCCAACGATCGAGTTTGTTATCCGATTTCGTTTCTTCATGAGCCCCGTAATCAAATCCGTCAATCGAAGCGTATAACGCGAAGAAAGCGTGCGTATTTACGATCGTATCGATAACCTTCGATTTCGCTTCGCCCACAATGCCTCGCGAGAATCGTTTACTGTTCCACGGCGCGCTGTCTGCAAGCAACGCCCAGCGGAATGCATCGGTTCCGTACTCGTTAATGATTTCCCAAGGGTCGATGACGTTCCCTTTTGACTTGGACATCTTCTGACCGTTCTCATCCAAAATATGGCCTGTGGAAATGACCGCTTTATACGGTGCTTTGCCATTGTAAAGGGTCGAAACAGCTAGCAAGCTATAGAACCAGCCCCGTGTCTGATCGATGCCTTCGCATATAATATCGGCCGGATATTGCTCGGAAAATTCCATTTCGTTCTCGAACGGATGATGATGCTGAGCGAAAGGCATCGAGCCGCTGTCGAACCACACATCAATGACTTCCGGCGTCCGAGTCATGACCGCACCTTCAGCAAACGGCGATTTCAATTTAATTTCGTCCACATAAGGCTTGTGCAGCTCAATATCGGCTGGCACGTCTCCTATAGCCATCGCACGCAAATCAGCAATGCTACTCGGCGAGTATTCCTTGCCGGTAACCTCGCAGACCCAAACGTTAAGAGGCGTTCCCCAATAGCGGTTGCGGCTGATGTTCCAATCGACCAAATCCTCAAGAAACTTGCCGAAGCGGCCTTCACGGATATGTCCAGGATACCAGTCCACGCCGTTGTTGTTCGCGATTAACTGATCCTTCACAGCCGTCGTCTTAATGAACCAGCTCTCCATGGCGTAATAAATGAGCGGCGTTTTGCAGCGCCAGCAAAACGGATAGCTGTGCTCGTAACGCTCCTTGGAGTAAAGCAAGCCGCGCTCGCTCAGCAATTTAACGATATCGATGTCTAACTCTCCGTCTTTGACGAACCGGCCTGCGAAGTCTGTTACCTCTGACGTATAACGTCCTGCTAAATCAACGATATTCAGCATGCTGATGCCATTCTCGCGTGAAACCCGGTAATCGTCCTCGCCATGGGCAGGCGCGATATGAACGATACCCGTACCGCTCGTATCGCTAACGAAATCGCCCGCGATAACAATATGCCCGTTCTCGATCGGCACGTAACGGAATGGCGGCACGTAACTGCGTCCTGCCAGCTCGGAACCCTTCACCACGGATAAGATTTCGAAGTCTTCTTTAAGCACGCTCTCTGCCAGGTTTTGCGCGACGATGTATACTTCGCCATTCTTCGATGCCCGGATATAATCGAGCTCGGGGTTAACGGCAAGCGCTACATTCGCCGGCAGCGTCCAAGGCGTAGTCGTCCAAGCCAGTATCGAATCACCCGAATCGGCGAGCTTGAATTTAACGGTCGCGCTTAAGTCCTTCACATCCTCATAGCCCTGCGCAACCTCGTGCGAGCTGAGCGTCGTTTGGCAATCCGGGCAATAAGGGCTTACGCGATGACCTCGATACAACAGCCCCTTGCTGTGAATGGTCGATAAAATATGCCATACGCTTTCGATATATTCATTTTTCAATGTGATGTACGGATGATCCAAATCGGTCCAATACGCGATAGCTTCCGTAAGCTCGCGCCATTGCTTCTCGTATACAAATACGCTGTCTTTACATTTCGTAATGAATTTCTCGACGCCGTATTCCTCGATTTCCTGTTTGCCGGAAATGCCAAGCTGTTTCTCAACACCCAACTCAACGGGCAAACCGTGCGTATCCCACCCCGCTTTACGGACGACACGATAGCCCGCCATCGTTTTGTAACGGCAAATAAAGTCTTTAATAACCCGGCCGAGCACATGTCCAATATGCGGTGCTCCATTAGCGGTTGGCGGTCCTTCATAAAAAACAAAATTCGGCTTGCCTTCACGATTGATGATTGATTTCTTAAATGTATCATTCGTCTTCCATTGCTCAAGCACACGCAGCTCGCGGCTGCGGGCACGTTCTTTTACATCTACGCGTTGCATCATTTCAGCCTCCCAAATTAAACAAAAATAAAGCCTCATCCCTATGAGAAGGGACGAGGCTTAGTCGCGTTACCACCCTTGTTCCGCGCGAGCTGCTATTATGCAACTGGCAAATGAATGCGGACAACTCCTTCGAGCTGCGCATCATGCGGCACCTTAGTCGCGAACTTCAAGTTCGCGTTCCCTGTAACGGGGGACAGCCGTCGGCACTTAATACTGCTTACGCAGGCTCTGCGCCGCTTCTCAGAGGGGATATTCCGTAATTGCTCACACGCCGGTCTTTCAGCTGCCGCCGGCTCTCTGGGGAGTGAACCTAAAACGTACTCGTTCTCATCAACGAAGTTTAGATTATCAATTGGTTACTTTTAGTTATAGCTTAACTTCAGGTGTATTGTCAAATGTCAAAACGCCCATTTGCTTGCGTATTACCCGCGCTGCAGCTCGTGCTCGGCAAGCCTCGCTTGCTGCTGAGGCTCCAGCGTATCCCAGCCGTCAACGGTAAGAAGCTCCAGCTGAGCTTCGACAAGTGTACGGAAACGCGCACGATATACCGAAGCCTGCTTCTTAAGCTCCTCGACCTCAAGTGATACTTTGCGCGACTTGGCGAGCGAATCATTAATGATGCGATCGGCATTTTTCTCCGATTCCTTAATGATCAGCTGCGCCTCCTTCTTCGCGTTGCTTCTCACTTCATCGGCCGCTTCTTGGGCGACAATAATCGTCTTGCTAAGCGTTTCCTCGATATTCGTGAAATGATTCAATCTCTCTTGCAAGCCCAGCACTTGATTTTGCAGCTCTTTATTATCACGAATGAGCGATTCGTAGTCTTTAATCACCTGATCGAGAAATTCATTGACTTCATCCTCGTCATAACCGCGCAATCTGCGGCCAAATTCTTTGTTATGTATGTCCAATGGCGATAACGGCATTGGCGCACCTCCTCAGCATATTTGTGACACTGGCAACCGTATCACACGATTCGATGTTCGATGTGAACAGATTCGACAACCGAACAAAAAATCCTGCAATCCTTTAAATAAATTTGCCGATCTTGACACGAATTCTGCCTTTTTTTGTCACACCGTCGACCTCTATCACCTTAAAGCGCCCAAGACCCTTAAATGAAACAACATCTCCTTCTCGGAGCTGCTCTGAGGGATCCTCCTCGGATTTCCAATTTACCCGGCATCTGCCGGCGCGAATCGGATCAACGATTTTGGAACGGCTGATACGATAGACATCGCTCGCAATGCCGTCAAGTCGCATAGAAGCGACCGACAAGCTCATCTCCTCCAGCTTCGGAATAACCGTCTGCAGCTCGGCTAAAGGAAGGACGTCTGTCAAAACATTCATCCGATGCACCTGCCGCAAATGTATATTCAAATAATCGGCAATTTCATCGATTACGACAATGTGGCAGAATTGATCATGAACGTGAATATCGCCAATCCGATCGCGTTTAATGCCAAGTCCCAGCAATGCGCCCAAAAAATCGCCATGATCAAGCTCCAACCGCGCTTGTCCTATTCCGTTTACGGCTAAAACGGAAATGCCGATTTCCTCATTATCCAAGCTTCGGTAATCAGGGCCGACGACAGCCCGTTTACGCTCAGCCTGCGAATAACCGCCATCCAGGCGTATGCTGACATCAGGATTGCGGTTTGCAAGCATCGTAACGATTTGAGCTTGTCTCGGGTCTAAAAAATCGGTCCGCTTCAGCTCATGCTGCTGTGCGGACCGCTCTATCCACTCCATTGCCCGATCAACGAATGGCTTCTCGTCGGGGTGGAAATGATCATATATACCTTGTTTCATGCTTGTTCATTCCTTTAATTAATAAAAAATCCGATTACCGCAATCAAACCGTACGCGACAAATTGCAGCGCGAATACAGCAAGAATCGGGGAGAGATCGAGCATGCCTCCGATTGGCGGAATAAATTTCCTGAAAATCCCTAAGTAGGGCTCTACAAGCTTTCCAAGAAATACACCGATAAAGCTTTCGCGCGCATTCGGCAACCAAGAAAGCAGAACATAACCAATAATCATAAAGGTGTATATTCTTTGTACATTCATAACCGTGCTAGCAACTATATCCATCATTTACTCAAGGTCACCTCATTTTGTTGTAATCGATATCCTCCGCCAGCATTTCCGTTATGGTACCTTGAATTTCTACAGAATCCGGCGTGCATAGAAAAATATTAGGACCAAGCTTAGAGATGCTCCCGTTTAAAGCGTACACTGTACCGCTTAAGAAATCAACAATGCGGACGGCCAGGTCTGTCCGAACCCGCTGCAGATTCACGATAACAGCGCGGCGCGAACGTAAGTGGTCGGCAATCTCTTGCGCTTCATCGTAGGAACGGGGTTCGCTAAGGACGACCCGAACATTTTTCTGTGAATGGATGCTGACGACGTTATTGCTCTTCGTATTTTTACGTGACTCGAAAGAAGAAGTTTCAGGTTCTTGCTCTTCCGGCTGTGTGATTCTTTCACGCTCTACGACTTCTTCTTCTTCCTGCAGGCCAAGAAAATTCATAAATCGGTTCATGACACTCATCCCTTATACCTCCTCTTTCCCCACTAATATCGTACCAAGTCGAATCCATGTTGCACCTTCTTCGATGGCTATCTCGAAATCATTCGACATTCCCATTGACAAATGAATGATGGACCCTGACCCTGGCGATCGTTGCAGCAGTTCATCGCGCAGCTCGCGCAACGCCCTAAATACGGATCTGGTTTGCTCAGGTTCAGATTCAAAGGGTGCCATCGTCATCAATCCAATGGGTTGTACCGATTCGTACTGCTGAAGCTGTTCTACGAATGAGTACAACTGCTCAGGCTCGATACCGTGTTTCGAATCCTCACCGGAAACGTTCACTTGAATAAAACATGGAACGACTATCCCAAGCTGAACGGCACGCTTGTTAATAGCTTCGGCAAGCGACAGCCTGTCCAGTGAATGCATGTATGTAAACTTCCCAATGACGTCCTTCACTTTATTCGTTTGGAGAGAGCCGACAAAATGCCATACTGGCTGACCTGCCGCCTCTGCCTGCGCATTGCCGCTTATCTCTTCCCATTTGGCCTGGGCATCCTGCCAACGATTTTCCCCTAGATGAAGCAAGCCATGCTCGACTGCATCCTTCGTCGCGTCAATCGACACGTATTTCGTCACCGCTATCGTTTTAACTTCTTCTCTGCTGCGTCCGGATCGTTCGCATGCTTGCTTAATTCGTTCCTCAACGAGCTGTATCCTATTCACTAATGTAGTCGTCATACTTCACCTCTCCCGAATGCCGATCCAGCTGGCCATCCGGCCGGTTGAGCCACCTTCCATGCGATGGGAATAAAATAAATCCCGTCTGCATCCAGTGCACCACTGTGTTAATTCGATATGGATCGGCAAAATTCCTGCTTTTATCATAATCTGTCGGTTTATTTCTTTCAAGTTTAAGTTTGCTCTTCCGTTATCGGATAATTCCAGCATCGTATCCGCACTATCATCACTACAGCCCAGCTTTTCAAGCAACAGCGTCACTTGACCGATAACCGGCCCGTCAACCTCGTAGCAGCAGATTCCGATCGATGGACCGATCGCTGCAACCAGCTCCTGCGGTCTCGATCCGTACGCCTCAGCCATCGCCAAAATCGTTTCTTGCGCAATTTGCTGCACCGTCCCTTTCCAGCCCGCATGGGCAAGCGCTATCGCGTGATGCACAGGATCGTAGAAATACAGCGGAACACAATCTGCATAATAAGAAACCAGCAGCACATTGGGAACGTTCGTTATGATCGCATCACAGCCTTTTATCACATTGGCGAGCGTCTCTCTGCCGCTGCCGCGTTCCTCTTCCGTCACGCGCTGAACACGATTGCCATGCACTTGCTCGGCACAGGTCCAGGCTTCAAAAGGCCAATCCAGCGCATCAGACACAAGCTGGCGATTTTTAATGACGGTTTCATCCATGTCTCCGACATGCAGTCCCATATTTAAAGAAGTGTACGGCGATTCACTGACCCCTCCGCTCCTGCCCGTAAAGCCGGCCGTCAACAAATGGCAGCGGTTTTGCCATTCCGGCAATAAAAAAAGCGAAGGACCCTTCGCTGATTGAATATGTTCAAATACATCCATCTAAAAATCACCTCTAATGTTAACATAGCATCAGTTTACCGTGTTACGTGCGGGCGTGCAAATCCTCATCCTCTGAACGAAGCGATTTCGTATCGTCCATCCGTACAAGAACGACATCCGCTCCGATCTTCACAATATTGCGCCAAGGGATGACAACCTCCGTGCCGCCTCCGCCGAACATACCCAAAAATTTTGTATATTGGGGAACCACGATTGAATCGATTCTCCCTTGACGCAAGTCAAGCTCTAAATCGGTAATTTGGCCAAGCTTTTTACCATCCACGATATTAATAACGTCCTTCGTCTGAAAATCGGATATTTTCATTAAGCTTCACCACTTTTCAAGAAGAGTGATCGTCCGTTTGCTTCTCCTATAACTATATGAATAAATCGCCTAAAATGTCCTACTTTCCTTAAAAAACGCCTTGATGATGTCCATCGCCTGGGCTTCTCCGGTTATGACAAAAAAACGGTGCCGCTAGGCACCGTTTTTTTATGTTTTTACATGCTTTTGCATTTGCTGAATGGCTGACTTCTCGAGCCGTGACACCTGTGCCTGCGAGATGCCGATTTCATCGGCCACCTCCATTTGCGTTTTACCTTCAAAAAAGCGCATCGATAAAATCATTTTTTCCCGCTCATTCAGCTTGTGCATCGCTTCCCGAAGAGCAATCTCTTCAATCCATGATACATCCTTGTTCCGATCGTCGCTAATTTGATCCATCACATAAATCGGATCTCCGCCGTCATGATAAATCGGCTCAAACAAAGAAACGGGATCTTGGATAGCATCAAGCGCAAAAACGACGTCTTCCTTCGGAACATTGAGCGCCTCCGATATTTCGAATATCGTAGGTTCGCGCGAATTGCGGTTCGTCAAGCTGTCTCTCACTTGAAGCGCCTTATAAGCGATATCCCTCAAGCTTCTCGATACGCGTATCGGGTTATTGTCTCGCAAGTAACGGCGTATTTCTCCGATAATCATCGGTACGGCATAGGTGGAAAATTTGACGTTCTGTCCAAGGTCGAAATTATCTATCGCCTTCATAAGTCCGATGCAGCCGACCTGAAATAAATCGTCTACAAACTCTCCCCTATTGTTAAACCGTTGTATAACGCTAAGTACAAGCCGTAGATTGCCGTTTACTAATTTCTCTCTTGCTGCCCACTCGTTGCGGGTTTGCAATGCCGTAAATAATTCTCTCATTTCGACATTAGTTAGGACAGGCAGTTTCGCGGTATCCACTCCACAGATCTCGACTTTATTTCGGGTCAACGTGATTACCTCCCAAGGAGAAACATTAATGTACATTATCTCCTCGGGTGGTCTTTTTATTCCTGATACGACATCGTTCGACAGGAACAAAAGATGAAAGGGCTCTAAACCATCTTATTGAATTCCTTGCGCAATCGTTTAATAATCCGCTTCTCAAGCCGGGAAATATACGATTGCGAGATACCTAAAAGATCCGCGACATCCTTTTGCGTTTTCTCTTCGCCGTCGGCCAGCCCAAAGCGCAGCTCCATAATAATGCGTTCGCGCTCCGAAAGCTTATCTAGCGCCTTGTGCAGCAGCTTGCGGTCAACCTGCTCTTCGATATTGCGATAGATCGTATCATTTTCAGTGCCAAGCACATCGGATAAAAGAAGCTCATTCCCATCCCAATCGATATTAAGCGGTTCATCAAACGACACCTCGGTTCTCGTCTTGCTGTTGCGTCGCAAATACATCAAAATTTCATTTTCGATACAGCGGGAAGCATAGGTCGCCAACTTGATCTTTTTTTCCGGATCAAATGTATTAACCGCCTTAATCAATCCGATAGCCCCGATCGATACCAAATCCTCAATATGGATGCCTGTATTTTCAAACTTGCGCGCGATATAGACAACAAGTCTTAAATTCCGTTCGATTAGCATCGCCCGAATGGCCGTATCACCGCTTGGCAGTTTTTCCAGCAAATATTCTTCTTCTTCGCGTGTTAAGGGAGGCGGAAGCGCCTCACTGCCGCCAATATAATAAATTTCTTCGCTCTTTAGTCCGAATAAAAATAAAACACGATAATAATATAACTGAAGAATCAATTTATACTTGACGAGCATCTGGCCCATCCCTCCCCGATTGTTTGAGCATACGTACTTTACTACTGTACCATTGACGGATGGATAATCGCTCGATATGCCCCATCAGACGTTAGCTTCCCGCCATCAAGCCCAATAAGGACTTTCCGCGTTTCAAAAACTTGTCCTTCCCTCGTAATTTCAACCGTATCCGGTTTCAGCGCCAGCATAAACTGGGATCCACGGTTGACGCCCCTGAAGGGGACAAGTCGCAAACGGTCTTGCCACGCGAAGGGCTGTTCATCCATTCCTGCAACAAGACGATCTACTTGAGCTTCGCGTATGCTCTTTAACCAAGATTCAGGCAAATCCTCTTGCCATAGAGAAGCTTCCATCACCATAACAGGCGTCCGGGTCAACGGATCATAAAGCTGATTACCCGTGTCGATCAAACCAACGCATGTTTGGATGCGCTCGCCAATTGTTATTTTCACTTCTGCCAAATGAGTTTGCACCAGCTCCCGTTCTCGTTTTTGCGTTAATACGGAACGGTAAACATACAGTCCGATACAAAACGCAGCAATGAAATAAAAAAGTCCCATCTTGAGCTCTACCCGCATGCTGCCGTTCACGAACGTAATCGTCCTCCATACCTCTCCGGAGCCCTGCATAAACAAATAATAAAGACCTAGCACAGCGCCGGCCGCAACAAAGTTCACCGCATAAAACGCTGCTACATTCCGCAAATAATGTTGAATCGATGCGAAGCCGAATGCAATCCAAACGATGATTAGCGAAATAACAATTTTCACGGCCAACGTGAACAAGAAAGACAATGGCGGAAACAGCATGAATACGACATAACAAGCTCCGACAGCGGAAGCCGCTAACACGCGCCAAGGCCTCGGCTTTAGGTGACGAACCCAAGCGGAAGTTAGTAGAATAGCGCCATCGACGAGCATTTCCCGCAAAAACATAACATCCACATATACAGCCAATTCGGTCACCTTCCTGCTACTCCGGCAAACGGGTTTGCAGCCGGCATCCGGGAGAACGATTGAGACTAGTATATTAAAATCCTATTTCAAAGTCTGTCTATTCATGACGGCATGACACATCTTTTTTTGTCGAGTAAGAGGATAAAAAACGCCACCTCCAATGTCGAGAAGGGTAAAGCCCAATTGCGATCAGCGAAAAAAAATCCCGCCTCACCGGTAAAGCCGGTAAGGCGGGATCGGAAATCGTATTTAACGGTCGTTGCGCGGACGGTTCCGCAGAAATGCCGGTATTTCAAGCTGGTCACTGGATGTATTGTTAGCTCCGAATGGCTTAACAGCCGACGAGCTTCCGGTTTGTCTTGGGTCAACGGCTTCTTGCTGCTGTGGTACACGACGAACCGGTGCAGATGCTTTGGACTCAAAGCCTGTCGCAATAACGGTAACTTTAATCTCGTCCTTCAAATCCTCGTCAATGATTGCGCCGAAAATCATATTAACGTCCGGATCAGAAGCAGAAATCACGATTTCGGCAGCTTCATTCACTTCGTAAAGCGAAAGGTTGCTGCCACCTGTAATATTCATAATAACACCACGAGCGCCATCGATCGACGTTTCCAGCAATGGGCTCATGATCGCTTTTCTTGCCGCTTCTGCCGCACGATTCTCACCCGTAGCGATACCGATACCCATAAGGGCGGAACCGCGCTCCGTCATGATCGTCTTTACATCGGCAAAGTCAAGATTGATTAGTCCCGGTACAGCGATAAGATCAGAAATGCCTTGTACCGCTTGACGAAGCACATTATCGGCTTCACGGAATGCTTCCAGCATCGGCGTCTTCTTATCGACGATTTCAAGCAAACGATCGTTCGGAATAACGATTAGCGTATCAACTTTCTCTTTGAGCGCTTCGATACCAAGCTCAGCTTGCCCTGAACGCTTGCGGCCTTCGAACGTAAACGGACGCGTGACGACTCCGACCGTTAGAGCGCCGCATTCGCGCGCAATTTCAGCAATGACAGGAGCTGCTCCGGTTCCCGTTCCGCCGCCCATGCCGGCTGTAACAAATACCATGTCTGAGCCTTTAAGCTGGTTCATGATGATTTCACGGGATTCCTCGGCAGCCTTGCTGCCTACCTCTGGATTGGCGCCCGCGCCCAAGCCGCGAGTCAGCTTATCCCCGATTTGCAGCTTATGCTCGGATTTCGCCAAATGAAGTGCTTGAGCATCGGTATTTACCGTAATAAAATCTACGCCTTTCACACCGTTCTCTATCATTCGGTTGACCGCGTTGCTTCCGCCGCCGCCTACACCTATTACTTTTATTTGAGCAAGCTGCTCAAGCTCAAAGTCAAATTCCAACATCCTTCATTTTCCCCCAGTCAAGCGTAAACCGCTGACGCCGTCATGTCGACGGTGCAGCAACGTTTCGCGGTGAAATATAAGTATCATAAAGAGGTGAAACTTATATTCTCTTCGTTTTCATATAAACTCATTGAACATGCTTTTTATCCGCTCGAACATACCGGGTTTGGTTGGAGCTGCTGGACTTGCTTTGCGGCTTGCCGATTTCTTCACGGCTCCGTTTCCGCGAGCCCCCATATATTTCGACACGTATTGAATCATACCCACTCCACTGCTGAATGCAGGATCTCTTACTCCGATATAATCCGGCAGGGCGATTCTTACGGAAGACTCTAGCTCTGACTGGGCCAAAGCGAGCGTTCCAGGCATCGATACGGCACCGCCGGTCAATACATAGCCGTTCACCTTATCTCCGTAACCGAGTCTGCGAACCTCCTGGCGAACCAGATGGAAAATTTCCTGCATGCGAGGCTCGATAATACTAGCTAGATCCAGCTGGGAAAATTCCTTCTCTACGTTGCTGCCCATGCGGGTCACTTTAAACTTAACGTCTTCCGCTGCGTCAGGCACATTCGCGCATCCGTACTTCAGTTTAATTTTCTCCGCTTGCTCACTCTGCGTACGCAAGCCGTATGCTATATCATTCGTTACATATTCACCGCCAATGGGCAGCGTTGAAGTGGCTACTATTCCGCCTTGATCATAAATGGCGATGGTGCATGAGCCGGCTCCGATGTCTGTCAACACCGTGCCAATCGACTTCTCATCCTTCGTAAGCGACATGACGCCGGAAGCCAATGATAACAAGATGACGCCGGATATACGAAGCCCGGCTTTCTCTACGCAGCGCATGAGATTGTGTATCGCGGTCTTCGTTCCTGTGACGATAGTCGCCTCTACCTCGAGACGGACGCCGATCATGCCGCGCGGATCAGATATGCCCTCCAAGCCGTCTACTAAATACTGCTTGGGAACAAGATTAATAATTTCGCGCTCCGGTGGAAGCGCGACTACTTTAGCTGCTTGTAGTACGCGTTCAATATCTTCTTCGCCTATTTCACGATCCTCGTTGGATACTGCAACGACGCCACGATTAGTTTGCAGTGCGATATGATTGCCCTGAATCCCAACGTATACGTCTGATATTTGAATGCCAACCATGCGCTCTGCATGCTCCACAGCATTGCGAATCGATTGCACGGTTTGGTCAATATCTACTATTGCTCCTTTGCGAATACCCTCCGAGTCGGCAGATCCAACTCCAATAATATTAATGGCTCCATTATTCATTTCACCAATAATAGCACGAACTTTGGATGTACCGATGTCCAAACTGACGATGATGTCGTTGCTGCTCAACTCGCGGCACCTCCGTTTCAACTAAAAATAAATTTACTTTTGCTTAAGGTCTTTCTACATATTCAACGCCTTTAATATTTTCCCTCTTTTTTCAACAAACTTTCGTCATTTTTTTCGGTTTTTGTCGAGCCCCGCCCCTTGCGATGCCCCATAAATCCTAAAGTTATCCAGCTATATTAAGTATGAATGCGATAAATAAAATTCTACCATTCTTTCAAGCTATTGAGTAGTCTCTTTTTGATTTGAGTCCATATTTTCTGAACTTTCCGTATGGAACGGCACATAAGTATCGGCAAGCAGCATCGTTATTTTCCCCGGCTCCTGCGTCTCGATCACGGCGTTCAATGCTTCGATCTTTTCGGGCAGCACGGAGACTGCTGTAATCACTTCAAACTTTGTCCTTGTATAAATGACGATACGGTCGGGATAAGCGGTCGAAGGTATCGGAATGATCTCCGACAGGTCGGATAACTGCTTCGTCCCCATTTTGCCTAACTGCTTCGTAAGCTCTTCCTTGACCGGGTCATCGTCGGACCAACCGGAGAGTACTGGCTTATCGACCAACAGTAATTGATCATTGTCCGCGTTAACGCTTGTGCCGTTCGACAAAAGTGCCGTCATTTCCCCGTGCGCAGACAGCTCGAATGCAACGACCGGATATTCTTTAACCGTAATTTTCACGACGCCTGGAAAGGCTTTCGTCACCGTTACCTTCTCCATTTGAGGCAGCGTCATTACCCGGCCTTCAATAGCTTGGGATGAGGTGCGGAAGAAAGCGTCACCGACCACGACGGCAGCAGCTTGTCCTATTTCCTCCCGCGCAGCAAATCGATTTCCCTCGATTTGGATTTCAGATATTTTGCTGATCGAAGAATTAAAGAATAATACGGTTAGAAGAGCCATAAATAATAGGAGGAGAATGCTAAGCAGCTTACGGCTGCCCATTCGTTTGCGGCCGGGTTCCTTTAGTACAGGCATCTGAGCGCTCATAACTTGTCCCTTCTTTCACAAAAAACTTCCGGCATTCCTCAAAGTAAAGCCTGTAAGGGCAGCCGGCAGTTTCTATCTTGCAGCAAAAGCGCATAATGCTAATTATTAGGCACCGGCAAGTATCGCGATATACGCGCTCCTAACCTTGACAGCATCGTTTCAATTCTGTCATACCCACGGTCGATGTGATGAATTTGCTCAACCACCGTTTTGCCCTGCGCTGCCAAACCCGCTATAACGAGTGCGGCTCCTGCGCGCAAATCGGTCGCCTCCACTGTAGCGCCGTACAGACGGGGCACGCCGCGAATAATAGCTGCGTTCATATCCACGCGTATGTCCGCTCCCATGCGGGACAGCTCATCGACATGTTTCAAACGGCCTTCAAAGATCGTTTCTTTCAATATGCTAACACCGTCCGCAAGCGTAAGCAGAACCATAACCTGAGATTGCAAATCGGTAGGAAAGGCCGGATACGGCGAGGTAACGATTCTTTCAACTGCCTTAGGTCTGGTTGCATTGCCGACTTTAATTATATCACCGTCAACGACAATTTGAACACCTGCGCGGCGCAGAACATGAATCAAGGAGGACAAGTGCGCGGGTTTTGTATTTTGGAGCGTCACCTGACCGCGCGTCGCGGCGGCGGCTACCATAATCGTCCCAGCGACTATGCGGTCCGGAATAACCTTATAACGACAAGGTGTTAGCGACTGTACCCCATCTATCGTTATCGTGTCCGTTCCGGCCCCCATAATTTTTGCGCCCATCGCATTTAGAAAACATTGCAAATCCTGAATTTCCGGCTCACGCGCTGCATTGCTGATCGTTGTTCGGCCTTCAGCCAAAGCAGCAGCCATCATAATGTTCTCCGTCGCTCCGACGCTTGGGAAGCTCAAATGAATATCGGCGCCCCTAAGCTTCTCTGCACGGCATATGATACGGTTACCCAATTCTTCTATTTCTGCACCAAGCGCCTGCAAACCTTGCAGATGAAGATCAATTTTTCGTTCGCCGATTGCGCAGCCGCCCGGCTGGTAAACCTGTGTTTCACCAAACCTTGCCAGCAGCGGCCCCATTAGAAAAATAGAAGAGCGCATCTGTCTCATTAACGATTCCGGCACGTGGGACGTATGTGCGGTTTCTGTATTCAGCACAACCGTTCCTCCCGTATGCTCGGCGCGGCATCCTAATTCGCGCAAAATGTTCAGCATGACATCGATATCCAGCAAGTTAGGCACATGATCGATCGTCGTTGTGCCTTCAGCTAGCAAGCTGGCCGCCAATATCGGCAAAGCGGCATTTTTCGCTCCTTGGATAACTATGGTTCCTGATAGAGGTTTCCCGCCTTCAATCACCAATTTGTCCAATGTATCACCTCCGAATTACCGCTCGCCCACCACCAATACTTCCGGCACCAGCAGGATGCCAAAGCGGTCCTGTACGGTGCTCTTGATATGTGTCATGAGGGCGAGAACGTCTTCTGCTGTCGCTTGCCCGGTGTTCACAATAAAATTGGCATGCTGCTCAGATACTTGTGCTCCTCCGATATGCCAGCCCTTTAAACCCGCCTCTTGAATAAGCCGTGCGGCGTGATCACCCGGCGGATTACGGAACACGCTCCCTGCGCATGGAAGCTGCAAAGGCTGCGTCCGTCGTCTCCTGTCTTTGAAGGAGGCCAATGTAGCGGCAATTTCTTTACGATCTCCCTCCGCAAGCTCGAAGGTCGCTTCAACAACAACCCCTTTTTGCTCTTGAAGAATCGAATGACGATAAGAAAAATGCATGTCGTCTCTTTCGTAGCGAACCAATTCTCCTGTCTCCAGTACAATGTCAGCTGACTTAAAAATACGTGACACATCCGATCCATGCGCGCCAGCGTTCATATAGACGGCTCCGCCCACCGTACCCGGAATTCCCCCTGCGAATTCAAGTCCGGTCAGTCCTTCCTTCCCCGCCATAACCGACAGCTTAATAAACGAATACGATGCGCCTGCAATGGCAAGCGACCCTTCGAAACGCACGTAATCTAACCCGCTGTGCGGTTTAATCACAACGCCGCGAACCCCTTTGTCACTCACCAACATGTTGGAGCCTCTGCCCAAATTAGTCCATGGTATCCGATGCTTTTGAAACAAGCGTACCGCCGATACCAATTCTTCTTTGCCTCGAGGGAGGATTAATATATCGGCAGGACCGCCGATTTTCCATGTTGTGTAGTTCGAGAGCGGTTCATTGTACAAAATATCGCCTACACCGGCTTGTTCCAATTCCGCTTTAAATGCTTCCATTAGTCGAACCTCCTTAAGGTTTTCCAAAGCTGAACTTGCTTCGTTAGCAGACGCTAACCTGTTGCTGACAAGCTGTTCACGATTCACCTACTCCCGATAACGTTCCAGCCAATCCTGCTTACGGGTGTATTAGTTGCGATAACCGCCCCATCCGGGCGACGGTCACGAATATAGTGTATCTTATGCCCCTGTAGGCTCTTGTGTGACAGCCGCCCATATCGCTGCTCCATGGCGCCAATGCATGCGATCGCAATCGGTCTGCCGGAAGCAGGAATGAGAATAGACGGCAAACCGATTGCCGTTATTTCCAATATTATGAATCTCTATCTCGAGTAACGGGAAATATTAAGTAAAATGCCTAACGATGTCAACAAAAGCGTCAACGAGGATCCGCCATAGCTTACAAGCGGCAGCGTAATGCCGGTTACCGGCATCATTCCGATTACGACACCGATATTGATAAGCACCTGTACCCCGACTATGCCGGTTATGCCTACGGCCAGCAGGCTGCCGAACGTATCGGGCGCAGCGATAGCCGCGCGCAAGCCGCGCCATATCACGACTAGAAATAGCATTATGAGCGTTACTCCCCCAATGAAGCCAAGCTCCTCGGCAATGATGGAGAAAATAAAATCGGTCTGCGGCTCAGGCAGGTAGCTGTATTTTTGACGGCTCATGCCAAGACCCAGGCCCACTAACCCCCCCGGACCGATCGCCAACAAAGACTGAATGATCTGATAGCCTCCATCTAGAGGATCCGCCCAAGGATCCAGGAAAGAGGTAATTCGCTTCAGACGATAAGGGGCCGCTATAATTAGTCCGACAAAGCCCGCGACTCCGATAAGCGCCAAACCGCCCAAATGAGCCATTCTAGCGCCCGCCGTGAAAATAAGCAGCAATGACGCCCCGAGCATGACGGCGCCCGTTCCAAGATCGGGCTGAAGCATGATGAAACCGAATGCCAGTCCGACGAGTCCGAGCGGCGGCATAAGCCCTTTCGTAAATTGCGTGACCGTTTGCTGCTTCTCGGATAACCACTTGGCCAAAAATAAGATCATAGCCAGCTTCATAAATTCGGATGGCTGTATGCCGAACGAGCTGATGCCAAGCCAGCTGCGCGCGCCGCCGCGAACGTCGCCGACGCCGGGAATAAGAACGAGTATGAGCAAGCCGAAGCAGACGATCAAAGCCATCGGCGCCCACCTTTTCCAAGTGGAATAATGCGTGTTCATCGTAAATATTAATGCACCTATACCAAGTCCGGCAAATAAAGCCTGCCGCTTCACAAAATAGAAACGGTCGCCGTGCTCGTGAAAAGCGAGGACGGCGCTCGCGCTGTACACCATAATTAATCCGATTGCGAGTATTAGCCCGATTGCGGAAAGCATCCAAATATCCGGGGCAGAACGCGCTTTGGCCATAGCGAACACACCTCTTAGCATGGGTAAGTAGGGACATGCCCCCTAATTACAAGGTATGCGCCGAATCTTTAAAAATGCGCCCTCTTTGCTCATAGGATGCAAACATGTCCCAGCTGGCGCAAGCAGGCGACAGAAGTACGGTATCGCCTTGCTCTGCCATAGCTGCCGCTTGCTTCACCGCTTGCTGAAGAACCGACTCGGCGTCTTCACTAGGTTCGACGATTTCCACTCTGGATAAACCTGCCAATTCAGCTGCCCGCGCAAGCTTCTCCCGGGTTTCACCGAATACGACGAGCCCCTTCAGACGATCGCGAAACAGCGGAACAAGCTCCATATAATCAGATCCGCGATCAAGTCCGCCGGCGATCAGCACGACCGGCGCCGGCAAGGAACGCACCGACATGGCCGTCGCCGCCGGATTCGTCGCTTTCGAATCGTTATAATAGTTGACTCCATTCCGCTCTCTCACAAACTCCAGCCGATGCTCGACCCCTCTAAACGTACGCAAAGGCTCTTCAAGCCGTTCGGGCTGCGCTCCCGCTGCCAAGCATGCCGCAATGGCCGCAAGCGCGTTTGCGGCGTTGTGACGCCCTGGAATACCCAATTCGTCAACCGGCAAAATTGTTTTTTTGACGCCATCGCCAAAATTATAAACAATTTGTCTGGAATCAGACGCTGTTTCGGCTTCAGATGCTTGTAAGCCTTCACTATGCCTTTCGTAAGGCGGGTCTATAAATACGCCCGTATCCAATCGCTCATAAAGTGAGAAAGGAAACAGCTGCGCCGCGAGCAAATCAGAAAGAGCTTTGCATTCGGAGTCGTCCCAATTAATGACCGCAACATCTTCAGCGGTTTGATTGTCAAATAGCTTCGCCTTGGAATTGACATAGTCATCCATATTTCCATGATAATCAAGATGCGTCTCCGCGATATTCAGCAATAAGGCAACGCGGGGCCGGAACGAATCCGTTCCCTTCAGCTGGAAGCTGCTGAGCTCGGCAACGATCCATTGGTCCTCCGCTGCTTCCAGTGCCGCCTCGCACAATGGACGGCCAATATTGCCTGCTACGATCGGCTCCTTGCCGGCCGCTTCAAGCAGCTTGCCAATCCAAGTCGTCGTCGTCGTTTTTCCATTCGAGCCCGTTATGCCTATGATCGGGGCAGGAGACAGCCAATAGGCAGCCTCTACCTCCGTTATGACTTCAACGTCAAGCTCAAGCGCTCGTTTTACAGGCGATGCCGAATAGGGAATTCCCGGATTTTTGATTAATAATGCCGTGTCCTCCGTAATGAGATCGTCCGGGTGAAAGCCGCATAGCACAGAAATGCCCAAAGCAGTCAACTCATCCGCTTCGGGGCATAATTCACGTTCCTTCTTGTCGTTCACTGTGACTTGCGCGCCTAATTGATGAAAGACCTTCGCTACGCTTACTCCGCTTCTGGCCAAACCTAGCACAACAACTTTGCGGCCCTTGTATGATGCCGGATGATTCATGTCTGACAGTCCCTTCTATGGATACATGCAGCGGCTCTGCTCAAGCAGAAGCCGCCTTCAGATTAATTTAGCGATTTAAATGACGAACAATAAACCAACAGCCGCAAGAACGAGGCCGGCCAGCCAGAATACGGCAACGACCTTCCATTCCGACCAGCCGACAAGCTCGAAATGATGATGGATCGGACTCATTTTGAAAATCCGCTTGCCCCTTAGCTTAAAGGATGCCACCTGCAAAATAACCGACAGCATCTCTAATACAAAAACACCGCCGATAATGATAAGCAGCAGCTCCGTCTTCGTCAAAATCGCCACGGCCGCGATGCCGCCGCCGATGCCAAGCGAGCCCATATCCCCCATAAATACTTTAGCCGGATGGGCGTTGAAGACAAGAAAACCGAGTACGGCACCAATCATGGCCGCAGAGAAAACGGCTGATTCATGCGCCGACGCTTGCAGCGCGACTACCGTAAATGCGCCGAATGCAATGGCGCTCGTACCGGCCAGCAGCCCATCAAGTCCATCCGTAAAGTTAACCGAGTTGCTTGCAGCGAACATAATAATAACGACTAACGGATAATAGAACCATCCAAGATCAAAGCCCCAGCCCGTTCCTGGAATGGTTATTTCCGTGCTGTGATTCATGTTGTACAGCATCGCGCATACAATAATTGAAAATAAAAGCTGTCCGAACAGCTTTTGGCGCGCCGTAAGTCCAAGCGATCTTTTGAATACGATTTTGATGTAATCATCCAGAAATCCGACGAGTCCAAAACCGAGCGATGCCGTCAGCAGCACCCAAAATTCCGGGGTCTTATCGGAAAATTTCAAAAATGCGATCATGAGCGCGATCATAATTATGATGCCGCCCATAGTCGGCGTACCGCTCTTTTTCAAATGGCTTTGCGGACCTTCCTCGCGAATTTGCTGACCAAACTTCAGACGCCTGAGCATAGGTATGAACAATGGTCCGAGCAAAACCGCTATCAGAAAAGAGGCGCCGATCGAAAATAAAATGACCATCATATCCATAACCTCACCCCACCTCTAATGCTTGGACAATCTGTTCCATCCGCATGCCGCGGGAGCCCTTAATAAGCACGATGTCCGAAGGCTGCAGCTGACCGCGGAGCCACTGGGCAAGCATATCTTTATCGTCAAAATGCAGGACAGCCTCTTCAGCCGCCGCACTTGGAAAGCGCGACCTCGTCCCCTCGGCCGTATGCACCGACAACGGGCCAAATGTCAGCACCGCATCCGCCTTGTCCGGCGTAATATAAGCACCCGCTTCGAAGTGCAGTTCCTTCTCCTCCGGCCCAAGTTCGAGCATATCCCCAAGCACGACCCATTTCCGGCGATAGCCCTCCAATTGCTCAACAAGATCAATTGCCGCACGAACCGCGGTAGGGTTCGCGTTATAAGCATCATTCAATAACATCGCTCCGTTAAAAGCACGAACCGGCTGAATCCTCATGCCCGTCAACTTCATGCTGCCGAGACCTTCCGCTATCTTCGCTGCCGGAACGCCGAAGAATCGGCCAACGGCAATAGCGGCGAGCGCATTGCTTACGTTATGCCGTCCTGGAACAGGTATGCGAACCGATCCCAGCCCGCTTGGCGTTCCATTAAAGACAGCCGTAAACGTTGCCGCTTCCGATTCGATCACAATATCGGCCGCCGACCATTCATTCCGTTCGCTTAGCCCGAAGGTCCGGCGAACGATACCGCTTGGCAGCGTCGCGCGATGCAGCTCTGCCTCGAGAAGCGGCTCATCGCCGTTGTACAACAGCAAGCCATCTTCGCTTAGCCCTAAAGCGATCTCCAGCTTCGCCCTCGCGATACCTGCTCTTGATCCCAGCTGAAGAAGATGCGCATCGCCGACATTCGTGATGATCGCTGCATCGGGCTGGGCGATTTTGGTCAACAGTTCGATTTCTCCATAGCCGCTCATGCCCATTTCAAGCACGGCAACTTCCGTTTCTTCATCGAGCTGAAGAACAGTGAGCGGCAAACCGATATGATTGTTCAGGTTCCCCTCTGTTTTGTGTACCTTATAGGATGTGCCGAGTATAGCCGCGGTCATATCCTTTGTCGTCGTTTTGCCGTTGCTGCCTGTAATTCCTACTACACGCACAACAAGTTCGCTCCGATAGGAGGAAGCTAACCGCTGCAGCGCAACCAGCGTATCTCCGACAATAAGCAGCGGAAAATCCGCAAACGCCTCCGGGACTTCGCGCCCCTTCTGCCACAATGCGGCTGCTGCGCCATTATTAACGGCTTGCTCCAAATAGTCATGCCCGTCGAACTGCTCGCCGACTAGCGGCACAAACAACTGACCCGCTTCGGCTCGCCGCGAGTCAGTTGTTACGCCCGATACAAGCAGCTCTGCCCCAATTCCATTCCATTTTGCGCCGCTCATCCCGGCTATTTGCTTGATCGTACGTTTAATCAATGTATGATTCCCCTTATCGCTTCTTTCGCTGCTATTCGATCGTCAAACGGATGCTTGACTCCGTTCATATCCTGGTAGGTTTCGTGACCTTTCCCCGCAATCAATACTACATCGCCTGGGCTTGCCATTTCAACCGCTTTTTGAATGGCTGCCCTTCGGTCGGCTATCAATTCGTATCTTAATGTATCAAAATCGTTATTTATAAGTCCGGCTTCAATGTCCTTCAAGATAAGCTCCGGCGGCTCCGTACGCGGATTATCCGAAGTAATCATAATATAATCCGCATACTTCGCTGCGATCAATCCCATCAACGGACGCTTCGTTCGGTCCCGGTCGCCGCCGCAGCCAAATACGCAAATAATTCGTTTCTCGGCGAACTGCTGTACGGCTCGCAGCACATTTTCGAGACCGTCAGGCGTATGGGCGTAATCCACGATCACCGCGAAGGATTGCCCGGCATTTACAGCCTCCACACGCCCTGGAACGCCGGGTATGGCGCTTAGGCTTGCCGTTATAGCTTCAAGCTCTACCCCTTCTATAAGGACGGCGCTTATGGCGGCTAATGCATTATAAACATTGAATTTGCCGGCCATTTGGAGTGTAACTTCCGCTTCCCCGCGAAACGTGCTGACATGAAAGGCGGTACCCTTTGCCGTGATTCGTATGTTCGACGCACGCACATCCGCTTCCTTGTCAATCGCGTAGGTCACAACCTCGGAAGCCGTCAGCTCCGCATACGTGGACGACAAGGGATCATCCGCATTAAGCACGGCGTACGAGCGTTCGCTCTCCTCGGCGGTATACACATTGCCCAATCGGGAAAAAAACAATCCCTTAACCGCCGCATAACGAGTCATTGTTTCATGGTAATCCAGATGATCCTGCGATAAATTCGTAAACACGGCCGTTCGGAAGCGGCAGCCCTTCACCCGCCCCTGCTCAAGCGAATGCGAAGATACCTCCATCGCGCAATATCGATTCCCCGCATCGCGCATCCGGCTCAAATACTGCTGCAGCTGGAGCGTTTGCGGAGTCGTGTTTGACATAGGGAATGATTGACCCGAATATCTCAGCTCTATCGTCCCTATAACGCCGGTCGGATGGTTCTGATCATTTAAAATTTGTTCAATTAAGTAGGTCGTTGTCGTCTTCCCGTTGGTTCCTGTGACCCCTATCAGCTTGATCGACTGACTCGGATAATGATAATAATAATTAGCGATAACGGCCATCGCAAGCCTTGAATCTCTAACGACTAATTGAGGCAGCTCAAGCTCAAGCTCCCGTTCCACTATGAGCGCAGCGGCACCGGCCGCCGCTGCTTGAGGCGCGAACAGATGACCATCCACCGTATGCCCTCGCAAGCAAATAAACAATTGGCCCGGCCGTATGCACCTAGAATCGTTTCCGATGCCGGTCAATTCCGTCTCCCCATCGCCAATCAACCGCGACGTTATAAGCAGCTCCGCAATTTCCTTTAAACGCATCTGCTTCAACCCCTCCCTTAAGCGCCAACAGATTCACTATATGCCGTCCGCGGCGCTCTCGTTAACTACCATTATAGTCAATGGTTGTGGGATATATTATCATCTTCGCCTAAATAGATGCGGATCGTGGATCCGCGATCAACGCGCGTGCCCGCAGCCGGAGCTTGCCGGATAACCGTTTTGCCTGAGCCGGCTGTTGTCAGGTTGAAATTCATATTCAAATCTTCGTAAATGTCTGATACCGATTTCCCCACCAGGTTCGGTACGGTAACGATCGGGATTTCACCATATTTATAGTTGCGTTCAATTTGCTTCTCGCGCGGCGGAATCTCCATGATCGACAATGCATCCTCCATAATGTTATGAACGATCGGAGCGGCTACAACGCCTCCGAACTGGATTCCCTGCGGATTATCTACCGCTACATAAATAACGATTTGCGGATCATCAGCCGGGGCGAAGCCGATAAACGAAACGATATGCTCGTTTGGCGAGTAGCGTCCGTTAATAACCTTTTGCGCCGTGCCCGTCTTGCCTCCGACCCGGTAGCCGTCGATAAACGCATTTTTGCCCGTGCCTTTGGCGACGACGCTCTCGAGCGCCTCTCTCACTTCCTTGGAGGTCTCCTCCGAAATGACCCTTCGAACCGCTTCCGGTTCTACCGTCTCCACCGTTTCTCCGGTTTCCGGGTTAATCCATGACTTGGCCACATGCGGCTTATATAACGTCCCGCCGTTAATAGCTGCAGATACGGCCGTAATTTGCTGAATCGGCGTTACCGATACGCCTTGACCGAAGGCAGTCGTAGCAAGCTCTACGGGACCGACCTGGCTAAGCTTGAACAGGATCCCGTTCTCCTCGCCGCCAATATCGATCCCCGTTTTCGTTCCGAAGCCAAAGCTTTTAATATATTCAAACAGCTTTACTTTTCCTAATCGGTTGCCGAGCGTTACAAAACCCGGGTTGCAGGAATTTTCCACGACCTCCAAGAAGGTTTGACTGCCATGGCCGCCCTTTTTCCAGCAGCGGAGCTTAGCTCCGCCCACCTCGATAAAGCCTGGATCGAAGAAGCGTTCGTTTTTCAAATCGACTTTATTTTCCTCCAAGGCGGCGGCAAGCGTTATAATTTTGAAGGTTGAACCGGGTTCGTATGTCATCCAAATCGGAAGATTCCGATTATAGACCTCCGAGGGGACTTCACGATATTTATCCGGCTCGTATGTAGGACGGCTTGCCATGCCGAGAATCTCGCCGTTATTAGGATCCATTGCAATGGCAATAATGCCGTCCGGCTGCAGCTTCGTCATCGCCTGATCCAGCTCCCGCTCCATAACCGTCTGAATCTGCTTGTCGAGCGTTAGCTGCATCGTAAGCCCGTCCTTCGGCTCGCTGTAGGTATCGGAGGAATTAGGCATTGCATTTCCCGCCGCATCCGCCAAAAACGCAACATTGCCGCCAATGCCGCTTAGCTCTTCATTGTACTTAGCCTCTATCCCCGTTAGCCCTTGATTATCAATGCCTGTGAACCCTAATACATGTGCCGCAAGACTGCCATAGGGGTAAAAACGTTTGTTGTCTTCTGCAACGACAATCCCTTTAAGCCCGAGAGCGCGTATTTGCTCAGCTTTATCCAGCGTGATTTTACGGCCGCCCGGCCCGAGCTTTACGATCATTTCTCTCGTTTTGATTTTTTTGAGTATCGTTTCCTCTGACATCTCCAGTAGCGGTGCAAGCGCAGCCGCCGTAATCTGATGATCCTTAATTTGTACCGGAATAGCAAATACAGTAGGCGCGCTGACATTATAGGCCAACTGCACCCCGTTACGATCTATGATTTCTCCCCGTTTCGCAACATATGGAATTTCGCGCCTCCATGAGTTCTCGGCCTTATCTGTCAGTTCCTTACCCTGCCATAGCTGCACATACCCGAGCCGTAAACTTAATGCCAGGAATGCTGCTCCAGCTAAAATAACAATTATGAATAAACGGCGTCTTACTGTCACATTGGATACCTTCATTACTTGTTCCCCCTCCGCTTGAACGTTTCGCGAGGAGCGTATGCTGACGCTCATTCCCAGCCTATTCGGGACAAGCGAAGGATAGAACAAGCTCTAAAGGAAGGCAACGGCATTGAGGAAGGCATGGAATGATCCCGATTTACTCTTCAGCGGCATTTCCAGCCTCATTCGCTGCTTCAACGTCTGCGACATCCGCAGCTGCATCCTGCTCTGCGCCTTCTGCCTCTTCGGCCGCAGCACCTGCGCCCGCTTCCGCTTCATTCGTCTGCCGAGGCGATCCTTGCGGCGGCGCGAGAACAACCTTCAATACCTTTACATTATTTAAGGTTTCCTCCTGCTGGGATACGACAAAGCCTTGCCCCTCCGGGATGAGGCGAATGCCGATCAGCGTCGTTAATTCCAGCGCATCCCGAAGCGATACGCCCGTTAAGTCAGGAATGGTAAGCTTATCTCTTTGCTCTGTAATTAAATAAATGCGCTGTGTCGGATGTACGGATGATCCAGAAGGTGGGATTTGCTGCAGCACCTTCCCGCCATTACCGACTAATTCGACGGTCATGCCCTTAACCTTCAACTCTGACTTCGCTTGCGCGATGCTCATTTCGGTTAAATCAGGAATCGTGACCGACACTTCCGTTTTCGTTGCATCCGTTTTAGTCTCATAGTTCGGAGTAACTCCCATTTTGCGCAAGCTCTTCAACACGATTTGTTTAAAAGCCGGAGCGGCTACCGTACCGCCCCCGACCAACGGATCGTTCGGTTCATCCACGACGATATAAACGACGATCTTCGGATTGTCCACCGGCGCATAACCGATGAAGGAGACAACGAACTTCGTTGCAGAATAATCGCCATCCACAACCTTTTGAGCGGTACCCGTTTTGCCGGCCACCCGATATCCTTCGATATAAGCGTTTTTACCGGTTCCAATTTCTTGGTCCGACACGACCTGCTCCAGATATTCGCCGACCTTGCGGGATGTCTTCTCAGAAATCACTTGCCTTACCAGCTTTGGCTCTATTTTCGTAGTCGTCTTCGTAACCGGATCGATGATTTCCTTCACGATTTGCGGCTGCAGAAGCTTTCCGCCATTCGCTACGGCCGCTACGGCTGCTACCTGTTGAATGGGAGTAACGGTTACGCCTTGTCCGAACGTAGCATTCGCTACTTCGAGAGGCCAATTCAGGTTCACGCGGCCACCCTGCTCGCCGCCAAGCTGTAAGCCAGTTTTTTGTCCGAAACCGAATTTCGCAATATAATCTTTAAATTTTGCTGCCCCCATCCATTCATAGCCGAGCTTGACGAAGGCAACGTTACTGGAATATTTTAAGCCCTCCAGAAAGGAAATCGTTCCCCAGCCCTCGCGTTTAATGTCTCGAATAGCCCTCGGTACGCCAGGAATGGAGATGCTGCCCGATTTGTACGTTTCATTCGGATTAAAGAGACCTTCCTCCACCGCTGCCGCAAGCGTTACGATTTTGAAGGTGGAGCCTGGCTCGTATAGTGATTTAATCGCATGATTGTAAGAGTTCGAGTTGTTTTTAGAATAATCATTCGGATTGAACTCCGGCACGTTCGCCATGGCCAAAATTTCCATCGTATTCGGATCGGCAGCGATGGCCGTCGCACTCTTCGGCGCATATTTGGTGACGATTTCCTCCAGCGCTTCTTCCACATAATGCTGAATGTCGCCGTCGATGGTGAGCTTAATATTTTGCCCGTCTTCCGCCGGCTGAAAATCGATTTCCCCTTCTGCAAGCTGAACGCGCTTGCCGTCCTTCTCATAGGTAATACGTCCATTTTCTCCGCTTAGCTGTTCATCGAAGAAGGCTTCGACGCCCGTCTTCGCTGCGCCGTCCATGTCCAGATAGCCAACTAATTGAGAGCTTAATTCATTTCTGGGGTAGTAACGCTTTAATTGATCAAACAGGTAAATACCAACATCAGACACCTTCTTTTCCTTCGACAGCTCTTTACTAAACTCATTGATTTGATCGGCTAGTGTTTTGTCGATTTGCCAGCCTCCATTACGCACCTCCCGATGACTAACATAGTCTCCGTTTTCCTTCTTTGCCATTACATGTTTACGAAGGTCTTCCTTCGATATACCGAGAATGTCGTTCAGACCGTCAATAATCTCTTCGGTAATTTCAGCATCATGGATAGCTTGCGGGTTGAGCGCCATATTATAGGCTAAAGTATCCATCGCAAGCACGTTTCCGTTGCGATCCATGATCGAGCCCCGCTTCGCAACAAGCTCTTCTTCTGTCGACCAACGGGTCTTCGCCAGATCATACCATTTTGCACCTTCTACGACCTGCACATAGTAGATTCGGCTTATTAAAATGAGAAAAAGGAGGGTCATTACCCCTCCAAACAACAGTGTCCGCAATCTAATTCGTTTTATCATCATCGTTCACCCTATTCACTCATGGCCGTTTTCGTCTCGCTGTCGCCCGTTCTAACCGATATGCCGCCTTCCAGCGAACTGACCATCCCTTGCGATTCGGCCATCCTGCGGATGCGTTCCGGATCGCTCAGCATTTCGACCTGCTTCTTTAAATCTTCCATTTCCACATTCATTTGTTGGTAGTCGTTATTTAACTGCTTGATATCCAAGTTCATATCATAAATTTGCGCGTAGCGGAAAATAATAACGCCGGCGACTAAAACGCACATGACTACCGTGAACAGATACAATAGCTTTTCTTGTACCGGTAATGATTTACGTGTTACAACAACACGCTTCGTCTCTTTGATAACCGTCTGCTTATCCTGCTTTCGCTTCGGCTGCAGAGCCAAATTGCCATTCACGTACGCCAATTCAATTCCCCCTCTTACAATTTTTCTGCTATTCTAAGCTTTGCCGATCGGGCGCGCGGATTGCGCTCAAGCTCTTCCTCGCTGGGAACGAACGGCTTGCGATTAATCAGTTTCACAGTCCCGCTATTTCCACATACGCAAAGCGGAAAATCCGGCGGACACGTACATTTCTCCACGAACTTGGCGAATATTTGCTTGCAAATGCGATCCTCTAATGAATGGAAAGTAATAACGGAGGCGCGTCCTCCTGGCTTCAAGCAGCGAATAGTCTGCTCAAGAGCATCCTCCTCCGCTCCAAGCTCATCATTAACGGCAATTCGTAACGCTTGAAAAGAACGTTTGGCAGGATGTCCGCCGGTTCGTCTCGTAGCAGCCGGAATAGAAATTTTAATCAGCTCCGCCAGCTCGCCCGTTTTCTCGATGGGCGCCTTTTCCCTTGCCTTCACAATATTGCGGGCGATCGAGCGCGCGAACTTCTCCTCGCCATACCGGTCCAATATGCGGGAAATATCGCGCTCCTCCCACGTATTCACAATCTCGTAGGCAGTCAGATCTCCCTCTCGATCCATACGCATGTCAAGGGGGGCATCGTGATTATAGCTGAAGCCCCGCTCCGCCTCGTCTAACTGAGGACTGGACACGCCAAGATCGAATAAAATCCCGTCCACCTGAGGAACACCTTCCAGCATAGGTACGTTGCAGCCTCTTAGCTCCTGCTCCAAATCTCGGAAGTTGCTTCTTACCAGCGTTACTTTATCCATATAAGGAGCTAGCCGTTCGCGAGCATTATCCAGCGCCCAGTCGTCCTGATCGAATGCGATTAACCGCCCTCCATCGCCTAGACGGGATGCAATAAGCTCGCTGTGTCCCGCGCCTCCAAGCGTACAATCGACGTAGATGCCGTCCGGCTTCATAGCCAAACCGTCAACCGCTTCTTCCAAAAGCACTGTAATATGCTGAAACACACTTCAGCCCTCCCATTCTCGTTGTCCATTCTAGAAGTTGAAATCGAAATCGACGAGCTTCTCGGCAATTTCGTTAAAGGTTTGTTCCGATTGCTCATAATAGCCGTCCCACGTCTGTTTGCTCCAAATCTCTACGCGGCTGGATACGCCGAGAACCATGCAGTCTTTGTCCAGCTTTGCATACTCGCGAAGGTGACTGGGTATGTTTACCCTTCCCTGTTTGTCGAGCTCGCATTCGGTTGCTCCAGAGAAGAAAAACCGGGTAAACGCCCGCGCGTCTGACTTCATCAGCGGCAGAGACTTCAGCTTTTGCTCCAGAACGCTCCACTCGCTCATGGGATATACGAATAAGCAGTTATCTAAACCTCGTGTTGCGATAAACGAAGATCCTAGAGATTCGCGAAACTTTGAAGGTATGATGATGCGGCCTTTCTCGTCAATGCTATGTTGATATTCACCCATAAACATATTTCCGCTCCACCTTCTCCCCTAAGTCCACCACTTCGCTCCACTTTTCCCCACTTAGATACAGTAGTTCGCCACCTAAAATAAAAATCCTGCTCTATGAGCAGGATTTTTTGAAAATATTTCACACTATTAATGATTGTTGTCCTTAGTGCTCTTTTCCTCATCGGCAGGCGATCGCCTGTTTGCTGCTGTGCGTTTGCGGCGCCGCGAGAGCCAAATAGCCGGAACGGCAATTACGGCAAGCACGGCAAACACCGGCAAAGCCCCGGCTATGATTACGAGCAATAGCTTTAAGCCTTCCCATACAACCTTCGCGCTTCCTTCGATAGCGTCAGACATCCTTCCCCCTAAGTGAGGGTTCTCCGAAGAAGACAGTCTGACCGTTTGATCCGTTTGGTACATACGAAGCTCGACGGTGGAGAAGGACACATTGCTGTCCAAGTATCGTATTCTGCCTTTTATCCGTTCAATATCCTCCTGAACCTCACCTAACTGCTGTGAAAACTTCAGCAAATCGTCTGCCTTCACTGCTTTATCCATCATGGCAAGCAGCCTTTCCTCCACAAGCTCTCTCGCCTTCAGCCTCGATTCCAGGTCCACGTACTCCTCGGAAACGTCCTTACCCCCGATATTGCGCTCGAAGTTTCGATGCTCGATCTGTTCCACCCGATCAATAAAAGACATAAATCCGGCTGCCGGCACCTTGATCGTGTAGCTCGAGCCTATCTCTCCGTCATGCCTCGTATCTTGAAATTGCAAAATATAACCGCCGCTTTGATGGATCGCATTGCGAAGCGTGGTCGCAGCAGATGCAAGCTCATCTACTTGCATACTTAAGGTTGCCGTATAAATTATTTTTTGATTAAAGCCATCGGCCCCGGCTGCGGTTTCAGAAGCAAAGCCGCCGCCAGCGACCGAGTCCTCATCGCCTGAACCATCTGCAGCTTTGTCGGCATCAGCGGCAAGCGCTTCATTCGAGGCCGATGCCGAGTCGTTCGCAAAGCTACCATTTTCTTCTGCAGACCCAGCTTGACTTTCCCCGGCGGTCTTGGAATCAGCCATATTGCGATCGCTGGATGAGCAGCCGGCAAGCAGACCGATCACAATGATAATGACAGCCCATAAATACAGCCCTTTTTTCTGTTTATACAAAAAAATCCCCCCTGCTATTTTTACCTTCAGACGTCAAATAGCAATAAAAGGTTACAACAAAAGAAACCGCGATTGCTCGCGGTTTCTTTTGGTGGCTGCCTCATGCCATTATTCAGCTTCCTTCCAGCTGTCGAGGTATGCAATTTGCTCCTGCGTCAGTTTATCGATCCCGAAGCCAAGCGACTCCAGCTTCAATCTCGCTACCTGCTCATCAAGCTCGTAAGGCACGTTGACGACTTTATTGCCGATTGTCTCGTATTGCTCGTTCACGTATTTCAAAGCTACCGCTTGAAGAGCAAATGTCATATCCATAATTTCTGCGGGATGACCGTCGCCAGCCGCTAAATTAACCAACCGTCCTTCAGCGAGCAAATAAATGCTCCGTCCGTCTTTCAGCTTAAACTCCTCGATATTGCGGCGAACCGTGCGGACGCTCGATGACATTGCAGCGAGCTCCAGCTTATTCGCCTCTACGTCAAAGTGGCCCGCATTCGAAATAATGGCCCCGTGCTTCATAACCTCATAATGCTCGCCGCGAATGACGTCGCGATTACCCGTAACCGTCACAAAGAACTCGCCGACCTTAGCCGCATCAATCATCGGCATGACGGCAAAGCCGTCCATATAAGCCTCAACCGCTTTGATCGCGTCGATTTCCGTAACTACAACGTTTGCGCCAAGACCCTTCGCACGCATCGCTACGCCTTTACCGCACCAGCCATAGCCGACGACGACAACCGTTTTGCCCGCGACCATCAGGTTTGTCGTCCGGTTAATGCCGTCCCATACGGATTGGCCCGTTCCGTAACGATTATCGAATAAATGTTTGCAGTAAGCATCGTTAACGGCTACCATCGGAAATTTTAGTGAACCTTCCTTCTCCATCGCCTTCAAACGAATGATGCCCGTCGTCGTTTCTTCCGCCCCGCCGCGCAGGTTTTCGCCTAGCTCCGGATGCTCCGAGTGCAAAATCGTTGCCAAATCGCCTCCGTCGTCGATAATGAGATCCGGCTTCCACTCCAGCGCTTTAATGTTAAGCTCTTTAAATTGCTGCGCGCTCGGATTGTATTTCGCGAATACGGTAATACCGTCCTCAACAAGCGCGGCGCAAACATCGTCTTGCGTCGACAGCGGGTTGCTTCCCGTAATCGTTACCTCCGCTCCGCCCGCTTTAACCACTTTAGCCAGATAAGCCGTTTTCGCTTCAAGATGAAGCGCAATCGTTACTTTAAGCCCTTTAAAGGGCTGTTCCTTCTCGAATTGCTCACGGATCGTATTTAGCACAGGCATATGCGCCTGTACCCAATCAATCTTCAAACGACCTTCGGGCGCCAACGATAAATCGGCGATGATGCTTCTCTCCAGCGTGCTCATTTTTAAAATAACCTCCTCCAAAATAGTTGTATCTCATTCTCATGCTTGACTTATAAATAAACGATCTCGTGTCCGCCCGTGCGGTGATAAGGAGCCTCAAGCAGTTTCTCCAGCCAAATCAACTGATATCTGTTCCAATAGGCAGTCATGTTCAGAACCCGCTCCTGCGGCTTACCTTGCGGCTTAATAGAAAGATGAATGCGATCAAGCTGGCGGATCGATGCCTCGAATTGCTTGTTAAAGGCGTCCACCGTCTTGGAGCCCATATAATTGATTTGTTCAACGATTTTTTGCAGATTTGTGTCCCCCAGCTTGGACAGCGACGGCTGAACGCCCGCCGCCAGCTCCAGAAGCGGCTTATAGAGCGTCTCGAAGGATTGACGCGCCTCGGCGAATTGCCGTTCAATGGATAATCCGTCTTGCAGCTTCAACCATTTCCCCTTGCGCTCCTCGAAGCGCTCCATTACATCCTCGAAGGTGAGCTCATATTTATCCAAATGCTTGGCGACCGTTCCCTCTACCAGCGTATAAGACATACGCGGCACGACTATCGGCATTTCCATGCCGAGAATCCGGAACGCCTCTCCGGTTAAGGCCCAATACGCAATTTCACCTGGACCTAATACAGCGGCAAGGACAGGAAACAAATAATCCTGCATAAGCGGACGCGTAAGCACGTTATTACTCAACTGCTGCGGCTGTTCGTCAGCGATTTGCAGCAGCTCCGCCGCAGATAAGCTGATTTGGCCTTTGCGATCCTGAAATCCGCCATCCCGCTTGTGCAGCAGCGTTCGCTCATCGCCGCTTGCCGATTGAAACAGAAATAGATTGGCGCTGCCCGGCGTTACTTCCGCCTGCAAAGTATAACCAAGCTGCTTTATCCGCTCCGATGAAGCCGAATAGGCCTGTTCCAATTCGTCATTACGTTCAATCAATTGCCGGAACATCGGAGCTTCTAAGCCGCGAACGTCCCGATCGTCCGCATCGAGCAGTACCAAGCCCCGCTTACCGAATAAATGGCTCAAAAGCATAGCGAACATGTCGGACAAAGAATTTGCCTTCTGCGACATTGTTCGCAATTCATCCAGCAGCGCAGGCTTAAATTCAGAATGCGGCAACGCTAGCTCCAGATCGGCAAGGAGCTTCTCCCAATCCTCAAGCGATATCGCCGTACGGCTCACGGATGTGCGCGACCCCTCGGGACGGACGGACGCCAGCTTGCGCAGCTCCTGCTCAGCGGTGATTACAAATGCATGATTGGCTTCCTCCCAATCATGATCCTCGCCGGCGACCCAAAAGACCGGCACAACCTCTCTTCCAAGCTGCTCGCTCGCCGACTTCGCGGCAGCTATGATCGTTACAGCTTTATGTATAACGAGCAGAGGACCGGTCCATAAGCCGGCCTGCTGTCCTCCAACGACTACGGGCGCACCTTCGGCAATCGCCGCAATCGAGGCGAAAACCTCAGGTGCAGCGCCTGCCTTCTCATTATAAGCACGAAGCACGCCAGCTATCGCGGCGGCGTCCGCTCTAACATTGCCGCTTTCCTCCAAACGCTTCAACCGTCTATCCCAATCCTGCTCCGCCCCGGCATGGTAGCCATACAAAGCCTCGACCCGACTATCCGTCCGATGTATGTAAGCTTCAGTCAAAGGCTGAACGCCCGGCATTGAATATGTTTCAGTTCTCATAGCGCAGCCTGTAACCTCCCGCTTGTAAGTCGCGTTAGCGACTTCGCTTCAAAAATCTTAACATCGTAATTGTACACAAAGGTTAAGCCGTCCGTCAAAGCAAAAACGCCTCTCTTGGAAGAGAGGCTTCTCATACGATTATATTAGGCCGCACCGGTGAACAACATTTTACCAAATCCGATACACATAAACACGACATAAAGTAAGCTCATCGTAAAAAAGCTAAGCCTCCAAACGGTCCGAAAAATCTTTTTGGCATCGATACTTCCGCGCGTTCGAAACTGCGCATTGCCCAGCAGCCCCGCTCCAAGAAGCATAAACAATAAAATACCGTAAAAGCCAAACTTGCTGCCAAACAGATTGTCGAACAACACGGCCACGCAGCCAATCAAAAAGGCAGTTGTAATATCCATTGCCAATCGGAACGCTTTCTTCCGGTCGCGGATAAAGGCTCCGTAGCCAAACAAGACGATGATGAAAGGAATGATTGGAATGACCGCCAAATAAGCGTATAAATAGGTGATGCTTTCCCAGATCATCGCCATCTTTCCTCACTCCCTCTTATCCGGCTTCGAATATAGTGCTTGTACTAGGACGGTTATTGCTTTATTAAGCGGCGCCGATAAATGATTACTATCCGCTATCCGAACGATCTCTCCATTTATCGCATCGATTTCCGTTGCTCTGCCTGATCTCACGTCGTTCAGCATCGATGAAACGTTGCCGCTGGTCTGCTTGCATACGTCAATGATCAACTGCCAGCCGTCAATCGTTAAAGTCATGCCCGCCGCCCGAAGCACCTGCTCCGTTTCGGTATGAAGCGCACGCATAAGCGCTTCCCGCAACGGATGATTGGGCAGCTCGCCGTTCGTTACGTCATACATGGCTGTCAAAGGGTTAATCACCGCGTTAATCAACAGCTTATTAAAAATACGATTCTCCATGTCATTCGACAGAAAGGAGGTAAATCCTGCCGATTCCAGCAAGGATACCAACATTTTTTGCAGATTTTCGAGGGTATCGTCTTGATTACGTTCATTTCCATTCCATTTCCCGAGCCACAGCTGTCCTTTTCCGGTATGCTGTACAGAACGGGCATCCAATCGTTTCGCCCCCTCGGTCGTCACGGCCGTAAAGAGCGCTGCGCTCGGCAGCCTGCTTTTTATCCGCTCCATATGGCCGATCCCATTCTGCAGGCAAACGATCGCCGTGCGCTCTTGCCCGCCGTATGCCGCCAGCTCCGCCAGCCTGAATAACAGCCGTTCATTCAAATCAGTCTGCTTCACGGTCAGCAATATAACCCGGAACGGGCTATTCTGACGGTCGGTCTCCGTCTCCCTTGCAGCCGCAGCTAATTCGATCCACATGCTCCCTGCAGGCACAAGCTGCTCGCTGCCGCCTGACGCCAGCAGTCGAATGCCTTCATCCCTAATCTTAGCGGCCTGCTCCTCGCTTCGCGTCCATACCGTGACCTTAGCTCCCGCTGACGCGAGACGCCCGCCAAATAACAGCCCGATTGCCCCGCCGCCAACCACATCAATATGCACATTATCCCCCATTCGGTCACAAGTCCCCTTTCCAGTTCATCTGCTCCGGACCAAATAGACTCTAGTTACCATAGTGTTCCGCTACATTATAGAGACCATCGTATCAAATCTTCTCAAAATAAAGCAACATAAAGAGAGGCATGCCTGCTGGCATGCCTCTCTCAATTCTTCTTTAAAAACCTATTCAATACGTTCTAAATTGCCGTTCGCATCCATCTTGAATCTCGGCTTTACTTCTTCATCGTTCGTCAGAACCGTCAGCCTTCTGGCGCGATCCATAATTTGAATCAACGTCTTGTAATCATCGTTGACCGCGCGATAATCCGTCTGAACATTATTGACTTCTTTGGACAATCTCTCATTCTGATCGCGCAATCGATATAGCTCTTCCTCTTTGTCTTTCATGTCCTTCTCATACATTTTGATTTGACGCGTCAAATCCTGATAGGTCGACTTCCAACCGCGAAGAAAACGAATAACAGCATCGATCGACAGCCCTTCCTCGAGTGAACTGCTATCCTGTTTAAAAGCACGTTCATCCGATTCAAAAACGGATAAAGATGAAACATGCGGCGTTGCGACAATCGTTTGTTTTTTCAAATAATTACGTTTCTGGCGCTGCTGCTTTGCGATTTGAATAGCATCCTCATACCGCTTGCGGACACAGCTGTTCCAGCGGAAACCGCATGCTGCGGACGTGCGTCCGATTCGTTCCCCTACTTCTTCGAATGCGGCAAGCTGTGTACTTCCTTCGCGAATATGGCGTAGTGTAACCTCGGCGAGCATAAGATCGTCGTCCGGACTCCACGCATCTTGTCTAACTGCTGTCATGCAACGAAAACCTCCTAACGTAAAGGCGCTTACTTTATCTCTATGCCCTTGGTAGAGTTCATAGAATCTATTGGATACTAAATTGTATAACCATTTTTTCGCGCGCTCATACATGTTAGCGGTTATATTTGAACAAACTGAATGCAGGCATGCTGAAACGATCAAAAAAGTTTGCGATTTCGTCACGGTTGCAGGTTTACACTTATTTCTCCAAACGTTATAATGATCATTAGAAAATCGGGTCGCAGCGAGAGGGGGATGTTAACATGGCACGTATGTATCGGGTACTTGGTTTTTGGTGTCTCGTAATCGGACTAATGGCTTTTGCAGGCCATATGACGGAATTTGCGCTCTTGTTTTTCGCGCAGGCCGTTGCTTTCGTATTTCTGGGCTACCTGAATTTCTCCGAGAGAACTTACATATTTATGTTCTGGGGTTATATGGTCATTTCTTTCGTAGGGTTCACGTATTGGTCTGTTTTCAAAATGGACTTGCCGTTCTAACTCAAAATGGCATGCTTTATACAGAAGCAGAATAAAACGGTGTCTGTCCTCAAAGGACTGACACCGTTTTATTTTCCCGTTTCCTATTTTTTATCCAGCACCATCACCTTGAACGTCTCGCTCATTTGATCGCTGAGCAGCAACTGCCTGATCGCGCGATTCATCCTTGCGGTCTCGCTGAATGGATCGACGCCGTCATGACTTTGAAGCAGCTCGAGCACGCCATTTTCAAGCAAAAATTGCTTCTGGGTAGAATAGCTGATCAACTGCCAGCCGCTTTCCTCAGCTGCATGGCGAATAAAGGTAAAGGGCACATGCGAAGTGATATCCTGCTCGCCTAAGCGCTCATACGGGCTGTCGCTTGCTTGATGGCGCCAGTAGCACATAAGCGTCCCCAGCATGCGATGCTCCGCCGCATACTCCGAAGACTCATGTCCATAATCGATTAGTATTAGGCGTCCCTTGGACATCACTTTCCCAAGCCGCTGCAAAAAGTCGGAAGCAGCCGCATGAATTTCCGTCCGCTGCTCTTCCAGTAATTGGATGCCATCTCTCGACAGCCATCCCTTGATGCGGGAGTCGGTAATCGGCATATACGCCTCAATAAACCCCAGCTGTGCATTGCCGGCAACGCCCAGCTCTACGAGCTTGCCCTCCACGCACTGAATGCGATGGACAGGAAATGCGTCAAGCAGTTCATTGGCAACCACCAGCGCAGGCCTCTGCAGCAGTTTTCCGCTCCATGCCTCCTCGGACGATAAAATAATCGGCTTTTTCTCCGAATCCCTGACACAGTCTAAGCGGGCGAACGCTTCGAGCGCGGCATATTGATGCAGCGGATGATCCTCAATGAGTACGCTTCTAAACTTCTCATCCCATTCATCGCATTGAGCCCTGCCTGCTTCAGCCATTTGAGCCGATAATCTGCCTGTGCCGGCTCCCCATTCGACAAGGTTAAGCCTTTCACTAACGCTAATGCCATAAGTCATGGAATAACGGGCAAGCACCTCCGCCAGCACCCGGCCAATGCCCGAGCTCGTATAAAAATCCCCTTCCTTTCCGATTCGTACCGGACCCGAGCGATAATAACCATACTGCTCATCGTATAAGCAGTGGCTCATATACTCGCGGAAAGAGATGCAGCTAACTATCCGTTTGCTGCCTTCAGCATCTATGTACCAACCAGCCGAAGCGGATTCGGCTATTCGCTTCGCAATGAATGCCGCAAGCGCATTTTCCTTCATCGTTCGATCATCCTTTTCCAAATGTAAGATTGCTGAGATATAATAAAATGAATTGCCGCATAAAATAATTGCTGAGGAGGGAGGATTCCGTTGATTGAACCCGCAAAGCGACATATCACCCTATCAGCTGCTGCCGTGCTCCTGTGTGTATTGCTTCTGCTTCGGCTTCCTGCTTCGGCCGAGCCCCTGGCAGTTGAAGATGATATTCATACGCTGCTGGAAAACAGTTTATCTATCGTCGAAATCGACAAAGAAATCGAACGCATTCAAGAACAGAAAGAGCAGCTTATGCTAAGCATGAATGATACCGAACGGCAATTAGCGCTTCAGGAGCAGCTGGTTTCGGACAAGCAGGATGAGGCGGGAAGCGTTCTGCGCGCTTACTACACGGGTGAACGAGATTTTTTGTTTACCGCGCTATTATCCTTTGACTCCTTGTCCGAATGGTTTCAAATGATGGATTATGCCGAATTTATACTTACACACGACAAGCATACTCTGAATACTTACGTGGAGCAATACAGGAAAGTGAAGGATGGCTATAACCGGCTTGAATCGAGGAATGAGGAGCTTAAGGCTGTAGAACGGCAGCTTCTGGCTCAGCGCTCCCGCGTATTAGCGCTTGAACAGCAGCTCGACGAGCAGCTTGCAGGACGGTCTGATGCTGAAAAGCTGCGATTATTAATGAACGAGCTAACCTCCTTCTGGGAGTCAGCAGGCATAGACGAGGTTAAGCAATATTTCCGCGCGCTTTCGGAGGCGATGCAGAAGCTGCCTGGCTGGGTCCAAGAAAATAAGCAGCTGCTGGAGATTAAAGGTTTTCAATATACGATTACAGTGCCGGAGAAGGACCTGAATACATTCCTGCGCGAGCAAAACGACATTTTCAATCATTTCTCCTTCCAATTTTCGGACGGCAAAGTAACCGCGCAAGGGATGCGCGACAATATGGAAATTCGCATCACCGGTCATTACACGGTTGAGAACGAGCCCAAAAACAGCATCCTATTCCATGTTGACGAGCTGTTGTTTAACGGATTTACGCTGCCTGACACTACCCGCCAAGCTTTAGAAGAAGAATTTGATCTTGGCTTTTATCCCGATTTAATCGTATCCTTTCTGAAAGCAAATGCAGTGAGCATGAAGGATGGCGAGCTCACCATTCAGCTAAGCCTAAAGCTGTAAACAAAGAAGAGACTGTCCATGTCAATAACGAGGCAGTCTCTTCTCTGTTTGTTAACCCGCATGGAGCGCTTCGATATAAGCACCCAACTCAAAACCTTCCTTTGAATATAACTGCCATTGCTCCTCACGGTATTGCCATTTCTCCGCCCATAATGGATCAGGAAGCGGCAATTGGTCATCAGGCTGATTAGGCTCCAGCAGCTTCCGCCACCAAGCGGGCGGAATTTGATCTTGTTCCACATCCATGCTGCTGTTGGATGTGTATAACGAGGCGCTCACAGGCAGTTGGCCAAAGCGCTCATAATTCAATTGTTGATGATGGACGTCCGTCATCTCACCGATCCACAGCATGGCCTCCTCCTCTGCTTTGCTATTTGACGAAATGACATAACTTCGGCCATTTAACCAAGGATAATAAATATGATCGCGATCTACGATCAACTCTTTCCGGACACTCTCACTAAGCTTCTCATAAGTATTCCATGGTAAAACGGCTGCTAAAAGCTTGTTTTCGAGAAAAGCTTCATTCAATTCGTCTGCAGCTTCCGTCTTTATGAGACTAATATGATTTTCCATCGTCTGCAGCCACCGCAGCTGTTCCATCTGAATTTCGTTAAAATGCCGCATATTGATCAAGTTGGAATGTTCCGATTGAAACGCCGCCAACCACCCAAGCTGCTGCTTTAAATCTCCGATGCTCCAATTCAAAATACGCGTGCCGGGATCGATCTCGATCGCCTTCGCGGCGGCTGCTTGATAGGCAGACCAATCGGTTGGCGGATCCTGCAAACCCGCCTTCTTGAGCAGAGAGCCGTTCCATACAACGATATAGGGATTTACGTCTCTGGGCATTCCCCACAAATAGCCATTCCACTTCAGCGGGTCCAGCAGTCCAGGCATGTGGTCGGATAGCGAATCGCCCGTTATAAGGCTATCCGCAGATTGCAGAAACCCATGCACGGCAAATGGTTTTACAAACCCGTTATCGAGAAGCATAACATCTGCCGCTATGCCCTGCTGGCTCTGCCGCGTCCATAGTTCGTAGGCTTTGGAAGCAGAAGCTTCGTTCGTCAACAGCACTTGGATATAAGAATATTTCATCATAAAATTTTGATTCGCCTGAACAAGCTGATGGAATTGATCCGCCGGCAAGGAAACGTTTACATGAATTTCAGTGAGCTGATCGACTTCGGGCTCGCCTTCAACAGGCTGCACGTTTGATTTTCCATCCGGCTTGCCAAGGCTTGCAGGATCCGCGTTGCGTGAGAATTGAACGAGTAACATTGCTGCTAGCAGTAACGCGCCGATAACAAGAGGCACATATTTTCCGGGGGACACAGCCTTCTTCCTTTCATCCTTAGATCTACTAAAAATAGGATAACAATAAATTCCTTTCTTGTCCAAATGAACCTGCAGAATGAACAAAAAAAAGATCCCCCTCGACTGGAAGGAGAATCTCATTATTTTAAAGTAAATCAGCCGCAAGCTGCGCAAGCTTTGAGCGCTCGCCCTTCTCAAGCGTCATATGTCCGCTTATTCCTTCGTTTTTGAACTTTTCTACGATATGCGTCAAGCCATTGCTGATCGAATCGAGATAAGGATGGTCAATTTGCTCCGGATCTCCCATCAGGACGATTTTACTGCCCTCGCCTACGCGGGATACGATCGTTTTTACCTCATGCTTGGTTAAATTTTGGGCTTCATCGATGATGATGAATTGTCCTGGAATCGACCTGCCGCGGATGTAGGTTAACGCCTCTACTTGTATGCTGCCCATCCCCATCAATATTTTATCGATGTCCCCGGCCTTCTTCGTATCGAACAAATATTCCAAATTATCATAAATCGGCTGCATCCACGGACGCAGCTTCTCTTCTTTCTCACCCGGTAAATATCCGATATCCTTGCCCATGGGAACGACCGGTCTCGCAATAAGCAGCTTCTTGTATTTATGCTCATCCTCCGTCTTAAGAAGGCCCGCAGCAAGCGCCAGCAGGGTCTTCCCGGTACCTGCTTTACCCGTAAGCGTCACAAGCGGGATATCGTCGTTCAGGAGCAGCTCCAGCGCCATGCGCTGCTGAGCATTCCTCGCCGTAATGCCCCATATGGGATCATTGCTCAAATATAGCGGCTCAAGTCTGGCTCCATCCTGACTTACCTTGAGAAGCGCGGACTTCGACGTCCCCATTTCATCTCGCAAAATAACAAACTCATTCGGTTTAAGACGAATCGTTAGATGCATATTGTTTACGGTAAGAAACCGATACGTATAAAATTCGTCGATAACGGCCGGATGAACGTATAACGTCATATAACCCGCATAGAAGTCTGAGGAGATGACGACCCGGTCTGACAAATAATCCTGAGCCTGCAGCCCGAGCACGTCGGCCTTGATTCTGACCAGCACATCTTTGCTGACCAAGACGATGCTTCTCTTCTCTTCCCCTTCTTCTTGCTCTAAATGGTAATTTAGCGCAACCGCTAATATTCGATTATCGTTCGACATTTCCCCAAACATTTCTTGCACGCGCATAAAGCTCCGGTGGTTTAATTCCACTTTGAGCAAGCCTCCGCTGGGAAGCTCAATCCCCTCATGCAAATGTCCTTTCTCCCGCATTTTATCGAGCAGGCGGGAGATCGAGCGTGCATTGCGTCCCAATTCATCAGCAAGTCTTTTCTTAGAATCGATTTCTTCCAACACTACCGCCGGAATAATGACTTCATTATCATCAAAAGCGAAAATCGCTTGCGGATCATGAAGCAGCACATTAGTATCGAGCACGAATATTTTTTTCATGAGAACCCTCCCGGCGTTGAGTATTCTTTCGAAGGCATACATAGCTTTGCTTAGCTGCGGGTAAACTATGACGGACAAGCAAAATGATTATTTTCAATGAAAAAAGAGGTGGCAGACATGCTCAAATGGCTTACTTCAGCGATTATTGTTGCGATTGTAGCGACAGGCTGCAACACCGTCGCACGTAATGAAACATCACCCTCTCCACAGAGTAATGGCCGTGTAGAAGCTCAGCAAACCGATCCCCGAAAAAAAGAAATTAAAAACTCGGAACAAGTAGCGGTACATCTGGAGCAGTTAGCCAAAGGCATTAACGGCGTAAGGAACGCGCACTGTGTCGTGCTCGGCAATACTGCGATTGTCGGCATTGATGTAGATGCCAGAATGGAACGTTCCCGGGTAGGTACGATAAAATATTCCGTTGCCGAAGCATTTCGTAAAGACCCCTACGGCATAGATGCTCTTGTTACAGCAGATATGGACCTTCAACAGAGGCTTAATGAAATTGGAGCTGACATCAGACGCGGCAGGCCTCTAGCTGGCTTCGCCGAAGAGTTGGCCGACATTATGGGACGAATCGTTCCGCAGCTGCCTCGCGATGTCCTGCCGCAGGAGCCTGGAAGGCAAGAACTCCAAAGATGAATAAGATATTTTAATATTAATATTTGGTAAAAGGACTCAAAAGACACAAAAAGCCTAGTGAAAAATCACTAGGCTTTTTTTATAGCAACAAACTTCCGTTCAAAGGCATAGTCCGCCGCAACATTGTACAGTAGAACGATGAGACGCTTGCGCAAAACTTCAATCATTTGTCCCGATCTTGCTGTTACGGATTCGGTCACTCGCATGACCTCCTTCTGAACAGATTTCAAATATGGCCTCTGTAGCAACATTATATATATAATATTAGCTATAGTCTATGGTTATTCAGCCATTTTTGCCTGGAGCGCGGATCGAGCTTCGTCAAGCTTAGCTTCGTCAAGATAAACGTATGGACTTTTCCAGTTTCCTTCGAGCGGAATAAATGTGATGTCGCTGCGATTAATTCCCAGGTACGTTGTCATCAGGCTTTTTATTTCTCTGGACGGCATGTTCATGGTTAGATTATTTCCGACGGCTTCGATGACCGAGCCAATCCTCGCCGCTCCGCCAAACGACTTCAGCTTATCTGTCAAAGCGCCAATAACCTCGCCCTGTCGTCGGTTTCTGTCGAAGTCGCTTGACATGTTCCGTCCGTCATTCGACTTGCGGTATCGGACGAAATCAAGCGCTTGATCGCCGTTCAGCACCTGAAAGCCCTCCTGAAGATCGATATTCGTGCCGTCAGCAGTGTCTCTGTACTTCATGCGCATATCGACATTGACCTCAACCCCGTCAAGCGCATCGACAATATCCGCAAATCCTTGGAAGTTTATGACAGACGCATATTTCACATCAATACCGAACAGCCCGCTCATGACATTGCTTACCTCTTGCTTGGCATCGGCATAGGCCGCTTCCTTCTCCAGCCCGTTTTTTAACCCGTAGCTGTAAAAATCGGCATAAAAACCATTTGCCTTACGCGCTCTGTAGCCCTCTACTTCAATTCTGGAATCACGGGGAATGGAGACAACCACAGCCGATTTCGTATTCGGATTAAAGGCCGCTACCATCATGACATCCGTATTCAAGCCGCCCCCATGAGAACGTGAATCCAGTCCCATCAGCACCATGGCGACCGATTTTTCTTTGACCGACTCCCCGGCGGGAATGTCAACCGTATCGTTATCTACTCCAATGTGCTGGATGGCATCATCAGCTTTGAATACGACATAAGCAAGACCCGCGGCTATAATGAGCAGCATGCTGAACAATAGAACAAAAAACGTTTTTAAAATTGAACGCTTTTTGCGCGGTTTTTGCTTTTTCGCCTTTGACGGTCCGCGAGCACCCGTTCTTGGAGGAAATGATGTCGAACCTTGACTCATATATGTCACCTTCAAGCTCAGTTATATTTTGGATTCGATTCGATGTCCGAAAGCAGCTGCTCAGCTGCTTCGCGAGGGTATAGCTGAAGCTTTGAACGGCCTTCCTTGTCATATCTCACATGGACCATCGAGTCATCGATCTTCGAAATTTCAAAATGAGTAAGCCCGTGATCCTCCGATAATATTTCCGCAAAAAAATTCACGGTATCCATTGCTGCGTTGTCATCGGGACGCGCGTCCGCGACCAGCCGGATCTGCAGCCAATTGAATAAGGCGTCCTCGAGCTTCATTTGCCGGGTTCCGCTTTCTGCGGCGCCGTTTCGGCTGCTTTGCTTCCCTTCCATTTATCGTACAATTGACGGCCGCGGAGCATCAGCATCATAAGAACCGCTACCCCCATACATTGGATAATAGGTAGCTTATCAACCTGTAAAATCATTAAAATAAAAGATCCGAACGCAATCAACGCATACACAAGTATCTCTTTCAATAACGGCAGCTTCTGCTGAGCACGAAACACTTTGTTGAATATGTAAATCGTAAAGCCCAGTATAAGCAAATAAGAAACCAGCTTATGATCGCTTAGCCACGCTTGCATGCAGAGTACCTCCTTTTTCTTGCAGGAACAGCTTAAATTTTAAACAAAACGTAAGGCTTTGCGTCAGCAAAACCTTACGTTCCTGTAACAGTCAGCTTATACGCTGGTTTGAGCCGTTTTGCGATGCTTTTCAGCACGCTCGCGCTCGCTCTTATTCAAAATTTTCTTGCGCAGGCGAATCGACTTTGGCGTGATCTCGCAATATTCATCATCATTCAAGTACTCAAGCGCCTGCTCAAGCGAGAACAAGCGGGGACTTTTTAGCGTAACGGTATCGTCCTTACCGGCAGAACGAATATTGTTAAGCTGCTTCACTTTACAAATGTTCACGATGATGTCGTTCTCGCGCGTGTGCTCGCCAACGATCATTCCCTCGTATATTTCGGTACCCGGCTCCAGGAATTGGATACCGCGGTCCTCAACGCCCATCATGCCGTAGAAGGTCGTCGTTCCGTTCTCGCTTGCTACTAGCACACCTTGATGACGGCCGCCTACGTTGGAACCAGCGAGCGGGCCGTAGCTGTCGAAGGCGTTGTTCATGATACCATAACCGCGCGTAAGCGTCAGGAATTGGGTACGGTAACCGATTAGGCCGCGTGCAGGAATAATGAATTCCAATCGCACTTGTCCATTGCCGTTATTAATCATGTTGACCATTTCGGCTTTGCGGGTTCCCAAGCTCTCCATAACCGCTCCCATGCTCTCTTCAGGAACGTCAATGAGCAGACGCTCGTAAGGCTCTCTCTTCTGGCCGTCAATTTCCTTGATAATAACCTCAGGCTTCGATACTTGCAGCTCGTAGCCTTCACGACGCATGTTCTCGATCAAGATGCCAAGGTGAAGCTCGCCGCGGCCGGATACGATGAACGCGTCCGGGCTTTCCGTTTCGTCTACGCGAAGGGCAACGTCAGTCTCAAGCTCCTTGAACAACCGCTCGCGAAGCTTGCGGGAAGTGACCCATTTGCCTTCGCGGCCCGCGAACGGGCTGTTGTTAACAAGGAATGTCATTTGAAGAGTAGGCTCGTCGATCTTCAGAACCGGCAAAGCCTCCGGGTTCTGCGGATCTGCTATCGTCTCTCCGATATTGATTTCACGAATTCCGGCAACGGCAACGATATCGCCAGCGCCCGCTTCAGCGATTTCTATGCGCTTCAAGCCTTGGAAGCCGAACAGCTTCTCGATTCTCGCTTGCTTCGTACCGCCCTCGCGCGTCATGACTGCAACCGATTGACCTTGACGAATCACGCCGCGGTTTACGCGTCCGATCGCAATACGTCCCAAATACTCATTGTAATCAAGCAAAGTAACCAGGTATTGAAGCGGCTGTTCCACATCCTCGGTCGGAAACGGAATATTGCTTACGATCGTTTCATACATTGCTTCCATATTATCGTCCTGCTTCTCAGGATCAAGGCTGGATGTTCCCATAAGCGCAGATGCGTAAACGACCGGGAATTCAAGCTGCTCGTCATCAGCGCCCAATTCGATGAACAGGTCAAGCACTTCATCCACAACTTCAGTCGGCCTAGCATTAGGACGGTCGATCTTATTCACGACAACGATCGGCGTCAGCTTCGATTCAAGCGCTTTGCGCAGAACGAATTTCGTTTGCGGCATACAGCCTTCAAACGCGTCAACGACCAACAGAACGCCGTCAACCATTTTCATGATACGCTCTACCTCGCCGCCAAAGTCGGCATGTCCTGGTGTATCCACGATGTTTATCAAATAATCCTTGTAGTTAATCGCCGTGTTCTTAGCTAAAATCGTAATACCGCGCTCACGCTCAAGATCATTAGAATCCATCGCGCGCTCCTGGACGGCCTCGTGATCGCGAAACGTTCCCGATTGTTGAAGCAGCTTGTCGACCAATGTTGTTTTGCCGTGGTCAACGTGGGCAATAATGGCGATATTCCGTAATTTCTCTCTTGCTTGCATAACTTGTAATCCACTCCATTTGTTTTTTTTATTTAAATCCTTTTACCAGCGTCTGCGTTTGCTTAGCATCATCCATACACCTGCCGCTATGAACGTCAAAGCAATCGCATAAATCCCCCAGCTCCACAATAAAACAAGAACTACGAACACGGCCGATGCGGCAGCAAGCGCAATCGATGCCGTGAGTACAACACTCGGTCTGGATGTACCGAATAAATAATATTCGTAAAGGCCGGCAGCTACCCCGAAAATAAACAGCGGCCACAAATATTTCAAGCTATCCCATCCAAATAGGTTGCAAACGATAAACAGCAAGGCATAGACAATGAGCATTCCGCCCGGGACAAGCGCGACCGCCGGAACTAATCTGCCGAAATAAAGCACATGCAGCAACAGACCAGGGATTAAGACGAGCAGCGGCCAGAAAATCGCCCCCAAAAAGCTGAATACACCTAACTTGCCCAGCAAAATAACGACCCCGGCTAACAGCAAAATGATTCCAGCGGAATATTTGTTATTAGGCATACGCGCTTCCGCTCCTTACAACGTCAATCGCATATATTGACGAAAGACGACAGTTTTTATCTATATTAGTTTAATGGAAGTCAACCAAAAATACCAGCATGAAGCGAGCGTCAGCGCAAAAAAAACCGTTCCGCCATATTTTGCGTGAACGGCTAGTGCCTTAAACATCAGGAAACAGGCTTTTTTCGCATAACCGCAAGCGCGATTACAAGAGGCACGCAAAGGAGCGGAATCGCTTCGGCGAGCGTCTTCGATCCATGGAATACGAGCTCATCCAAGCCGGGATCATGCATCAGCATTTCCCCGGCCGCATAGGCAAGCAACGCGGCGCCTATATAGGAAAGAGCAGGAAATCGATGCAGCAAAGCCCCCAGCATTTGGCTGCCCCAAATGATCATCGGTATGCTGATCGCAATGCCTAGCAGAATGAGAACGGGGTCTCCGTCGGCAACTGCGGCTATCGCGAGCACGTTGTCCAAACTCATAATAAAGTCGGCAACGACTATCGTCCATATGGCTTGGCCGATCGTTGTCGCTTTTTTGACCCGATGCGACTCCTGGCTTCCGCCTGCATCCGCCAATAGCTTGACGGCGATATAAAACAGCAGCAACGCTCCGACCGCTTGCAAAAACGGAACCTGAAGCAGTTGAATCGCTGCGAGTGTCAGTATGCAGCGAAGCCCGACAGCGGTCAGCGCCCCCCACCAAATTGCCCGTTTTCTTTGCTCCGGCGGGAGATGGCCGCTTGCCATTGCGATAACAATCGCATTATCTCCGCTCAGCAAAATGTTTATCAATATAATTTGCATGAAAATAAATAGGCTGTCCAAGATACATTCCCCCTCATATCAGCTGTATGAACAAGCTCCGGGGAATATGTCCAAAAAAAAGTGAATCCATCCTCGACAAGATTCATATCTATGTATAAACATCAAGATGTGCTTGTTTTAAGTAAGGAGGTAAATAGAAATGGAGCTTTTCTCGGTCGAGTTTTACTCCGCCCTGCTGACTATTGTTTTCATCGACCTCATTTTGGCCGGGGACAATGCTATCGTCATTGCATTAGCAGCTCGTAATTTGCCGCAGGAGCAGCAGAAAAGAGCGGTAATCTGGGGCACTTTCGGTGCCGTCGGCATTCGGATCGTCGCTACCGTGCTGGTTGTGCAGCTGCTCCATGTACCGTGGCTAAATCTTGTAGGCGGGCTGTTGTTAGTATGGATTGCTTACAAATTGCTTGTACAGGAAGATTCTCATGATCACGTAAAAGCCGGGAATACATTGTGGCAATCGATCCGAACGATCATAATCGCCGACGCTGCAATGGGGATCGATAACGTGATTGCCGTTGCGGGCGCGGCCCACGGCGATACGCTGCTCGTCATTCTGGGACTCATCATAAGCGTCCCGGTCGTCGTTTGGGGCAGTACGCTGTTTATCAAGCTTATAAACCGCTTTGCATGGATCATCTATATCGGAGCCGGCGTTCTGGCTTACACGGCTGCGAAAATGATCACGCATGAGCAATCGTTAATGGACTTTTTCGACAGCAGTCCGGTTATTTTATGGTCATTCATAATCGTCGTAATCATATTGACGATAGCAGCCGGCTGGTTTACCAATCTGCGAAGGAAACAAGCGGCAAAGCAAAGAAGCAGCGAACCCCATTAAGGGCTCGCTGCTTCTTTTTTGTCATTCGGTTAAAACCAGCTGTCTTCGCCTGCTGCTTGAATAGCGGTTTGACTACCCGGCGTAAGCACAAGCACTTCCGTACCTTCGGTTGCTGCGTTTAGCAGCTCGTAATATTGAGGAATAAGCGACTCCACCTTCTCGACTATGCGGAGATTCGGATTCGTGCTTGGCGATTTCGGCAAAAATAACGTACAGCAATCCTCATAAGGTAAAATGGACGTTTCGAACGTTCCGATTCGCTCTGCAACGTTAATGATCTCCTGCTTGTCCATCATGACCAAAGGCTTCAACAGCGGTAGCTCTGCAGCTCGTCCGATCACGTTCATGCTTGGCAGCGTTTGGCTGGCCACTTGTCCCAGACTCTCACCGGTCACTATGCCATTCGCCCCGCTGCGCTCAGCGAGCTGCTCCGTTATGCGAAGCATCGCTCGGCGCATAAGCGTAATGATCAAATTGTCGCTCTTCGCCGCCGCAAGAGTCGTCTGGATCTCCGTAAAAGGAACAAGATGCAGCTTGAGCGGCTCGCCGCTGAAATAAGACAACCGCTTCGCGAGCTCTATCACCTTTTCTTTCGCTTTATCGCTGGTGAACGGGTAGCTGTGGAAATGCACGGCTTCCAGCTCAAGCCCTTTGCGTAATGCCATCCAGCCAGCTACGGGGCTGTCGATGCCGCCTGACAGAAGCAGCATAGCTTTGCCGTTCGATGCATACGGAAAGCCGCCGGCGGCAGGTATGATTTCATAAAATAAATAAGTTGCTTCCTCCTGGATATCGACGCGCAGCTCAACGTCGGGTTTATTGACGTTCACTTTAAGCTCCGGCATCGCGCGCAGCACATGGCCTCCAACCAAATGATTCATTTCCTGCGAGGTATGGGGAAATTTCTTCCAAGCGCGTTTCGCACTTACTTTGAAGGTCGCAGGCGTTTCGGGCAGCGACAACATAAGCTCTAACGCAGCAGCCCGTATTTTCTCGAGATCCGGCTCCGCGCTTACGACTGGACTAAGCGTAACGATGCCGAATAGATCCTTCAGCCGATTGGCTACAGGCTCGTAAGGATTGCCGTTCAGTTTGACGTACAAGCGGCCGAAGGATTTAAAATAGGTGATATGTTCAAACGCGCATAGAGACTGCTTCACCTGCTCCAGCATACGTTTCTCAAACCGGTTGCGATTTTTGCCCTTTACCGTTAAGTCTCCATAACGAAGTACAATTTGATCATAAAGCAAGATTAGGTCAATCTCCTCTCAAGCGGCTTCAAATGCTCGACAACAAGGCGAAGCGCTTCGCCAAGCCGTCTTATATCCTGCTCCGTGTGCTCGTCTCCGAAGCTGATGCGAACGCCTCCGGCTGCCTGTTCGAGCGTTGCGCCGACGGCAAGTAGAATACGGCTTGGCTTATTTTCCTTGGACGAGCAAGCCGATTTCGTTGATGCTATTATACCATGCTGCTCCAACATATGAATAATGACCTCCGGCTTCATGCCCGGATACGAGAAATGAACGATATGCGAAGCAGCCGGTTCTCCGCCATTAAGCTTTAGCTCCGGTATTTCTTCCATCATCCGAATGAGCTGCTGCTTTAAAACATTCGTTCGCTGCTGCCGGGCATTCATGGTTTCGCATGACATGCGGAGCGCCTTCGCGGATGCGACAATTGCCGGAACATTTTGCGTGCCCGCACGAAATCCGTATTCCTGTGAGCCTCCGGTAAATAATGGGTAAACCGTAATGCCATCTCTAACATATAAATACCCGACACCCTTCGGACCGCGCAGCTTGTGCGCCGAGCCGCTGACCGCATCGATTCCCCACTCTTCGACCGCTATAGGCAGCTTGCCGATGCTTTGAACCGCATCGACGTGAAAAATTACCTTAGGATGACGCTTCAGCAGCTTGCCGATTTCCTCAATAGGCTGGATAGATCCGATCTCATTGTTCACGTGCATGATGCTGACTAATATCGTCTCGTCCGTCAAAGCCTCCAACACCTGCTCGGCGCGTACGTGACCGGAAGCATCAACCGGCAAATACGTGACGCGAAACCCTTCTTCCTCCAACTGCGAGAAGGATTCATATACGGATGCATGCTCGATTTGTGTCGTAATCAGATGTTTCCCTCTGCCGCTGTACTGCTTAGCGATACCCTTAACAGCCAAATTATTCGACTCCGTGCCGCCGCCCGTAAACAGCCATCTGCCGTTCTTCGTCTGCATTTGTTCGGCAATAACCGTCCTCGACCGCTCAATCAGTTTGTCGGCATCCGTTCCAGCCCGATGCAGCGATGACGGGTTCGCGTATTGCGTTCGCATCACTTCCATCATCGTATGAACGACCTCGTCATAAGGGGGAGTCGAAGCGCAGTGATCAAAATATAGCATAATCCTTCATTCTCCTTCCAAAAAAGAAAAAGATCAACGATTGTCCCCCAAACCATGGTGGGAGCCAATTCGTGATCTAATTGCCGCATTCTATCTGGCATGCAACACCTTGGTGACATACTGCTGCGTTTCTTCCGGCAGCGCCTCCAAGTTAGCGGTAAGCTGCTCATCCGTCTTTATGCCCGTGCGATCGACACGACCGGGTCCGGCATTGTAGGCTGCCAACGCGACCTGCTCGTTCCCGTTATATTTTTTAAGAAGAAAGGATAAGTATTTGGTTCCGCCATCAATATTTTGCGCCGGATCGAAGGAATTCGTAACGCCCAAACCTCTAGCCGTTCCGTCCATCAGCTGCATTAGCCCTTTCGCGCCTGATCCCGATACGGCATCCGCACGGAAGCCCGACTCCGTCCGGATGACCGCATGGATGAGCGCTGAATCGACCCCGTATTTGGCGGAGGACTGCTCAATCAGCAAATCGTATTCACTAGACGGAAGATCTGATGAGCTTGTGCTTCCATAAGAAATGTTCGTTATTCCGCTTGTGGTAGATAACTGGGCAAGCGCTTCTTCTCTCGTTACCGGTGTGGCGGAATGACCGTTTGCTGCGCTTTCAGACATATACTGGGACAATAACGTATCGAATAAGGAAGTTGATCCGCCGCCGGCCGCTGCATTCAACGGATTGGAAGCCGTTTTTGAATGTAAGCTTGGTGCCAGCTGCAGTTGCAATAAAGTCTTTATTATTCGCGGGTCAATACTCATGGTTTCCTCCTAGGAAAGAAGCTCTGTGTAAGCGAAGGAAAAATCATCGTTTCCTGTCTAATTGGTATATCGGATATTATTGTACATGTTTTTAGAGCAAACGGCTAGTTTTCCGAGAGCCTTTTCTGCGAATAGACCAGCAGCAGGCAGCTAAAAACGGAGCGTGCCTGTTGCAAGGCATGCTCCGTTTCCAGAGGGAAATATTCATCCGTTTGTTTACTTGAATACCTTGACACGATCTTCGATCGGCTGGAACTGCTTCTCGCCTGGAGCCGCGGTCGGTTTGCCAAACGGCATTTGGGCAATCAGCTGCCAAGAATCAGGCAAGTTCCAAGTTGACCTCACTTCATCGTCCACCAATGGATTGTAGTGTTGAAGCGAAGCGCCGAAGCCCTCGCTTTCGAGCGCTGTCCAAACGACAAATTGATGCATGCCTGAGGAATGCTGCGACCATATCGGAAAGTTTTGCGCGTATGACGGAAAGCTTTGCATAAGTCCGTCTACTACGTTTTTGTCTTCAAAAAACAATACGGTGCCGTAGCCGCTTTTAAATGCGCCCATTTTTTGCTCAGTCGGCTCGAATTGATCCGCAGGCACGATTTTGCGAAGCGTTTCCGTCGTCAAATTCCAAAATTTATCGTGGTTCCCGCCAAGCAGCACGACAACCCGGGCGCTTTGCGAATTAAAGGAAGATGGCGTATGTTTGACTGCTTCCTGCACCAAATCTACAATCTTCTCATCGGAAATAACGGCCTCTTTACTGATGCCATAGATCGAGCGTCTTGCCTTGACTGCGTCAAAAAAGGGTTTTGATGTTTTGGTATCCAAGCCGGCTTGCTTTATCATTTTTTCTCCTGCCTCTCCGTTTTCGGTGTCAAGTGACTGAATTCATTATTCCCCTTCTAATCATAATTATGTTTCGGCAAAAGCCACTTTACTAATGCATAGAGCATAAAGCAGATTGAGAAAGCAATAATCTCAAGCTCGAGCAAATACCAAGGCCATGGAGAAAGCAAATCAAGCAAGGAGGACGATGCAGGCTTGCGCGCCAAAAACATAAAGTTTGTAGTACCCGTAACGTAATTGGCAATAGCCGCAGGAATGGCGAGCAGATGCAGCCATAACAGAGATTTCAGCACCGAACGAAAGGTAGGCCGGTAACGCTCGACCGCCAAAATGAACACGGACGCTCCAATAATTCCGATATGCGCGATAAAGAAATGAAAATATCTAAAATGAGGAAATGCCTCGTCCAAATTAGGCGTGAGCAGCGCTTGCAGAGCACCCATGCTGCCAAGAAAGAAAACACAGTCGTAAAGCCTTTTAGCATTAGTCAGCAGCAAAACAGCAGATAGGAGGACCATTAAGCTGCATAGCTGAAAAGGCAGCGAAGCCGCTCCCCAGCTATGCTCGATAACATAGGAAAGCTGAAGCGCAGCCTCGCTGACAAGCAGCAGAATGGCGAGACCATAACGGGCTTTGAGATTCACCTTCGGCTGCCTAAGCTGCTTTCGCAGCAATATGATTCCTGCAAATAAAAGGATGCCGGCAGCTATTGCGGCAATATGGGATGCAGAGAACATTTCAAAAGACATGGCTTCTCCCTCCAATTCATAGAATGCTCATTGTTATTTTCTACAAAAAAGGCATAAAAAAATAGTACCATTATGATTTGGTACTATCATTGTCCTGCTGCTTTTGAAATAATCCCATTTCCTTCACTTTGCTTGCGGCTTCGCGCGAGCCCGTCAGGTTTAGCTTTTTTAAAATATGGTTGACGTGATTTTTGACGGTCCGTATGGAGACGACCAGTTTATCCGCGATTTGAGGCTGCGTATAGCCTTGATCAATTAAATGCAATAGCTGAAGCTCCGAGGGCGTAATGAGGTCGTTCAGTTTCTTGGCCTCGAACTCACGCTCAAGCTGCTTGAGCCGTTTGAATTCCTCGCGCATACGCTCCGCAACGGCCGCATTTATTGGAGATTGGCTTTTGGCTGCGGATCTTACCGCGTCGGGCAAGCTTTCAAAATCCGATTTGATTTGGTAATCGATGGCTCCTGCTTGAAAAGAACGGAAAATGAGCTCCTTCTCCTCCATCGACGTCAGCATAATGATGCGGGCGCTCATAAACGCGGCTGCTTCCTCGGCTAGCAGCACGCCCTCCGGTCGCCCGTCCAGCATAATGTCCATTAACACCACATCTGCCGGAATCGTTACGTACCGCTCTTCCCGCAGCGCTTGCCGGACATCCTCCGGCCGATTAGCCGTCCATACAACCTCGATATCCTGTTCCTTATTTAAATAGGCGACCAGGCCCCGAAGCCAATCGGGATCATCCTCGATAATCCATACCCGAATGTTGCCCATGCCCTTCTCCCCCCTCCGTGCTTGGCGCAGCTCGTTTCTCCGCTTGAACGCTTCGCTTCGGAAACGTCATGATGACGGAAGTCCCCTCGCCTATCTTACTGCGAAGCTGCAGCATGCCTTTATGCTTACGCATGACATGATAAGCATATGGAAGACCCAAGCCAAAGTTGGTATCGCTGCCGCTCTTTGTCGTATAAAAAGGTTCAAGCACCTTCTTGATTTCACTCTTTTCCATACCCGGCCCCGTGTCCCGGACCTCAATGATCAGCACCCGCTTCGTTTCGCTGAATCGGACGAGCAGTTCGCCATTGCCCTTCATCGCTTCCAGCGCATTCGCTGCTATGTTGCCTAATGCTTCGCTGACTTGGGCAGGATCTACCCGGCACGTCCAGCCTGCGAGAAGCTCCGTACGAAGCTTAATGCCCCCCAGCGCCGGCGCATACGACTTCAAGGTTTGGTCAATGAGCAGAGCCAAATCAACCTCCTCCGCCTGCAGCACCAAGTCCTCTGTGCGGCGGTGAACCCTTTGCAGCATGTCTTGCATATGCCGTGACGCATTAAGAACCGTTTCGATATCAGCCAACAGCTCTTGCTGATCGGTTGCGATCGCGTACGCCTTCATTTTCTCGCTGAACAGCCGCATTTTACCCGCATCGTTCTTGATCGCATGGTTGAGTATCGCCGTTCCCGAAGTAACCGCCCGCAGGGTGGAATCAAACCTTCTTCGATCGACCATCACGCGGACGCCCATAAAACCGTAGGTGAACAGACCCACGACGAAAACGGTTACCCCCAGCCCCACGATCCACGTATTGTAGACCCACATGCGCAGCATGCCGAAGCTAGGCAGCACATAATTCATTACCATGCAAAATAAAACGGGCGGCAGCACAGCAGAGCAAACGATCCAATGCGTACGGGAAAAGGCGGCATACAGCTGGCGTTTCAGCAGCACTTGAACCGCTCCGTACAACATGTACGGCACCGCCCACCAAACGACAATTTTGAAGGAGATGGGATACATTTCCGTATAAAATGGCGTAAATACGATACAGCCGATAATGGGTAGCAGCAGCAAAAATGGCATGAGCTCCTGCAGTCGATCCGGCAATCGTACCGGCTGGTAGGCCATCGCGAATAAAAGGAAGGCGTATGGAAGTCCGTAATACGATATTAGAGACGCTGACGCTTGCAGACGATAAAGCAGTTGCTGCGCTACCTCGTTCATTCCCGCTTCCTCCATCACCGGAAGCCACTGCAGATCAAGCACGGCGGCAAGCGCGCCTGCTCCGCCGCTGAACGCCACCGCACCCAGCCAGCGATTGACGGACGCGCGCCGGTCCGAAAGCCATACGATGGCCGCTACAGCCCACAAAGCGATAAGAACGAACAGCATAAGGCATCTCCTTCACAACAGACTACTCTTTGTTCCCGCTTGTATCCGTACTACGCACCCATTCGAAGCCGATTTTGTTCAGAAAAGCTTTCGCCAACACCATGTGGCCCGCCGCAGTCGGGTGAACGCGATCCCACGCAAGCGTAGATGCATACAGCTCTTCAAGCACCTTATTAAAGGCTGCTTGCGTATCGACGAATAAGCAATCGTTCCGCTCCGCCGTTCTCTTCACAATCGCACCGTACTCGTCCATCGTTGCCCGCATGGCATCCTTGTCATTGCTTTCAATATAAAATGGAGTCATCAGCACAACGCCATTCACGAGCGGCTTCGTCTCCGCGATTAAAGATTGAAGAGTGTGCTCATATTCATCCTTATAAACATGCCACTCCGGGATGAAAGGCGTATCATATTGCCGCCACACATCATTTGTACCTATCATAACGGCAAGCCAATCCGGCTTGCGGTCAATAACGTCCGCCTGCCAGCGGTCCTTCAAGTCACGGACCGTATGGCCGCTTGTGCCCATATTGACAACGCGAATGCCGAGTTCGGGATACACGGCCTGCAGCAGCGCATCTACGTTTGCGACATATCCTTTCCCCAGCGCACCGAATAATCCTTCGCCATTCGGACGATTACGCTCGCAATCCGTAATCGAATCCCCGATAAAAAGTAACTTTTGCCCTTTCGTCAACCGCATGAACATGGCCTCCCATAAGTTGAATTAATAGAAATACACCAAATTATACCTACCATATCACAATTTTTATCGATGTTAAACAAACAAAAAAAGCTATCCAGCCCCAGGAGGCGGACAGCTAAATATAGCTTTATTCCGGACATAAAAATAAAGTCGCATTACAATACCGTCTTGCTAACGAATGGAAATAGGACGTTTGTATCGAAATGACCGCGACTAACAAGATATTGCGCACGGCTTCCCATTGCTGTTCCGTAAGATTGGGCAGCCTGCTTGCAAACTGATTAGCCGAAGAACGAATGACATGCTCCGTTAATAAATCCTGATGCGGATTTTCTTTCAAATGACCGGAAATATCGAGCAGTTGATCGTTATTTGCATCCAACTCCTCAAACATGCTCGTATACGATGCATATAGTTCAATTGGTCCGACCAAGTCATCTTTTTCGTCCTCGGGTTTTTTGAACACAATCTCGAAGAGCTTACGAATGGATTCAAAATCAAGATTTGACTTTAAATCATCAATAATGAATATCAGCGCCGCTTGGTTAAGCGAATATTTTTTGCCGGCCTTCGGGCAGTCGAAATAAGGCTTGAAGTCTCGCTTCACCCAATTTTGCATGGAGGTGATCGACAGATTTGAATATTCTATAAGCTGGCCGAGAGCCGCGATCTCATGAAGCGAGAAGCCCTTCCTCTCGGTTCCCTTGATCAGCTTTTCAATAATGGGAGGCAGCAGCGTGGATAAAAATGCAGGCAGGCCGCTCCCTTGCTCTAAATCAGATTGATGCGTTTTGGTCCATGCGGTCTGCAGCACCTGAAGCGGCTTCTTATCATACTTTCCGTCCAGGGCGAGCAGCAAACAAGCCATCTCTTTTCGAGTAAGCGTAAAGGACTCCATAACCCTTCCTCCTCGCAGTAATGTCTTTACAAGTTCATATGAACTCATCATATGCCTGAGTTTGACCGTTGTAAAGGCTCGAAAATCAATGATAATAAGCTTTTCCAGCTTGTTAACTCGCTCATAAAGGTCTTAAAAGGCTGTAAGCGTTGCATATGGCGTTTGTCATAAAGGGGAAGGATTCGTTATAGTAGTAAATAAGTATACAAAAATTCATATAAAAAAGGGTAGTGAGAAACGAAAATGGGTAGTATAGGATTCAATTTATTCATGGTTGCTCTACTTATTTTATTAACTGCTTTTTTCGTCGCAACGGAGTTCGCCATCGTTAAACTGCGCTCCAGTCGGATTGATCAGTTAGTGCTTGAGGGCCGAAAGAACGCGCTTGCCGTTCAACGTGTTACGAGCAATCTGGATGCCTACTTGTCAGCCTGCCAATTAGGGATAACGATTACAGCGCTTGGGCTGGGCTGGTTAGGTGAACCAACAGTTGAAAAACTGCTTTTACCCTTGTTTGAACGTTTTGAATTAAACAGTGATCTCAGTCATATTTTATCCTTTTTGGTCGCATTTATTTCTATAACCTTTCTTCATGTCGTTGTCGGGGAGCTTGCTCCGAAAACATGGGCCATTCAGAAGGCCGAATTTATTAGCTTTTTAACAGCGAAGCCGATTATTTTCTTTCATACCTTAATGTATCCTTTCATCTGGCTGCTCAACGGCTCCGCTAACGCTCTTGTCCGTTTATTCGGCTTAAAGCCTGCCACAGAGCATGAGGAAGCACATTCCGAAGAAGAGATTCAAATCATTCTTAACGAAAGCTTTCAAAGCGGCAAGATCAATAACACTGAATACGGGTATGTAAGCCGTATTTTCGCATTCGATGAATTGTTAGCGAAGGAAATTATGGTGCCCCGCACCGATATGGTCTGCTTGTACACGAACAAATCGTTGCTAGACAATATGGATATTATTCGTAAAGAGCAATACACACGTTTCCCGGTTGCCCTCGAGAGCAAGGACAACATCGTAGGTATGATTAATACGAAACAGCTGTTCTTGGAGTATGAGACGGATCGCGACTTTGATTTCAAGAAGCTCGTGCATCCGGTCCTCAGTGTATCCGAGGTTACTCCGGTCAAGATGCTGCTGAAGCGCATGCAGCTAGAACGCGTTCATATCGCTATATTGGTGGATGAATACGGCGGAACGTCTGGACTTATTACGATTGAAGATATACTTGAAGAAATCGTCGGCGAAATTCGAGACGAGTTTGATGCAGACGAACGGAAGGATATCGAGCAGCTTGCAGACAATTGCTACCTGCTTGACGGTAAAGTATCGCTAAGCGAGCTTAGCGACTTAACAGGCATGAACTTCGAGGAAGAGGATGTCGATACGGTCGGCGGCTGGCTGTACAGCCAGGTTCCAGATCCGAAGCCAGGCAAAGAGCACTATTACGATCAATATAAATTCATTATCCGTGAAACAAGCAAAAACCGGATTCGCAAGGTCGAGATGCTCACTTTGCAAAACGAAGCAGAGTTAGAAGGCGAGACGGCATAATTTCAGTTTAATCGTCCAAGGGGCTGTCCCAAGAGTCATCCATGATGACCAAGGGACAGCCCTTCGTATGTCTTGGAAGCTCATTAATGGTACTCAGTAAAGAATGGTTTTCAGCCAAAAAGCACTTCTTTTTTCGAAAATTCAAACTTTAAAAAAACACTTGCATTTATTTTGGATTCTGTGTAATAATACATCTTGTGTTTAACGAAAAACACGTGCCGTTGTAGCTCAATTGGTAGAGCAACTGACTTGTAATCAGTAGGTTGGGGGTTCAAGTCCTCTCGACGGCACCACCTCTTTTCACGGGACGTAGCTCAGCTTGGTAGAGCACCTGGTTTGGGACCAGGGGGTCGCATGTTCAAATCGTGTCGTCCCGACCATCGTGAACGCATTTCATGTAATCATACATAGAAGAAAGAAGCTTGAGCGATCAAGCATCTTTTTTGTTTATATCGGCTCTCCTCGTTCCAGAAGCAATTGCGCTATTTCATCATATCCGTTCTCTAACGCATAATCCGCTGCGGTACGGTCGGTATCATCGGCAATAGCCGGATCTGCCCCGGCGTCTAATAATAGCTGAACAGATTCGGCGTCGCCATTCGCAGCCGCTGTCATGATTGGTGCCCAGCCTGAGCTGTCCTGAAGATTAGGATTGGCTCCGTGCTCTAGTAAAAAAGCAACGATCTCTAAGCTCTCATTAAATAAAGCAATTGTAAGTGCCGTTTCTTCATAACTATGCTCAACCATATCGGGGTCGGCGCCTGCTGTGATCAAGGATGACGCTATTTCAAGCTCATTGAGTTGAGCGGCCCACATAAGCGCCGTCCACCCTTCCCCATCCGTTACGTTCGGATCCATACCGCCTTCAAGCAAGGCTTCTACCCGCTCTATATCTCCTTCCGAGGCTGCGGCCAACAGTTCATCCGACGATTCTGTTTCCGTAATCGAATCCGCAAACTGAACGATCGCTTTCGAGAATACAACCCCAAGCACGATCGAGCCAACCAATGCAACCATGATAACTAGAAACACAATGGGACCTATTTTGGACGATTTGAAAACGGTCGTCGTAGCGATTCCCGCAAATTGCTGGATAGCATAAATCCGCTTTGGAAGCGGCGGGTGCGTGGACAGCTTCTCCGACAGCCATACGAAGAAACCTCTTTCCTGACTGCTGTGCAGCAAGTATTCCTCACGATCGACGCGCTTATAAAGCGATTTGCCTATCGCTAATATCGTTAAGCCGTTCATTGCCGCGTCGGCATCATTCGTGAAATAAGTCGCCATACGATCACAGGTGTATTCGCATGCTCTAGAATACGCTTCTCCAATAAACGGGAACCATAGAGCGGGAATGATGGCCAACTGCTTCATTATATGATTTCGCTTAATATGGGCAAGCTCATGCGTAATGATAAAAGTCAGCTCCTTGCTCCCGCCCGCTTGTATCAGTTCGAATAAATCCGAATAAAGCACAACCATGTTCCGGCCAAAAAAACGCGATGCGAAGGCATTTAGAATGCCGCTGGACTCCATCACATACACATCAGGAATCACGGCAAAGCCCATCTTCGCACACTGCTCCTGCACCGTCTCGTATACCTCCGGAAATTGCTTTGGCGTTATACGCACCCCGTTCGTTCGAATGCTTGCCATCATTATCGCTTGGGCGAATAAAGGCAGCAAAACAAGAATCGGAATTACAAAAATAAAGATGATCGATACCAGCAACCCTAAGTACACAAAAACGCTGAAAATAAGCGCTAATACAAAATACCGGTCTTCCTTTCTGTGAACAAGCGACGTATTCAAATCATACGAATTCAACTCCAACATTCCCTTCAGAAAACAATACACGCCAAATACACGGAATACCAAAAGCTTTGTATCCCGTATTCAAACGCCCGTTTCTTCCTATACGCTATTGATCAGAGTCATCCCATTTTTTCGAATAGGCTTTCTTCGTGACCCACAAAGTTATCCACGTTAGAAGTACAACGATTATGCCGGAAAAAATCCATACGCCCGCCGGAACGTCCATCTCTATATGCCTCCCTTCATCTTCTCCGTATATTGTACAAGATAATCTTCGTTTATTATCATCAAATCGGTTAACAAATTAGTAACATTTGCTTGAACCTAGTGAACCTCCCCGACTTACTTGTTATCACAAGTTGAAGTCGGGGCTTCTTACCACCAGCATCTTCCATGCACCTTTGTAGAATTGGGTTTGCCAACTCTACTCCATACTCGGAGGTAGGGGTGTCATCGAAGCTGCCTAAGTAAGCAACATGTGTCTTCGCACACATGGGGCGGAACAGCCCATCTACTACTTTTTGCTTACGCAATCCGTAGATACTTCATCTTCGTTTCCACATCGAAATGCAAGATCTCCTCATGCAGCGCCTTACTGAGAATATTCCTTGCACCATGAATATCCCGGTGCTCGTTATATCCGCATGTACAACTGTAATTTCTCGATGAGATCTTCTTTCTCTTCTGGCAGACAGGACATGTCTGACTCGTATACGATTCTTCTACGAGATGGAGCTTTATGCCATGCTGCTCCAGCTTGTACGTCAAATACTGCTCCACTTTACCAAATGACCAGTTCGATAATTTCTGCGCTTGCTTACGAGGGACGCGTTTCTTCTTCCGAGTGTTGCGCTGTATACCTTCCACTTTTCCCACATAGACATCCGATACGGACTGCTCGATACACCAATCCACAAACTTCTTCGTCGTTTTGTGCAGAGCATCTCTGAGCTGCTTGGTGGACTTCGAAAGGATATAACGTTTGGCCCTCTGATATTTCTTCCATTGCCGAGAGCCTTGCTTGCATTTGGACTGCAACCGCTGAATCTCACCTGCCTTTTTGTTTCGCAATCGATGAATGGCGCGTACTTTTCTGCCGGTTACAATCAGGCTTCCTCCATCTTGGCCAAATGCCGCGATGGTATGAATTTCACCCAGATCTACGCCCGCCGCATTCTGCTCACCATACGAATTGCTCTCTTTCCCATCCTCATAAGAGACTGCGAGGTATAATCCGTTATCATAGCAAAGCTCTATTTCTTTGATATGTCCCTCGGGTAGACGAGAGGTATGTACCACAATCGGTTTCTCTCTTGTTCCATGATGATTGCCCATGGATAGTTCGATTTTACCGTTCTCATTGATTTTGAAACCATCTTTTGCCCATTTCGTGTTGTAATGATCTTTTTTCTTGTAGGGATACCGCGAAGTCTTGATCCCTTTTTGCACGGATTGATAAGCGCCAGTTCGAGCAAACACATATTTATGACAGACGGCCTGAATGGACTGACTGTGCAAATGGAATCTGCCTTTGGTTTTCTTCTGAAGCTCCGATTGCGAAATCCATTTCTGATGCTTCATGTAATAATCTTTGGCTAGCTGCAAGCATTCGTTCCACACCTGAGCAGATTCCCGATTACAATCAAATAATCGATCGATATCCCGTTTTGATGCTTGAAAAGGCACAATTTGACCTCGAATCACGGTCATCACCCCCTATCGAACATACGTTTGATAAGTCCATCATACCACACATACGTTCGTATTTGGAGGTATAAATACGAAAATTTCCACAAAAAAACGGTTGTTCATTTTGCTCTTTTCCTACCCGTCTCTTACAGGGGGAATGCATCATTCATCCCCCACCTAAGGAGGAAGGGGACTTCTGACCGATATAGTTAAAAAGCAGGGGCTTCCCCGCTGGTCTAACAAGACCGCGGGAGAACCCCTGCTTTCTTTTACAACGAATTAGCCTTTATGATGAACAACGATATCGATCGGATAACGGCCGGCGTTTCGACCGTATAGGGCAAGACCGCCCTCGACCGCCTCCAGTTGAAGCTTGAAGCTGCGGGAGGCGTTTAGCTTCGCGGTTAGCGTGCTTGGCAGAGTTACCTTGCATAAGTAACCGTAAGAGCCCGCTTCTTCGAACTTGTTGTTGGCCTGCTGATAATGCCAGGATAAAACGCCCTGGCTGTCGGCAGGATTATCCGCCAGCACAATGGTATCCACCAGCTCACCGTCAATACGGACGTTTAGCTTGGACTCATGACGCTCCGTATCGGTCATGTAATACGTGTTCTTATTGTATTCCGGATCTGCAAGCGCGCCGTGCATAAATGAAATGTCAAGCTTCTTCTGCACGCTATCCTCGACGTTCCGCTTGAGCAGACGCTTGGAGCTAGCTTCGAAATAAATCTCGATATCATAGACCGCCGACTGCTCATCTGCCGAAGGCAGCTGAATATCGTAATCGAAATAACCTGTATCTCCGCCATTCGCCTTCTGTTCCTGCAGAGCGTTCCAGCTGTATGGCCACTTACTATCGGAGAAGCTGCTGACCGGTACGCTGACGATCTGACCATCCAGCTCGTAACGACCTTGCACTTCATTGCTCCTTACATCAAAGGTAACGAAATTGCGTGTCACGGTTTTCCCGTCGGCTGTCGACAAACGGACTGCAAACACGGCAACGGCATCTTGCTCAGGCAATGTCATGGATAAAGAAGCCAGCTTGCTAACGCCGTATCCGTTCCATTCCACCGCTTCACTTCCAGAATTCATAACGACACGTCTGCCAAAATGGTCATACCATAGCTCCCATGCCAGCTGCAGCGTTTCACCATGGTAACGGTCAGAGAAGCTTGAACGCAGAAGCTCCAACGTAACTTCAGCTCCTGTATCGAGCGTTTGGCAAGGAGGAGCGTCAATAACGATAAAATCAGGTGAATGCAAATCGGCAACGGTCATGCCCGGTACGAACCACTCGTAGCCGAAATGCTTATCCGAGCCGTCTAATCGGTAGTAGCCGTTGAACTCATTGACGACATCCCGGAATTCGGTAAACACGAAACCGCACATTTTGTCATGACGACGGAATTCGTTCATCATATATCGGTAATGCCACGCTAAGTCGCTGTCGCCCGCGCCCCCTTCGATTCCCCAAACGTTGCCGCACTCGCTGTTCATTAAAGGAGCATCCGATTGCGCGTTTCCGCCAATATAATTGAAGGTAGAGCCGACATAGGTTTTCTCAACTACCCCGGTCACATGATTGCGAAGCTCATTGTAACCATTAATATAGAAATGCCATGTATTGATATCCGATTCCACATGATCATAGTTGCATGGCGAGTTATCCTCCACGATACGGGTCGGGTCAACCTGCTTGGCCCAGCGGTACATATCCCGTACCCACTCCTGCGTCTGCGGCAAGAAGTTATGCGGATGCGTGACGTCAGACGTAAGAGATGCAGCTTCGCTCTCCGTCTTTAGTCCCCATGTTTCGTTAAACATGACCCAGGAGAAAATCGAAGGATGATTGTAATCCCGGTCGATAACCTCGCGAGCTTCACTCTCATAGGATTGGCGGGCTTGCTCGTCCGGGTCCCCCCAGAAGCATGGCATATCCTCCATGACCAATATGCCCAGCTTATCTGCCCAATATAATTTGCGCGGCTCCTCCGGCTTAATATGAATCCGGACGAAGTTAAGGCCCATACGTTTCATGAGGAAAATTTCGTCCTGCATCTCTTGATCAGACGGGTAAGTAAAATAACCAGTCGGATGGAAGGATTGATCCAGCGTTCCGTTCAAATATACAGGCTTGCCGTTTAGCGTGATCCAGCGGTAGCTGCGATCGCCAATGATCGCCGTTCCTATCTCGCGAACTCCAAAATAAGTAGAGATAGAATCTGTTTGTCCGCCGCTCGTCAGTCTTATTTCACCCTCGTAGAGATAAGGCGACTCCGGACTCCACAGCTTGGGATCGGCAATGACGAAGCTTGTCCGGAGTACGTTGTTCCCTTCCGAGAGCTCAACATCGATTCGATGGGAAACCGCGCCATCCTCAAAAGAAAAGGAAAGCTGCGCCTTTCCCGCTTTCTTAGCGACAACACTAGTCGTAACGTCGATCATTCCATCCAAAGACGTATTGAATTTCGCACCGCGCACATAATCTTGCGGACGTGCCTCCAACCAAACAGGCTGCCAGATTCCGCGAATTTCGCCATAGCCCTGCTTGCCGCGAGCCTGATAGTTGTGGTCAAAGTCTTCCGCTCGAACGGTTATGGCGTTCCTGCCTTCCAAAGACCATACATCCGTAACGTCAAACTCAAACGTGCCGTAACCGCCCGAATGGCTGCCGACGACACTCCCGTTTACCCATACATCGCATTTATAATCAACGGCGCCGAAACGAAGGAAAAGTTTCGATCCGGCTGCAGCCGGCGCCCATTCAACCTCCTTGTAATACCAGGCGATTCCTTTGTCATTGCTTCCGATGCCCGATAACGGGCTGGACCAAGAGAAGGGAACCGTAATTTCGGATTTAAACGTATGAGCGTCCGATTTCTCCCATCCGGCAGAAAGTCCCAGATTCTCATGGTCGAATTGAAAGGACCAGCTTCCATTCATATTATACCAATCCGAGCGCTGCCAGTCTGGACGCGGGTATTCTGCCCGAGGAATGTCGGTTTGTGCAGCATTTGCCGTATTTGTTGTCATTTGATGAACACAACCTCTCTCTTTTTGAAAATGGTTAGTCTAATTTTTTAATTAATTTAAAAGTTAATAACAAACGAGAAAAACACCTATTTCGTAATTAGGATACGCCTTAATTAACTTATTTGTCAACTAGCACTTTAAATTATGGCTTGTTATTAATTTTTAAGTTAATCACTGTCTGTTCATCGCGACTTAAAGTGCCGCTTGCTTTTGATTAGGTAAAGATTCTTGTATAATTAGCCTTTATAGATCAGATTTTAAGGAGCCGTCGTATGTCCTATCGAAAATGGAATATCGGAATCGCTATCCTATTCTTTCTCTTCGCCTTTTTGCTTACCAGCTTTTTGTTATCCACTCTGCGCGTCCGAGACCTGCTTCAGCCCCTTTTATCCGAGAGCACGCCTGCAGGCGCAGCCTATCATGTCATGCTGATCGCTCAGGAGGTCGACAATCCGTATTGGCGTTCGATTGAACGAGGAGCGCAGAACGCTTCCGCTGCCTACGGCATGCATCTCGATTATGTCGGTCCGTTCCGCATAAATCCGAATGAACAAATCAAGCTGCTCGAGAAAGCCATTGCATCGAAAGTAGATGCGGTTGTATTGCAGGGTATCAATGATCCGCGATATCGGGCCATTATCGATCAAGCCGTCAGCAAAGGCATACCCATTATTACGATTGATACCGATGAACCGGGAAGTAAGCGGCTGTCATATGTCGGCACTGACAATTTTGCTGCGGGGATACGAATGGGCGAGCTCGTGGCCCAATCGGCTGCAGATCAAGCCAGCATAGCGGTTCTAATCGGAAACGAGCAAGCGCCCAATCAACAGCTTAGACTGGAAGGCTTGCGTGCCGTGATCGAACGTTCGCCTCGGCTTACGATCGTAGATGTTCGTTCCTCGAACATATCCAGGCTGCAGGCTGCAGGAGAAGCTGAAGATATGCTGACCAAACAGCCTAACATCGATTTTATGATTGGACTAAGTGCCTTGGATGGCGTTGGAATAGCGGAGACCGTTAACCGTGTCCGCTCCCGGAAAGTGCAAATTTTTGCATTTGACGACCTGGAGGAAACATTAAATCATGTCCGTAAGGGAGTGATTGAAGCTACTATTATTCAGCAGCCCTACCAAATGGGCTATACGGCTATATCGCAGCTCAATGATTTTTTTCATGGCAAAACGCCGCCAAAGCAGCATTTCACGACTGCCACTGTAGTCGACCAAAGCTCTTTGAACAAGGCTGGAAATGGAGAAAATGACCGATGACGATTCGGACGAAGCTGCTCGTTTTTATACCTTTGCTCGTTCTCCTCGTCAATTCCGTTACCTTTTTTTTGTTCCAAAGCGGCACGAGGGTACAGGAAAGCTATAACCTCATGATGAATCGCATTTTATTGTACAAGCAGTCCGCTCAAGCTGTGGATAACAATCTGCAGCTGTTATATACCTATTTGATCAATCCGGACGAGACGCGCAGACAGCGATTAACAGCGTCCCGAACCGCATTGCGGGAGCATATCGCAAGGCTCCAGGACAACGAGGACCCCGTTCTTCCGTTTAGAACGATAGAGAGCTACATTCATATGATGGATACGTTCTTGGAGCAAGAGCGGGAAGTATTCGATGCGATGGAAAAGCAAGCTCCCCGCGCTGCTTTAGCCGATTATGCGGAAGCGGAGAAAACGGCTGTATTTATCCGCGAGGAGAGTCAGCTTCTTGTCGATAAGGAATTGAGCTTCTATCAACCGATTTATAAGCAAATTCAAGACGAGAACGAACGCATGAACCGATTGGGCGCCGCCGTCCTCTTCATTAACACCTTGATGAGCATCTTGCTTGCCTTATGGATTTCGCGAAGCATAACTTGGCCGGTAAGCCAGCTCGTCGCCCGCGCTAAGCAAATTTCCAAAGGCGATCTGCTCGCTGAGACTCCCCCGCCCCGATCGGGCGATGAGCTCGGTGTATTATCGGGGGCGTTTGATCAAATGTCGAGCGATTTGCTCGTCTTGATCGAGAAGGAAAAGGAAAGCCTGGAGAAGGATCGACTCGTAAAGGAGCTTGAGCTTCAAGCGCTGCAAAGTCAAATTAACCCCCACTTTCTATTCAATACGTTGAATGTGTTGTCCAAGCTGGCGCTTCTGGAAGGAGCGGAGAAAACAAGCGATCTGATCGTATCGATGTCGAATTTGCTCCGGTACAATTTGCGCAACCTGGATCAGCCGGTGACACTGCGGGATGAGCTGGAGCATGTAAAGGAATATTTTACCATTCAGCAAGCCCGTTTCCGTGACCGGATCCGGCTGGAGCTGGCTGTCGAGCAGTCCGCCTTGCAGCAAGCTATTCCTTCGCTGACTCTGCAGCCCATCGTAGAAAATGCATTTCTGCACGGCATTGAACGAATGGAGAAGGATGCTTACATACGTCTCGAAATCGTTCAGGACGATGATGGAATAAAAATCTCGGTATCCGACAATGGCTGCGGCATGAGCGAGGAAGCCAGGCAAGCTTTGCTGCGAATGGAGTCCGGTGCGGAGAAGAAGCTTTCAACGGGTCTGGGTACCAAAAATGTATTCAAACGCCTTCAATTATTTTATGGAGAAGCTGATCTTGTAGCTATCGATAGTGCGCCGGGAAAAGGGACAACAGTCACGATTCGAATCCCCCCGAGAAAGGAAGATGAGTGACTAAAATGTATAGACTGCTGATCGCGGACGACGAGGCGCTGGAGCGCGAAGGCTTGGAATGGATCATACAGCGCATGCTGCCGGACCGATTTCAAATCCTTCATGCGGCAAATGGTCGAATAGCCATCGAGATGTCCGAAGAGTATCGGCCTCATATTATTATGATGGATGTTAACATGCCGGGTATACAAGGTTTGGAAGCCATAAAAGAAATCAAACTTAAGCAGCCCGAAGCAAAATTCGTGCTCGTGACTGCATATGATTCTTTTTCTTATGCCAAGGAAGCTCTCACGCTAGGCGTGAAGGAGTATCTTGTCAAGCCAGCCAAGCGTGAACAGGTCGTCACTGCGTTAGAGCAGCTGCTGAAGGAGCTCGATTTTGAAAAACGCAAGCGTACGGATGAGCTGGAGCTCATTCACAAGCTCTCTCAGCTGATGCCTCTTGCGGAAAATGAGCTGGCCCTTATGCTCATGGTCGATCCAATTACAGGTACGGGCATTGAACAGCTGTCCGAGTGGCTTAGCTTCCCTCTCGATCAAGGCTGCGCAATCGTGATCGCTTTTCCAGAGCATGCTCAAACCGTTCCGAAACCGAAAATATATGATACCATTCGCAGTTTTGCCAAAGCCTATGGAACGAATAGCATCGTCAGCTCTTTGATCGATCGCCATATGGCCGTCTTTTTACGAAAATCGCCTGAAGCAGCCGGGGTCCGTTGGAAGGAAACGACAATGGCATTTGGAGAGGAGCTTTGCGCATTGGCCGCGCGGCAGCTGGATGCAAATATCTCTATCGGCATCGGTATGACTCGAAGCGGCGCGGACGGCCTGCGCAAATCCTACTTTGAGGCGGTATTCGCATCCACCTATTATGAGCAATGCGGGAGAGTATGTCATTTCGACGAGCTGAAGCAAGGAAATGGTGAATCGACATTCAATTCCGGTCCGCAAACTATAAACCCGGAAACCGTTCACCAATCCTATGTCATTTCCGCGATGCAGCGTATTCGCGAGCAGCGTGAGCAGCAAACCGAGACCGTATTAGACCGCGCTAAGAGCTATATTCAGGGAAAATATACCGAGGACCTTTCACTTGAGGAGGTAGCGGATTCTATCCACTTGAATCCGCATTATTTTAGTAAAATATTTAAACAGCAGGTAGGGACGACTTTTATCGATTATGTAACGGCACTCCGAATCAACAAGGCAAAAACGTTGATGGCCATGGGACATATGAGCCTGAAGGAGGTTTGCTTCGAAGTCGGATACAATGATCCGAATTATTTTAGCCGCGTGTTCAAAAAAGTGACGGGAGTAACCCCTTCCGATTACCGAAACCAAACCAGATAAGAAAGAAGTAAAGGTCCGTGTCGGGATGACATGGACTTTTTTGTGCTGCTCCGAACAAGAAAATGCTAGGACGCCGGGATTCGCCGAAATGAAGACGCGCATCCGAATTTAATGCGGAAACAACACAGATAAGTGAAGGTTTTCGCGTGCGGGAATGAACCCGCCGCATGCTATAATGAAAGTCGTTTCAAGGGAAGACAGGAAATCAGAGAGGAGCAATCAACATTGGAAGCAGCGGTAAGCAATAAAAACGAACAAGTAAGCATGAAATTCGTCACGCTTGTTTCGATGGTATCCGCTTTAGGCGGATTATTATTCGGATTCGATACGGCCGTCGTATCGGGAGCAATCGGCTTTATGGAGCAGCATTTTGATTTATCGAAATTACAGGTCGGCTGGGCCGTTTCCAGCTTAATCATTGGCTGTATTATCGGGGCGGCGATGTCCGGCCTATTAAGCGACAGGTTCGGACGCAAAAGAGTGCTGATCGCAGCGGCCATTCTCTTTATTATCAGCTCTATCGGCACCGCAATACCGGAAACATTCTCCGGTTTTGTTATTGCCCGAATGATCGGCGGAATCGGCATCGGCATTACATCCACCCTATGCCCGCTTTATAACGCCGAGATCGCTCCGGCCAAATATCGCGGTCGTCTGGTCGCGTTAAATCAGCTCGCAATTGTTTCCGGTATTTTCCTTACCTATTTCGTCAACTTATGGATTTCAGGAGCTGGCGACGAGGCTTGGGGAATCGCATCCGCATGGCGCTGGATGTTCGGTGTCGGCGCGATTCCGGGCATACTGTTTCTTTTCCTGCTGATCTTCGTGCCCGAAAGCCCGAGATGGCTCATCAAGCAAGGGCGGCCAGCGGAAGCTTTGCCGATATTGCTGCGTATTCATGGCGAAGAGCTGGCCAAAAAGGAAGTCGTCGACATCAAGCATTCATTCGAGCAGGAAAGCGGATCCATTCGCCAGCTGCTTGGTCCCGGGCTGCGTATCGCGTTGATCGTAGGTGTCGGTCTGGCTATTCTTCAGCAAATAACAGGGATTAATGCCGTCATGTATTATGCTCCGGAAATTTTCAAGGAAACCGGTGCGGGAACGAACGCCTCACTGGTCCAGACGATTCTTGTCGGCTTTATCAATTTCCTGTTCACCATAGTAGCCCTGTGGCTTATCGATAAGGTCGGCCGCAAAGCTTTGCTGCTTGCCGGTTCGGCTCTCATGGCAATAAGCCTGCTTGTCATAGGCATCGCTTTCCAGTCGGGACATGCCTCAGGACCTTTTGTGCTGATTTTCATTTTGATCTATGTCGCTTCCTTCGCGATCTCGCTCGGTCCTGTCGTATGGGTCATTATGTCCGAAATATTCCCGAACCGAATCCGCGGCAAAGCAACGGCAATCGCCGCGATGATGTTATGGGCGGCGGACTATGTCGTTTCGCAGTCATTTCCGCCTCTTCTTAGCTCAGCGGGACCTGCGGCCACGTTCTGGATTTACGGCAGCATGGCTGTGCTTGCCTTCTTCTTCACCTGGCGCGTCGTACCTGAGACGAAAGGAAAATCATTGGAAGAAATCGAATCCTTGTGGACTTCCAAAAAACAAGCCGATCCAAAGCTGTCTCCTCAGGCCGATGCTTTGTAACTCCATGGCTGCAGATGTATAATAGGTTTATTATATCAACCTATTAGGAGACAATAACATGGATTTTCGATTAGACTTAATAGAAACGAAAATAGAATTTTTTGAAGCCTATGACTTAAAGACGCTGGAGCTTAAGATCGATCAGCAAATCGAGTCGAACAAAGCGCTGCTGCTCGACGTGTTCAGCATTAATCACCAGGTGGTCTTCAATCCGAAGACCGAGAAAATGCATTACAGCGCCGTTGTCCACTTCAAAGCCAAAAGATAGTTGACCGTATGGCTGCCTCAAATGGTTCGAACAGAACCTTTCGGGGCAGCTTTTTATCTAATAACAATCGTCCCTTAGTTGAATAGTATTTATATATCCCTTGCTTTTTGGAAAAGATCATAAAATAGAAATCTGAAGAGGAGGACAATATTGTAAATGTGGCATGTATGGGAATGTAATCAATGTGGTTCAACCATGACAATAAACTATGATGCAACGGATGAAGATTATTTCAGGATTAAAAATTGCGGTTGTCATTTTGATGGTTTATTAGAGTGGAAATACAACTACGATGAAGAACAAAACACTTCAAATTAATAATGAGGCTGTCCCGAACAGAGGGGCAGCCTCATTCCATTAGGTCAAAGTGTTATGCTTGAAATTATAGTTGCTTCATTACGGGAATTGCTCCTCTTATTTATAGCGGTATTACTTGCATATTGCAATTTATTTTTTTCTTTTCTTATATATAAGTTAATACTAATATAATGCTTTACTTATATACTCGGTTGTGTATAATAATCTATGGAAGGAGCCATTCCTGTAATGAAGTAATTTGAGCTTTGAGCAAAAAAGCGCCACTTGCTATACTAGGAAGCGTTCCGGACAAGAACAAATCCCGTAT
>NZ_JAKGAP010000027.1 GCF_021532375.1 Paenibacillus alkaliterrae
GGGGATAGCCTAATCCATATATTTGCCCGTTAGGGTGAAGTTCTTAGGAATCCCCTTCTTCAAAAATCAATTGATTTTAAGAAGGGGTAGTTCAAACTTTGGCGGCTAAATCTCCAAAGCGGTTCGCCAGTTAGAAAATAGAAATCCAACATAGACTCTGAAAGTGGCTGGTGTGAATGAAGTTAGTGTAGAAATTCAACATAGGGTGCTCAAAGTGGCCGCATTTGGATTTAACTGGGCGTTAACAAGTGAAAACGGCAAGGAAATTAATTAGTGACAAAGTAAATATCATAAAATTTTTCCTTACGGGCATAATAATGGTTGGAATTATGACAACCATGCTCGTTTGGGGGATAAGGATGTTTTTACATAATGAACAGCTAAGGGAAGAAGCGCATCAGCTTGCTTTAATTCATGACCCGTATTTGAAGCGGGCATCGTCGGGACGGTTATGGAAAGACCTTCAGTCCAATATGGACCGCTTGCGCGCATTCGCGGCGGAGCTCCATGAGCATCGCGGCACATGCACGCAGCCGGCCGAGGAATGGCTGCTGGATAATGCTGAATTTATCGAAGGAGAAGTACTGACGGTCAAGACCGATCTGCCAAAAGAGACCGTAAGAACACTTCCTCATATTAGCAAGACGGGACAGCTGAGAGCGTTCGCGATATGCGATGATTACTTGAATCACACGGATGGGCAATTGAACGAGGAATCCTTCACTACCTATATTCGGTCTTATCAAGAGGTTTCGGTTCTGACCAACGCGGAAGCGTGGATGCTGCCCGTCATGCTCAGGATTGCTGTCATTCGCCGGTTGTCGGATATTATGGGTATCGTGAGAGAGCGGAGATCCGTATGCGATACGGTGGAGCGGATGCTTTCCGGCATCAAGACATCGGAGCTGACGCCGGATCGGCTAAAGACAGTGCTGGAGGAGGCCGGGCAAGAAATGCCTCTGTCCGGGGCGATGATCGTGCATCTCGTCCAGCATTTGCGGGAGCATGCCGAGGATACGGCGAACATCGGAGAATGGCTAGTTTGTAAATTGGAAAACGGACCGGAAAGCATTGACTCGATTTTGTCCTTTGAGTATCAGCTTCAAGCTGGATTCCAAATGACGACAGGCAATCTCATTGGAAGCTTGCGCATGCTTTCGCGTTGGGACTGGAGTGTGATGTTCGAGGGGATCAGCTTGGTCGAGAGAACCTTGCGGGAAGAGCAAGCGGGCGACTACGCGCTTATGGATTTTGCCAGCCGGGATATGCTGCGGCATCGGGTGGCGAAGCTGGCCCTTCGGCTGAAGGTGCCGGAGAAGCTGATTGCCGCTCAGGCTGTTCATCTGGCTGATCGGGCCTATGCGGAAAGCGGCGTGGAGCGGGGCGGAGGCACGCCAACACGTAAGGCGAATGCTGCCTTTTACTTATTAGAGCCTGGCGGCCTGTCCGCGCTTAGACAAGCTCTGAAGATGTGCGGCAAAACGGGTGCGCTGCCGGAAATGAGCCTATTGCGCAGAGCAACCGGTACTTATTTTCAACTGCTGGGAGTTTGCTTTATTGGAGCTTTGATCGGTTTTTCGGCATGGATCGGCTGGCATGTCGGGGGAATGATGCTTGGAGGGGCGCTCGCCTTGCTGCTGCTTGCAATTCCTGCAAGTGAATGGGCGATTACGGCCGCACACTGGTTTATCGAACGGGTAAGAAGACCGGTCAGGCTGCTTCGTTACGATTTTTCTTCAGGAATACCGTCTGAGGCGAGCACGATGGTCGTCATGCCGGTCATTTGGTCGAGCGTCGGTGAAGTGAAGGCATTGACAGAGCGGCTTGAGCTCCATTATTTGGCCAATCGGGATCCGAATCTTCATTTTGCCATTCTGAGCGATTTCATGGATGCCGATTCGCAGCGGCTTGCAGAGGACGGGGAAATCGTAGAGGCCGCCAAAGCGGAGTTCAAGAGATTGAACCAAGAATATGCCGGAAGCTCCTTCCATTGGTTTCATCGGGAGAGGCGCTGGAATCCGTCCGAGGGAACGTGGATGGGATGGGAGAGGAAGCGCGGCAAGCTGGTAGAGTTTGCCCAGCTATTGAAGGGGAAAAAGGATACGAGCTACAACGAGGCAGAGGGTGAGCCGTCGGTGCTCGGCAGCCTCAGATACATTATAACGCTGGATGCCGACACGCAGCTCCCGCTTGAGAGCGCGCGCAGATTGATCGGCGCCATGCATCTTCCCTATAACCGGCCGAGAATGAATGCCGCGAGGACAAGAGTAGTAGAGGGCTACGGCGTACTTCAGCCAAGAATCAGCATGAGTCTTGCCAGCGTACAGCGTTCAAGGCTGGCAGCGCTATGGTCATCCGAGCCTGGCGTGGATCCCTACGCGTTCGCGATTTCCGATCCGTACCAGGATGCGCTGGGAATGGGGATTTTTACGGGGAAAGGGATATTCGACATCGATGTGTTTCATGAAATACTTTGTGACCGGATTCCTGAAAATCGGGTATTAAGCCATGATTTGCTGGAGGGAGGAGTGCTGCGGGCCGGGTTAATTTCGGACATTGAATTAATTGATGATCACCCGGCGACGTTCCGTGCTCATCAGAAGAGACAGCATCGTTGGGTTCGCGGGGATTGGCAGTTGCTGCTCTGGTTATTGCCTAAAGCGCGCAATCGAAAAGGCGAGCTGCTCCCGATCGATCTATCCCTATTAACTCGCTGGCAAATGCTCGATAATTTAAGGAGGAGTCTTCTCCACCCTGCGCTGATGGCCATCTTGTTGTTGGCCGTGCCTTTGCTTCCGGGCTCTCCTATCCGTTGGTTTGTTTTGGTACTGGCTACATTTCTTCTGCCCCTTTGGCGGCAGTGCTTGGCGTTGCCAGCTATGCTGCGAAATCCTCGCAGCTTATTCGTATCTTTGGGACAAGCAGGAGTAGCTTTAATTACGCTGCCTTTCCAAAGCGTAAGTATGCTGGATGCGATTGTGACAACGCTGTATCGACTGCTCATTTCGAAGCGTCGCCTATTGGAATGGACCTCTCAGGCCGAGGTCGAGCGAAGCGCGGGACGGCAAGGAACAAGAGGGCCGCTCGGGCTGTTCGGAGGTTATGCGCTGAGCCTCGTTTTTTTGGGGCTGTGCTTATGGAGCGGCGACGTCGCCGTTCAAGGAATCGGCGTGTTTTTGGCGTTCGTATGGTTATGCGCTCCGCTTGCGATAGCTTGGTTGGATCAGCCGCATTATCATGCTGCCGTTGCATTCACCGAGGAAGAGCGGGAGGAGCTTAACGGGCTGTCCCGGGAGATTTGGACCTTCTATGAGGATTATGTAACGGAGGGGGACAACTGGCTTCCGCCTGACAATGTGCAGTTTGAACCGCCTAACGGCGTGGCGCATCGGACGTCGCCTACGAACATCGGCTTGTATCTCTCTTGTATTTTGGCCGCCAGGGATTTTGGATTTATCGATACGGGAGGGTTTCTGGAGCGCTTGGAGAGAACGCTTGATACGATTGAGCGTATGGAGAAATGGGAGGGACATCTCTACAATTGGTATGATACGGAAACGTTGGCGCCGCTGCATCCGATCTACGTCTCTACGGTTGATTCCGGCAACTTCGCCGCTTGCTTGATCGTTGTCAAGGAAGGATTGATCGAATGGCTGAAGGCCGGTGATTCAGGAGACGAGCGGGATGATTTGCGCACAGACGCGAGTCGCAGACAGGATCAATTTCAGGTTGCATTCGCTGAAGAAATCACGCCGGTTAACAGCTTATCCCGCCCTGGCAAAAAATCAGTAGCAGGAGAGGCGGCCCGAGGAGAACGCCTTGCCGCGCGCATGGAAGCTTTAATTCAAGGAACGAACTTCAGGCCGCTGTATGACCATAAAGCGAAGCTGTTCTCGCTTGGCTACAAAGTGACGCAGCAGCATCGCGAAACGGTGCTGTACGATTTAATGGCTTCCGAGGCTCGGCAAGCCAGCTTTATCGCTATTGCACTGGGGCAAGTGTCCGTATCGCATTGGAACGCGCTCGGGCGGACATTGACCAAAGCGGGTAAACGCCCGGTGCTGCTGTCGTGGTCGGGGACGATGTTCGAATATTTGATGCCTTGGCTGTTCATGCGCACCTACCGAAATACGCTGTGGGACAGCACGTATCGAGCCGTCGTAGATCGGCAAATCGAGTATGCGCGTCAGAGAGAGGTGCCTTTCGGCATTTCCGAATCGGGTTTTTATGCTTTCGACTACCGAATGAATTATCAGTACCGGGCGTTCGGCGTCCCTGGTCTTGGCTTCAAACGGGGACTTGAAGAGGATCTGGTTTTGGCTCCATACGCTACGATTATGGCGCTGCCTTTCGCGAAGCGCGAGGGCTTAAAAGCACTTAGCGAGCTGGAGCGGCTGGGCGGACGCGGCAAATACGGCTATTATGAGGCCATGGATTTCACACAGAAACGGATGCCCGAAGGAAAACGACATATGGTGATCCGCAGCTTTATGGCCCATCACCAGGGGATGAGCATGCTGACGCTGTCCAACCTTCTCCTGCCTAAGACGATGTACGGCCGTTTCCATAGCAATAAGCAGGTCCGCGCGGCGGAGCTGCTCCTGCAGGAGCGAAATCCGGCCCATCCGAAATGGATCAGGCATCCGGCGATGCACCGGATCCATGGACCGGATAGAGGGAAGCTGCAGGATAAGGCGGAGGTAAGGCATTATTCGAACGCGCATTCCCGTATTCCGGAGTGCTGCGTGCTGTCGAACGGGACGTTCACGACCGTGCTGACGAACAGCGGAAGCGGGTTCACCCGGTATGAGGGGTTGTCCGTATCGAGGTGGAGAGAGGATCCGGTTAGAGATCCTTGGGGCAGCTATATTTATGTTCGCGACCTATCGTCAGAGCGAATATGGTCGCCCTCATACCAGCCATGCATGGTTGAAGCGTCTGAGCAGAGCGTGCAGTTCCAACTGGACCGTGCCGCTTTCACGCGCGTGGATGATGATATCGCGACCAGTATGGAGGTGTGCGTTTCGCCGGAATGGAACGCCGAGGTGCGAAAAATTTCCTTGACGAACCTAAGTACGGAAACCAAGGTGCTGGAGGTAACGACCTTCGTGGAGCTGGCACTGGCCGAGCCGATCGCGGACGATGCGCATACGGCCTTCAGCAAGCTGTTCATCCGGACGCAATACGATGAAGGCTCGGGCTGCCTGGTTGCCGGGCGAAGGCCGCGCGAGGCGAAGGATCGGATGTTATGGGCGGCACATTCGTTGATTGCGGAAGGGCATACGCTCGGCCCGATGGAATTCGAGACGGACCGTGCGGCCTTTATCGGGCGCGGGCATACGCTTGCGGCGCCTCAGGGCATCCGCACGCGACTGCACGGCAAAACAGGCTCGGTCGCTGATCCGGCTTTCGTCATGCGGCGGCGCATCCGGCTCGAGCCCGGGGAGCAGGTACACTTATTCGCGATAACTGCGGTGTCGGGAACGAGGGAGGAAGCGGTGGACATCGTTTCCAAGTTTACGAACGGGCAGGCGGTGGAAAGGACGTTCCAGCTGTCATGGAACCGAAGCCGGATCGAGCTTCGCAATCTGCAGCTTAGCCAACGCGAAGCGACGGCTTTCCAACAATTTGCCGGACAAGTATTATATACGCCGCCTTTGCGGAAGGAACGGAAGCAAAGCATAGGGGCAAACCGTAAAGGGCAATCGTCGTTATGGGCGTTCGGCATCTCCGGAGACCGCCCGATCGTTCTGGTTCATATCGACAATCGCAGCCATCTGCCATTTATCGTGAAGCTGCTTACCGGGCATGAGTACTTAAGGAGGCTCGGCCTTTCGTTCGATCTCGTCATTCTGAACGAATCGTCGGGGGGCTATCACCAGGATTTGCAGGAGGCGCTGCAGCGGGCAGTCGAGCATGGCGTTGACCGATTCGGCATGGGGTCGGCGGGCATACATGTCATCCCCGCGAATCAATTAGACGAAGAATCCGTCACTTTACTGACTTCGGTTGCCCGACTCATCATGCGGGCGGGAGGCTCCAGCTTCATGGCGCAGCTGAGGCTGCCTCGGAGCGGGGAAGCGGCTGCTCTGCCGAAGGCGCTCGATACGAGCGAACTCAAAGAGAAGGTGAGCGTGGATTATCAGCATTCGGAAAGCTATGATACGAAGGACTGGCTGTTCTATAATGGCTGGGGCGGATTCTCTCCGGATGGCAGAGAATACCGGATCGTGATCAAGAATGGGTGCCATCTCCCGGCACCGTGGATCAATGTGCTTGCTAACAAGCGCTTCGGTTCGCTCATATCCGAGTTGGGGAGAGGGTATACCTGGTGGCGGAACAGCCGGGAATGCAAGCTGACGCCATGGTCGAACGACCCGGTGCTGGACCCTCCGACGGAAATCGGTTTCGTGCGGGATGAGGAATCCGGAGAGAATTGGACGATGACGCCGTCCTCGATCTCCACCTCGTCGCCGTACTTGGTAACCCACGGATGGGGCTATTCGCGGTTTGATCATGAGCGGAGCGGAATCAAGCATGCGATGACCGTATTTGTACCGCTTGAGGAGCCTGTAAAGGTGATCCGGGTACAGTTGAAAAATACGACCAGCGAGCGTCGAACCCTTTCGGTGACTTATTATGCGGAATGGGTAATCGGCGTTCAGCGTCAGGCGAATGCGCCTTATATCGTAACCGAGTGGGACGCTTCCGCGAAAATGATGACTGCTCGCAATCAGTATCAGGAAACGTTCCGTGACGCAACGGCTTTTTTAGGTATTTACGCTCAGCAGCCGAATAGCGGCCATTCTGCGGAAACGGCGGAGCTAAGCTGGACGTCGGACCAGGAGGAATTCATCGGCCGGAACGGGACGGCCGAGCAGCCGGCTGCTCTGGGACGCGAACGTTTATCGGGCAGGACCGGAGAAAGTTATGCTTCCTGCGGGGCTGTCCAGCATAAGCTGACGCTTGAGCCGGGCGAGGAGCGAATCCTATCTATATTATTGGGCTGCGAAGCATCGAAAAACGCCGCAGCCAGCCTAGCTCAGAAGTACAGCCAAGACACTGCGTGCGAGCAGGCCTTGAGGGATGTCACCGATTTCTGGGAGGAAACATTGTCTCAAACCACGGTGTCGACGCCATCGCGCGAAATGGATGTGCTGCTCAATGGGTGGCTGCTGTACCAATCGCTGGCTTGCCGGATTTGGGCGCGGACCGCTTTCTATCAAGCGGGCGGGGCTTACGGCTACCGCGATCAGCTGCAGGATTCATTGGCGCTGCTGCATACGATGCCGGAGATCACGCGGTCGCAAATTTTGATCCACGCCTCGCATCAATACGAGGAAGGCGATGTGCAGCATTGGTGGCATGTGGAAACCGAGCGCGGCATTCGTACGCTGTTCTCCGATGATTTGCTCTGGCTCCCATATGCGGTTTCGCGCTATATCGAGCAGACGGAGGACCGGGACATCCTGCAGGAGACGGCTTTCTATATAACGAGCGAGCCGCTGCGGGAAGGCGAGCATGAGCGTTACGAGGAAACGAAGCGATCGACACAGAGCGGATCGGTCTATGAGCATTGCCTAAGGGCGATTGACAAAGCATTGTCGCGCATAGGGGAGCATGGGTTGCCTCTAATCGGCGTCGGCGATTGGAATGACGGCATGAATCTCGTCGGGCATGGAGGGCGCGGCGAAAGCGTGTGGCTCGGCTGGTTTATTTGCGAGGTGCTGCAGCGGTTCGAGAAGATATGCAAGCAGCGCGGCGACAATGAGCGGGAAGCGGGATACCGCGAGTCGCGCGAACGGCTGGGCCTGGCGCTAAACGAGCATGCTTGGGATGGACAATGGTACCGCCGCGCCTTTATGGACGACGGGCAATGGCTTGGCTCCATCCATAATGGTGAATGCCGAATCGATGCAATCGCACAATCCTGGTCGGTCATTTCGGGAGCCGCTCCAAAGGACCGTGCCGTGCAGGCGATGCAGTCCTTCGACCGCGAGCTGGTGGATCGGGAGCTATCGGTCGTACGTCTGTTGACGCCTCCCTTTGATCTTACCGAGCCGAGTCCCGGTTATATTCAAGGATATCCGCCGGGCATTCGCGAGAACGGGGCGCAGTATACGCACGGAGTCTTATGGAGCATCATGGCCTGGAGTAAGCTGGGGCAAGGAGATAAAGCATTTGAGCTGTTCCATATGCTGAATCCGATCACGCATACCCGAACCGATCAAGAGGTGAAGCGATACGTTGGCGAGCCCTATGTTATGGCTGCCGATGTGTATACAGCAGAGCCGCATAGAGGGCATGCGGGCTGGACTTGGTATACCGGGGCTTCCGGCTGGATGTATCAGGTGGGGCTCGAATGGATTCTCGGCATTCGGCGGCATGGCAGTCGATTGTACATCGATCCCCGTATTCCTTCCGAATGGCCGGGCTTTAAGGCAACGTATCGATTCGGGAAAGCGGACTATGCCATCACCGTTACCAGAAGGGCTCAGGGTGAAGACCATCCGGCCGGAAGGCTGCGTTTGGATGGCAATGAGGTCGAAATAACAGGAGATGAGGAGCCGGCAATCCCGAACGTTGAGCTGCATGATGACGGCAAGAAGCATCAGGTGGAGTTAAGAATTTAATCTTGTTAATAATTGAAAAAGGAGCTTTCCCGCTGCAAGAGCGGTGAGCTCCTTATTTTTTTGCTCACATTTTTCTGCAGGCGATTTCACCACTAACTTCGCGCTTCCGAGTCCGATCGGGCTCGCTATGTTGGATATCTCCACTAACTTCACGCTTTTGTTGATTCCCTTAAAACACTTGTAGACGATGAACCAACGACTCCCTTGCATGTTGGACATAAAGTGTGAAGTCCAAACGATGCGGCTATCGGAGTTTCTGATTAAAGAAGGAATCCCACTCCCGCCTACATCGGAACCAAAGCCAAAATCCGAACACTATGACATTCCACTTGGTATTAAGCTTACGGATGATGAAATTGCAAATGTGCTGAGTCTGAAGACAGTTTCAACGGTAATATCTTGTGCTAGTGCCGCTTCCGCATCAATACGCACTGATGTAGGAGTAATGTTTACTCATTTTCTTTCCGAGAAGTTAAAATACAGTTCTTTTTTAAAAACCTTAACGCGCAAAGGCGGATGGATTAAAGTTCCTCCCTATTACATCCCAAACGGGCTTCCTCAACAATAGCAAGAAGTAATGATGATATCCGAAAAAGCCTAATTTCTCAGTTGGATAAACGAGAAATTAGGCTTTTTCCGCAGGGGCAGCTTCACTTTGCTTAAATGGAGGCAACGGTCATGAACGAACATCCGGACGAGTCGAAATGGATTCAACAGCATTTGGCCAACGAAAGAACTTATCTGGCATGGATTAGGACCAGTATTACCATAATGGGCTTGGGATTTCTGGCGGCAGGTATTGTTTTTCAATCCACGCCGTATGGTGAAGTTGGACATACGCTTGCGGCAATCGCAGGCATTTCCTCTGTGATGCTCGGTTTTATAATAATGGGCTTGGCGACCATGGATTATATGGTGAAACGAAGCGTCATCTACGCAAACCTTTCGCACTACAAGCTTGTTAGTTAAGGTATTGTTCGCGGCGCTAGCGCTGATTAATGTGCTTTTAATAGGCTTGGTCGTTTTCTTATTCTTCGGACTATAGAGTTGTAGCTGCCGATCGGTCTCCTTCACCACCTTCTTCTTCTTCTTCTTCTTCTTCCTCCTCCTCCTCTTCTTCTTCATCATCATCATCACGAACCCGGATTCTCTGCCATCACGCTCAATTACAATCAAATGCCGGCCCCATGTTCGCTAACCTCAGTAAAGTAGTGCTTTCATCCGAAATGATACAATGGAAGCAATACCTCTGTTAGTAAACTACATTAATCGAAGAAGGCGGCGAAAGTATGAATTTATCCAATATTGCGGCACAATTGTATACGTTGCGGGATTATTGCAAGAATGAAGCCGATTTGGAGCAGACCTTGCATAAGGTGAAGGACATCGGCTATCAAGCGGTTCAAGTATCGGGCGTCGGACCGATCACGCCTGAGACAATCAAACGCATTGCGGATGAAGCGGGACTTCGGATATGCGCGACGCATGTAAGCTACGATTCATTGGTGCAAGATTTTGAGGCAAATGTACAAAAGCATAAGCTGTGGAATTGTCCATACGTCGGAATCGGAGGCTTGCCCGAGCAGTACCGTACGAACGCGGAAGGCTATGCGGCTTTTGCGAAGCAGGCTTCGGAAATCGGCAGACGCTTGAAGGAGCATGATCTGCAGTTCATATATCATAATCATCAGTTCGAGTTCGAGAAATTCGCGGGCAGAACCGGTATGGAAATTTTGAGAGAAGAGAGCGATCCGGAAGCATTCGGCTTCGAGCTCGATACGTACTGGGTACATGTGGGCGGAGTGAATCCGGTCGATATGATCTATCGTGTGAACGGCCGAATGGGCGTCGTTCATTTGAAGGACCTGGAAATCGTCGGTCATCAGCAGGTGTTTGCAGAGATTGGGGAAGGAAACCTGAATTTTAAGGATATTATTGCGGCATGCCGGGAAACCGGAGTGGAATGGTACGTTGTTGAGCAGGACGTGTGCAGGCGCGACCCGTTTGAAAGCTTAGCGATCAGTCTTCAAAATTTACGTCAGTTTATCCTCTAAGTTGTGGTATCGTATATATCGACAGGGGGATGAGCTTTATGAAGATCGGCATTATTTGCGATGATTATTGGCATCCGGGAACGACGGTTAAGCAGGGCTTAGAACCCTTGGGAACCGAGGGCTTTCAATTTGAATTTATACAGCATGCGTCGGAGTGGACCCGGATATGGATGGATGGTCAGGATGCGGTCGTGCTTGCGAAATCGAATCAAATCTCGGCCAGGGATAAGATGCCATGGCTAACGGATGAGATTCAAGCACACTTTGTTGACTATGTCGAGCAAGGAAAAGGGCTTCTCGTTCTTCATTCGGGAACCGTCGGCTATCGGGAAGAAAGGACCTTCTTCGAGCTGATTGGCGGGGTGTTCAACATGCATCCCGAGGCATGTCAGGTAACGATGTCCTACACGGATGAAGCCATGCTGCCTATTGAAACGGCAAAAAGCTTTTCCATGCATGATGAGCATTACTATGTTGAGGTAATCGACGAGCGCATTCACGTGTTTCTGACCTCAACGTCAGAGCACGGTACTCAGCCGGCGGGCTGGGTACGGGAGCAAGGCAAGGGAAGAGTTTGCGTACTTACGCCGGGACATTTTCTGGAAGCGCTCAAGCATCCCGATTATCAGGCAGCGATTGCAGGCGCTCTCAAATGGTGCAGCGGATACCATAATAAGGTATGATTGAACTATGAATGGGGGTTGCGTTACCCGGCCGACCAATAAGACTTCTTCGGACTGTTACATAATCTTTTTCTATAAAGAGCAGGACGCCGCAGGGTATCCTGCTCTTCATCGTTGCTCAGGACTGCGGTTAGACAAGCCAGAAAGGTGGAATGATTAATCCTCCTTAGAAAGAGGCTTTACGTTTTTAAAGGCAGGATTAATGGTATACTGGTAAGCAACGGACACAGAAAGCATATTGGAGTGATGAAATGAGCAGTACGAAGGGCAAGGGCGGGACAGGCAGAGGAACGGGCAAAAAGGGCTGGAACCGCTGGCAGGCCAGCGCCAAGAAGAAGGCAGCGCCCAAAATATTCGGCAGGAATCTTGCTTCTAAAGCAGCGGATGGCGATAAAGGGAACGGCGGTAGTAAAGGTGCTGGCCCGGTTAGAGGCAGCAGTGTGAATAAAGGCAGTAACCCGGCAAAGTAAGTCCAGTTACGCAATAGTTATAAGGATGAACGACCGCAGCTTCACTGTAATGTGAAGCCTGTGGTTTTTCTGTTTGCATTCCAAGCTGATATCATTAAAATAGAGCTAGCGCTTTCAAGAAGAAGGCCGATATTTCGAATTTTTTCAATATCAGGAGGTAGAAGAATGCCGTTAGTAGACATGCCTTTAGACAAGCTGAAAAATTATGAGGGACTAAACCCGCGTCCAGACGATTTCGATGTCTATTGGGAGCGGGCGCTTGCTGAAATGAGAGCAGTCGATCCGCAAATCGAGCTTGTTCCCAGCTCCTTTCAAGTCCCATACGCAGAGTGCTTCGATTTGTATTTTACCGGCGTGCGCGATGCCCGTATTCATGCGAAATACATAAGACCGAAGAACGTGACTGAGCCGCATCCGGCCGTGCTGCAATTTCATGGCTACACAGGCCATTCGGGCCATTGGCAGGATAAGCTTGGTTATGCAGCCCTTGGCTTTTCGTTCTTTTCCCTAGACTGCCGCGGCCAAGGCGGACAATCGGAAGATACGGGGGGCGTCAAAGGGAATACGCATCACGGGCATATTATTCGCGGCCTGGATGACCATCCGGATCAACTGCTGTTCCGTCATATCTATCTGGACACGGCTCAGCTGGCTGCTATTGCGATGCAAATGCCGGAGGTCGATCCGGATCGCGTTATGGCGATGGGGGGCTCGCAGGGCGGCGCCCTGACGATCGCCTGCGCCGCGTTAGAGCCGCGGATTAAGAAGCTCGCACCCGTTTTTCCGTTTCTAAGCGATTACAGACGCGTGTGGCAAATGGATTTGGCTAAGGATGCTTACGCGGAGCTGCGTACATTTTTCCGCCATTTCGACCCGCAGCATAAGTGGGAAGAGGAGATTTTTACGAAGCTGGGCTACATCGACATCCAGCATCTGGCCTCGCGGATCCAGGGTGAGGTTCTCTTCGGAATAGGATTGATGGATACGATTTGTCCGCCCTCCACCCAGTTTGCGGTTTATAATAAAATTTCGGCAGAGAAGCGGATGGAAATTTATCCGGATTTCGGACATGAGGATTTGCCTGGCTTTGCCGACATGACGATGCAGTTTTTCCTGGAGGAATAGAAATTTAATTCACTTCATGGGGGATCGTGATTTGCACCACGGTACCCCATGAGGATTTGCTTCGAATTAGCCGGAAGAGATGCGTGTTCCGCCGGCTGTCGCGAATAGCTGGGAGGAGCTGCTGCATAGGGACGGGGCGGAGGACAAGCTGCTCTTTTTCGACAAGGAGGAGCCCGTTTTGGATGAAACCGTCGTCGGTCACCGGGCGATCGGCGTTGTGTACCACCCTCAGCGGGAAAGAGGCAATTACGTTCCTACCGTCATTTCGTTATAACGTCTTTATTTACATCGATCAGACGAAAGCATTGTCTCCGCTCGCGGTGGAGCCCGTCAAGGTTTGATGAAAACGAGAATAGCAACTAAAATGACAACGGTGTTTTCGGTTGGCGGATTCATGCTCTACGAAGCCTAAATAGCGAAGGCTAAATAAAGCTTGCTCATATTCATTTTTGAAAAAATCTTCGCCAGCACTCTTAAGTACCTGATTGCTGAGCGCCGCCAACCGCTCTGGGCCGATTTGTTGAATAAGCGCATATAAGGACAGCATGTCCTTCAAACCTCCGAACATTAAATTCCGGCCATGCTCCGAGCCGCTGTGGTATTCTCCAAGTGCTTTCTCGATATCGGCTTCTGACCAGCTTGCCTCGTGAGGCACGTTGATGACTTGCGTAAACGTCTTTTCGCAGCCTTTCTCCAGCGCTTTGAGCTCTACTGTAAGACGGTCGGTCGATTCGCTGAATTAAGGCATTTGGAAGGTGAAGGCCAGGAGGTTCGGACGTTCGATTTCCAAATATTCTCCTCAACAATGGTCTATCTCCCTCCTGCGAAAGGTTCGTTTACCGCTAACTTATTGGTGCCTTCATTGATCATCAGCCATCTTCTCATCATGACAGGGTTTATCCACGCATCAAATACTCTTTCAGTCGGCACTTCAAATTGGCGAACCATTACCAAAGTGGTTTGGGATACATTAGCCATTAGAAAACATAACGGCCTGTCGCCTGCCGGATTATCAACGTGTAACGGACATGAGAGACACTAATTCAAAGAAAACCACTGTTATCGAAATCTAACGGACGTGAGGAACGTTATTTCCAATAAATCAAAGGGAATATGGCAAAAATCGGTCCCATAAGACTTCTCATGTCCGTTAGATTTTTCGAATACCTCATTTTGGGATGATAACGCCTCAGACGTCCGTTAACCGTTAGCCTACGGAGCAAAACGCGGGCTAGCTGCTCGTTCCGTAAGAACACTGTTTACGGAACATTCTACTAGTGCTTCTCCTTTTCGTCTTTTTTCAGCTCACGTTCAAGCGCGTCAAATTGATTATTCCAAAATTGTTCGTAAAAATACAGCCATTTGCTTGCCGCGGCTAGCACTTGCCGATCAAGGGAGCAGATATGCGTCCGCCCGGCAACCGAACGGTGCAGCAGATCGAGAGAGCTTTAATCGTGAACAATATTGGAGGCATCTTAATGAGTAAACGCTATCGCATTACAAGAGCATTTCAGGAAACGGGCAATTCGGCGCAAACCATTTCGTACACTGGAGGAGCATATCGATGCGATGAACGAACGGCTGAGCGAGAAGAATCGTTCCCATCCCTTCAAGCTGCCTTCCAAGGAGAAGTCATTTGTTTCTTACAACTTCTTGGATGCCTTGTTCAAAGTGATGGATCAAATCGACTATCGAGCCCTCCCCGCGCAGAGCAGTCAAGGCATCATGAAGATTGCGTTTCAAAACTGGCTTTCTTTCTTCGCCAGTATGAAGGACTACCGAAAGCATCCCGGGAAATACAAGGGAAAGCCCAATGTACCGGGATATGCCCACAGTAAAGTGAAAGAAGTCGTGTTCTCCAACCAGGATTGCGTGATTAAAGAACAGAAGTATCTTAAACTTCCGAAGACCAAGCTGCAGCTTAATATCGGTAAGCTAGGCTGTACAGGCGGACAACTGAAGCAGGTGCGTGTGGTGCCGAGCCATGGCCGGTATGTCGTCGAAATGGTCTTCTCATATCCAATAGAAAAGAAGGAAGCAGCGAAAGAAAACGCGCTTGCGATTGATCTTGGCATTGAAAATCTTGCAACCATCGTTACGACTACCGGTTCGAAACCGATGCTCGTGAAGGGCAAGATGATCAAAGCGATGAATCAATATTACAACAAGATGAAAGCTCATGATATCGGCATTCTTCGTCAGGGCAAGAAACCGTGTGAAGGAACCCATACGTCCAGCCGATTGGAACGCTTGCATCTGAAGCGCCATCACCGGATCAAAGACTTGTTCCACAAAGTAAGCCGTCATATCGTTAAAATGGCCGTGGAGCAACAGATCGGCACAATCGTTATCGGGTAAAACGATGGATGGAAGCAAGCGTCCGCGATCGGACGGCGAAACAATCAGCCTTTCTGTCACATCCCGCATCAGATGCTCATATCGATGATCCAGTATAAAGCGGCTGAACAGGGAATAGCCGTTAGGTTGACCGAAGAAGCGTACACCTCGAAAGCCAGCTTCCTCGATCAAGACCCATTGCCGCATTATGATGAAGAGAGGATATGGATCTTCTCTGGCAAGCGAATGTATCGAGGGCTGTATAAGAGTGCGAAAGGCCTGATTCATGCCGATGTGAACGGCGCAGCGAACATTATGCGTAAAGTATTCCCAAACGTATCCGCACTAGGAACGGATGGGATAGAGGGGCCCAATGGTAACCAGACCATCAATGTGTCAACTCCACTGATGTTAAGCATCCTGAAGTAAGTAAGGATGATACATCAGAAACCCCCACTTCAGCCGAAGCAACAGCATCGGTAAGTGGCGGGAGTATTCATAAGACTATGAAATGTCGAAATATACGTAGTGACGACTGGCATTAGGTTCTATAATAATCATATGGGTTCGGGGAAGCAAAGCGGCCCCTCCTATTTGCATAAGGCGAGGAGGCATCATGTTTTGAACGACGGAGCTTGGCATGGTGCAGCCGGGAGAGTTTATTCCGCTTGTGCAGGGAATCTTACACGCCAGCGGGTTATGTCCGGCTTTTCTGTGTCTGGAAATAACGGAAGGCATGGTCGTCAACCATTTGAACGTTTGATTTGTATAAGCAGGTCGTGGCGGAGGGCGCAGAAACGGAAAAGCAGCGCGAGCATTTAGTAAGGCTGGGCTGCGACAAGGCACAAGGCTATTACTTTAACTATATCGGTCAGAAGTCCCCTTCCTCCTTAGGTGGGGGATGAATGACGCATTCCCCCTGTAAGAGACGGGTAGGAAAAAGAGAAAAATGAACTACCGTTTTTTTGTGGAAATTTTCGTAAATATACCTCCAAATACGAACATATGTGTGGTATGATAGATATATCAAACGTATGTTCGATAGGGGGTGATGACCGTGATTCGAGGTCAAATTGTGCCTTTTCAAAATTTCGATGTGGAAACGAAGATCAAGTATCTACGGATTGCGTAAGCAAAAAGTAGTAGATGGGCTGTTCCGCCCCATGTGTGCGAAGACACATGTTGCTTACTTAGGCAGCTTCGATGACACCCCTGCCTCCGAGTATGGAGTAGAGTTGGCAAACCCAATTCTACAAAGTTGCATGGAAGATGCTGGTGGTAAGAAGACCCGACTTCAACTTGTGATAACAAGTAAGTCGGGGAGGTTCACCAAGCCGCTCCCTTTGGATGAATTCAAACAACTCCTGACCGACGGACGTCTCCCGTTAAAAGTAAAGGCTGATCGCCGTAGATGGCGGCGCTGACGATCATGCCATCCTCTACCTGAAGGCGGATATCGAACGTGCCTGCACATGCAAACGCCGCTTCAACTACACGTTGAAGGCAGGAGAACGGCCGTAGTTCCATTCCCAGCTTGGTAACGCTCTTCTGCAAGCTTTTGCACATTTACCCAGTCCTGCTCGCTAAGCTCTTAGAAAGGGATTTGCTCTTGATCTCCGAAAATCGATTGCAGCAGGCTTTGTCTGAACTGCTGACCGTATTCTGATTCTTGCCAATGATGATCGACGGCTCGTTGATGTAGAAGAGCAGGTAGTCCTCGTTATCAGGAAGCGAGCGCAATATATATTCCTCTAATGCCAGGTTTATCGACGGATCGGTAATGCCCTTATTGCTAATGAAACGCATCGTTCTTCTTCTCCTCCTGCAGGCAAGCTCGTATGGGAATTATACTCGTCCGATAAGCCGCTTTTCAAACCTGCCAAGCAAAAAAACATCCGTACGGACGGTGATGTCCGTACGAATGCTCCTGTCATTTGTTTAAGAAACGGATACGGCAAGACTTGCTGCAGGTTCCTGCTCCGCCGGAACTGGCGCATCCATCCCTTCCATCAAACTCGTCCCATGGAATACGCCGCCTGCCTCTATAATGAGTCTGCCTGCGGATATATTGCCAATAAGCGTGCCGGAAGCGCGAATGGTCAGCGTTCCCATTACCACGACGTTTCCGGTCAGCTTCCCGGCAAGCACGAGATCGCGGGCTGCCACGTTGGAGCTGGCGATGCCGTTCTCTCCGATTGTAATGCTTCCTGAGGATTCCATATCCCCCATGATATGGCCGTCCACGCGAATGCCGGCCTCGGATTTGATTTTCCCTTCAAACGTAGAGCCTTCGCCAACCAGCGTATCGGTTGAGTCGGGGTTAATTTTAGCGCCTTTACTTTTAAACATTTTAAGGCTCCTCTCGATCTGCTTTGATATAGGGCTTCGGGTTAACGTTCTTGCCGTTCACGGATACCTCGTAATGAAGATGGGGTCCCGTGCTTCGGCCCGTGCTGCCAAGCTCGCCAATGAGTTGGCCTTTGGCGACCTTATCGCCGCTTTCTACGAGTCGCTTATTCAGATGAAGATAACGGGTTTGAATGCCTTGGCCATGATCGATCAAGACATTTATGCCCAATATGCGATCTCTTTGGGATAAGGTAACCGTACCGTCCGCGGCCGCATAAACCGGGTCGCCGGTCTTTCCGCCGATATCGAGGCCGTTATGATAGGTAGCCCGCCTCGTGAACGGGTCCTTTCGAATGCCGAACAGGGAGGTTACCTTGCGGGAGTCGGTCGGCCAGATGGTCGGCGTCGTTTTTAAGAGCTGCTGGTAATTCATGACCGCTTTTTTCGTATCCTCGAGCTGAGGAATTAAAGAATCAAGCTGCAGATCGAGGCTTGAGTACTGCTTGCTTGTTTGAGCAATAAGCTTCTCTGTCGATCCTTCAGGGAGCTGAAGCTCCTCGCCGCCTTGTTCTGTAGCCAGGCTAGATAGTGTAACAGGAGATTTCATATCGATTCCGGCCAGCTGCTTGAGCTGTGCCTCCAGCTCGTTAATTTCGACCAACTTGTTCTCCATCGTATGGGCCTGCTCCGATAGTTGAACCAGGTTGGTTTGAAGGCTGGATATGTGAACTTCCTTCACGGTTAGCTGCTGCTCGTATCGGGTTTCTATCGCAGTTAACTGAGCTTTGAGCTCGTTCGTGAGCAAAGCGCGATTGGAGAATAACAAGAAAAATACGAGCGCGAATAAAAGGAGAAGCGAAATAACGGACGGTACCAGCAGGATAAAGAGCCCGGATACGCGATATTGTTGAACGGAATGCTTCGCATCCGGAATGATGACGAATGTGAATCGTTTAGAGAGCCAACCCATGACGTTCCTCCTATATTTACCAAGCTTGCCGACAGAAATTATTCGACATACACCTACAAAAGTCCTTCTTTTTACATTATTTTTTGGAAGGTTTACGCAGTTTTGCTGAATTTGTGTTGGATTATGTCGAATTTTTTGTTTGCAGGAGGGCATATCTTCTTCTTCCTTCTAGGCAAAGGCCGGAAAAGCCAGTATAATCGGTTGAGTTAAAAGCTTAATTTAGAGGTGACATAGATGGAAGCGAAATTTTGCATGGCCTGCGGCGATGAGCTGGAAACAAGAGACGTTGACGGAACAATGAGACGGGCATGCATCAGTTGCAGCTTCGTTCATTGGGGAAGCTATAGTATCGGTGTCGGGGCGCTGGTCATCAAGGACGGTAAAATATTACTCGTGCGCAGAGCGCAAGAGCCGGGAAGAGGCTATTGGACGAATCCGGGCGGTTACATTGAGCAATTGGAGCCGATTGAAGCGACGATAGAGCGGGAGGTGCTGGAGGAATGCGGAGTAGAAGCGGCCGTTAAGAGCGTCGTAGCGCTGCGGGACCAGCCAAGAAGCATTCATAACATTTATATCGCGTTCGAAATGGAATATGTAAGCGGCGAGCCGATACCCGATAACGTAGAAGTGGACGCGGCCGGCTTCTTCAGCTTGCAGGAGCTGGAGACGATGAACGTCGCCGGCTTTACGCGCTGGCTCGCAGATGTTGCTTTTCATGGCCGCACGCAAGGTTTGACCGTCGATCCGGCTCCTGTCGTTCCGCTGAATGGATACGGATTGTACCGAGTATAAAGTACACGTACGTTTTTCTTGCTTGCCGCATAAAATACATGGAGCATAGCTCTCTTAATGAAGGCCTTCTTGCGGAAGGTCTTTTTTTTTGATAAAAATCCATGTTACCCACATGTAAATGAATTTGAATTTCGGCATGTATGCTTCTGTTAAATAGACGGGACAGGCCCCCTTCCTACTCGATTTTCCTGACCAGCTTGAAATATTGGGTAGGGGAGAGGCCGGCATGTTTCTTGAACAACTTACTGAAATGATAAGGATCGTTGATGCCGATTAAATAGCCGACCTCGCCGATGCTGAGCGGGGTTGTCTCGATGAGTTCCTTTGCTTGATTGATGCGTACAGCGTTTATGTAGCGGCTTATCGATTGGCCGGTTACTTGCTTGAAGGCACGGTTTAAGTAGTCATAGTTGCTCTCGAATGCGAGCTCGATGTCACGGCCCGTTATTTTACTTTGGTAGTTTTGATGAATATAATCAAGCAGGGCGTTAACCTTCACAATCGACTTGGAATGAAGGCGGTCGTTCCTCTGCAGCTCATCCATGAAGTCTTCGCGCGACAGCTCGATGAGCAGCTGCGTGAATCTTAATGCCGTTAAGCTTCGATTGTAATGTCTGCGTTTATATAGCTGCAGCATTTCATTCATCGCGTGCAGCGTTTGCTGAAATCTGGTTTTCTCAGAAATCGTATGATATTTCGGAAAGTAGCACCCATACGGATTAATATCCGCAATAGCCGGTTTATGCTCGATGAACGGAGATTGCTCATGCTCTACGATAAAATAGTTGGCTAGCGCCTGCATATCGGCGATTTGAACCGACTTTATATCCGGATGCTCGAAATGAATGTAGTAATAGTCGCATACATGCTTTGCGGTGCCTTCATGGTCCCTATTGGGCTCAAGAATAAACATGTCGCCCTTCCTCAGAACGTAATGCTTGTCTTCCTCCTTGAGATGAAGCTCGCCGCTTCGGATGAAATAGAGCACGTATTCGTTTATATTGCGTCTGAAGTGAATCCACGGGCTCTTGTAGGCAATAAACCCTAAGATTTTTATGCGAGGAACCATATCCACGTTAATGGCTAGCAAGGTTAGTCTCCCCCTCCCTGATCTCTCTAAAAAGTCGCTTTTGTACAAAAAGAGTCTCCATCTGACATTCCCGTTCATTCTAACACAAACTATACTGGGTTTGTAATGAAAGTGACCTTAAGGATGGGATGATGCATATGAAGAAGCTGAAAATCGGAGTAATCGGGCTTGGCGGCATCGCGAATTTTCATATGGAAGGGATATTGGCAAGCGAGGATGCAGAAGTATGGTCGATTTGCGACTGCAATGAAGAAGCGCTTTTGACCAAAGGCGGGGAGCTGAACGTTCCGCCGGCAAGGCGATACGTTAATCATTTGGATATGTTAAAGGATTCGGAGCTGGACGCCGTGACGATCGGCACGCCGAATAGCAATCATTTTGTGATCGCCCTTGACGCGATTAAGTATCGTAAGCCGTTTGCGCTCGAGAAGCCAATCGCGCTTGATGCGAAGGAAGCGGCTGTTCTTAGAGAGGCGCTGGAGGCCGGGCCGCTGCCGCATATGGTGTGCTTTACCTATCGGTACAAGTCCGCGGTTCGTTTTGCGAAGCAGCTTATCGAGCAAGGCGCTCTAGGCAAAATCAATCACGTTTACAGCCAGTATTTGCAAAGCTGGGCTATCCGTGAAGATATCCCGCTCGTATGGCGATTCCGCAAGGAGCTGTCCGGATCGGGCGCGCTCGGCGATTTGGGCTCTCATATCTTGGATCTTAAGCGCTTTCTCGTTGGAGAAACGGTACGGGTAATCGCCGATGCGGGCACGGTCGTGAAGGAGCGCGATCTTCTAAGCGGCGAGGGCAAAGGAGAGGTGGATGTCGATGATTTCTGTCATGTGCTTGCCCATTTCGCGGATGGCGCATCCTCGTCGATGAGCATATCCCGTTTCGCCTATGGGCGCGGAAATTATCAGCAGGTCGAGATTTACGGCACGCGGGGCGCGCTCGTCTATAACCTTGAGGAAGAGGATACGATTCATGTGAAGCTTGGGGAGGAGCAGCAGTTCCGAAAGCTGGAAATCCCAGTTTCATTCAAAGCGAATCAAATGCAGTCGTTCTTCGATTTGCTGAACGGCAAGGGCGATGGACTCGACGCAACGATCGAGGACGGTTATATCAATCAATTGACGCTCGACGCTATCGTTCAGTCGTTTACGGAGGAACGGTGGATTACCATTGAACAGGAGGCTTCCAGAAATGACTAACCTAAAGGTGACGGTATGGAACGAATATCGGCATGAGAAGCAAAATGAGCATGTCGCAAGCATCTATCCTGAAGGTATCCATAATGCGATCCGCGGATATTTGAAGACATTCGATGGCTTTGAAGTGAGGACGGCTGTACTCGATGAACCGGAGCATGGGCTAAGCGACGAAGTGTTGAACGGCACGGATGTGCTCATCTGGTGGGGTCATCTGGCTCATTCGGAGGTACGGGACGACATTGTAGAAAAAGTGCGCGCTCGTGTGCTGGAGGGAATGGGACTCATCGTGCTGCACTCCGGTAATGGCTCGAAAATATTCGAATCGTTGCTGGGGACGAAGACGGGGTCGCTGAAGTGGCGCGATGACGGCGAGAAGGAGCGGATTTGGGTCATAGAGCACGGACATCCGATAACGGACGGCCTAGGTGATTATATTGAAATTCCGAAGGAAGAAATGTACGGAGAGCGCTTTGATATACCGGCCCCGGATGAGCTGATATTCATCTCGTGGTTCGAGGGCGGAGAGGTGTTCCGAAGCGGCTGCTGCTACCGGAGAGGGAAAGGGAAGCTGTTCTATTTCCGTCCGGGACATGAGACATTCCCCATTTATCATCATCCCGACGTGCTGAAGGTGATCGCTAACGGGGTTCGCTGGGCGGCACCCGTTCAGGGAGCGAGTCTATCCTCAGGCCGTGTAGCGCCACTCGAGCTTAGAAATTAGCTCTACTGGCAGCGGATTCGGCGGTTTTGAGGCATTTCGACCTCGGAGTGAGGGATAGCGCTAATAAATAGCTCTATTTTACTTGTTTTGGTTACTTGGAGAGAAATAGAGCTAAAAATTAGCTCTACTGGAGCGGATTCGGCGGTTCTGAGGCATTTCGACGCTCGGAGTGAGGGATAGCGCTAATAAATAGCTCTATTTTACTTGTTTTGGTTACTTGGAGAGAAATAGAGCTAGTAATTAGCTCTACTGGCATCGGATTCGGCGGTTTTGAGGCATTACGGTGGTCGGAGGAAGGGTATAACGCTAATAAATAGCTCTATTTTACTTGTTTTGGTTACTTGGAGAGAAATAGAGCTAAAAATTAGCTCTACTGGCAGCGGAATCGTCGGTTATGAGTGCATTTCGGTGGTCGGAGTGCGGGTATAGCGCGAAATAGCGATCTAATTTCTGGTTTCAAGGTGTCTTATTTTTCTGTTCGAACAGAAAAATAAGACACCTTTTTCTTTTTTCAAATTTTCCACATCTCAAACGGAGTAAAATACGACACCTTTATCACGATGAAAACGGTTTCTCGGAAAGTCCGTTCTACGCATAATAAAGGAGCAGCACAAATAAGAGGAGGGTCAACGATATGAAATGGTACAAAACGATATCTTATGGGGTTTTGGCAGCAGTCATGGCATTCACCATTACCGCTTGCGGCGGCGGCAATAACGTGCCGGCAGGTAACGGCGGAAACACGCCGGCAAATGAAAGCGGTAACGCTCCGGCAGGCGGCGGAAAGAAGGTCACGATCGAATACTGGCATACCTACAGCGATCAGGAAGAGAAGGTGCTGGCAGAAGAGATCAAGCCGCTCTTCGAGGAGCAAAACCCGGGAATCGAGCTGAAGCTTACAAGAATGCCTTATGAAGGGCTTAAGGAGCAGATTATCGCAGGCGTAGCGGGCGATGCGGCACCCGATCTGATGCGGATGGACATTATCTGGGTTCCGGAATTTGCAAAGATGGGCGCGCTTCAAGATATCAGCAAAAATGAAGGTTTTGATGACATTAAAGCCAGCGTGTTCGAGGCTCCGATGGAGACGAACGCCTATAACGGCGGCTACTATGGCGTTCCGGTCAACACGAATACGAAAATCGCGATTTACAACAAATCCGTACTGGATGAAATCGGCGTAACGAAAGCGCCGGAAACGATGGATGAGTTCGTAGAAGCGGCGAAGCTTGCGGTAGCAAAAGGCAAGCCGGGCGGAATCGGCATCGGCGGAGCGAACGTATGGGCAGCTTCTCCTTACTTCTGGAGCCTTGGCGGATCGCTGACGAACGAGGATTATACCAAAGTAGAAGGCTACTTAAACAGCCCGGAGAGCGTGAAAGCGCTTGAAACGATCGTGCAATGGAACAAAGACGGGCTGGTAACGCCTACAATTCTCGGCGGCGAGCCAGGCGCTTGGGACGGCATGAAAAACAACGATTACATGATGATCGATGACGGTCCTTGGTTCTACAGCATTCTGATGAACGAAGCTGAATCCGCGTTCAAACCGCTGGAGCAAACGGTTCGCGGCCTGATTCCTGCAGGCGCAGGCGGCAGCCGTTCCGTCGTAGGCGGCGAGGATCTCGTTATCTTTACAAACTCGAAGCATCCGCAAGAAGCTTGGACATTCGCGAAATGGATGCTTGGCGACGAGCCGCAGAAGATTATGAGCAAGCTTGGCCTTATCCCTACGAACAAAACGGCAGCAAACGATCCGGCGTTTCTTGAGCAGCCATTCGTTACCGAATACGTGAAGCAGCTGGAAACGGCATTGCCGCGTACGCCGATTCCGCAATACGGCGAAATGGAAGGGATTGTTAATCTTGCCTTTGAAAAAGCGATTCGCGGAGAGCTTGCACCGAAAGAAGCGCTCGACGAGGCAGCGAAAAACATCGAAGCCATCTTGACCAAGTAATTTCAATACCGGAGCCTTCGTCTATCGCATAGGGTAGGCGAAGGCTCACTTAGCTAAAGGATAGGGAAGGAGCATCACTATGTCTATACCAGTGGCGGGCCAGCCGAAATCCGCGCAGCGGATTCCGGCTGGCGTAAAGTTGAAAAAGGGCATGCAGCAATGGATAATGGTTCTGCCTTATATCTTCCTCGGTGTCTTGGGTACGGCCGTATTCGTCATCTACCCGATGATCAAAAATATTATTATAAGCTTCCAGGAATACAGCATTATGCCTAACGCGGAAAGTCCATTCATTGGCTTTGCAAACTACGTATCCGCCTTTACGGATCCGAACAATAAAGTGTTGATGGCCATACGAAATACATTTTTGAACGTCGCGGTAACGGTGCCGATCAACTGGTTTCTTGCCATCGTGTTTGCGGTATTAATCAATATTCACTTCGTCAAGCACAAAATTGTATTCCGTACGATTTATTATCTGCCGATCATTACGTCATGGATCGTGGTAGCCTTCTTGTTCCGCTTCCTGTTCGCAGGCGGTGAGTATGGCTTGATCAACTTTATTTTTTATAAGCAGCTTGGCCTATTTCAAGAACCGGTTAATTTTCTTTCTAACTATTGGTCGGCGATGATCGTCATTTGGTTGTTTCATATTTGGAAAACGGTTGGTTGGGGCGTAGTCATCTATTTGGCGGCCTTGCAGGGCATTTCGAAGGAATATTATGAAGCGGCGCAAATCGACGGCGCAAACGGACCTAAACGGTTTTGGAGCATTACGGTTCCTATGCTTGGCCCCGTAACCGCATTCGTTATCATAAACCTGGTTAACGGCGCGTTTAACTTTTTCCCGCAGGTTTACTTTATTACGCGGGGCGGCCCGATGGATCAGACGCAAACCTTGCCGAGCCTTATGTACTTGCAAGCCTTTAAGAACTTTAACTTTGGTTATGCATCTGCGGTAGCCGTCATGATGGGGATTGCCGTGTTCTTGCTCACGTATTCCCAGATGAAAAAATTCGGCAACCAGCGGTTTTTGTAGGAGGGGGAAGCGATGAAAACAAAATGGCATATACAGCTCCTGGTTTACGGCATTATCGTGCTTGGAGCGCTGGCTTTCCTATTCCCCTTCGCCTATATGATTATGACCAGCTTTATCAAAGGGGCGTATTCGCTGCCGCGGCCTAAGGAAGTATTCTCAGTCATTCCAAACCTGTATAACTACCAGCTTGTATGGAGCAAAAATAATTTTGCGAGGTATTTCCTGAACAGCTCGCTCGTCACGATCGTGTCCATGACGGGAAGCCTGTTCCTCGGTTGTTTAACGGCATACGGGTTTGCGAGATTTACCTTTCCGGGCAAAGAGCTGCTGTTCCGGATGTTTCTTCTGACGATGATGATTCCCGGCGTGATTAACATTATCCCGCAATTTCTAATTATCAAATCATTCGGTTTGGTTAACACGTACTGGGGTCTATGGTTGATTTATATCGGCGGCGGCGTTGTCGGCAGCACGTTCTTCCTCCGCGGCTTTTTTCAAAGCATTCCAAAGGAGTACGAGGAGTCCGTGCTGATCGATGGCGGAGGCAGCTGGCGAATTTTCTGGAACATTTACCTTCCGCAATCGATGCCGGCAATCGCAACGCTTGCGGTTCTGTCCTTCCAGGGCACATGGGAGGAATATTTCACGGCACTCGTTATCATCAAGGATGAAGCGCTGCGGACGCTGCCAGTCGCGCTGCTCATGTTCAACGACAAGTATGCGACTAACTATTCATGGGTATTCGCGGCATCTATCATCGCGCTCATACCAACCGTGCTGCTGTATATCATTTTCCAGAAGCGATTCGTGCAGAGCGGTTTTAACGAAGGCGGAGTGAAGGGTTAAACAGACGAATAGGGAAGGACAGATGAATGTGATCAGCAAAAAAAAGAAGTCGACTGCAGTAGCAGCGTTGAGCTGCTTGCTCATTCTGGCAGTGGGCTGCAGCAATCAGAAGGAGATCGAAGCGGAGACAGTGGTCAGCCAAAGGATGATGAGCGGACTGACCACGGACAAAGCGGCGTACCGCCCCGGCGAGAAGGTCAGCTTCAAGCTTGATTTGAGCAAAGCCGAGCCGGAGGCGAAGGTGATCGTTCAGTATCGCCATCTCGGCGAGAAGATCGGCGGGCAGGAGATTAAGGCTGAAGGCGAACAAGTCACCTGGGATTGGGCGCCTCCGAAGGAAAACGGCAAGGGCTATATGGCAGAAGTATTTATTACAGCAAAGGGCGAAGTGAAGGATCATCTGAACGTCGCGATCGATGTTTCTGCAGATTGGAAAAAGTTTCCCCGCTACGGCTATTTGGCCGACTTCCATAGCATGAGCGAGGAAGAAATGTCACAGATTATCGATCGCTTGAATCGTTTTCATATTAATGGCATTCAGTTTTACGACTGGCAATACAAGCATCACGAGCCTTTGAAAATGGACGGAGACCAGCCGGCGAAGGAATGGCCGGACATCGCGAACCGGCCGGTTTCCTTTGATACGATCAAAGGCTACATCGACCTGGCGCACAGCAAGAACATGATGGCGATGAATTATAACCTGCTGTTTGGCGCCTATGAGGGTGCGGAAGCCGACGGTGTGATGATGGAGTGGGGACTGTACAAGGATCCGACGCAAACGAATCAGGATAAGCATCCGTTGCCGGACAACTGGGCGAGCGACATTATGCTGTATGACCCGAGCAATACTGAATGGCAGACCTATCTGATCGACAAGGAAATCGAAGTCTTTAAGCATCTGAAATTTGACGGCTGGCATGTCGATCAATTGGGCGACCGCGGAGCATTGTGGAACGCTGACGGTGAGAGCGTGAAGCTGACGCAAGGGTATGTGTCTTTCCTTAAAGCGGCAAAGGAAAAGCTGGATGTTGATTATGTCATGAATGCGGTTGGGCAGTATGGGCAAGCGTTCATGGCTCCTCAGGCTCCGCTCGAATTTTTGTACACGGAAGTATGGGACGGGCATCCGAAATATGGCAGCTTGAAGGACATTATCGACCAGAACAGCGCGTACAGTAAAAATAAGCTTAACACGGTACTTGCGGCGTACATGAACTATGATCTGGCGAATTCGCCAGGTGAATTCAATACGCCGGGCGTCCTGCTGACCGATGCAGTCATCTTCGCATCCGGCGGCTCGCATCTCGAGCTCGGGGAAAACATGCTCGCGAAGGAATATTTTCCGAACAAAAACCTGACGATTCCGGCCGAGCTGGAGGAGCAGCTTATTCGTTATTATGATTTCCTGGTGGCGTACCAGAACCTGTTGAGAGACGGGCTGGAGGAATCGGAGACGGCCGCATCGGGTACCGGGGCCGTTGAAATCTCTGCTGAGCCGGAGCAAGGCAAGATCTGGTCCTTCGCGAAGCGGAAGGGTGAAAGCGAAATCGTTCATTTCATTAATTTCTCCGATGCGACTACGATGGAATGGAAAGACAACAGAGGTGAACAAGCGACGCCTGCGGAGCGCAAGAATGTAGATATTTTCATTCCGACGGAGCGGGAGGTAGCGGACATCATGTTCGCGTCCCCGGATTATTATAATGGCTCGCCTGTTAAGCTGAGCTTCGAGCAGAATAACGGCAGCCTAGCCTTTAAGCTTCCGGGCTTGAAGTATTGGGATCTAATCACGATTAGCTACAAATAATACCGTATGAGCCGAACTGACAAACCAAAGCGATACGAGAAACTTTTCGTTCGCTTTGGTTTTTAGGTACACTAGGAGTATCTCCTTACGTAAGGTGGACAGCATATGGCGCGCTTCGGGAAAATATCCAACCGGTTTGCTTCGAAAATGATTTTAGCCTTCTTATTGATCATTCTGATTCCGACCACTTTATCGGGGTTCTCTTTCTATTTGGAATCTTCCGCGCTTGTGAAACGAAATGTCAGAGCATCTGCCGTTCAGGTTACGAAACAAACCGCGGATGCCCTGTCTTCTATTTTCAACGCGGGAAGCGATACATCCGATTTAATATACAGTGATTTGAAAGTGCAAAAAGCGGCGATGGAGTATAGCTCAAGTCCGCTAAGCACGCAGGCAGAGATGTCGCAATCTTTAAATACACTGCTTAATAACGTCGTTTATTCAAGCTCGTTCGTGCGAATCGTTTATATCGTAAAGGGCGGCGGAATCGGCTGGGGCAGCGGCACGTTCTCCACGCCTAAACTGCGAAAGGTCGATCTTAATCAACAAGAATGGGTAACGGAGTCCAAAAGGCTGGATGGAGGGCTGGTCTGGCAAGCCTTACGGAAGGATCCTTTTAGCGGCGGCGGGGAAAATACAGATCTCGTGCTTCCCATTAGCCGTACGCTGAAAGACTTTGAGTCGCTTCAGCAAATAGGCTTGCTCGTCGTCAATCTAAACGGAAAGGCCATTATTAATACGATTAATCAGGTCAAGCTTGGCGATACAGGCCGTTATAGAGTCGTGAATCCCGAGGGTAAAATTATGATCGATGCCGACCTTTCTCGAATAGGCCGAAACGTTGAGGATCCTCACCTGCATGAGCTTATCGTGCACAATGATGCGGTTGAATTCGAATACTCCGATAAAGGCGTACATTATTATGGCGTGAAGCAAATGCTGAGCAACGGCTGGCTGCTGGTCGGTACGGTGCCAACGGTTGAAATAACGGGGGCGTTAGACAAGCTGCACAGCCGCATTTTAATAACCTCGGCTTGCTTTGCTTTATTGGCGGTGCTCATTGGCCTTCTGATTGCGAAGCGGGTTACAAAACCGATTAAGCAATTGACGCTGGAGATGAAGCGCGTGCAGCAGGGGGATTTATCCGTTCGGACAGCATTAACCTCTTCGGACGAAATTGGACTCATGAGCAAGCATTTCAATAAAATGCTGGATGAAATCGAGCAGCTCATGGGACGGGTGGAGCAGGAGCAGAACGAGAAGCTGGAAGCGGAGGTGCGCGCGGTCACGTATCGGATTCATCCGCATTTTCTCTATAATACGCTCAGCACGCTAAGATGGCTTATTCGAGCGGGCGAGATGGAACGGGCGGATCAGGGACTAGCGGCTCTGACCAGGCTGCTTCAAGCGAACATGGGCAAGAACGGACAAATGATTGCGCTTGAGGAAGAGCTGGAAATCATTCAGAAATATATCGTTATATTAGAAATGCGGTACGAGCAGAAGTATGCATTGTTTATGGATGTGCAGCCTGGAACGGAGCAGGTGAAAATTCCAAGGATGCTGCTTCAGCCGCTTGTGGAAAATGCGGTCTTCCACGGCTTTGTGCCGCTTAACCGCGGAGGCGATATAGCGATAAAGGTCTCGGAGCGCCAGGGCGAGCTGCGTATTCTAGTCCAAGATAACGGATCAGGCATAGCAGTTGAGAAGCTGAAGCAATTGAATGCCAAGGAAGACACGGCTAAAGCAGGAATAGGGCTGCAGCATGTCCATGATTCCTTGAGGCTTTATTACGGTGCGGGCTCGGGCATGTCGGTTGCCAGTGAAAGAGGGAGCGGCACGCAAATTCAAATCGTTATACGTCTTCACAGCTGACGCTTACGAAATCAGATCTGGCTGCCTGCAACTTTGAGGAGGAAATAACGTGAACGATAACGTGTTGATTGTGGACGATGAGCCGATTATTCGAAACGGACTTAAAAACTTTATCGATTGGGAGAAGCTAGGGCTCACCTTAGCGGGAGATTGTGCAAATGGCCTGGAAGCATTAGAGCTGCTTCGCTCCCGTCCCATTGATATTTTAATAACGGATATTAAGATGCCGGTCATGGACGGCCTGGAGCTGACGCGCAATGCGCTGCAGGTTAATCCGCAAATGAAGGTTGTTCTTATTAGCAGCTACAACGAGTTCGAATATGTCCGCGAGGGGATGAAGCAAGGCGCAGTCGATTACTTGCTCAAACCGTCGCTGGAAGCGGAGGAGCTCCTTGCCGTACTGGGGCGATGCAAAGAAATGCTGGTGAAGAACCGCACGCAAGCGCTGCAGAAAAAACAGTTCGACCATCAACTGACCTTGCTGGAACGAAGACGCTCCGAGCAGGAGATCATACGATTACTTGCATCCAGCCGGTCGGAATTTCGTTTTATTGATATTTTTGGCCGGCAAAATGAAAGATATGTGTGTGCTTTTGTCGTGTCGGATGGACTCAATGAGTGGCGGGAGCGATATGGGAATTTGCATATCAGCATCATGTATGAGGATATGCAGTCGTTATTTTACGAGCAATTTCAGTATGGCAGCGCGCCGGTCTTAACGGGAGAAGGTCTCTTCATCATCTATCCCTATGAGAAGGAGGCAGAAACTAAGCTTGAACGCTTCAAGGCTCGTGCAGCCGCTGAATTATCCACCTCCATTTCGATAGGCTACTGCATGGAGAAGGAAAGCGAGCGGGTTGAAAAAGGACTGAATAGAAGCCGTGCAGCCGGAGAAAGGCGGTTTTTCGAAGGCACTGGACAGCTGTTTGCCTGGGAGCAGCGGTCGAATGAGCATGAAGGTGAGCCGGAATACGAGGAAATGATGAATAGGCATGACATGGTCGAGAAGTTGCGTGCCGAGAATAACACGAAAATCGTAATCGACGGCTTCGTTTCGAGGTGGACGAAGGGCCGCCTGACACCGGAGCTGGTAAGGAGAGAGGCCTGCGAGGTACTCTCCGTCTATGCGTATTTAAACGGCGATTCAAAAACGCTGTCGGATTTCCGGGATCACATTTGGCGATGCGATACGGTTGTCCAGCTTGAGGCGGCCATCCGCCAATTAATAGAGGAGATGGAGCATCCGAATCAGCTGAGGCTGAACGATAAAGGCCATAGCGGGCAGTTAATCACGAAAGCTATTGAGTACATTAAACTTCATTACCGCGATGATTTAACGCTGCAAGAAGTAGCGGATACCATCCATGTGAGCAAAAGCTATTTTTCAAATTTGTTCAAAAAACAGTCGGGTCAAAATTTCATCGATTATTTGATTGATTTGAGGCTGCATGAAGCAAAACGGATGCTCGTTCAACATGAATATAAGATTTATGAGGTTGCGGAAAAATCGGGCTTCAACGATGTGAAATATTTCAGTAAGCTGTTCAAAAAGATGACGCAAATGACGCCGGTCGAATACCGGGAGAAGCATCAACAATAGTTGATGGGGGGAGATTCAGATGCATGCCGGCAAGCGATGGATGATCGTACTGATCGTCCTCATGATAACAGGCTGCGGCCAACAGTCGATTATATCGGAGGAAGGCACCGTGGAAAGATTAAGGCATGGCCAAAATGTCGATATTACGTTTTGGCATACCTATAGCGATGAGGAAACCCGTATTTTGGAGGATCTCATTATTCCTTCCTTCGAGAAGGATAATCCTCTCATTCACGTCGTTCCAATCAGGCAGGCGAATAATGCGGAATTGAAGTATACGTTAATTTCCAAGGCTTCCGCGAATCGGGCGCCTGACGTCGTTCGGATGGATATCGCTTGGGTCCCCGAGTTTTCGCAAAGCGGACTGCTGCTTCCGCTTAGCGATTATAGCGATTTTGGGGATGTGACGAAGCTTTTGCAGAGCAATACGGGCTCGGCAGGCTATTATGAAGGACACCACTATTCATTGCCCGTAAACATGAATACGAAGGCAGCCATATTTAGCAAGGCGCTGCTTGAAAAAGCCGGATTAGATGTGCCTCCTTCTACCTTCGAGGAGGTAATCGAGCTCGCGAGAGAGCATCGCTTCAAAATCGGAATGGGCGGAATGGAGTCCTGGTCGAGCCTGCCGTATGTGTATGCGTTGGGAGGCCGTATGACGAATGATACCTATTCGGCAGCAACCGGCTATCTGAATGGAGCAGCCACGATCAAGGCGGTTGAGGAGCTGGTATCCCTTTACAATGACAAGTTGATCGACCGAACCGTTATTAAAGGCGGCGCCGACAATTGGGAGGGTGTGAAGACGGGAAACATCCTGATGACGGATGAAGGCCCTTGGTTTTACAGCGTATTCCAAGGGGGAGAATTAGAGCGGGCCGTCCGGTCTACGATAGCGGTACCTTTTCCAGCTGCTTACGGGCCATCCTCGGTATTGGGCGGAGAGGATCTCGTAATCCTGAGAGGCTCTGAAAATCCGATTCAAGCATGGGAATTCATGAAGTGGATGATCCGCAAGGATACGCAGGTTGCGATGTCGCAAACCGGTCTCATACCGACTAATTTGGAGGCAAAGGAAATGAAAGCGAACCGGGAATCATTCATCCATCCCTATGCGGTTGCGCTCGATCAAACCTTTCTTCGTCCGCCGGTCAAGGCATGGAGCAGAATAGACGAGATCTACGCCGTATACATGGCCAAAATATTTCAAGGCGAGCTGTCGGTCGAGGATGGCTTAACGCAAGCAGCGGGCAAAATCGATCAGCTATTGATTCAATAAAAAGCGATGCATACTTTTCCGAAATGCGTGCCCTTCACCAAGTAACGAAGCGCTTCGACGGAACGTTCAAACGGGAAAACCCGGTCGATGACCGGTCGAAGGTTATGTTGGGCAACCGCTCGGTTCATGGTCTCGAACATTTCACGGCTGCCGACGTTAATGCCTTGAAGACGAGCCTGCTTGACCAGCGCGGAAACGATATTGAAGCCATCCACGCGGGTACCGGATAAAATGCCGATCAAGCTGATCTGTCCGCCCACCCGCAGCGCCCCGAGCGACTGGTTCAGCGTAGCGGCTCCGCCCAGATCGACAACGAGATCGGCGCCACGGCCACCGGTGAGCTCAAGCACGGCCTTATCCCAACCGGGCACGCTTCTGTAGTTGATGCCGAAATCGGCGCCAAGGGCTTTGGCGCGATCCAATTTCTCGTCGCTGCTCGATGTCACGATGACGGAAGCGCCGTGAAGCTTTGCGAATTGGAGCGCGAATAGAGAGACGCCGCCGGTTCCCTGGACGACGACCGTGTCGCCGGATTTGACCCCGCCCTTCTCGGCGATGGCATGCCATGCCGTCACGCCCGCGCATGCAAACGAGGCCGCTTCTTCGTCGCTCAAATGCTCCGGCATGCGGACCAGTCCATTCTCGTGCAGCACGACGTATTCCGCCAGCATACCATCCAAAGGGTTGCCCAGCGTGCTTCCCAAGTCAGCCTGCATCAGTTCGCCGGATTTCCAGCTCTGCGTGAAAATACCGCTGACTCTTTCGCCCAGCTTAAACCTTCCCGCTTGCTCGCCCAGAGCAACCACCTCGCCAACGCCGTCTGATACCGGAATGAGAGGCAGCTTTAAGTTGGGGTCATAAAACCCGTCGATGACGCCCAGATCGCGGTAGTTGAGCGAGACCGCCCGCATCTTGATAAGCACCTCTCCGGCGCCGGGCACAGGAACCTGGCGTTCAGCCGCCTTCACATGCTCGAGTCCGAAGCCGTCTTGAATTTCGTATACTTTCATCGATCATCTCTCCTCATATAGTTGGTATAGACATACAATAATACATCAACTAAAATTCGGTAAGAAGGCACTTTATTGTTCGCTGCGAACCTGCAGGTGCGTAAGGAGGAGAAGTCGTGGGAGATGCGATACCAATCAAACAAGCTGACATTTCGATATCGGCATGCAGCTATCGCAGGGTACTTGAAATTATTTCCAGCAAATGGTCGGCATTAGTTATCTATGCGTTAGAGGATGGAATGCTTCGCTACGGGGAAGTAAGAAAGCGGATTGAAGGCATATCGCAAAAAATGCTGACCCAGACGCTCCGGCAGATGGAACGGGACGGCTTAGTGAGGCGCGAGGTTACGCCGACCGTGCCGCCCGTTGTCGATTATTCATTGACTCCGCTTGGCGAAACGTTGATCGGTACGATGAAACATCTGAAGCTGTGGACAGCTGAATATTTTCCGCTGGTCGAGAGGGCAAGAGAGGAATACGACCGGTCTAACGGCCGGGATGAGGGATAGCTCCGCAAAACTTAAAAGGGGCTGTCCCATTACGCCCCATCCGAGGAGCTACATAACTAGCGATATTTCTGAGTTAGAGTAGTTCGAGTGCCACATTCGCTATCAGGCAATGTGGCTTTTCATTTTAAATAAGAAAAGTTCACTAATATTTATTAATTATCTTTTATGGTCATTATAATATGAAATTTAATGAAAACTGTTGACAAATTGAACCTCGAGGCCTTACGATATTCTCATATTTAAGTCACTAATATTTATTAAATTTCAAAATGATCAAAGAATATGGCATAAGGGAAGGAGGGGTGGTCACAGTTAGCTATTTTGTAAGCGTTATACATTGAATTGGCTGGTCACGGCCTTCAAGTAGGAAAAGAGAGAACCTAACTGACAAGGAGCGTTATACATGAAATTCGCAACTAGACTTAATTCTTTTTCCAATTGCTCTATCGTCGAGACCATTGATCAAATCGCTGCGGTATCGGGCCTCACTCATGTGGACCTGAATTACCCGGAGCATTTTCAAACAAACTCGGTTGAAGACATCAAAGATGCACTAGAAAGGAACAACATCAAGCTGAACGCTATTGCCCCGAGGTTCCGGAGTGAGTTCATTAACGGCGAGCTTGGAAACTCTGATCCGGAAGTGGCACGCAAAGCTATTGAAATGTGCAAGAAATCAATTGACGTTTGCAGAGAACTGGGCGGAGAACACATCATTATTTGGTTGGGTTATGAAGGATTCGATTACTCCTTTCAGATCAATTATGCGCAAGTATGGAACCAAGTCGCTCGTGCATTCGAAGAAATTTGCCGTTACGGTTCCAATTTGAAAATCAGTATCGAGTATAAACCATTTCAGCCGCGTGCCTATTCGTTCATATCAAGTTATGCAGATACTCTGCTGATGGTTGGAGATGTAGGAGCTGCCAATCTGGGTGTCACTCTGGATTTCTGCCACATGCTGATGAAGGCCGAAAATCCATCCTATGGACTAAGCTTGGTAGCAGAGCGGAACAAACTGCATGGCGTTCATTTGAATGACGGAAATAAGCTCAATGATGACGGCCTGATGGTAGGCTCGGTCAACTTCATTCAAACGCTCGAGTTCATCTTTTATCTGAAGAAGTATAATTATCAAGGAGTTGTCTACTTCGATACGTTCCCGGTCCGTGAACAGCCATTGGAAGAGCTCAAGGCGAACATTGCCATGTTCGACAAACTGGATCAGTTGATTGACGAAATCGGAATCATTCGAATTCAATCCATCATTGATCGTAACGATGCCGTTGCAGCGCAGGCAATTATGTTCGCCTGTCTGAAATAAGTACCAATTAAAGTATTTTTTAGGCGCTGTCCCAGCCCGCATCGCAGTCGGGCTGGGAGTAAAGACGATGATAAGTTCAAGGAAACCCTGGTCCCATCTACCTCGGTGAATGGCTTGAGACTATACTATTATTGGGGGAAACAAAAATGAGAAGAATAGGTAATTTGAAAGCGCTTGTATTGATCTTATTGATCGTAATATTTGCAACAGCTTGTGCCTCGAAAAACGAAGCAGGCAATGACACGGTTGCACCCGCCGCTCCGGCAGAAACCGCAACTTTCAATCCGGATGAGGCGGATGGCGTCGATTTTAAGCAAATGAGAGAACAAAATGGCGTAGTTCCGAAACCGTCAGGATCCATTAAACTAGGCAGTGTGTCCAAAGCATTCGAGAATGAATATTGGAGAACGTTGAAAGAAGGAATGGAGCTGGGTGCCAAGACGATGAAGGAATCCGGCATTGACGTTAGCGTTGACGTCAGGTCGGCTCAAGGCGAAGGGGACGAGCAAGGCCAGCTTTCAGTCGTCAAAGATATGATCAATAAGAAATATTCCGCTTTGCTGCTCTCCCCAATTTCCGACGGCAATTTGACGCCAGGTGTGGAAGATGCGAAGAAAGCCGGTATTCCGGTCATTAACGTCAATGACGGACTGATCGCCACTGCTCCGAATTTCGTAGGCCCTAAAGCAATTGAAAACGGAGAATTGGCGGCGGAGTGGATTGCAGATAAAATAAATAATCAAGGTGAAGTCGCGATTGTGATCGGCATGCCGAAAGCGTTTGCAGCTCGTCAACGCACGGCTGGCTTTGAGAACTGGATGAAAGAGAATGCACCGGACGTAAAAATTGTAGAGAAGCAAAACGCGGACTGGGATCGGTCCAAAGCGAGGGATCTCGCCGAAACCTGGATCAAGAAACATCCTGACCTGAAAGCGATTTTTGCAAATAATGACACGATGGCACTCGGTATTGTGGAAGCCGTTAAGGCATCCGGCAAGCAAATCCTTGTGGTTGGCGTTGACGGCATCGGCGAAGCTTATGAGTCCATCAAGAAAGGCGAAATGTCAGCCACGATTGATTCTTTTCCGAAATACAAAGGACAAATTTCCGTGGAAGTAGCGCTTCGCATCCTCGGAGGACAGCAGCTGCCGCGCGTCATTTGGACGCCTCAGGCTTTAATCGATAGCACTAATGTGAATACGCCGGCTGAGGAAATCATCGGCTGGGAGAACGCGAAGTTTGAATAATCAATTAAACTGATCCAAAAGAAATAGCCGGACAGATTTCCTTGAATCTTCCGGCTGTTTTTCACAAAGAGGGTGGAGAATGATGTCAAATCCAATCATTAGCTTCAAGACGATATCGAAGTCATTTCCCGGTGTTAAGGCGCTCGACAACATTAATTACGATGTGATGGAGGGTGAAATACATGCGTTGATTGGGGAGAATGGAGCTGGCAAATCCACTTTGCTCAACATTCTGCATGGCATCTATAACGAGTACGAAGGTGAAGTCTGGATTGCAGGAAAGAAGGCTGCCTTCAAGAATGCGCATGATGCGATTAAGGCCGGTATCTCCAAGGTTCATCAAGAGGTGAGCTTGATTGCGGATTTGACTGTTGGTCAAAACGTTGCACTCGGGCATGAGCCGAAGAAAGGCCCCTTTATCGACTTTAATACCCTGCATGCCAAAGTGGACGTGATACTTGAGCGTCTGCGCTGCAAGTTCAGGAGTATTGATCTGGTTAGTACACTGAGTACAGGCGAGATGCAGATGCTTTCGATCGCCAAGGCTCTTTTTCACGAATCTCGCATCATCTCTTTTGATGAGCCTACTGCAGCATTGACGGAAAACGAGTCACGTGCGTTGTTTGAAATTATTCGAGAATTGAAGGCAAATGGAATCACTGTGATTTTTATTTCGCATCGACTTGATGAGTTGTTTCAGATTTCGGATCGCATCACGGTGTTGCGGGATGGTAAATATGTTGGCACCTATCATACGGCGGAAATGACACGTCAGAAGCTGATTCAAAGCATGGTGGGTCGGGACGTTGCGGCGTTCGCCGAACGTCAGAAGCTGGGATTGAAAACAAATGAGATCGTGCTGGAAGTAAAGAATCTTTCCAAAACTGGCGTTTTTGAGAATATAAGCTTTCAACTGAACAAGGGAGAAATTTTGGGGTTTTCGGGTCTAGTCGGTTCCAAGCGTACCGATGTTGTTCGTGCCGTCTTCGGCGCCGACCCGAAGACGGCCGGTAATATATATATGAAAGGCAAGAAGGTGAAGATTCAGACACCGAAACAGGGGTTAAAGCACGGCATCGGGCTGATTCCGGAGAACAGAAAAACGCAAGGATTTATTCATAATCTGACCAATGCCGAAAATATGGGACTTGCCTCTTTAGAAAAGTTTTCTCACCTAGGCTTCATCAACCACAAACAGAAAATCGACAACTGCAACCGTCTCACGAAAGAGCTTCAATTGAACCCCAAAGATCCCTATTATATGACCTATAATCTCAGTGGAGGCAACCAGCAAAAGGTTGTCCTCGGGAAATGGCTCACCACTGACGTGGATGTCCTGATTTTTGACGAGCCGACCAAAGGGGTTGACGTCGGTGCCAAAGCCGAAATTTACAGGCTGATGGAAGAGCTTTTGGCGGCAGGCAAATCAATCATCATGGTGTCATCTGAACTGCCGGAAGTCATCGGAATGAGCGATAGGGTAATGGTCATGCATGAGGGGAAAATGATTAAGGAGCTTCAGAGGCAGGAACTGGATGAAGAAACGATATTACATTACGCCATGGGTGGATCGGAGTACAAGTCATGAATTTATTAAACCGTTTGACCAAAGGAATGGGCAGGGAAATAGGCTTGCTCGTCGCCCTATTCCTGATGATTGCGATTTTCGCGCTTATTGATCCTATCTATTTAAGTCCTGGTAACCTGCTGGACATCGTGGATCAAAGCACCATCAACGGACTTCTCGCCATTGGTATCACCTTCGTCATTATTACGGGCGGAATCGATTTGTCTATTGGATCGATCATGGCGATCGTCATTGTCAGTGTAGGCTGGTTTCTAACCAAACAGGGGATGAATCCTATTCTGGCTATCATTTTAGGAATTTTGATCGGCGCGGTGATCGGGCTCTTTAACGGCCTGCTCGTAACTAAGTTCAAGCTCCAGCCGTTTATTGCAACACTGGCAACCATGAGCGCATTTCGGGGTGTGGCTTATATCATCACCAACGGCTGGCCTGTATTGAATATTCCTCAAAACTATCGGGATATGATGGATGGGGATCTGGTCGGGAATTTCCCGATATCAATCCCGATCTTGTTAGCCTTTGCAATCATTAGCCACATCATTCTCAAGAAGACGAGAACGGGCACCTTTGTGTTTTCCATTGGAGGCAATGAGGAAGCGACCCGCTTGTCCGGCATTAACGTTGATTTCACTAAAATGGTTACTTACGCTTTGTGCGGCGTTGGGGCAGCGCTGGCCGGAATGGTTATGCTGGCTCGGCTAGGCACTGGTGAGCCTGCAGCGGGGCAAGGCTATGAGCTTTACGCCATCGCGGCAGCCGCTATTGGCGGCACTAGTCTGGCAGGCGGGAAAGGAAGCATTCTCGGAACGCTGCTCGGCGCGCTGATATTATCAGCGCTAAAAACAGGTCTGGTTGTTATTGGCGTAGATTCGTTCTGGCAATATATCGCTATGGGCACTATTATTGCAGTAGCCGCTTATTTCGAAATTATTCAAAGTAAATTCAGCGGTTTTGGAAAAAGATTGTCCGGGAAAAGATAATCGGACCACTAGGTGGATAAGGTGCCAGCAGGATAGGAGTGGGCAGAGTGAAAGAGAAGATCATTACTGTGATTGGCAGTTTAAATTTCGATATAATCTTTAAGCAGCAGCGGTTAGCCGTAATGGGAGAAACCTACTCGGCTGATAATATGACCATCACGTCTGGAGGCAAAGGGGCTAATCAGGCCGTTCAATGCGCTAAGCTTGGCGCAACCACCTACCTGGTCGGTTCAGTTGGCCGGGATGTTTTGGGGGATCAATTGCTGCAGGATTTGGCCGATTATGGCGTAAATACCGATTACGTCACCCGAGTGGATGCAACGACAGGTGTCGGGGTCGTTAATGCCTTAGAGGATGGAGCTCTGATGGCGACGATCTCCAAGGGAGCAAACTATGCGATGACTACAGAGAGAATCGATGAAATCGAGTCTCTGTTGAAACGCAGCTCAATCGTGATTCTACAGTTGGAAATTCCGATCGAAGTCGTGGAATACTGTATTTATAAGGCCCATAGCCTAGACTGTTTTGTTATTCTTAATGCCGCCCCTGCTGCAGCCGTTTCTGCGAATGCACTAGCGAAGGTGAATTGTTTGGTTGTAAATGAATCCGAAGCTACTTTCTATTGTGGAGAGTTGATTGATGACCTGGAGTCCGCGTTGAAGTGTGGACGCGAGCTCTACGACAAGACGGGCGAGCTGCTGATCATTACGTTAGGCAAAAACGGTAGCGTGCTGTTTGACGCCGCCTCCCACGATCATGTGAAAGCAATGGAGGTTGAGTCGATTGAAACGACCGGTGCGGGCGATTCCTTTATTGGTGCGTTCGCCTGTCAGCTTCTCGACAGGAAAGAAATTGCCGCAGCGGCGGGGTATGCGACAAGGGCGGCGGCGATAACCGTAACAAAAATCGGTGGACAGCCCGCGATGCCAACATTAAGAGAGCTTGAAATGTCCGTTCCTAATGAAACTGGGCATATGGTATAATCGAATTAGTTTTTTTAGACGAATAAGGCTGTATTGCTTAAGGGCTGAGGTGGACCAATCATGATTCCGTATATACGAAGAAAGCAGATTCTTGAAGAGGTCGAGAAGAAAGAAATTGTATATGTCGAAGAACTGGCTCAAACGATGAAAAGCACTTCGTTGTCTACGATCCGCCGGGATCTCAAAACTCTGGCCGACGAAGGGCAAATTGAGCTTTTGCGGGGCGGCGCCGTTCGAATCAAGGAGGATGCCTATGAAACTCCGATCCAAACCAAAGTGTTATTAAATATTGAGAAAAAGGATCAAATTGCGAAGTTTGCAGCTTCGCTTGTGAATGAAGGGGATGTCATCTATATAGATTCTGGGACTACCGTGTTCGAGATGATCAAATATTTGAAAGAGAAAAATATTAAAGTGGTCACTTCCAACACAAAAGTGATCGCCGAAATTGATGATGCCAAATTCAGCTGTATCGTCCTGGGCGGAGAAGTTACGAAGTCTCTCGCTTCCATTGCGGGCCCGTTAACAGAAACCCAACTGGACAGCATGTTTTTTGACAAGGCATTCCTAGGCGCCAGCGGTTACAGCCTCAAGAGCGGGATCAATACGCCGGATCCGAAAGAAGCCAAGAAGAAGGAAATCGTAAAGAACAACTCGGCGGATATATATGTTCTGTTGGATAGCTCCAAGGCAAATAAAACAACCTTCTGCAAGGCGTTCGGCATCGAAGAATGTATTATCATTACCGATGAGTCCAACGATACCTTGGAGAAACATGCAAAGTATTTCGTAGCAACATGATCCGAATTGGATTTATTCGTCACGGGACGACGGAGTGGAATTTGTATGGCCGTATGCAGGGACTAATGGACATCCCGCTTGCGCATATTGGCCGAGATCAAGCTGTATTATTGGGAAAATCTCTTCAGCGTGCGGATTGGGATGGGATCTTGTCCAGCGATTTGGACAGAGCAAGACAAACAGCAGAGCTGTTGGCAAGCTCATCCGAGATTCCCTTCCTGGGCGTGGATGCACGGCTTCGTGAACGCGGATTCGGGGTTTTAGAAGGGACGACCCTGTCGCAAAGGATTGCAAGATGGGGAGAGAACTGGCGTGAGTTGAATTTGGGAAGAGAGTCGCTGGAATCCGTGCTCTTTCGTTGGGACTCTTTTTTAGAGGAAAACTCGCGTATTTATGACGGAAAACGAATTCTGATCGTTAGCCATGGGGGAGTTATTGAACCTGTTCTGGCCAATCGATACGGTACGGTGGTACAGCAGCATTTGACGAACACTTCCTTGTCTATCCTGAGCTTTTACACGTCCGGCTGGCGCTGTGATTTGCTGAATTGTAGTAAGCATTTGGAACAGTTTACAACGAGATTCTAATCGATTTTGATTATGTATAGAGAAAATCGTCATTCGTCGACGCGGAGGCTATTGTTTCGAGCTCAACGCCCTCTTTGGCTGGCTGCTTCGGGAGCTGGGGTTTTCCGTTACGGATCTTGTGGCCCGCTTCTGGAGGGATGAAAGCAATCTCCCTCCGAAGCTGCGCCACCATGTTTTAAAAGTCGAAACAGGTGTTTCGCCTCTGACGGCGTACAAACCTTCATTCCTCAGACTAAAGAGGAGTATGACGAAGCTCTGCGCACTTATTTTGGTATCGTAATTGAATAAAGCGTAACCCTCTTGCCGCCGAATTATTCGAGCATCAGAAGCTCCCGAATATCCTGCTCGGACAAGGAGGATAAGGCTTCCTGGCCCGGCTGGATAACCTCGTCGATGAGGCTTTTCTTCTTCTGCTGAAGCTCATGCATCTTGTCCTCGACCGTACCCTGCGTAACGAGACGAATGACTTGGACAACGTTCTTCTGTCCAATCCGGTGCGCGCGGTCGGCGGCCTGCTGCTCGACGGCGGGATTCCACCAGAGGTCATACAGAATAACTGTGTCGGCTCCGGTTAGGTTAAGTCCAGTACCGCCGGCCTTCAAGGAGAGCAGGAACAGCTCACGCTCGCCGTCGTTGAACCGATTGCAAAGCTCTACCCGCTCGGAAGCTGGCGTTTGGCCATCGAGATAGAAATAAGGCACGCCTTGATAGCCAAGCTCGCGTCCGATTAAGCCAAGCATCTCGGTAAATTGCGAGAAGATGAGCAGCCGCTTGCCCGCGCTGCGGCATTCCTCGATCATCTCGAGCAGCTGCTCGAATTTGGCGGAGCTGCCTTTGTAGCCCTCGACGAACAGGGCGGGGTGGCAGCAGAGCTGGCGCAGCCTTGTGATCCCCGCCAATATTTTAATCCGGTGTTTCTGGAAGCTGTCCTCGCTAAGATGCTTGACGGTTTCCTGCTGCAGCTTCGCCAGCAGGCTGACATAGAGCTTCTTCTGCTCAGGAAGCAGCTCGGAGGCTTGAATCGATTCGATCTTGTCCGGCAGTTCCTGCAGGACATCGGTCTTCAAGCGGCGCAGCAGGAAGGGACGGACGCGCCTCGCGACCGTCTCGCGGGTCAGCTCGTTAAACGCTTGGCGGCCCGGGAACAGCTCGGGGAATACAGCGCTGAAGATGGACCAAAGCTCCTCCAGCGTGTTTTCCACGGGCGTGCCCGTAAGTGCGAAGCGGTACTGCGCTTCTATCGCTTTCACGGCCTGCGCCGTTTGGGTCGTATGGTTTTTGAAATATTGCGCTTCATCCAGAATAAGCGTATGGAAGGTTTCCCTCGCATACTCGGCAATATCCCGGCGCAGCAGCGGGTAGGACGTAATAATAACGTCTGTTTCGCCTGCAACCTTCAGCACGCCGCTGCGCTCCGATTTACTGCCGTCCGCGATGACGGCGCGAATCTCCGGGGCGAATTTCTTGAGCTCATTCAGCCAGTTATAGACGAGTGAAGCGGGCGAAACGATTAGCGCGGGCTGCTCCCGTTTTCTGATCTCGGGCAATTCGGAAACGATGAAGGAAATCGCCTGCACCGTCTTGCCAAGCCCCATATCATCAGCCAATATGCCGCCAAAATGGTAGTGAGCGAGCGTCTTCATCCACTGGTAGCCGTATTTCTGGTAATCGCGCAGAACGGGTTCCAAACCTTCCGGAACGTGAAAATCCAGATTGTCAGGGTTTTGCATATTTTCCAACAACCGGCGGAACGATTTGCCGAACTTAATGGCCTTTCCGCTCCCGTTCGAATCCATAAGATGCAGGCCTCTTACGGCGGGAATGCGAAATTTCGCGCCCTCCACGTCGCTTTGGCGAATACCTACATCGTTCAGGAAGCGGATAATTTCTTGGAATTCAGCCGATTCGAGAGGAAGGAGCGCGCCATCAGGCAGCCGGTGATAGCTTCGTTTGATCTCAAGCGACTTCACCAAATGGCGAATTTCCGATTCCGGTATGCCGTCCATATTAAATTTGAATTCGAGCCAATCGGTTCTCTCGCCGATATCGACCTTAATGGACGGAGGCGCATGCTTGGTCACAATCCGCACCTTCACGGCCGATGTAGCGTATACCGTCAGCAGCTTCTCCAGCTGCGGAACGACATGGTACAGAAATTCGTACTCGGCTTCCTCATCCTCCATGAAGTAGCCTTCCTCCGTTTTGGCGAAGGGACTTAGCTCCATAAGCTCCAGTATGCGCCGTTCCTGCTCGCCGTCCCGCATCAGAATGCGGTCTGTGCCGCGTTTCTTATCGCTTGCCTCTAATGGATTAATATTAATGTCGCCGTATTGGAATTCGAGTCCCGCAACCAGCCGATCTCTTACCCGGTCCAGATAAAGCTTGGCCTTGAGCTGGGTTTGCAGGATTCGATCCGCGATCGAGTCGGCAATCTTCACGCTCCCGAGCTTCATCAAGCAGGGTACGACCTTCTCCATAAAAGGCTCCATTTGCTCTGGCGCGATCTGAATTTTCGACTTTTGCGAAGCGGCCAGCAGATGTTTCAACTCCGCAAGACGCCTGCAGGAGTCCGGCTGCAGCCTGATGAGCCTTCCTTCGGCTAACACCAGCTCATACTCCTCCATGACCGTCATTTGATTGAGGCCTTGAACATCGAGCTGATACCCGTCACTCCTTGCTTGATCGAATGCAAAATGGAGCGGAACCGCTTCGTCGGACAATTGTAAGCCGTCAAAGGTTTGGCCGTCGTGGATCAGCTTTACGGATGAGGCCGATACAAGCTGCGGAAGAAGCGTTTCCCAAGAGAAGGGCGGGATAAGCAGCATCCGGTCGCCGCTGGCAGGCGTATCTTTAAAGAAAGAACGAGTCGATGAATCCCTGTACATCGTCTCATTGCGGTAGATTTGTACAAGCTGCTTCATGATTGAATCGTTTACGGGCGAGAAGCAGTGGACAGCCGGGTCATAGGTGAAGTTTTTGGAGAATGGAAACGGCTCGCGCCGGTCAACCTTCTCTAGAAACTCCCTTATTTTTTGCACGATGTACAGCCGCCCCGGACCGGTCTTCAGCTCAATGCCGAACATATGCTTTCGGTAGCCGTAAGGGTACAGCTTACATGTGATCTCTAATTCGAGCGGTGTTCGGGTATCGAGCAGCTGACCGCTGCCGCTTGGGCGCGGCGGCTTGCGGGCGAATAGCCCGAGCATGTCGCTCGCAAGCCGGGATTCCGCAGCGGATAGGGCTGCATGCCTTGCAAACCGCGGAACAAGCTGCCCTTCCTCCAGCTCTTCATCGGCATGGGCGGGCTGATCTTCCGGATGCAGGAGGGAAGGGAATTTACGCGCCGGCTTGTCCGAGACCGACTCCAGCTCATGAATCTGCAACAGCGCCGCCGCTGCATGCTGGCAATAGGTCTCGTAAGAGCTGAAGGCAAGGCAGCTGCAGTGCGCGTCCACATCCCCATTGCGATCGATAACGATGGTTACATCGTTTCGCGAGGCGCCCTGTACGACAACATCGTAGCTGGAATCCCCGGTATGCGTAATCGTCACTTTTCCCGCGTTATAGAAAGCTTCGCCTCTTTCGTAGAAGGCTTCGCCGCATAATAATTTAATGACTCGTTTGGATAATCGAGAGCTCATAACGTTGATCCTTTCTTGTGAACGTTATCGATAAACGCTGCATGCTGTCAGGGAAAGCCTTATCCCGTGCTTCACCGGCTCAGGCTCTATTGCGATCATGTAATTATATAATAGCAGGAAAAAAAACGAAATGCGGGGGATCGATATGTTCGCGAGATTAATTGGAAATGGTAAGAATCTATGCTTGAATGTGAATGATATAGATTGGGTGTGAGGACGAACGGCCACATAAATCCGCCGATTATGAAATATTATTAATACAGCCATGAAGTGCAAAAAGACCGTCTGGTTTAGTCAGTAAGAGGAAGGAAGTGGAGCATGAGGATTTATATCGCGAAATACGGTGAGACATTAAGAAACATAGCGCAGAGACAGAATGTCGCACTCGAAGAGCTGGTTCCCCTTAACCCGCAAGTGGCGAGTCCCGACGCAAACCTTTCCGGCCGACAGATCAAACTGCCCCCGCCATCGGCATCGGCGGGAAATCGGATAACCGATTTCAAGAACGAATGGATTCCACTTACACCGCTAACGAGAATGGCGCAAACGGATTACGATGTGCTCATTGTCGGATCAGGAGCGGGGGGCGGAGCCGTTCTCTGGAGATTATGTCAACAATGGGGTATAAACGGGAAAAAGATCGGTGTCGTGGAAGCGGGAGATCTTTTGCTGCCGACCCATTTCTATAACATTCCAACGATGAGCCATCCGCGTGCCGGGAGGTACTTCGAGAAAGTGTCGACCCCGGTTGATCAAACCATGTTCAGAGAGCTATACGCATTTGGCGGCAGAACATTGCTTTGGGGGTTGCTGGCCCCGCGGATGCCCGCTTTTGAGACTGCGGATTGGCCCTTACCGGCAAATGAATTGCAATTTTATTATTCGATTGCGGAACGGGCCATGAACGTCACTCCCTTTTATCAGAAGGGATCTTATTTTACGTCCATTTTGTTGGATCGGCTTCACAATTACGGTTTTATTGATGCAATCCCATTTCCGGTAGCCGTTGACCAAGAAGCGACAAAGTACGGACAGATTCATTCCAACGCCGCTTTCAGCTCCATCGCTTTGTTTGCTGAAGCCTTGAACCGGCGGCCTTTCGATTTGGCCGTCAACTCCCGCGCAGTCGAGATCATCACCGAAAATAAGCGGGTCGCCGGTATTAGGGTCATGTCGGCGGACAAGAAATCCCATGTTCTTAAAGCAAAGACCGTCGTGCTGGCGGCAAGCACGTTTCAAACCCCTCGTCTGCTGCTTGCTTCCGGAATTACAGGACGGGCGATTGGCCATTATCTTACCACTCATTCTCTTCTGGGGATAGCGGGATATTTGGACCGTAAACAATTCCCGGAGGTTTTAGGGAATCTGGGTATTGTGATTCCCGCTAGGGAAGACCGCCCCTTTCAGTTGGGGATCGACGGCCCCCCGCAAGGGTATAATGCCTATCAGCAGTACCAGATAGAACCGTTGCAGGAACAATTGAGAATTGTACCTGGTGCGTTCGGAGCAGTGGAATCGCAGTTTGAAAACCGGGTCGAATTGGATTCGGCCGTACGGGACGAATTCGGGGTGCCTGTCATACATGTCCATTTTTCCTATAGCAAGAAAGATGAGGAAGTCATTCGGCAAATGAAAGAAGGAACCCTGCAGCTTCTTTCCGCCGTGCAAGCTCATCCTGGTGAAGGGGGAACGTTCGAAGTCGGCCCTGCCGTGGAGGCTATTCATGATTCGGGGACCTGCAGGATGGGGAATGACCCCGATACTTCAGCAACGGATCGGTATGGTCAAATTCACGGAATATCCGGTCTCTACGTGGCGGACAACAGCGTCATACCAAGCAGCGGAACGGCCAACCCCACGCTTACCACAGTTGCTCTCGCGATTCGTACTGCAGATTATTTGATCCGGCAACTGAAATAATATCGAAAAACACATCAATTATTAACCAAGCGCCAGGGGTATCATCCCGTTTGCTTAAAATGCGGGAGGCAGCTCTGCTTTGCGCTTGAACTCCCTCCCGCCGCTCCTCATAATTAGTGAAGTTAGCCGCGTTAATGTCAATTCGCTCGCGTACCTGTTTCGTACACCCCTAACGTCGATACGGTAATACCGGTATCGCTCTGCGTTACCGTCCAGTCCCAGCCGCTTTTATAGCCGGTGAGCAGCAGTTTGCCCGTTGCTTTGTCATAAGTCCAGGTACCTGTCTTCGGTCCGTTCCAATAGAAAGAGATGGTGCCGTCCTTGTAAATCGTCAATGTGCCTCCATCCGCTCCGCTGCTGCCGGCCGGAACCCACATTTTCCAGCTGCCGATGAAGTAAGATGCATCTGCGGCAGACGTCTGCGAGCCGCTGTTGCTGTTGCCATTTTTACCGCTGGCAGAGCTGCCGGCAGCTTTCTGGCTGGTAATAACGATCTTTTGTGTCTTGTTGTCAAAGCTGATATTCTGCTTCAGTTGTTCGCTCACGAAGCGAATCGGTACCATCGTTATATTGCCGTAAATAGAGGCGGGTACATCCATCATGATGTTTTTGCCGTTTACCCTCGCGACGGATTTATCGATGACGAGCACGATCGTATCCGAGTTCATCGTCAGCGTGATGCTTTTGTCCTTCTGGTTCCATTTCACCGTGGCGCCCAGCGCTTCACTGACAAAGCGGAGTGGAATGAGGGTGCGGCCGTTATGCAAGAACGGCGAGGTTTCTAATGTAAAAGCTTTATCGTTGACATAAGCAGTCCGGTTGCCGAGCTGCAATACGATCAGATTCTCCGGAACGGTTGGTTCAGCATCGCCCTCTGCGACAATCGTCACCATGATTGCAGGAGAAATCGCTATCAGGTTGTCGTCTCTGTCATAGGAAGCGAGCTTATATAGATAGGTATGGCCGACGAAGGTGTAATGGTCGGAGTATTCCGTTTCCGTTATTTTGAAATCTGTCATTTTCATATAGGGCGCCCCATTATCCGAACGGTAAATGTCCCAAGTATATTCCCCCGGAAGCTGCTCCCAAGGAATTGTAATGGTCCCGTCCCCTTCAAACACATACTCAGCCGACGGATTCAGAACATCCTGAGCCGGAGAGCCGATTTCAAGCACTGACGGCAGATCATTGCCGCCGTTCTGTCCGTCCCAGCCCTCATCCTCCGGCGTTTCTAATACATATGAGAATCTGACCTGTGTAATCGTGAAGCCATTGTCCGGCAAAATTCGGTCGATGCGGAATTTGGCATGGGTGCCGTCATGCAGAGCAACGAGGTACAGCGCTCCTTGCTCCATTTCCAGCGAGTTGCTAAAGCCGGAAGTATATCGCTCGGTCGGAGCTGTCAATTCCTCGGCAGCAAGCTTTCGGATCGAAAGTGCCCCGATATCTCCGTACTGATTGATGACGATGTCGGCTTCCGAGCTGTCGGTCGTGTATTCCATAGTGAACAGGTTCAGTCCTCCGCGGTCAAGCACATTACCAGTCCAATTCAACGTGTACGGATGAATCTGATTATAAACCCCGGATTTCTCTTCCCCCCATTTAATCGTGCTTGCAGCTTGCGCCGCACCGGGAGCTAAGCCGGATACAGCAAGACACAGCATAAGAATCGTTAACATGGCTGCAATTTTGTTCTTCATTGGTCTTCACTCCTTAGAGATATAATAGTCACTGTGCTTCAATATATCGCATCGGTTTTACAGAAAGATAACATCGTATTTTGTAATGAATTTGTTATGTATTTGCAAGCTGGCACAATTATCATTTGATGTATGATGAAATGAGGGGAAGGGCGGGGATACCTGTGTTTATATTTAAAAAGGTATTATCAAGAATCGGAATCGGCGGTGTAAAGGTGGATCTGGAGCTTGCATCCAGTGAAGTGACGGCCGGAGAAGCGGTGGAAGGGATCGTTCGCATACAGGGCGGCTCCGTGGAACAGCTGCTGCATGCTTGTGAAATCAACCTGTATGCGGAATATACTTCATATGAGACGAACCCTCAGGGAGAGCAGCGGACCAGGTCCGTTAAAACGGTTATTCAATCGTATACGCTGGAGTTAGATTTTGTGCTGCAGCCTTATGAGAATCGCGAGCTGCCGTGCAGCTTGCTTATTCCGCTGCATACTCCGCCCCGGCTGACACGGGAGAAGGTATGGCTCCAAACGGCAATAAGTCTGGAGAAAGCAGTGGATCCTTCTGATAAAGATGTCATCGAAGTGCTTCCGGACCCTTTGCTGCGGCGGTTTTTGAATACGATGGAACGTCTCGGATTCTTTATGGTCAAGTCGCGTTTGACGGAGAACGGGGTGACGGATTCCAGTCCCGATCCATATGTTCATCGGATCGTATACCGTGTGCCTGACGAATATAGGGAAGAACTGCATGAGGTGACGGCAACGCCAATTTGGATGACCGATGCGCTGCATATCGCGCTGCAGATCACACGCAAGCAAGGGCTGCTCGACTCGATTGCAGGCAAGGATCTCGTGAAGGGCAAAATTGAGCTGATCCCCGAGCAATGGCAAACAAAGTGCGATGATGAGTTAGCTGCGCAGCTTGAGGACGTTATCGAGCGGTGTTTGCAGCAGGCATAAGCAACTGAGAAGAGCTGCATATCTGGGCAGAAAAGTGACGCTGCGACATCTCTTTTTTGCTATACTATGGGGGATATGAATAGAGAACCGGCGGTTGGCGCGGAAGGATAGAAAAGGTGGTGGCGAGTTCATGGCAGCGGATGCGCAGATCGACGACCTGCTGCGGCAGAGCCGTTTTAAGGATGCGTTTATTCTTATGGAATGTATAGCGCTGGAGGGCGGGATGCCGGATGAAGCGCAGATTCGGGCACTTCCGGAAGCGAGTCTGCATGCTTCCTCCCTGCTTACGCAGGCGCTGGGGGAAATCGTTTTCCTTCGCGGAGAGTACCATGAGGCAAAGCGGCTGCTCGAGCAGGCGGTCAAGGGTTATGGGGCGATGGCTTATCCGGCAGGGATGCTGTCTGCCATGTGCGCGCTTGTCCATGTACTGCTGAGGTTAGGCGAGTGCCCGGCGGCGGCAACGCTGCTCGAGTTTCTCCGGGAGGAGTATGACCGAAAGCCGGCAGAAGAACGCAGCGGAGAGCTGCCCTTTGCCCTTGCGGCAGGCAGCCGTCTTATCGGGGGCGGGAGCCGCGTAAAGCGGTGGTATATGGAGGCTGTCGATCTGTATGAACAGCAGCTTCGTCTGAAGGCAGCGGCGTTGGCGCTGGCGGAGCTGCTTCAATGCGGGCCGGAGCTGGAGCCGTCGGTATGGGAAGGGCTTGCATGGCGACTTCAGCGATGGACAGCCGATTCTGAAGTAAGCGCTGCCGTCTTGACGTGGATTCTGGCGCTGCGCGATGCCCAGTTGGGACAGTGGGAGCGGGTCTATTCACGCCTCAGGCCGTACATGCATGATTATTGGAAGGAGCAGTCCATGGTTCATCCCGCATATGTGCGGCTTCTCTATTTACGCGCTGCAATATTGAGCGGCTCCTGGGAGGCAGCTGCCGCTCTTGATGGACTTCGCGAGCTGCGGCAGCAATACCCCGTCGATCTGCGGCTGCAGCATGCTGCGCTGCTTGCACTGTCTGACGGCTGCCGCCGGTTTGGTCTTTCCGGGGAGGCGGATGAAGCTATGTCTGAGGCCGGATTCATCGGCCGGTACTTGATGCTGCCTGCAGATGCCGCAGTCTCTGCTGAATCACTTGCGCCAGCGCATGCGATTGATGAGAAGCCCGCTGACGAACAGACCGATCAGCCGAAGCCGGAGGGCGGCTGGCGGGTCAGCTTTTTCGGCGGCCTCTCCTTCGGGAGGGGTGCCGATGCAGTGCGGCATATCCGCTGGAAGCGCAAGAAAGCGCAGGAGCTTTGTATGTTCCTGCTTTTACAGCCTAATTACACCTGTCCGAGAGAGCAGCTGACCGAGTTGCTGCAACTGGGTGAATCGCCTGAAAAGGCGAATAAATCATTGTATGTCATTATTCATCAATTAAAGCAAACGCTCTATGACGAGCTGTCCATCCGTGACGGGATAAGTACCCGTGAAGGCTTGGTGGGGCTGCGTGAGGAGGCGTTCGAGCATGTTGATGTAGAGCGTTATCTGACCCTTGTCCGCGTAGCGGATCAGCTATGGCTCAAGGATTGGGACCTTGCCTATGAGCTGTATCAGGAAGCCTTTGCCCTCTACGATGATCTGTTGCCGGAGTTTCCGTATTTCACTTGGCTGGATAATAGGAGGGAGTACGTGCTGGATAAGCAGATTTCGGTTATCCGCAAGTTGTGCCAGCTGGCGGCGAAGCAGCGCGACAGCGTGCTTGAGGAAATATATTGCCAGGAATGGATCCGGCTGCGGCCTTATCAGGAGGAGGCTTATCAGCAGCTCATGCGGCTGTTGATACGCTCGAACCGTATGAGCGAGATGGGGTTCGTCTATGACAGATTTGCCGCGAGATGCCGCGATGAACTAGGGACGGAGCCGTCCGAAGAGATCCGTGCACTCTTTAGGGGGAGGGGCATTGAACATTTTACGTGACATAAGAGTACGGCTGATCGGCGTTTATGTTGCTTTCGCTGCGCTGGGGGCCGCTGGCATGTTTTTCTCTAATAAATACGTGCATGGCAACTCTGAGGAACAATTGGCAATGGTACTGAGAGGTTTGCTTGTCGGATTTCCGGTTTTGGTCGCGCTGCTCGCCGGATTTACATGGGTCCGGCTTCGCATCCCCAGCGAGAAGCTTGAGCCTTGCAGGATGGCGGGTAGAGACATGCGGAAATGGAGCCGGTTCACCAGCTTTCCTAAAGAATTATTTGTCTGGCTTGTTGGCTGCGGCATGCTGCTTACTCAGTTGCAACAGCTATCTGTTCACGGATTTCCTCCTTGGCCGGGGGATATCATATTCCAATATGGCAAAAGCACGCTGTTCAACTTGAATACCTTCGTTGCTTTCGGAATGATTCATTACAGCGCTGCAAGATGGGTGCTTCGGTCACGGATCCGGCAGCTTCATATCTATCATCAGGATGCTTCGAGCTTTAGAAGCGCCGGTGTGAACATGATTTTTTTTCTCGGCTGCGGGCTTACTTACCTGCTGCTGTGTATGCTTTGGTACGCGCTCAGCAGCGAATCGTCCGCCAGGGAGCCGCGGCAGGCGGTGCTGTTTATCATTTTGACGATTGTATTTGCCGTTACCTTTGCCGTCATCTATCATATGGCCTTCTACTTGTTTCGCGATATGGACTTGATGACGGCAAGACTGCGGGAATTGGCGGGAATGAAGAGGGCGGATCAGCGCAGCCGGGTACCAGTCGCTTCCCCTTATGAATCCGGAGAGTTGACGTCTGCGATCAATTCGTTGCAGGACCGGTTCGAGCAAGAATATGCGCGTCTGGATAAAGATCTTGATCTGGCGTTTCGTGTACAGGAACAGCTCTTCTCCCACCTGATGGCGGATTGGAAGGATTGGAAGCTGAATGGGTCGGCCGGTAAGCCGGGAGAAGTCGGAGGAGGCTTCTATGATGCGCTGCCGTTAACGGAATATCGGCTTGCTCTGACAGCAGGCACGGTGAGGGGACATGGACTGCCCTCGGCACTAGTCATGTCGGCGCTGGTCATGCTGTTCCGGACGACAATGAATGCAGCTGTGGGCGCCGGAGATTTGCTGACAGAGCTGAATCGTACGGCAGCGGGTTTTGTGAAGGACGGACTCAACGTTCATATGACTATTGCAATCATCGATTATGAGCAGGGGAGCCTCGAATATGCGTCTGCAGGCAGCATGCTGGTGCAGGTCGTTCAACCCGGTGCTTGCCTGGACGACCGGTCGAGCGCAGATCCGCTTGGCAGCAGTCCTCATAACCGGTATAAAGCCTCTCAAATGATTCTGAACCCGGGGAAATGCCGCGTTGTGCTCCATTCGGAGGATCAGAGCTCACTTACGGCTAGGCGAGGAGGGGGTGATCGGCTTGGCGGATAACCAGTCTGCAGGCTTGTTATTGCGGCTGTTTGCCGTGTATATAGCAGCGTTGTATGGAGGCTCGCTGTTTATCTTTTTGAACAATATGGTGATTAACGGCAGGACGCTGCGCCAGCTGCTGCAATTTAACATCCCGTTCGTATTGCTCAGTGATCTGGTATTGGCTGTTTTGCTTCTCGGTATTTCGTATTGGCGGCTCGGTCCGGTACTGCGCTACTTCCGACGATTTCGTCTGGAAGATCGAGTGGACAAGGAAGCGGTATTTAACCGGTTGGTGCGTTTCCCGATGGAGCTGTTCCGGGGAATGATTCTTTTATCGCTGCTGTTTATTTTTTTGTACCACTTTTTTGAAATCATGACAGGCCGAAGAGCACTTCATTCGCTTGATGCCTGGCTCGGGCTCGCGAATACTGTTGTGCGGGAGCTGAGTCTGTCATTTATTCTTTCCTTCCTGCTGCATAGCGCCTCCCGAAGGCTGCTGCGCGGTTATGCCATTCAGCTGGATATGAAGACCATTGCGGAGGATATGCGGCATTCGGCCGTCCGATTCATCGCATTATCCGTCTTTATTTGTTTTGTGATTACGTTTGCGCCGGCCTCGAGAGTTATTGTTCAGTCAGAGCCGGGTCATATTCGCCTCGGGGATTTTATTCTGCTGAGTGTGATTTATGCGGTATTTGCAATCGGAATGTTTGCCTTATATATTTCTCAGCTCCGGAAGGAGCTTAGTATGCTTGTTAACCGACTTTATGCGCTGTCCCGCGGGATGAAGACAGGTCTTCATCAGACGGTGCCGATCCTGTCGGGCGATGAAACCGGGAGACTGACCTCTGCCTTGAATATGCTCCAGCACCGTGTAGCGTCAACTTATGAAGACGTTGAACGTCAGCTGAAATTGGCGTACACGGTTCAGGAACGGCTCCTGCCAAGGGAGTTTCCCGCTATTGAAGGCGTGGAGTTTGCCGTGCTGTGTCAGCAATGCCAAGCGGTAGGCGGGGACTTCTACGATATGATTCCGCTTGGGGGACGGCGGTATTGCATCGCGATCGGCGACGTATCCGGCAAAGGCCTTCCGGCCGCTTTACTCATGTCCGCGATGATGACAGGACTTCGGACCGAAGCGATGAAAGGCGGGACGGCTGGCGACATTCTGACTCGTCTTAACAAGCATGTGTACCAGATGACTCAGGGGAAGCTTTATGCGACGATCGGTCTGGCTGTTATCGAACTGGCCTCCGGCACGATGGAGCTGGATTATGCAAGCGCAGGCCATCTGGATCCCTATCTGGTTCGCGGCGGCCACGTCATGGAGTGGCAGTGCTCATCATTTCCTCTGGGCATATCGCAGGATGAGCAGTATGAAGGAACGCATCACACTTTAGCAACCGGAGATTTGTTCGTTCTATACACCGACGGCATCATAGAGAGCGGCCATGCCTCCGGAAGCATGCTTGGTTTCGAGCGGTGGGAGCATGAGTTGAGACTATTGCAGCCTGATCGGGACTTGCAAGACCAGCTCACGGAGCTGCTCTCTCGGATTCGGGTTTTGGAGGAGGGCGTGGGCGATGCCGATGATCGGACTCTCCTATTGATGAAATGGAATGATATGGGTTGAATATAATGTTATTGTTACAATGATCACGAATAATAGGATAACATATAATAAACCGGCGAAGTAAGGAGGACGACCGATGCAGGATGCACAGTTCGAGAAAAGATGGAGTATGCCTGGCGTGTACGGCAGTGAGAGGGTCATGATGCAAAAGGTCGCCTCCGCTATTTCCCGCATTAATCCCGGGGAGAGCCGATTGGATGACATGATGACGGTCATCGCTGAAGCTTTCCTGAACGCGATCGAGCATGGCAATCAATCCGATCACAGCCTTCAAGTTACGCTCCAGCTGATTGTGGATCGGGAGAAGTATATTATTCGCATCTTCGATCATGGCAGCAGGGAGCCTGTCATTCCGGGCGAGGCGCCGCTCTCTATGAAATGGAAGGCCGATCACCCGAGAGGATGGGGGCTGTTCCTCATTAACCGGCTGGCAGATCGGGTAACGTTCGGGAAGCTGGATGGATCTGTGTATATTGAGATCTTATTTAATCGTTTGCATTTTGTTGGTCTTCAGCAGCTTGAAAATAAAACAAAAAGATCTTAAAAGTACGATTAGACGAGGAGGCTATGTTATGAATAGCGAGTTTCAGGCAGACAAGCGGGTCTCTGCCGGAGCAGTCATTTATGATTTGAAGGGATATCTCTCGAATTCAGCCGAGGACAGTCTGCTTGGGATATGGGATTGGGAGCAGGGATTGGACCAGGGCAGCAGGTTCCTGATCTTCAATTTCACTCAGGTGACGTACATCAACAGTATCGGCATTGCCGTATTGATTCGTATCGTTCGCGCTTTATTGAAGCAGGGCTGCCGGACATTCGCTTATGGCATTACTCCGCACTATCAAAAGCTGTTCCGTATGGTCGGTTTAACGGAGCATATGATGATTTACCCGAACGAGCTGTCTATACTGCAGAGGATTGAGTATCTGAGGGAGGAGTAAAGCGTTTTTAAGCCTTCTAAAAAAGGAGTGAAGCATCATGCAATTTCGCCGCCTTGGCAACAGCGGTCTCAAAGTATCCACGCTCGGGCTGGGTACGAACTCGTTCGGCAAACGCGCCGACTATGAAACGTCTAAGCAAATCCTTCATTATGCGATCGATCAGGGAATGAATTTCATTGATACGGCTAACATCTATGCCGGAACGCAATCCGAGACGATTATTGGACAAGCTCTGCAAGGATATCGCCATAACATTGTATTAGCGACCAAGGCGGGTCTGCCGAAGGGGTCGGGCGCGAATGAACGGGGCTCGTCCCGCTATCATCTCCAGACCGAGCTGGAAGATAGCCTAAAGCGTTTGAAAACGGATTATGTCGACCTCTATCAAATCCATACGTTCGATCCCGAAACGCCGCTGGAGGAGACGCTGCGCGCGCTCGAGGATATGGTGAGTTCAGGCAAGGTGCGTTATATTGGGGCATCCAATTACTACGCATGGGAGCTCATGAAGGCGGTAGGAATTAGCGACAAGCTGGGGCTAAACCGCTTCGTTTCTACGCAAACCAGCTACTCGCTTGCGGATCGGACGCCAGAGAATGAGCTTGTCCCGATGTGTCTTGATCAAGGTATCGGCATTATCCCATACTTCCCGCTAGCGGGCGGCATATTATCGGGCAAATACAGTTCTCCCGAGGAGGCGCCGGAAGGCTCTCGGGCTCAGACGGATCCGAACTTCAAACGATTTCTGGACAGCAAGACGATCGCGCTCGGAGAGAAGATAGGTGAGCTCGCGAAGCAACTCGGATGCACCGCAAGCGTACTCTCGCTGTCCTGGCTCATTCATCAGCCGGCTGTATCGACGGTTATCGTAGGCGCCACCCGAGCAGAGCAGCTGGAGGAAAATGTGAAGAGCCTTACATTGGAGCTGACTGCCGATATTCGCGCAGAGCTTGCGGCCATAAGCGAGCCCTTCCGACATGGAGATCCTTTCGCCATCTATCGGCTGTCCTAAGAAGATGAACGATGTGCAGCAGCGCCGGCTTATTTGGCCCGTAATTGGATGTTTATTAATTCATCGAAACAACTCACTGTATAATTCCATCATAGCGCGCCAAACCGCCCCTATAAAATGGGTCGAACTGCATAAGTCATGTTACCAAATACAAAAATAGACACTATCCCTAAGCCGCCGGGACAGTCTCTATAACATGGACTAGCCCGAATTACGCTCGAATGCGACGATCCAGTCCCCTTGCGTGGCAACGTAGCCGGTATCGCCTTCGACAACCAGGCCGTATCGTTTTTTTACGTCCATTTATACGCGATGCGTAATACAATAATGGAAGAAGAAACAGTTGGGAGGAGACATATGACGGTCGGTTCGCAAAAGGATATTGACGCGCTTAAAGAAATAGGCAGAATCGCAGCGCTTACTCTAAATGAAATGAAGCGCCAGGCGCGTGTCGGAATGGCCACGAAGGAGCTGGATGAGCTCGGGGGACGAATCTTGCAAAGCCATGGCGCCGTTTCGGCTCCGAAGAAAACCTATCAGTTTCCGGGGCATACGTGCATCAGCGTGAATCATGAGGTAGCGCATGGCATACCGGGCGACCGGAAGCTGATGCCGGGCGATCTTATTAATATCGACGTATGTGCGGAGAAGGACGGTTATGTCGCCGATACGGGGCATTCCTTTCAGTTGCCGCCGTATGACGAAGCTTTAATCAGGCTTTGCGATTATACGCATCAGACGATGATGAAGGTGATTTCATCCTTGAAGGCCGGCGTGAAAATCAATCAGATCGGCCGGATCATACAGGCGGAAGCAAGGAACGGAGGCTATAAAGTAATCGGCGATTTGTGCAGCCACGGCGTCGGCAAAGCGGTACATGAATGGCCGCAAATCGTGCCTGTGTATAACAAGCGCGACAATCGAACGTTAAAGGAAGGGCTGGTCATTACGATTGAGCCGTTCCTCACAACTGGCGCCGAGCATGTCGTTCCGCATCGTGACGGATGGACGCTTAGCACGCCGGACCGCAGCTTTGCGGCACAGCATGAGCATACGATTATCATTACAAAGAATAAGCCGATTATATTGACGGTGGCCTAGCCGCTGTCTTTTTTTTGTTCCGTATAACGGTATGCGGCAAGGGTCATACTGGTAAATAAACCATACCAGAACATGGAAGCAAGGTGAACGCACGATGGAAAACAGCTCTGGTAACAAGTCGCAAGCAAGATCTGAGTCTACAAGCGGAACGCTGCAAGGGAATAAACAGCAAGCAGCCGGACAGCCCGGGCAGCCGATTTCTGAACAGCCGATTTCCGAGCGGTTAACGGATAATCTTCATTATCTGGAATCGATATTCGCGAAGAGCTCGGACATTATTTTCAAGCATTGGAATTATGGTCCTGAATTGAAATTCACGGCGTTATCCGTTTACTATGGATCGCTTGTCCAAGAAGATACCGTTAACTATATGAAGTTATCTCTTCAAGACCTTGTTACTCACCATATTGGACCAGGCATGGACGTTACGCCTCAAGATATACGTACGTTCTTCGAGCAGGATGGCGTGTCGGAGAAAAAAGCCATCATCCTGAACAATTTGCATCATGTGGTGGAAGAAATATCAAATGGACAACTTCTCATCATGTTTGACCAATGGAATAAGGCGCTATGCTACAGAGCACAGTCCGTGGAGACGAGACAAGTTAACGAGCCGGTCAACGAATCGGTTGTCCAGGGACCGCGCGAGAGTACCGTTGAAAATTTGCAAAAAAATATTGGTCTTCTCCGTCTGCGCCTGAAGACGCCGAAATTCAAAATCGAAATGGTCACCGCGGGCGGCGAAACCAAATCGACGGTCGCTTACGGATATATCGAGGATATCGTTGACGGCGAGCTGCTGGCAGAATTCAAAAAAAGAATCGAACAAATCAAACAGCTCGAAATATTGGAGACATCTTACATCGAACAGCTCATTGAAGACTCGACCTATTCTCCTTTTCCTCAGCATCGGTATACGGAACGAACGGATATGGTGGTGGCCAGCATGCTTGACGGCAAGATTGCGGTTCTGGTACAAGGCACAGGCGGTGTATTATTATGCCCGGGCTTATTTACCGAATTTTTTCAATCGAGCGAGGATTATTATCAACGTACAATGATAGCCTCCTTAGTTCGGCTGCTTCGTATTATGGCATTTATTATAGCGCTGACGCTGCCCAGCATCTATATTGCTTTATCGACCTTCCACCCCGAGCTTATCCCAACCGTATTGCTGCTTGCCATACTTAATGCGCGGGAGGGCATACCGCTGCCGGCCTTTTTCGAAGCGCTGCTTATGGAATTTTTCTTCGAGCTGATGCGTGAGGCAGGGATTCGCCTGCCCAGGCCGGTCGGCTCTGCCGTAAGCATCGTAGGAGCGCTTGTCATCGGGGATGCGGCCATCAGCGCCGGAATCGCCTCTCCCATCATGGTCATCGTAGTCGCATTGACGGGAATCGCGTCCTTCTCCATTCCGCAGTACAGCGTCGCGATTTCATTGCGGATATTACGCTTTCCGTTAATGCTCAGCGCCGCCCTTATGGGCGGGTTCGGGATGATGATTTGCTTATTATTTCTTTTGCTTCATCTTTGTAAGCTGCGTACGCTTGGCCAGCCTTATATGGCGCCGCTCGCACCGCTGCGATTGTCAGAGCTAAGGGACGTCTTCGTGCGCGTACCCTTGAAGACGCTGCTTCGAAAACCGCGAGATTTGCACAAGCATAAGCCGTTGAAATAGCTAAATGGAAAATCTTCGAACAGAAAGAATGATGCAGCATGAGAAAAATGTCGGTTTTCGTTTGCTTGATAGCTATATTTACGCTTCTCACGGGCTGCTGGAGCAAGTACGAGCTGACGGAGCGGGGCTTTGTGATGGGCGTGGCGCTCGACCAACGCAAGGATGGAAAAATCGAGATGCTGACGCAAATCTATCGTCCTGCTTCCGCAGAGGTCGGAACGGAGGCTACCGCCACGGGCCCTTCGAGCGTTAATATTAATACGGTTGACGATACGGTCATGGAGGCGATCCGCGATATTCCGATCCATCTGGGAAGGAAAGCCCAATGGAGCCATATGCGCGTCATTATCATTGGAGAGAAGCTCGCCAAAAGCGAGAAAATTGGCAATCTTCTTGATCTGTTTTACCGGGACCATGAGCCGAGAAGCAGCGTATCGATCATGATTGCGAAGGGTCCGGCCCGCAAGCTGTTCGAGAAGAAGCCGCTTATCGAGCAAACGACGGCGCAGCAATTTCTAAGAACGGAGGAATCCTCCTACCAGAATGCCGCAAAAACACTGGATACTTCCTTGCTTAGCTTAATACGCGAGCTGAAGAGCGCTCATCCCGATGCGGTCATTTCATACGTGTATGAGGATCCACAGACAAAGGATATGTTCTCCGCTGCCGGTCTTGCCCTTTTCAAGGACGGTGTAATGAAGGAAGTAATGCCGGCAAGCAAAGTAGAGGGGCTAATCATCTTGCGCAATGAATACAGCTCGGGCGTGGTTGAAATTCCGTGTCCGGGGATGAAGGGCATGAAGGAGACGACTGAGGTCCTTTCCATGGATGTCAAAATAAAGCCTTTGGTGAAAGGAGATAAAATAAGCGCCAGCGTTAAGCTGAGAGGCGAGCTCGCCATTGGCGAATTGAGATGTACGAAGATTGACAAGCTTGAGGATGAACAAGTATTCGTAAGCAAGGTGGAGAAGGCGCTCGCGAAGCAGGTGAACGACTGCATCCAATTCCTTCAGAAGAATAGGATAGATGTCATTGGCATAGGAAACCGCATTTACCGCAAGAGTCCCGGAACATGGGAGAAGCTTAAAGATAATTGGGATGTGCGATTTGCAGAGATGCCGTTTGACATTGAGGTGGAGCTGAAGCTCATTACCGGCGGAACGGTTATAAACAAAACGGTTTTGTAAGCTTGACAGAGGGAGACTCGCCTATGTTGGAACGGTTGCTGGTTCTGGTTGCAGCTCTCGGCGGCATGCTGCTGTATGACGGGATTGCTCTGAGAAACAAAATAACGAAACGGGAAAAGAAGGTTTATATCGGTCTATTGGTCGTGTCTCTATACTTGAGCGCGGATTATGCCTATAATCAGGATTGGCTTGATATGTATGATGTAGTCGAGCCGGTCCTGGGAGGATTGGCTGAGCAAATCGATACTTTTCTTAAGGTGCAATGGTAGACTTGTCAACAAGATAAAGGAGGAGATAAACATCGGGAAGCAAACCATTAGCCACTTTCAATTGGGAGTGCTTTTTTTCGTGTTTATGACCGGCTCCTCCATGATCAACATTCCGGGTCCGCTGATAGGCAAAGCCGGCAATGGAGCGTGGTTATCCCTGCTTATTTCCGGAGGAATCGGTTTCGGTATGATGTCCATGCTGCTGTATCTGCACCGCCGTTTTCCCGATCTGACTTATGTCGAATACAGCCGCAAATTAGTCGGCAGCGTGCTTGCCGTTATTTTATCGGTATTGCCCATAACCTTTCTTTTCCAGATGCAGTCGGCCATTGTCACAGATGTCGGCTTGTTTATGATTAGCTCCATGCTGAGGGAAACCCCGATGTATGCGTTTACTTTTCCTGTTTTCGTCATAGCTGCCTTAACCGCAAGAGCGGGAATTGAGGTCATGGTCAGAATGTTTACACTGATCCTGCTTTTAACGTCCTTTTTTATATTCATTGTTCTTTTGTTAGCCATTCAGGATTATGATCCGTCGCTGCTGCTGCCCGTCCTCCCTAAAGGGATCAAGCCTGTCCTGCATGGGGCGTACTTTACGTTTGGCTTTCCTTATGTAGAGATCTTCTTGTTCGGCATGCTGCTGCCGTTTGTCGTCAAAGACCCGGAGAAGAAAGTATCCATATCGAGGACGATGTTTATTTCCTTGAGTCTCAATGTATTTACTTTGTGTACGGCTACCGTATGCGCGATTATGGTGTTTGGACCCTATGCTGCCGACAAGCCTTATGTGATCTTCGCGATGGCTCGAATAGTGGAGTTTGAGGAAATTATTCAAAGAATCGAGTCGATCATCGGGATGTCTCTTATACTGGGCTCCTATATGAAAACGTCGGTTACCCTCTACGTGCTAAGCTTATTTGTCAGCCAGCTTTTCCAGCTCAAGGAGAGCGGAACGATTGTGATGCCGCTTGCTCTGTTCGGTTTTCTGACGGGACTCGTTACCTTTGACGGGTCTACGCAGTGGGGGGGCATCGTCGCAACCATTCATCCGGTATGGGCGGGGGCTGTATTTCTAATGCCTCTGCTGCTGTTAACGGTTGTCGCTTTGATCAGAAAGCGTGTGTAATGAAAAGTACAGATAAAGGAGGAGATCAGCATCGGAAAACAAACCATTAGCCACTATGAAATCGGTATGCTTTTTTTCGTATTTATGACTGGCTCCTCCATTATCAACATTCCGGGGCCGCTGATAGGCAAAGCCGGCAATGGAGCGTGGTTATCCCTTCTCCTATCGGGAGGGATCGGCTTCTGTATTTTGGCCATGCTGCTGTTTCTGCACCGCCGCTTTCCCGATCTGACTTATGTCGAGTACAGCCGCAAATTAATAGGAAACGCGCTGACCGTCATTTTATCGGTAATGACTATCTCTTTTCTTCTCCAGATGCAGTCGGCCATTGTCGTTGATGTAGGCTTATTTATGATTAGCTCCATGCTGAGGGAAACTCCGATGTATGCATTTACCTTTCTGATTTTTCTTATATCCGCTTTAACGGCAAGAGCGGGCATCGAGGTCATAGCCAGAATGTTTATGCTCATTGTGCTCTTGACTGCTATCTTTTTAGCCTCCGTTTTTCTTTTAGCTTTACCGGATTATGATCCGTCGCTGCTGCTGCCCGTCCTCCCTAAAGGGATCAAGCCTGTCCTGCATGGGGCGTACTTTACGTTTGGCTTTCCTTATGTAGAGATCTTCTTGTTCGGCATGCTGCTGCCGTTTGTCGTCAAAGACCCGGCGAATAAACTATCCATATCGAAGACGATGTTTTTTTCCTTGGGCTTCAATATATTTACATTGTGTGTGTCTACCGTTTGCGTCATTATGGTCTTTGGGCCCTATGCGGCGGATAGGCCGTATGTGCTCTTCGCGATGGCGCGATTGGTGGAGTTTCAGGAAATTATTCAAAGAATCGAGTCGATTATCGGGATGTCTCTTATTCTGGGCTCCTATATGAAAACGACGATTACCCTCTATGTGCTGAGCTTATTTGTCAGTCAGCTCTTCCGGCTCAAGGAGAGCGGAACGATCGTGATGCCGCTTGCTCTGCTCGGTTTTCTGACGGGACTCGTTACCTTTGACGGAGCTACGGAGTGGGGAGGCGTCGTCAGCGTCATTCATCCGGTGTGGACGGCGGCTGTATTTCTTATGCCTCTGGTGCTGCTAACGGTTGTCGCTTTGATCAGAAAGCGGGTGTAACGGATATTCGCCGATTACCTCATACATCGGAGAAGTTTGCATATGGGTGCGCATAAGCACGAAACGGTCCGCTCGCCATTGCAATCCGCTTGGAGCATTAGCCATCACTTCGGCAGGTATGGCGCCGGTGCCCGCGAATCCTCTCGCAACCGTAATATGCGGAGTATAAGGGCGATCCTCGGCCTTGAAGCCGCAGGAAATTGTCGCCTTTGTAACGGCCGACTGGAGCGAGCTTAATCCTTCCAGGTGTCCGGAAACGGCTGCCCACAGGATGCGGGGTGCTGTCGGCGGACCGAACGTTCCTGCTCCGTTCAAGGCCAGAGCCAAATCCCTTTCCTTTATCCCCATCAGCGCGGCTTGCAGCGCATCCATCTTTCCGGCCGGCGTTTCTCCTAGAAACTGAAGCGTAATATGATAGTCATCCGGATGGGTCCATTTTCGAAACGGCAGCTTTTCTCTATGGGCATGCGTCCATTCCTGTAACTCATTGGCAATTGGCCTCGTGAGTGGAACAGCCACAAACAAGCGCAGCGAACGATCCTTAGCATTTGATTGACTCATCAACGTAACCCCATTTCTTTTCCCTATGTTAGCAGCCACCCTATTCAGTATGTAACCGTTGAAGAGAGAACATTCATGCTCATGACTTATGTAGTTCATCCCATTTTATGGGGGCAGTTTAGTTAGCCATGATGGATTTATACAATAACTGACCACATCAGCGGGAGCAATTCCAGTTAGGTCAGACTTACTCGCTGATAAAGCAAATTTAGCGGAATTTTTTCCAGTTAGATTCGTCTCTCATCTCGTAGGGGCGACGCATTAAGCTAATGGGAGATTAGCTGGACCAGCACTGCCAACCAACTCTTGTTATGCCCCGCTGTTTTGCGAGTGAGCGTATACCTAATGCTGTCTTTCGCGCCCACCGTTTCCTCGATAGTTTTCATTCGTTTGAGGAGGTATCTATACTACTGTCCCTTTGTCAGAATGGTTGTCTTACCCCTCAATAGAACGTATAGTGGGTATTATGGGTAGCGAAGCTTCGGTAACTTCGCTGTAAATATTCATCAGAGCCGATGAACGGACATTAGATCCGTTATATCTGGATAGAACCACCTGTTCAGAGCTAAAGCGGACCTAGGTTCCTTTATTCGTTTTTTGTACAAATAACGGATCTGTTGTCCGCACCGGATTCCAACCTAACGGTCAAGCACTGATTCTTTTTCAAAAGCTGACTATCTCATCGTGTCATTTCTCTGAAAAGGATGGATTCCAGCATGCCCTTTCAATTACGCTCGATGTTCGGGCGGCGTTACAGCTTTAGCACGAAGCTGATTCTCATCCTCTCGATTGCGAATCTACTAATACTAAGCATTTCGGGCTTTATTACTTATCAGGTGCACTTATCGCTGTTTAATCAGGAAATCAGCCGGCAATACGCGATGACCAATCAGCAGGTATTGGCTCGTCTGGATTCAAGGGTGAAGGATATGTACCGCATTACGGACTACATTACTTTAAACCCGATCGTCAAGCAAGCGATCAGCGGGCAGACGGAGGATATGCCGCCCTTCGACCGCATGCTGATCGAGAGAGAGCTGGATAAGCAGCTTCTTCAGGTTAGGCTGGACGCGCCGGAAATTATGGGTGTGCGTATCTATGATTTGAAAGGCAATATTACGAATGTGGGCACGTTCGCCAGCCATTTCATTCAACTCGATCAGAGCTTTCTGGCCGGGAAGGTCAAGGAGCTGGAAGGTACAAGCGGCGAATACCTCTGGAGCCGAATCGCCCCCGAGCAGTTTCATCAGAACGCCTATCGCAACTGGATATTGGCGGGCCGCTTGATGCGCTCAACCGATCTGGATACATACGGCGTCATGCTGATTTTGTTCAATTCGTCCTTGTTCGAATCGTACTTGAAGGATATGCGGATGCAAGGCGATACAGGGGCTTATTTATTTGACCAGGATGGCGGATTTTTGTATTCGTTAGATAATGAGGAGCAGGAGCATTCGGATCTTCCCGCCATGGAGAAGGACGAAACGCTGATCAGGAAGGAGAACGGAACCTCCTATTTATACACCAAGCAGATTTCCGATAGAGTCCGTTTCTCTTTATACAGCAAGGTTTCATTGAAGCAAATTCAGAATCGAAGCTGGGTTATTTTACAGGTGGCGATTATTTCCGCTTTGGCAAGTATTGTATGCTACTGGGTCATTATTTTGATCGTCAGCAAAAAGCTGCTGCGGCCGCTGAAAAGTCTGGTCTACGGGATGAAGCGAGTACGGGACGGAGCATTCGATACCCGCGTGAACATTAAGACGAAGGATGAGCTTGCCTTCATCGGCGAGAGTTTCAATCAGATGACGCATCAAATCGATACGTTGATTCGCGAAGTTTATCAGCGGGAGCTAAGCGAGAAGGAAGCGGAGCTGAAAGCGATTCAGGCACAGCTCAATCCTCATTTTCTGTACAACACGCTGGGCATGTTTTTCTGGAAATTTTATGGACTTAACGATGAGAAATCGGCGCAGCTCGTGAATTCGTTATCGGAGATGCTGCAGTATACGCTCGAGCCGGTACAGAAGCTGACGACGCTGCGCGATGAGATGAAGCAGCTTGAAAACTATTTCAACATCCAGCAGGCCAGATATCAGGAGGCGCTCTCCACCGATATTCAAATCCCGCTGGATCTGCATGATTGCCGGATCATCCGGCTGTTGTTCCAGCCTATTGTCGAGAATGCCTTCGTCCATGCCTTCCGCGACAAAAAAAGCGACCGCCGCCTGACGATTCGCAGCTTTAGGCAGGCAGCCAGCCAATCGGAGCCTGACTTTCTTATCATAGAAATTACCGATAACGGCTGCGGCATGGACGCAAGCATGATTCAAAGGATAATCGCTCCTTCACAAATGATACCGGAAGGCGATCGGGAACGGATCGGGACAAGCAGCGTCATCCGCCGCATTAATCTCGTACACGGCGAGCCGTACGGCGTTGACATTTTCTCGAAGATTGGCGATTATACGACGGTACGCTTGCGGCTGCCTTATCAAAAAGCGGAAGAGGAGGAACAGCAATGATTGGGAAGCTGCTCATCGTTGACGATGAAGTATGGTTTCGCGAGGGCTTGACGAAGCTAATCGGCAATAGCCAATTGGGGTGGGAGGTTATCGGCGAAGCTTCGGATGGCGAAGAAGCCTTGGCCGCGATTGAGACCTATGAACCCAATTTGATCATAACGGATATCAATATGCCCGTCATGAACGGCTTGGCCTTGGCAGAGAGGCTTCATCAAAGCGGGAAGGATATTATGGTCATCATTTTGACCGGCTATCGGGATTTCGAATACGCTCAGAAGGCGCTCCGGCACGGCGCGGTTGAATTTCTGCTGAAGCCGCTGTCTTTGGACGAAACACGCCGGGTACTGCAGAAGGCATATGAGCGATTCCGCTTAAATGAGCTGAAGAAGAAGGTGAAAGAACAGGAGCGGCAGGCGAATGCGCTGCGTGCCGCCATATTGCGTCTGCCCTTCGACAAGGCGGAATGGAAGAGTCTTTCGCTTGAGTGGGACGGCTATCAATTTTACTTGCTGCGTATCGACAGCTTCTTTCCGCCGGACAAAAGCTACTCGGATAGGGATATCGGACTTTTGCATTACGCCGTCTCCAATATTATTTCCGAGCTGCTGCAGCTGCAGCAAATAAAGGGCAGCTGGCTGCCGCTCAAGAGTCAAGAATATGCCTTTGTCATGGAGCAGGGCGAGGAAGCGGCTGTATACCGCACTCTCGTGCAGAACACCGTGAAGCAGCTGATCGGCCTGACGATAAACTGGTTCGATGGAGGTACGCTGCAAGGGCTGGAAAAATTATCGAGCCTCTACGATAACATAAACAGCAACGGACATGATGGGCTAACGGATGTATGGATAAGTCCTAATCGTTCTTATCAGCTCAAGGAAGAAATCGTATCCGCGCTTATTATTGGCGATTATATGGGAGCTGGCGTGAAGATAGACGCTCAATTGAGAAGCGCCTCACAGCTTGGCCTGCAGGAATGCAAGGCCGAAATGTATACGTTAATGACAGTCTTCTCCGATATTTTAATGACAGATTTTAAGCATTTGAAGGAAGCCTCTTACGAGGATTTAAATCCGAGCTCCATCCTTCTTATGAGCTCAACGGAAAGTTTGCTGGAATGGGCATCGAGTAAGAGCCGCGATTTCATCCAGCTGTTCGCTCGTTGGATGCAGGAGAAGCAGGATAATGTAGTAGAGCGCGCTAAGCATTACATCGAGCTGCATTATCGGGAGGTATGCACGCTCCAAATGGCAGCGGCCTGCGTGCACGTTACGCCAAACTATTTGAGCAATTTGTTTAAGAGAGAGACCGGTATCGGCTTTACAAACTACGTAAGCGGATTGAGAGTGGATAAGGCGAAGGCGCTGCTTCGCGGCACGAAACTGAAGATGACTGAGATCGCCGAGCAGACCGGCTTTGACAATTCGAGCTATTTTACGGCCGTATTCAAGCAGCTGACGGGGATGTCGCCGAGTGATTTTCGGAAGGAGCATGGATAGGATAACTGAAATCCACATGTGCGGGAAACTGCCGCCTGTGGTTTTTTTTGTGTAGAATTTTAATAATTTATTGTTGAATATCAAATGTTAAGAGTCTTCACTCTCGTTAAAATAAACGTATAGCCCGTTCACAACGAACAAGAGAAAGGAGTATACGACTATGAATTTAACGGGAGCGGCAGCGTCTCAGCGGTCGCCGGGCAGTGCTATGGAAGCAAAACACAAATTAAAGCTGCAGCGCATGAGACGGTTTAAAGCCAACATTCCATTGCTGATTATGTTTATACCGGTTATATTGTTCTACCTCATATTCCGTTATGCTCCCATCGGCGGATTGATCATCGCCTTCAAGGATTACAACTTTTATGACGGAGTCATAAACAGTCCGTGGGTGGGACTGAAGCATTTCGAAACACTGTTCAGTGATCCGAGAACGCTCGAGATTATTAGAAACACGTTATTGCTCAGCGTACTCAGCTTGATATTCGGCTTTCCGGTTCCGATCCTGCTGGCTATCATGCTGAACGAAGTCAGGCATATGCTGTTCAAGCGTACGGTTCAGACGATCGTGTACATGCCGCATTTCTTCTCTTGGGTCATTATCGCAATGATGGTCACAACGATCTTCTCGCTGGAGAACGGTGCCGTCAATCATTGGGTGGAAAGCCTATTCGGCAAGCCTTATGAGTTTTTATATAATGAGGGCTCGTGGGTCGCGATCTTCGTAGGCTCCGGCATTTGGAAGGATATGGGGTTCAGCGCAATTATCTTTCTGGCGGCTTTGACTACGATCGATCCCAGCCAATACGAGGCGGCGGGTATGGACGGCGCGAGCAAGGCCCGGCAAATATGGCATATTACGCTTCCGGGCATTCGATCCACCATTATTCTTCTGCTCATTCTTTCGATGGGCCGCGTCATGGAGGTCGGCTTTGATCAAGTGTATATGATGCAAAATCCGCTTGTGAACGATATCGCGGACGTGATAAGCACTTATATTTACCGGACAGGTTTACAAGGGGCGCAGTTCGGACTGACGACGGCTATGGGCTTGTTCGAATCCTTAGTAGCTTTTATTCTGATCTTCAGCGCGAATTATATAGCCCGAAAATTTAACGAAGGTTTATGGTAAGGGGGCAGCCTTGTGAGAGCATCCAATGGCGAAAAGGTATTTTATGGCGTTAATTATCTCGTATTGCTGCTTATAACGTTAAGCTGCATTCTTCCGTTTCTAAATATTGTCGCTTTATCTTTAAGCGACGCGAAGGCGGTCATGTCGGGGCAGGTCTCCCTGCTGCCGGTTGGGTTCACGTTCTTCTCTTACAAAAGCTTGTTTGAGGGTACGCCGATCGTGAATGCGTTCTGGAACAACATTGAAATTACGCTCATCGGTACGTTCTTGAGCTTGGCCGTCACGATCATGGCCGCATACCCGCTATCGCGCAAGCAATTTTATGCGAGACGTTTTTTTACAATGGCGATGGTGTTTACGATGATTTTCAGCGGGGGATTAATTCCGACGTATCTGATCGTTCAGAAGCTTGGATTGGTCAACAGTTATTATTCGCTATGGCTGCCTGGACTGGTCAGTACGTATAATATGCTCATTATGCGCTCTTATTTCTCGAATATTCCATCTGAGATTGACGAAGCGGCACGGATCGACGGCTGCGGGGAGCTTAGGCTGCTGTTCCGGATTATGCTTCCTCTCTCGAAGCCGGTGCTGGCAACAATCGCTTTGTTCTACGGAGTAGGCTATTGGAATGCGTTCATGAGCGTTCTCATTTATATCAACGATACGTCATTGTACAACATGACGGTGCTCGTACAGAGCATGATCATGTCCACTACGGCGGTGCAGGATTTCTCCGATCCTGCGATGATCGCCAACCTTACGCCGGAAGGGATCAGATCGGCAGCCGTTATCGTCATGGTGCTGCCGATTTTGCTTGTCTATCCTTTCCTTCAAAAGTATTTCGTTAAAGGCGTCATGCTTGGCTCTATTAAAGGCTAATCTCTCCGGGGCCTGCTTCCTGCAGGCCGGGAAATGATCATAGCAATCATATTCGTCCAAAAAAATGAACGAAAAGAGGGTCTATCCATGCAGAAATTAAACAATTGGAAAAAGCTATCGATGATCGCCGTATTGGCGGCCGGCCTTATGGCCGGCTGCTCCAATCAAAATGAAGGCGGAGCAAACAGTCCGGGGACTAAAGACGAAGACAACGGAGGAAAGCGCGCCACAATCACCTCGACCATCTATGACAGAGGGACAGTACCAAACGGAATGGGCACGATCGAAGACAATATGTGGACGAAATGGATCAATGAGAATGGTCCAGCCAACGTGAAGTTTACGGCGATTCCCCGCTGGGAATCGCAATCGAAGCTGAACGTGCTGTTCGCGTCGGGAAGCGCTCCCGATCTGATTTTCGAATTCGGTACAAGCATCCGCAACTCGCTGTTCGATCAGAAGCAATTGCTGCCGATCGGAGACTTAATTGAGAACTCGAGTGTGGAGTATAAGGCTATGCTGGAGAAATTTCCGCAGTTGAAGCAGGCGGGTACGAAGAGTGACGGCAAATTGTACGAGGTAGGAAGAGTGAACGAGGTGTATCCTCTAATGAGCTTCTTCATTCGCGAGGACTGGTTGGCGGAGCTGGGTCTGGAGGCACCGGCTACGACTGAGGAAATGATCCAGGTCGCCAAGGCGTTTACCGAAAACGACCCGGACAAGAATGGACAAGATGACACCTACGGCATCGCCGGCTATCAGCATGGCGATACGGCTGGTCTAATACGCTATATGTTTAATGCGAACTGGTTCAATGTCGACGAGAATAACGAGATTTACGTTGGCCTTGAAAATATGAAAGCGGCCGCTGAATTCAAGCGTGATCTGTACAATGCAGGCGTCGTTGACAAGGATTTCTTGACCGACAAAGATGCGGCGAAGGCGAAGCAGGATTTCTTGAACGGCAAGGTCGGGATGATTTCCTGGAGCGCGATGGATTATGTGAGCTTCTCCTCGAAGGAGTTGGAAACGCTGAAGCAAAATGTGCCTAACGCGAAGCTGAAGGTTATTCCGCTGCCGAAAACATCGGTTGGCCAACATACGATGGTATGGAACAATCCGGTTCAAATGACGACGGTCGTTAATAAGCATGCGAAAGACCCGGAGGCGATTATCAAGCATATCGATTTCTTGACGAAGGTGGATACCGGAAAGGTATTCCGCTACGGAATTGAAGGCACGCATTACAAAACCGGTGCAAACGGCTGTCCGGAAATTTCGGATCAGGACAAATATAAGAATGAAGTAACGTGGGCGAGCGATTATGACCTGCTTCACAGCCGTCTGGAAGAAGGCAAATGCGGGTTTAACGAAGCATTTTTTAATGAAACCGTACAATCGCAGAAAGAGGGACTTCGCTTGTTCAAGGAAGCCCGCGACACTTACATGACCGATCTTCCGGTTGGCGAAGGCATTACGCATTCCGAGCATATGCCGCAGCTTCCGAAGGATATGCAGGTTACTTTTACGAATCTGGCAACGCCGATCAGCGATATTTTCTCCAAAGCTATTATCGGCGGCGACAAGTATACCGTTGATCAAGCGATGAAGGATGCACAAGATAAATGGAATAACGGCGGCGGCAAAGAAATCGAAGCGTGGTATAAAGAGTGGTGGAGCAAAGAAAAGGATAACGTGCTTGTATGGGATGACTTCTATGCGATCTACGAGCAGCAAATGGCCGAATATCAAAGCACTAAATAATAACGTCATGAAAGAAAGACTAGCGTCATGAAATAAATAGCGTGCTTTCATGGACGGCTCGTCCTTTCATGGAAGCACGCTGTTTGCGTTAAAATTACTTGCTCCTAAACGCTATGACAGGTTCTATAAATCCAAATACCGATACTGACCGATCCCTTGCGTGATCGGATGGGCAAGATTGACAACCCATATGACTTCTTTTTCATTGTCCGTTCTCACTTTTAAATTACAGCTAGTGCCCATCAATTTCTTGAATATTTTTGAAAAATGAGCCGAGTGAAGCACGATCAGCCCCATTCCTTGAAGTACTCTGCTGTGAACTCTTTCAACAATTACATCCTCGACGTTATCGTGAAATTTATGCCCCCACCAGATTAAGACATCCTTCAATCCAAATACAACTAATCTATGCGTCGATTCGATTTGAAATAACAAAACTGTCATAAACATGCGAAATATTCATACATAGTATAAAGATTTGACCAAAAGGATGTGAGACAGCATTGAGGTTATATATAGCAGATGCTGGAGATACGCTCAGAAGGATCGCGGCAAAACATCATCTCCATATCGATGAGCTGAGCTTCCTAAACCCGCATATTGCCGGTCCCGATCTCAACATCGCCGGCAGACAGGTAAACCTTTCTTCCCCGACCATTTCAACCAGATACTTTAACAACCGTCCTGCCCCTTTTCCGTCTGAACCGCCATTGGATTTCAGAGGTTACTGGATTCCCCTTACGCCTTTGGAACAAATGGCCCAAACCGAATACGATGTTCTGATCGTTGGCACCGGGGCCGGAGGGGGAGCCGCGATCTGGAGGCTATGCGAACAGTGGGGGGGAAATGAGAAACGGATCGGTGTCATTGATGCGGGAGATCTCGTGCTGCCGACCCACTTGTTCAATATTCCAACCAGCGGTCATTCGGGAAATGTATGGAGCAACCCGAATGTCTGGAGAAATATAGGGAATATGCTTCCTGAATTCCCGGCCGGAAATATGGTATTTGCCCTAGGGGGACGGACTTTATATTGGGGAATGGTCAGCCCTCGTATGGATCCTTCCGAACTTGCCGGATGGCCCGTACCGTTAGAAGAAATGCAGGTATACTACAACATCGCCGAAAGAGCAATGAATGTTAATCAAGAATTTAATAAGGGCTCATCACTTCAAGAAGTTCTTCTCAAGCGGCTTCAAGAAAACGGATTTCCCGATGTCATCGATGCGCCCATGGCCATCAACCTCCAACCGTCATCCTATGGAGTGGTTCATTCCAATGCAGCTTTCAGTTCCATCACTTTTCTTGGAAATGCCTTGAACCATAAGCCCTTCGATTTGGGCGTGAAGGCCCGCGCCGTGCAGGTATTGACCGAACAAGGGAAAGCGGCCGGCGTCAACGTGCTGACTCCGGATAGAACATCCTATTCGATCAGGGCGAAGACCATTATTTTATCGGCAAGCACATTTGAAACTCCGCGTATTTTGCTTCAGTCCGGAATTCCGGGCAGAGCGATCGGCCATTACTTGACGGATCATGCTTTTGTGAGGGGCGCGGCAACCGTAGACCGCAATGAATTTCCGGGCTTTATCGGGGGATTGCAAATATTCATCCCGCAAACGGAGGAGCGTCCCTACGGTATACATTTGTGGGGGCCTGGAGAATCTGAACCGGAGAAATTGGAAGTTTATTTACACGGTTACGGCAATGCTGAACCGCGGTTTGAAAACAAGATATCACTCGATCCGAGCAATCTGGATGAATACGGGGTACCGCGTATCCAGGTGGATTTCTCTTACAGCGCAAAGGATTATGCAGTTATCGACCAAACGACGGAAGGCGTGGAACGGGCTTCACTAGCCATGAAAGCCCCTCTGAGCAGTCTCGAACTGTTGCCTCCGGGAAGTGACGCCCATTATGCGGGAACTTGCCGTATGGGGGCTGATCCTTTAACTTCGGCAACCAACAGATACGGTCAAATACACGGCATATCCGGTCTCTATGTGGCTGATAACAGCATCTTGCCGAGCATCGGAGGCACCAACCCGACGTTATCGACAATTGCCTTGGCGATACGCACGGCAGATTATATCATCGGGCAAGGCTAAAGCGGCATGTCCGCCAAATCAACGTTTGAGTGAAAGGGTGTGAAAGCATTGAGGATCTATATCGCGGATGCTGGAGATACGCTTAGAACAATTGCGATAAAACATCAGGTAGATGTAGAGGCGCTCATTTCCCTTAATACACCTATTGCAAGTCCCGATCTTCATATCGCCGGCAGACAAGTAAAACTTCCTCCCGCGGCCATGCCGATCCGAAACCGGATTACCGATACACTCTTTGGCCCTCTCAAATGTTCGCCGCCCTTACGTGACCTTGAACTACGCCAATTTCGATGCGCGAATCGCGGAGAAAAACAGTGAACGTTATGAGCAAACCGGCAAAATCGATGTTTCCTATCTGGGCAGGCTATCGGCCGATGCGGCGCCGGCGCTCCAAAAGCTGCACGCCAAGCACCCGGAGCTGGCCGGACTTGATGAGGCGCTAATAGATTTGCGTGAGTAATCCCGCGAGGACGGCAAGTGGCAGTCTTGGAATCTATCGAAGCTTAGGGCGATGTCGATAAGCTGAACGAGCATATAACGGAGGCTTTGGCGGAGACGCAGGACTCGGAAGCTTACACCTTGCTCTTGTCGCACCGGCCTGAGCTGTTCTAAGTAAATGTGCAGCGAGGGATGGACTTGATCTTCTCGGGTCATGCGCATGGCGGACTAGTCAGGCTGCTGTTCGTCGGTGGTTTGATTGTGCCCGGACAAGGCTTTCTGCCGAAGTATGACGCGGGCAAGTATGAAGAGGGCGATTCCACCCTAATCGTAAGCCGCGGACTTGGAAACAGCGTCGTTCCGCAGCGGCTGTTTAATCGGCCGGAGGTTGTGCTGGTGGAGCTTCTGCCAGCATCCCCGTAAAATAACAAAAAGAGACCCACAGCATCGGTGCTGCGGGTCTTCACTATATATATTACAAAAGGGGGTTGTTTTTATTATAGGCGGCTTTCATTAAAACGAGATGAAAATTAGATTTCAAGTTTATTACATTTAAGTAGGGCTCATTATACAAAAGAAGCATGTGGTTGACGAGGTCGATATCGAAAAAGAGCGCAATGATTTGGTTAAACAGGGATCCTCATGGGTTCAAGCTGAAAGAGTACTGAATGAAAAGTACCCGATTAGGGAGGTTCGGGCTTCCGGGGGCTTCACTTATTCGAGCTTCTGGTGTCAGATGCTTGTCGATATGCTTGGTGTACCGTGCTTAAAGGCGCCATGCGTGAATTAAATTCCTTTGCGAAAACAGAACCCCAAAAATGAACCATTTGAGTTCGTAAAATCCTTACCTAAAAGAGTTCGAAAGTCTAAAAAGTAAATTTATCGAATCTTTCCACTCAGATCCAATATATGAATAATATAAAAATTCAAAACGCCTGTCGATCCTATGATCGGCAGGCGTTCTTTTAGCTCACGTTATGGACATATACTCGCGAAATACTTTGCCGAAGTAGCTTGGGCTTTCAGCGTAATATTCTTATATGTGAATTCGATTTTTTTATATAGGATCTAGCAATCGTAAGTCATAAAATAAAGTAGTCTAATGCGGTTTTATCATATATAACGAGGAGTGACAAGATGATTAACACAAGCAAACCGAAAATATGGTACGGCGGCGATTATAATCCCGATCAATGGGAGAAGCCGGTCTGGATGAAGATTTGCGCATGTTCAAGCTTGCCGGCATCGACGTAGCGACGCTGAACGTATTGGCCTGGGCGAAAAACCAGCCTGACGAGGAAACCTACGATTTCGGCTGGCGATCATATCGTCGCCATCGAAGCAAGCCTTCTGTTTCACACAGAAAACTGATATAGTGTTTCTAAGGCTGAATATCGTTTCATTTAAAGGTGGTAAGTATGGATTCCAAGCCCAATAACCAGATGTTAATGCGTTGGATATCATTAACGAATATACAGATGAAGATCACGAATGAGTTAGAAGGTATTCTCCAGGAAAAACATCAGTTATCCTTAAAAGAGTTTTACGTGCTATTGTTTTTATCTGAGGCACCCGAAAAAAAACTGAAATTGCAGCAGCTTCAGCACATTGTCGGCTTGAGTCAAAGTGCGATGTCAAGACTTGTCAGCCGTTTTGAAGAGAAGGGCTGCGGAGCTTTAAAAAGGCAAATTTGCATCGAGGATCGAAGAGCGATTTACACCTCCATAACAAAAGAAGGAGAGGAAAAGCTTAATAAAGCGTCTTTGACACTCAATGAAGCCCTCGAAAATGTTTTTTCCAAAAAAACAATGAAACTGGAACTCGAACAATTCAATCATTTGTTTCATACATGACGGGATAACTATACCTGCAACTGTCTATAAGGCGGGTGAAGGATATGCCGTCTTTTTATTTTTGGTGGTTTCTTGTTTGACAGAGATGGTAATCGCCTGTAAAATTACATGCATGTGCATGCATTTTTATTTTGCTTACAGGTACTTCGATCATCAACTTGTCAGAAGAGGAGTTTTTCCATGAAACATTTATTCACCCCTTATCAGTTGAAGGGATTGTCATTAAAAAACCGTGTGGTTATGCCTCCTATGTGTCAATATTCGGTAACGGGTAAAGACGGTATTGCGACGGATTGGCACTACACGCATTATGTCAGCCGTGCGGTCGGCGGAGCGGGCTTCATTATCATCGAGATGACGGATGTTGAACCAGACGGACGTATTTCGGATTATGATTTAGGGCTATGGTCAGATGATCAAATTCCCGCTTTAACCCGTATCGTAGAAGCTTGTCATCAGCATGGAGCGAAAGTAGCCATACAAATCGCTCATGCAGGACGAAAAGCGGAAGATGCTGACGTGCCGGTCGCGCCATCTGCCGTTCCTTTTGATGAAAAATCGAAAACGCCTAGGGCTCTTGAAACCGATGAAGTCAAAGAAATGGTTAACAAATTCCGTATTGCTGTACGCAGAGCCGTTCAAGCTGGAGTAGACGCGATTGAGCTTCATGGCGCTCACGGCTATTTAATTCATCAATTTCATTCGCCTTTAACGAATAAAAGAACGGATGAGTACGGAAAGGAATTAACAAGGTTCGGCAAAGAGGTCATCCAAGCTGCTAAAAGCGAAATGCCTGCGGATATGCCGTTAATTATGAGAATTTCTGCCGGAGAATATGTTAAAGGCGGGTATGGAATTAACGAGAGCATTGATTTTTCAAGGGAGTATCAGCAAGCAGGAGTTGATATGTTTCATATCAGTGCAGGGGGAGAAGGTCCAATAGCCGCTGAGGGAAGACCGGGAACGCATGTTGCCTATCAAGTTCCGTTGGCAAGAGCCATTAGGCAAGCACTTGACATTCCGGTCATTGCGGTTGGAAGATTGGATGAACCGTCACTAGCGAACGCTGTTATTGGAAATGAAGATGCCGATCTTGTGGCTGTTGGAAGAGGAATGTTAAGAAATCCGTATTGGACGCTGGAAGCGGCTGCTATTCTTCGTAAAGAAATCGATCTGCCGAAGCAGTATACGTTTGGATTTCCAAGGGCTTAGACTTTAGTTCTTAATGAAGAAAGGGGAGGAACTGGAATCATGAAGGCGATTGTACTTGACGGTCCGGGAACGCCGGACGCCATGAGACTTACGGAGCTGCCGCTGCCTGAGCCTGGACCGGGTGAAATACGCGTGCGCGTCCAGGCCGCATCGCTTAACCCGGTCGATTATAAGGTTGCGGCAGGAGGCCATCCCGATTGGACCTACCCGTTTGTACCCGGCGTTGATGTCGCCGGGGTCGTAGATGCCATCGGCGAAGGCGTCACGCGCTGGAAAGCCGGCGATCGCGTTGTCTACCACGGCGATCTCTCAAAACCAGGGGGATTCGCGGAGTATGCGGTTACGACGGCCCATACAACCGCAGCCATTCCGCAGGACATATCCTTCGAATCGGCAGCGGCTTTCCCCTGCGCGGGACTAACGGCTTATCAGGCGCTTGTGCGCAAAATGCGAATTGGAAAAGGACAGACGATCTTCATCCACGCAGGTGCTGGAGGCGTGGGAGGTTATGCGATTCAGCTAGCCCGAGTGTTTGGTGCTTCTCAGATCATCGCAAGCGCTTCGCCAGGCAATTCCGATTACGTGCGCAGCTTGGGAGCTGACGTCGTCATCGACTACAAGACGGAGGACGTGCACGGCCGCATCATAGAACTGACGAATGGCCGTGGCGTAGACTGCATCCTCAATACCCTTAATCGCAAGCTGGCGCAGGCCGACTTGTCCGCGCTTGCCTTCGGCGGCCAGCTCGCATGCATTGCAGGTGCGCCGGAAATCGTCGCGGATTTCCAGCCGAGCTGGAAAACGTTCACCGTGCACAAGCTGATGCTAGGCGGCGCCCATACTTCGGGGGACCGTGCCCCTCAGGAAGATTTGGCGTGTATGGCTGATGAATTTATGACATTTATGCTCGAAGGCAAGATCGAACCGATGATTGGCGAGACGATCAGGATAGAGGAGGTTTCCGAAGCGTTGACGCGGCTGTCGCAGCGTCATGTGCGCGGTAAGATCGTCTTGGTGCTAGGAAGCTAAACCATTCAATTCACCCCTTTTTTGAATTCACTACTCAAAGCAACGAGGATCGCTTCATCTTTCACCCAACGGCAAAACACCGACCTTAGGCCGGTGTTTTGCATTTTGTCGTGTACTTTTTGATACCCTCACCAATTGTTCATTATTGACGTTAAGTTTTTTTTATGGATAATTATAGGTAATGAGGAGCGTGAGCAAAGTGAACTTAAATCACGATATTCAGCTGTCGGAACAGGCTGCCCAAATGATTGCGAACGATTTTAAAACAAAAGAAGGATCTGCTCAAAAAAAAGCGTTTATAATAGAATGCCTCCGGGTAGGCGCGTTGCTTAACCGAAAAGAGCAGAAGTCAGGATAACGCTGATTAGAATGATGCCCACACTTAAGGTTGCACCTGAAGAACTGACATTTGTTCCCTTGGACAAGGTCTCGATTGAGCATGTTCAAGGGTTTTCTTGCGGGAACAGGTTGATAGACAATTACTTTTTCACTACATATAAGGCGCGTTACGATCACCAGAATGGATTGGCTGCTACCACGGTTATCATTTACGAGGAGAAGGCTGTAGGTTTTTTCACCGCAGCATGTACACAAGTGCAAATCTCGAAAGAAGAGGCCAGCAGTCTGGGCATTTCGACCTTCTTGGTACCTGCTATAGAAGTTAAGTTTCTGGCTGTGGAAGAACGTTTTCAGGATAAAGGCATAGGTACGCTGGCCATTAACAAGATCATTTATGACGTTTACCAATTTTCTCAAATTTTTGCGTGCAGATATTTGTTTTTATGGTCTGTGCCGGATGAACGGGCGCTGAGTTTTTATCAAAACCGTTATTTTGAGGATACGGGTACGGTCAATTCGGAAAATTTGCATTTAATGATGTTCCAAATTCCGGATGATGCTGACATAGAAGAGTATTAGTATGCATATCTTCGTCAATAAATGGATCAACGAGAGGTTATCGTTAGTTCCCTTTAGGGCGGTGCTATGTATGAAGTTAAACGGAGAAACTCTTCATGAACGTACGGTCAAGCTTATAGCTGAGGATTTGAAATCTTCGCGAAAATCAACAGAAGCCAAGAGAGAGTTCATGAAGAGTGCCATACAGTCGGCAAAACGAATCAAGAAAAAATGACAATGGACTCCTTCCAGGAAGCGATTTCCGTTTGTAAGGAAGCTGCGTACAGGCCCGCCGGGCATGCACGCAGCTTCTTTTTATTTGAGGGCATCCAAACTCCAGTACGGGGATGCCTTAATCCGATCAATGCACTCGTTAATGTCGCTGTTCAGCACATACTGAAACAGCGGATCCATTCGCGTGGTATCCCTATTGATCAGGATAGTCGTCATTTCCCTGGCGTTTCGAGTGTAAGAAGGCAACGTGTTGACTGGATATACCTCAAGCGAAGACCCCATCACGATGAACACATCGGACTCGCACACAGCCGCATAGGCTTCCTCCATATGTCTGACGGCTTCCCCGAACAATACGATATCTGGCTTTAAGTCCGCCCCGTCTGCAGCGCAAGCCGGAACATCCGCCTCCAGCAGCTCTTTTATCGGGTATCGCTTTTTGCATGCTGGGCAGCATGCGTACATTAAGGTGCCGTGCATTTCAATGACGTGCCCGCTGCCTGCCGCGCGGTGAAACCCGTCTACGTTTTGCGTAAGAACCGTTACCTCTTTCCCCGCATTTTCCAGTTCCTTCATGAAGAAATGCCCGGCGTTCGGACGCAGCTCCGACATGCGGTCCAGTTGGAAGGTTTTCTTAAAATAATGCCAAAACCGGCGCGGATTGTTGTTGAAATAGGATCTGGACAACAGCTGCTCCATCGGCAGGCCGTTGTCATAGAGGCCGCCGCGCGAACGGAAATCGGGAATGCCGCTGGCCGTGCTGATGCCTGCTCCCGTGAGAACGGTAATTCGCTTAGCTTCAACGATACGGGCTGCTATTCGATCGAATGTGTTCAATCGCGATCCCTCCTTTCCTCAATTATACGCGTTCATCGTCATATTTGAAGCGGCCGGGCCGTATAAATAGGACAGGACGCTACTCGTCCGTTTAGAAGAGAGGATGAAGCCGAATGGAACAAACATTTGATCATATGGCGATCGTAGGAATAGGAACCGCCTTGCCCCCTTACCGGCTCGATCAGGCCGATACGGCCCGCAGGCTGGTGGAGGCGCTGGGCGACAAGCAGGATGCGGCTCGCTGGGCGAGAAGGATTTTTAAGCAGTGCGGGGTGGAGAGCCGTTATACATGCGAGCCGAATTTGCAGGAGGAAGCTGCCGCTTGCCGTTATTTTCCTCGCAGCCTCGAAGATAATGTCCCGACAACGGCAGAACGGATGTCCATCTACAAAAGAGAGTCCGTACCGCTTGCGTTGTCAGCGGCGAGAGCGGCACTGAGCGATGCGGGCACCGCTGCCGGCGACATTACCCACCTGATCACGGTTAGCTGCACCGGGCAGTTTCTTCCCGGACTGGACGCCGTGCTGGTGAGGGAACTAGGCTTGCCCGCGAATGTGACCCGGCTGCCGCTTACCTTTATCGGATGCGCAGCCGGGTTAAAGGCGGTGTGCCTGTCCAGGCAGCTTGCCGCCGGCTATCCGGGAGCCAACGTGCTCGTCGTCTGCGTCGAGCTGTGCACGCTGCATATTCAGCCGACCGGCGACCGCGACTCGCTGTTCGGAGTTTCCTTCTTCGGCGATGGCGCCTCCGCCTGCGTCGTGGCGAAGGCCGATTCGCGCCATAAGCATGTGTTCCTGCTGGGTGAGCAGCGTTCGGTTCTGCTGCCCGAAGGCGCGGAGGAAATGGTATGGGAGGTCGGCAATTACGGCTTCGATCTTTATTTGTCGCCGAACATTCCGAAGCTGATCGGGGAATGGATTCCGCAGGAAATCGAGCGGCTGTGCGGCACGGAGAAGCCTGAGCTGTGGGCCGTGCATCCGGGCGGAAAAGGAATCATCGAAGTGCTGCGGGACCGGTATGCGCTCTCGGACGAACAGGTTGCGCCGAGCCTTGGCGTGCTGCGCGACATTGGAAACGTCTCCTCCGCAACGATTCTATTCGTCCTGCAGGCAATGAGAAAGCAGCTGCGGGAGCAGGGCTCGACGGGCGTGGAAGGGTTGGCACTGGCCTTCGGTCCCGGCCTGACTGCGGAGCTGATAAAAATAGCTTACGCCTCGTCCGTCATCAGGAGTGAGCAGCTTACGGATGAGCTTTATGCCTAGAGCGCTGCGCGAGCGGGCTATAGCGGCAGAACTCATGGACGATTTCTCTTCCGGAGGAGAGGAGCTTCGCGAAGCGCTGCGGGAGCTTCGTATCCTTAATCTGCTGTTTGCCGCTGCCGCACCTACGCTATATGGCGTAAAGCGGCTATGGCGGGCGGCGGGCAAGCCGAAGCGCTTATCGGTCATGGATGTCGGAGCCGGCTCCGGCGACGTAAATCGGCGGCTATTGCAGTGGGCGGCTGCGAGCGGCGTTGATCTAACCGTTACGTTGGTCGACGCAACGGAGGAGGCCTGCGCGGAAGCGAGGCTTTTATTTCACGACGAGCCGCGCGTACAGGTGATGCGCGGGGACTTATTCGTGCTGCCTGAGGGGGGCGCGGATATCGTCACGGGAACGCAGCTTTTGCATCATTTTGCCGAGGAAGAGCTTCCTGCCGTCGTTGCAAGCATGCTGAAGGGGGCGCGGCTTGGCGTTGTCGTGAACGATATCCATCGGCATTGGATCGCTTGGACTGCGGTATGGCTGGCGACTCGGATCATTTCGTCTAACCGATATATACGGAATGACGGTCCATTGTCCGTGGCCAAAGGCTTCCGTGCGAAGGATTGGGAGCGGCTCAAGGAAGCGATCGGACCGGCGCAGATGGACTGCTCCTGGAGACCATTGTTTCGATACGCGGTTGTGATCGGCAAAACAAAACCGGCGGGCGGAGTTGAATGGGATGGAACGTAGAGTGGATGCTGCCGTGCTTGGTGCAGGCCTGGCGGGGAGCTGTCTGGCGAAAGCATTTGCGGATAAGGGCTGGGAGACGGTGCTGATCGACCGTCAGACCTTTCCCCGCCATAAGGTGTGCGGGGAGTTTCTGTCGCCGGAGGCGCAGAGCACGATGCATGCATTTGGCTTAACTGAAACGGTTGCCGCGCTCCGTCCCCGTATCATTGAACGGATACGATTAATATTTGACAACGGGGCCGAAGTGGAGCTTCCTCTGCCGGGTGCGGCATGGGGATTGAGCCGGTATGCGCTCGATGCTGAGCTGCATCGTGCCGCTCAGCAGGCCGGGGCGCAGCTGCACACTGCAACGACGGTCACCGATGTCCATCCCAGCGGGACGGGTTATGTGATTAGGACGAAGCGGGGCGGGGATATAAGTACGATACAAGCAAGAACGGTCGTTGCGGCATGGGGAGCGAATCCGCATGCCGGACTGCCTGGAAATCGGCAGAAAACCTCGTCGCAGAAAACGTATATGGGCGTAAAATCGCATTTTGACGGGATCACGATGGAGCCAGTTATTGAGATGTATTTTTTCCGCGGGGGTTATTTGGGGTTATGCAAGGTTGAAGACGGGCATGTGAATGCGGCGGCGCTGCTGGAACGTGACGCTTTCGCGAATGCGGGAAAATCGATTATGTCCATTATGGAAGCCGCTGCGCAGAGAAACCCGAAGCTGGCGCAAAGGCTGGCAGCAGCTGTACCGGTAAGAGATACGCAGGCAGCGGTTGCTCCCGTGCATTTGAAAAGAAAGCCGCTGGCGTGGGACACGCTTCCGCTCTTAGGAGACGCCGCCGCGATGATCGCTCCGCTCTGCGGAGACGGCATGTCGATGGCGCTGCGTTCTGCGGCCATTTGCGCTCCGCTTGTTGACAGCTATTTGCGGGGGAACCTGACTCTGGGTGACTGGGAGCAGCAGTATACGCGTACCATTCAGCGTGAGTTCAACGGGCCCTTGAGATGGGGGAGCTTGCTGCAATGGCTATTAAGCATGCCGGCAGTGACGCAGCTGCTGCCGGGCGCGGCGAGGCTGGCGCCCGGCTTAGCGCATGGACTCGTCCAAGCGACAAGGCTAAAGCCGTTCAGGTCGCCATGAATCTATCGGGACGTAAGGCTTTCGGCATAGAAAAAAAAGCTGCAAACAGGACGCGTAACTTCTGGAGCAGCTTTTTTTTGATTACGTTGTCGTTGTATTTGCCGTTGTTATCGATTTCAGGTTCGCAAGCTCGCGTACCGTCTTCCATTCCGCCAAATGTTTTTCCAGGTGGCCGATGAGCGATTCAACGTCTTGGGCAAAGCTTTCCTGCTCGCCGGCCGGGATGGCCCTGGCGGATTGCAGCACCTCGGGCGGCAAAGCGCTGAAAACGGGAAGCGCGGCAGCCAGCTGCTGCAGCTCAAGCGCGATAGGAGTAGTAGATGCTGCATGGGATGCTCCTGTCGCTTGCTGGTTCATTTCTTCTTTTGCATGCGGCCCTTCTGCTAACTGCAACTCCCGCTGCTTCGCTTGTTTGTCCGCTTTCGCGGATGGCTTGGGCTCCGCTGCCGGCTTCGCCCGCTCCGCTTTGTTTTGCTCATGGGTCGACCAGGTTTCGATAAGGCCGCTGCCGGTTTTGAACAGGAGCTTATCCTTGGTGCTGTCCGAAATCGTTTTGTCCTTGAACAGCTTGGCGATCTTCTTCACATCGCTGACCGGGAGCTCATCCCTTGCCACGATAAGAGCCAGAGGGTCACGGTGCTCGATGGGCAAGTCCTTCAGCGGCAGCAGCTGATCCTCGGTCAGCTTGTCCTTCCTGATCTCGGTACCGCTCACGATCAGCTTCTTCACCGCATTGCCGAACTTCAGCAGCTCGCATTTGTTTTTGATGTAGCTTTCCGGCTTGCCCAGCTTACCGGATAGAAATTTGACGGAGCTTCTGAACTTTGGATCATTCAGCAGCTTATTGAACGCCTCGGCTTCCTCGATCGGAGAGAAGCCCTCGCGCGTTAAATTTTCCGCGATTTGCTCCAAGTAAATTTCCATTTCGTCCGTCACCGTCGATACGATGCACGGAATGGTAGTTCGGCCAAGCAGCTTGGTCGCTTTATAGCGGCGATTGCCGTAAATGATTTTGTAGCGGCCGTTGCCCGTCGTCCTTACTTTAATCGGAGAGAGCAGTCCGATTTCCTCAATGCTTTTCATTAATTCTTCCAGCGCTTCTTCGTCGAATTGGTATCTCGGCTGGTCAGTATCCTCGTCAATTAGCTTCATTTCGATTTCTATAATGTCCATATGAATTCTCCTAACGTTTTGTGAAGCATCGATTAACTCGTTCGGTTAAGCGTCCATTGGGGACTTCTCTATTATATATCATGGGCGAAAATGAGGAAATGATTGGTGCGACGTGCAAAATAAGCTGCATAATTGGCAGATATTGAAACAATAGGGCTCCAAGGCTCGTTATTTGTTTTAAGGAGATGACTTACGAAGCGGGAGTTTGCCGCCGCCGCTAAGTCTTAAGGGGGAGAGAGCGTATGAAGCGAATGTCGGTAACCGGTGCCTTTCTTATTTTGGCGATATGCTTAATCATAACGGGGTGTGCGACTAAGCCTTATGGGCATTACAAGGATGATCAAATGATCGGCCTCGTGGGCAGCTTGAACGAGCGGGATCAGATCATCGACTTCGATATTTCGGAGTGGACGAAGCGGGATGAGCGGGGACCTGGCATGGATGATTGGGGCGCCAGCTATGAAGCGCGAGTTCTGCCAAGCACCAAAATTCGAAATGAAGCCGGCGAGCAGCTGCAATGGGCCGATTTGAAGCTCGGGCAGAAGGTTCAAATCAATCCTTCCAAAACAGAAGAGATAACGGACACTCCCAATGAGCTGATCCTCATTCCTATGAGCGAAGAGGAGATTTTGGGAAGAATGGGCTTGTTCGCTGGCGGCAAGGGGAGCTATCGCACGACGATCGTGTATGAGAAAGGTGTGAAGCAGCCTTACGATGCCGAATATATGGAGAAAGAAGCGCCTGAACTCTTTGAAGGCGGGCTTAGCTTTCTGGAGTATAATCCGAATTACGTGCTCGACGTGAAGGAAGCGCTCGATATCGACAAACTGCCGATGTTTTTAGTGTTCGATACAGAAAAGCTGGTTTTGAAAACGAATAAGCTGGAGGAGGTCATTGCGTTCAAAAGCTCGGTTGAGGAGGAAGCGAGATGAATGACGAATCTAACTGGAAAAGATCCCGCTAAACTTGCTTCATCAGCGAGTAAGTCTGGCCTAACTGGAATTTGTCCCGCTAATGTGGTCCGATTGCCGACTAGAAGCGATTATTCCCGTGAATAACGCCTGGTTTTCCCATTAATCGTTTTTATAGAGCGTGTCTGAGGCAAATTAGCGGGCGTTTTTCCAGTTCGTGCTGCCGGTGCAGCCGTGAACTCGCGTGATTGATTAGTTCAATTTATATAGACTGAAATATATAGTTGAGAAAGGCAGCGGCAGTCCAGGACTTAATTTTCAAGTTCTAGGCTGCCGCTGCGTCCTCCTAACCCGACACCTTGTTAAATTCAAGCTAAAGGTTAAGCTTCAATTTTTTATCCAAGTATTTCATGGCTTTATCCGTACATACCTCGCTCAGCTCAGCTTTAACGGCAGCCCTCATGCTCGCAAGATCATCCGATGGGGCTGCCGTTTTACCTAACGTCACATGCAGCCAGTGATCGGAGCTTTCAAAGCACATGCTGCTCCACCCGCCCTCGAAGTCGCTTTCCTGGGCGCCGGTAATGACGATGTCCGCAAAATTTTGCAGCTCGACAAGCGCCCGCTCATAGTCCTTTTTCTGCTCCTTGTCAGTCAATCCGGAAGCCTTACGCAAATTTCGGGAGTCGATATTGCCGGCCTCCGCAATGATATTGTAGATGTTCCGTGCGTGCTGTGACATCAATCCGCTGCTATACCTTTCCTCGACGCTTTTGCCTTGTGAAAGCAGTGATTTTACTAATGGAAAGAGGTCCACTTGGATGAAGGAGAGTTTTGTGCCAAAAAATTTGCCGTAAGCCGCAAGCTCATCCTTTACGATTTTGACGCGCCATAGCCATGGATCCAGCTCTGATCCGGTATGCCATTCGTTATCTGCGGCAACAGCCGTTAGCGAAGGGTGCTCGGGAATCAAGTCGGAGAATGGGAAAATCTTATAGTGCCTAACTAATTGTACGAATTCTTGATAGGTTGAGGTCTTCATGCGTTCACTCCCAGTAATAGGTTAATAATCTATTCTAGTACTATCCATATTTATCCTGCAACAGACAAACGTAAAGAAAGCAGGTTGCTGTTTGCATATAAAAAGACATTTGGATATGGGTTCTATATGCATGATTTGGCGATGGCAGCTTTAAATGCTCCGGCCCTGTCCAGGAAATTTGTGCTCGAAGGGTATTTTGGCGATAGTAATGTACCGGAGCAAGTCACCGCCGTTCTGGAAGGCTTCGTGCTTATGGCGGTTTTGGGGTACTACGCGTTTCAAATGGAGAACGAGAAAATACACCCATGGATTCGCGAACGAATACCCTTGCTTTGTGAAAATCGATGCCGGCCGCTTCTGAACGGTGAGCCCATTTTCTCTGCTTTTTAATATTGAAAATCTACCGTGGCAAACATTTACAGCAGAACGTATGTGCGGTAAAATAATGAAGTGCAGGGTGGTGTTTCCTCTGCCGTCAGGAATGCAGCTAGGAATAAGAAAGTTAGCTATAGATAAGGGAGAGCTCAACAATGCCGCTGCCCATGGTACATATAAGCATTGCCGAAAAAATATTCAGACATAAAGGTATGGAAATAAACGCTGATTTTTTATTAGGAAGCATTGCTCCTGATGCGATTCATATGAGGGAACATACGACGAGAGAGGATAAACGGAGAACCCATTTTGGCATGAACGAAGAATCAAACGTCGAAGATTTGTTTCAAATCAAGCTGCGGCTATTTTTCGATTCTTATCATACAGACAAGCAGCAGTATTGGTTCGCAAAAGGCTATATAGCGCATGTATTGACTGATTTGATATGGCTGCATACGGTATATCGCGACTTTAGAACAAGCATAGCGGACAATCCAATGGCTGATGAACGCTCCGTGTACTATGCAGAGACGGATCAAGTCGATTTTAATTTATTTCAAAATGAGCCTTGGAGACCTGAGATGTGGGACATTCTATCCAATGCCGTTTCTGTCGGCGTTCCGGGCATGCTGTCAGCAGAAGAGGTTGAGAAGTGGAAGGCAAGAACGCTGCTGTGGTTCACGGATAGCTCCAAGGAGCCAGGTGTTAAACCAGAGTATATTACAGAGGAAAAAGTCCAGCTTTTCATTAGAGATACCTCGAATCAATTGGTAAGCCTGTTCGAACGAAATGGGTATTTATAATTATGTTTATAAGTAAAGGGGGCTATGACATCATGGAACATAAGCTATTTACGCTGGACGAAGCGAACGCGCTGCTGCCGCAGCTGAAGGAGGATTTGCGGAAGCTCCAGCAAGTAACAGAGCAGTTCGAGGGTCAATTATTGGAGTATCAGAAGACGAAAATGATTCACAAGCAAGCGTTTACGCAAACGAACGGCAAGCATGATCCTTTTTTTGAGATGGAAAGCAAGCTGGAGTTTATGAAGATGGAAACGGATCTTTTAATCGAAAATTTTAAGCGGAAGGGCGTCCTACTGAAAATGATCCAACCCGGCTTGATTGATTTTCCCGCGATGCTGGATGGCGAGGAGATACTCATCTGCTGGAAGGAAGGGGAGGAGAGCGCTGCCCATTATCATGGCTGGCATGAAGGATTTATCGGACGTAAACCCTTTCCCAATACATAAAGATGAGTATTAGCTTTGATTTCTGGCCGATTAGCTGGGAGCGGGCAGAACGCATGGCCTCCTTTGAAGAAGTGCAAACGACCATTATTGCCGATTGCCGCTTACTATATGTTCGCTCGGACGAGGATCACGCTCGCTTCATGAAGCTGCGCGAGAAGATTGCCGTCATGCAGGAGCCGGAGCAAGGGCTTCAGCTAGCGAATAAGGCAGAGTCGTTGCTGCGCGATGCTTATGTTCATTTGTACAAAATGACCCGAGCCGATGAGAATGTAAACATAAGCTTTTATCGAACGGAGGCTTATGGCGTGTTAACGCTGATTATGAAATGTTTAGCATTGGTAAACCAAACCTATTTGACAGCAGGATGGGGAAAAAATAAGGATCAAATGCTGCAGCTGCCATTAAAACCAGCCCATTATGAAGAGCTGTACGAGAAGATCATACAATCACTGCTTCCTGCAGAAATTATTTCGGCCTGCGAGCAGTTGACAGCAGAAACGCTGGTATTGATCAAGCTCAAGAAGGAGTCGTACGCCTGCGCATCTTCGTATCCCGATCGGATGAAAGGATTTTACGAGGAGACGAAAGGGACGTTAGACAAAATCATTACGGCTTGCGAAAAGCGGGACTATAATACGGCTTTCTTCTCTGCTATCGGGATTCAGGATGAAATCGCGCATTTTCTTTATTATACGGAGAAGGGGCATTTCCCTTGCAGAATCGAGTCCAATACCGACTATCAGGACGTATATAGAAGAATAGGTCTTCCCGATCTCGCCAGTCTTCTTGACCCGCAAAACCTTGCACCGCTTCAAACGGCTGTCGAACGACTCGACATTTTATTGGAGAGCCATCTCCGCGCTCAAGGAGTGAAGATGAATAGATTTCAATCCTTAGACGAATTTGCGGAGTTTCTGCTTACGCGTAACCAAACCATTTCTTCTTAATGTATAGTTTGACTTTATCAACTGTATGAAATATGATTACAGTATCCTTCAAGAGAGGGAGTTGTAATTATGAATAGTGAATTTACGGTAGCGGTTCACAGCTTGGTCTTGTTAGCGTATTTGCCCGATCATATGGCCAGCAGCGAGACGATAGCCCGCAATGTGGCGACGAATCCGACGCGGATTCGGAAGATTATGAGCACTTTGAAGAAGCATGGTTATGTCAAGACGAAAGAAGGCATTGGCGGCGGCTATATTTTGAACTGCGAGACGCATGAGGTTTCGCTGGCTCAGATTTATCGCACGCTTTCCGGCGGCACATTGAAGCCGCATTGGTGCTCGGGAAATCCGGAGGAAGCCTGTCTCGTCTCTGCGAACATTCAGGGTGTAATGGATCATTTCTTCCACGAGGCGGAGCTTCATTATGAAGCTTACTTAGAGCAAAATACGCTGCAAACCGTGTTGGAGAGAATTAGACTGTGCCAACAGAAGCATAAAGCGGAGCAGGTGTAACATCGTATAAGATAGATACGGCGTTTGAGCGGATGTAACTGTGTCGCAGGGTATCCCGTCGAGGAAGCCGCGGGTCAGTAAGCCGGACGCATTTATCTTTTACCGATTAATATGTATCAAATATTCATACAGTTTATGAAGTGATCACACGAAGCACGCGAAAAAATCAATTATATAGAAAAAGGTGAGCATAATGTCAGCAAGCGTATCCCAAAATCGAGCATTCGACATCCCGTTTTCCGTCCTGGATGTCTCTCCGATCGTCGAAGGGGGCTCCGTCACCGAATCGCTCGGCAACACGCTAGATCTAGCCCGGCATGCCGAAAAATGGGGCTACAACCGCTATTGGCTGGCGGAGCATCATAATGCTCCCAGCATTGCGAGCTCCGCTACTTCGATCGTTATTGCTCATGTTGCCGCAGGAACCTCGACGATTCGAGTCGGTTCCGGCGGCATTATGCTGCCGAATCACGCGCCGCTTGTTATAGCGGAGCAGTTCGGCACGCTGGAATCGCTGTTTCCCGGCCGAATCGATCTAGGACTCGGCCGCGCGCCGGGCACGGACGGCCTTACTGCGGCTGCGTTAAGAGGTAACCGCAAAAGCAACGGGCATGATTTCCCGGAGCAGCTTGCAGAGCTTCGGGCGTTTCTTGATCCATCCGGCGCGGAAGTCGGCATGGCTGTTCGCGCGATCCCCGGTGAAGGGCTGAATATTCCGATCTGGCTTCTAGGGTCCAGCGATTTTAGCGCCATGCTGGCTGCGCAGCTGGGTTTGCCGTTTGCTTTTGCCGGACATTTCTCGCCGAACTTTACCGTTCCTGCCATGAATCTGTACCGCAGCAACTTTAAGCCGTCCGCCGTGCTGGATAAGCCTTATGGAATGGTGGCGGTCAATGTGGTCGCCGCGGATACGGATGAGGAAGCGGCGTATTTAGCGACGTCGATGCAGCAGCTGTTCCTCTCGTTCATTCGCAACACAAGAGGTCCGCTGCCCGCGCCGGTTCTCGATATGGATAAGGTATGGAGCGTGCAGGAAAAGGCGGCATTGCAGCAGCAGCTAGGCTCTTCCATAATCGGAGGACCGGAAACGGTCCGCAATAAGCTGCAGCAATATATCGAAGCGACGCAGGCGGATGAAATTATGGCGGCTGCCCATATTTTTGATCACCGGGCACGATTGCGTTCTTATGAAATTGTTGCCGGACTTTAAACAAGCGAATCCGAGCGCCCCGTCCGAGGCGCTCTTCCTTATTCCACAGGAGGCCTTAATCCTCTTTTGAGCTGGCGTATGGAAAAGCCGAAATCCATTTGTAAATGCGGATAATCGGGGAAGTTATTCCAATCTCCGCCCCAAGTGAAGCCTAGCTGTTTTGCAACGGCAACAACCTCCATCCAGTCCGCCTGCCCGTTCTCGTTTCCATCGTATTTCATGTCCCACACAACCTCGCCTTTTTTCGTTCTCAAGGCAAAATCGATCGCAAGGCCATAATTATGGTACGAGTCGCCGCCCTGCACTTGAGTGACAACAGACCCTTCCGAAGTACGTCCTCTCGCATATATTTCGTCCTGCTCTTCGTTCGAGCGGAAGCCGTCGGTTATTAGAATGGAGATGCCTAGTTTGCCGGTTTCGGCTATTAATTCGTTTTGTTTGGCGAATACGATGGGATGAAGCTCTGTAATCGGCGGATTGGCAGCGTCTGGAGGGAAGATGTCGCGACCGGGAAAGAACTGCTCGACCTCCCATATTCCTTTCCATAATAAAGCCGCGGTAATCGCCAAAATGATGAACAAAAGCAATCTATTGCGCTTTCTTCTATTTCTCGGTACAAGATGAGTTTGTGCGGGAGTAGCGGGAAGCGGATGCCGGGATAATGGATTTTGTTCAATCATGCATGATCTCCTTACGGTTTATATCCGCTTATCTTATCATAATGCGTCGATGGTTACCCTAGTCCATGGTAGGGGATTTCATTTGGACATTTGACATATCATAAGTTCATAACTAAACTGATAAAGATATCGAAGGTTGAGGTGATAATATGACACAGAATCATACGGATTCCTTCCTGGCGAGGCGCGACGGGCGATTAGGCTTAATGATATGGTACCGCTTATCGCGCGTATATAACCAAAGCGTGAAGGAAACCCATCAGCATTTGAAAAGGTGGAATCTGTCAGCCGCGCAGTTCGACATGCTGGCCCAAGTAGGCGCCCATGATCGTTTGACGCAGAAGCAGCTGGCCGATAAGCTGTTCGTCACGAAAGGCAATATCACACAACTGCTTAGCAGGCTCGAGGAGCTTGGTCTGGTACAGCGGGAGCAGCAATGGAAGACGAAATATGTATCGCTCACACCAAAGGGCAAAGAGCTGTTCGACGAGGTCGTTCCCGTGCAGGAGCAGTTTCAAGCGTCGCAGTATGACGGACTGGATCGGGATGAGAAAAGGCAGCTGCTCGACTTGCTAAAGAAAATACAGAGCTAAGGATTCAAAAAACAGTATTGGAGGTTATTCCTATGCAATTAAAAGGTATTCATCACGTATCCGCCATTACAGGCACAGCTATTGGAAATTTCGAATTTTACACGCAGCTGCTGGGGCTGCGCCTGGTCAAGAAGACGGTCAACCAGGATGAAACCTCGGTTTACCATTTGTTTTACGGAGATGAGAAAGGCAATCCGGGTACGGAGCTTACGTTCTTCGAATTTCCGATGACCGGCAAAAACCGCCCGGGAACAAGCAGTATCTCCTCCTTATCGCTGCGCGTAGCTAATGACGCGGCGCTGCAATATTGGAAAGAACGTTTTGAGGCATTCAAGGTGGAGCATGACGAGATTATCGAACGGGCAGGCCGGCAGACGTTAGCTTTCCGTGATTTTGAAGGCCAACGGCTTGTGCTCGTATCGGATGAGCATAATGAGGGCGTTGCGGGCGGCATTCCTTGGGACAAGAGCACGGTGCCTTCGGAATTCGGCATTCTTGGTCTCGGACCCGTTCAATTGACGGTAAAAAATCCGGAGCCTACCGTAATGGTGCTAACGAAGCTGATGGGCTTCCGCGAGAAGGGACAGTATCCATCAACTGTCGCTGGCCAGCCGGACATCCTCGTATTTGAGACTGGAGAGGGCGGCAGCGGCGCCGAGGTTCATATAGAGGAGCGAAACGACCTGCCTCGCGAGATGCAAGGCCATGGCGGCGTTCATCACGTAGCCTTCCGCGTGGATAACGACGAAGAGCTGCGCGAGTGGATCGAGCATATCCAGGGAGTACGTATTCCTAACTCCGGCTTTGTTGACCGTTACTACTTCCGCTCGCTTTACTTCCGCGAACCGAACGGCATTCTTTTTGAGCTGGCGACTGACGGACCCGGCTTCGATACGGATGAGGACATCAACCACTTGGGAGAATCGCTTGCCTTGCCTCCGTTCCTCGAGCCGCAGCGCAAGCAGATCGAATCTCGTTTGAAGCCTCTGCAGACGACACCTTCGGAGGGTTAATTTGACAGACATTGTTGTTAAGCCATATTCTCTTCTCAAAATTGGATGAAGAACGTCCCGTTCTACTCGCTTTCCGTGGGGTGCGGGACTTTTTGCGTCAAGTAGGCTAAGGCTGTGGAACACAACGCATAAGTAATTGGTATTTTCCGAAATGGTATTTGCGTGGTAAAAACAGATAAAATATGGAACTAGGGGGTCGGGCAGCCGTATTTACTAGAGTTCTTTAAAGAGACATTCATTTTGATTAAGGGAGAGAGTCTATTCATGAAAAAAATCGCAGCATTATTTTTATCCTTCGCTCTACTATTTTCATTCGTAACTAGCGTTCAAGCCGAAGCGAAGCCCATATCCGTATGGGTAGGCGAAGAGCAGATTCAATTGGGAGAATCTGAGCCGATACTAGAGAAGGGCACGACCCTCGTTCCCGCGAAGCTGATTCTGGAAGAACTGGATTTTACAGTAGACTGGGATCAGGCAAATAAAGCGGTTATCGCTGAGAAGGGCGGACTTGTCCTCGCGCTTCAAATAGGCAATCATACCGCATACGTGAATAACGCGGAGAAACAGCTTCTTGTGGCCCCTAAGATTATTGAAGGTACAACGTACGTGCCATTGCGCTTTGTGAGCGAAGCAGCCGGATACGTCGTGTCGTGGAGCAGCGAGCAGCGGACGGTATCGCTTGAAGCGACGGAGGCAAGCCGCGGTTTCTTATGGAAAGTTGAAAATGCCGGCAACACGGTCTATTTGCTTGGCTCGATTCATATCGCGAACGAGGCGATGTATCCGCTTCGGTCAGAAATACTGAATGCCTATAAAGAATCCGACTACTTAGTCGTTGAGGCGGATATCAGCAAAGCGAACGATCCTAAGATTCAAGAGCTTGTCCTTGATCTTAGCACTTATAAGGACGGCACAACGCTGAAGGATCACGTGTCTGCGGAAACGTATGAGAAGATTGGGAAAATATTGGCGGAGATTGGCTTAGCGGCCAATGCGCTGGATGCATACAAGCCTTGGAGCGTATCAAACACAATATCTTATTTCGCAGCGAATAAAGAAGGCTTTGACCCGGCCATAGGCATCGATGCTTATTTCTTGCAGCAGGCTATTGTAAGCCAACAGCCGATCATCGAGCTGGAATCGTTTGAATTACAGCTGAAAATGTTCGATGAATTCTCGGATGAGCTGCAGGAGGAAATGCTTGACGGCTCCATCGAGAGCTATTATGCCGAAAACTCGGATATCGAAGCGGTATCGGAGATGTGGGTTACGGGCAATGAGGAGCAGCTTCTCGCCTTAACCCTTGATACAGCGACTAATGGGGAGTTATATAAAGCGCTGTTGGAGGACCGTAACATTCCGATGGTCGATAAAGTTAAAAGCTATTTGAATGAAAAAGAAGGTAAAACCTATTTCGTTGTTGTGGGAGCCGCGCATATGCTGGGCGAGCATGGCCTTGTTCCATTGCTGGAGAAGGCAGGTTTTACGGTAACGCGTCAATAATCGCATGTCATAGACAATCTTTTCGAAAAGTCAGGCTTGATAATGCATTCGGCAGTCTAATATAATAAACGTATATCAAAACTGATGACTGACGGAGGGCCCCCATACGATGAAGTAAGAACACGATTCCTGTTAACAACTTGTCTAAGAACAAGCGGCGTTCTCGTGCAGCGAGAACCGGTCAGGGATACGTGTGTCGAAATGGGGACTTATGCAATTGGAATCAGCAGCGAGCTGCACGAGATGTTTGCCCACTGAAAGAGTGGCGTGACGCATCCGTTATTTTCGTATAGCTGATACCCCCCTACGTATTCGACCGTGCGCCGCTGGCCACGGTTTTTTGTGTGTGCGCCACGCATGGCGATTAACTAGGTGGTGAAAGTCCACTGTGGGGGCTTGTAGTTGCCAACCACTAGCCAAGAGCAAGGGTGTCCATCGT
>NZ_JAKGAP010000028.1 GCF_021532375.1 Paenibacillus alkaliterrae
TATAATATAACGGCCCCGTTTCTATATGACGGGGAGGAAGTGATCTTAGGAAGAGTTGAGGAACGGGACAGCGAGTTCTCTCAAGTCTTCTTTTTTTACATGTAATTTGCAGGAGAAAACACCTATAAAAATTATTGCCGCAAGGCCTATCATATTGAAATTCCTGATCCATTTATGGAATATGAATAATGAGAAATGAGAAATGGTTCATTTGACTAGATTCTATGGTCATGTTATAATCATTTTGACAAGAATTTATGGTCAAAAGAGAGTGGGAACAAACAAATGAGTAAATTTATTCAATTGAACAAGCGCACTGGCGAAACGAAGTCTCACTTGAATCAAGCAAGAAAACAGGGACGCATTCCGGCTGTGTTGTATGGAATTGGTAAAGATACTATGTCATTAGAAGTTAACGAAAAAGAAATGCTGGACATTTTGAAAAAAAATCCGCGGGCTATTCTGCAGGGCAAGACATCCGATGAAAAAGTGATGCCGGTCGTTGTTCAGAATATCCAAAGGGAAACCATGTCGGGCAAGTTGCTGCATATCGACTTTCACCATGTGAACATGACTGAAAGCATGGATAGCAAAGTAACCATCCATTTTTCCGGAGAGGCTATCGGCGTGAAATCCGGCGGGGTACTGCAGGTGGAAATGTATGAAGTAGAAGTTCGCTGTATGCCGGGAGATTTGCCGTCTTCCATGGAAGTGGATATAAGCGGCCTTGCAGCCGGTGCCCAGCTTCTCGTATCCGACCTGATTTTCAAGGATGGAATTGAAGTGTTGACTGATCCGAATACGGTCATGATCCAGATCAAAACGGTGCATGCGGAAATCGAAGAAACAGCATAAAAGATTTCGTCTTATTATAGAAAAAGCAGTTCGTTCCTCGTCAGAGGGCGGGCTGCTTTTTGCTCTATTTTCCTATTCATTCGGTTATAGCATCGTCGTTCGTTGTATAAACCAAATTACGCCCATCACAATGACGGCAGCGGAACTGGTATAAACGATACGGGGATAGGTCCGGTAACGCTGTAATAAAACGACAAGCGGGAATACGAGCGCGATGATTATAATCTGCCCGAGCTCCACCCCTACGTTGAAGAGAATCATACGGGCCTTAGAGCTCCTCATCAACTTTTTTATTACCATCATCTTCTTCAATTCCCTCTATTACCTATGTTTTGTTTATTTCATGTCTTATGTTAGTTAGCTAGTGTATGCGGGGTGTCAGGAGAGCAATAAGATTTGGTGAATATAGGAAGTATGGTACTTATGTGTTGATTTGAATACATGTATGCTCATTAAGGGCGGTGCATAATGAACTTCTGCCCGGCATAATTATACTCATTATTAAAGGATGGAGGTTTAGAAGTGAAAAAAAGTTCTTATGCTGTACTTGCGGCACTGTTGACACTTAGTATGCTGTTGATGTTACCACGTCAGTCTTTTGCCATTTCAGCCGATCTAGCTTGCCAAATCGTCGCCGATCAAAAAAAGGTGCCATCTGGAGGGGAAATTTCGTATCACATTCTTTATCACAATGTGCAAAATAACATCATGTCGAAGGCATGGATCAAGGTTAAGGTCCCGAACGGATTAACGCTAGACGAGACCAGTGATTTCGAATGGGATGAACTTAACAGCACAATAACATGGAATTTGAAAGATATGCCGGGCAACGGCGCAGACGTCATTCATTTCAACTTAAAGGTAAAAGCGGATCAGAAACAAGAGTCGGTTATAGCTTACGAGGTTTCTTGTCAAACAGGAACAGGGACAATCGTGCTGTACGAGAGCGGAAAAACGAAGGTAGAATTAGGAACTGAAGTCCATCAGCCGTTCTATCATGGTTATCCGGATGGTAAATTTCATCCAAAAGCGTATCAAACCCGCGCAGAAACTGCCGCAACGTTGGTTCGAATTTTAAATTTGACGGAAACCGGGAAGGATTTCTCATTCTCCGATGCGCCCGAAACATATTGGGCCTATGATTACATTCGCAAGGTAGCTGCACACGGCTATATGGTCGGGGACAATGGAAAATTCCGGCCGGAGGAAAAGATTACACGCGCTGAATTTGTGAGCTTGCTATTACGCGTTAGAGGAATTGAAAGCGTCCCGCTTGTGACCTTCGACGACTCGAAGAATCATTGGGCGAAGGATGCGATCGCAACTGCAAAAGGATTGAAATATATTGATGGGATAGATAAGGAACATTTCTTCCCGGATGAACCGGTTGAACGACAGGTTGCCGCCAAAATGATGAGTTTGGCCCTTCAGAGAGGGGCATTAATGGACGGCGAAACCAAGGTTATTCAGCATTACCCGGATGTTACGCTAAATTTGTGGTCCTTCCCATGGGTCGAAGAGGCTTCGAAGGTCGCACATGAAGCGGAGCAAACTGGCATTCTCGAGCATTTGATTCGATATTTACCGGAACAGACAGAACCATTTTAACAGATTGCCCAAGTAAACGATGTAGAGTGAGACAGCAGATTCCTTGATCGATAAGGGATTTTCGTAAAAGCCTTCGTTAATAAAGAAGGATTTTATGAAAATCCCTGTTCTTATTGGAGATGAATCCACCTACGCCTACGGATAAGTTATTGAATACCATACATGCTGAGGTATAATTCGCTGTAAGAGGTGAAAAAGGTGAATGTGTATGAACAACTGGCACAAGTATTAACGAAGGTTAAAAAAATAACGGTACTAACCGGAGCGGGTATTAGTACGGCAAGCGGACTTCCTGATTTTCGTTCCCGCGGAGGCTTATACGATAACGATTTGAATTTGGAAAGTATCTTATCGGAATCGTATTTCAACATGAATCCCAAGCTGTTTTGGAAGTATTTCAAAGATATTTTTCGTTTCGATGCCATAGGGCAATATGAACCTAATCCTGGTCATCAATTCTTGAAAGAGCTGGAGAATATGGGCAAAGAAGTGACGATTATCACTCAAAACGTTGATGGGCTGCATCGCAAAGCCGGCAGCACAAACGTCTTAGAGGTCCATGGAGCATTAGATACCGCGAAGTGTCCGAAATGCCGCCAGAATTACGGGATGGAGCATCTGCTGAAAGAAGAAATTCCTCGCTGCGAAAAGGATGGGTATATTCTAAAAACCGATGTTGTGTTATTCGAAGGCAGAGTGAAGCATATGGAAGAAGCCTATACATCTACGTGCGAAACCGATGCTTTTTTAGCATTAGGGACATCGTTAAATGTTTTTCCCGTTAAGGAACTGCCAAGCTACATCCGAAACGCAAGCCATATTGCGAAAGTGATCATTAACAAGGAACCGACAATGAGTGATGGCATGTTCGATATAGTTATTCATGAGGACATTGTTCTTGTATTTAATCAAGTCAAGCCATATATAGCTAAATAAAAAGAAGCGCCTTGCATTTAAACACCGTGTAACCGATAGAACGCAACAGAACCTCCCCTTAATTGGCGGAGGTTTATTGACGCTTTAATTCAACGTAATTTGGTTCCATCTATCAAATTAAGAATGAAACGGACCGGTTTTCTTTTATAATGATAAACTCCGGCTTCAGCAAATAATCAATGGGATAAATATCATTTCTTGAGGTAATTAAAGCTTTGAACAAAGCAATAGGCTGTCTATCGTTCTTATCGGTGTAGTGGTAACCAAGCTTCTCGGGCTCTTCAAGTTGAACAATAACGAAGGCGTCTTCTTGATTATTCAATTTATAAATGACATTGTTCGTTTGAAACACTTTCTCCCAATGGTCTAATGTGACCAAATGAAACTCCGTATTTCGCCACTCTGTCCGGATAACCTTGTAAGCCTGATTTTTCACTAGATCAACAAATCGGTCAAGTTGGAGTGTTAATTCAATTCCAGTAATATAACCGTCATCATCCATATCATTGCCATACTCTGTATCATAGCCATTCTCATAATCAGCTTCGAATGTATGCGCAGCAACCGTCATTTTATCAAGAGATGAAGCAATGTTTGGGTCTGTGAGATAAGGAATGCTAATTTGATCAATATTTATATACTGCGCAAGCTCGTTTTCTGATTCTAAATTTTTTGTGGAAAATTCTGAAGGCTTTAAATAAATGTAACCCATATCTGAATAAGAACCGTAGAAACAAGTTATTTTCATCATGATCTCTCCCTTAAAATGTAATATGTATAAGACGCAGCAGCTTTCAAATAGTTTCCTGTTTTGAAATGTAAAACTCAGCTCCATAACGGGCTGAGTTTTTTCTTTCTATACGAACAACCATTCCCTGACACAGCGTTGCCCAATCCGTATGTTACATTCTTATCAATAGTTCAATAGGAGAGGATGCCGCATATGAGTACAACTATTATAACGACCGCTGCATGGAACAAAGAGTTTTGGCCGACGGGAGGGACGGAGCGGGCATTTCTGCTGCTCGAGCTAAAAGGAAATACGGCTGAATCGCGTACGGATCGAGCACCAATGAATGTATCGCTGGTGCTGGACCGCAGCGGCTCGATGGAAGGGACTCCGCTTGCCTTCAGCAAGAAGGCTTGTCAGTTCGTCACGGATCAATTGAGTAAGAGTGACCAGTTAAGTATGGTAGCCTTCGACGATCAAGTCCAAACGATATTTGCTCAACAAAACGTGACGCATAAGGACCTTATGAAAAAGCAGATCGAGACGATAGGAACAGGCGGATGCACGAACCTTAGCGGAGGATTACTGCAAGGCATTCAGTACGTTAAGCAAGGACAAAAAGAAGGAAGCGTAAATCGGGTCATTCTGCTATCCGATGGCCATGCCAACGAGGGAATTACGGACAGCGCTAAGCTGCAGTCTATCGCCAAGGAGTTCTCCAGTATGGGAGTTGGCATAACGACAATGGGTGTAGGAGACGGGTTTGACGAGGAGCTGATGGAGGGCATCGCCGACCACGGAGGCGGCAACTTCTACTTCATAGCGAAGCCGGAAGATATTCCTAGTATTTTCTCAAAAGAACTTGAGGGTCTGATGTCGGTGATCGCTCAAAATGTGCAGCTAACCATCAAGCCTTCGGAGAGCGTATCGATTAACCATATTTACGGATATAAACTGGAAAATACAGATCAGGGCCTGAGGCTTTCTCTCGGCGATGTGTTCGATCAAGAAACGAAATCCATCCTAGTGGAACTATCGTTCCATCCGCATGCGGCAGGGAAGCATAAAGCTTTAGACATTCAATGGGACTACGCGGATGTAACGAATGGAGCCAAGCTCTACTCGCTGCAGTTCGCAGTCGAAGCGAGCTTTACGAATGACTTTAACCTGCTCGGGCAAGCTCCTAATTCCCACGTCGAAAAACAAGTCAAAATCACGGAGACTGCTTTGGCGATTGAACATGCTATTGATGCTTTTGACAGCGGAGATGAAGAGACCGGGCTCAAGCTGCTGCAGCAGCAGGCTGATACGATGCTGTGTGCCGCTATACAATCCGAGGATGCCGAGCTTCGGGAGGAGGCGCAACTGCTTTATAACCAGTTGGAGGATTTCTCGTTTTCCAGCCAAACAAGGAAGTCGCTTCATGAGCAGAAGTATCGTCAGATAAAGCGAAAGAAATAGCAGGACTCTTCTAGGCATAGGTCGAACTTACTAGATATTGCCTATGTTGATTGGGAAAAAAAGGAGAGTGTCTGCTGTGACCGAACGTTTAATTCGCTTAATGCGCATCATTAATCTGATCCAATCCAAACCGGGTATTTTGGCCAGAGAACTAGCCGAACGCTGCGAGACAACGGAGCGGACGATTTATAGAGATCTTGAGGCGCTTCACGCGATGAATATTCCCATCTCCAACTTCGGGCATGGCAAAGGATATGCTTTCATCAGTAACTTCTCCATGTACCCGCTTGACTGGACGGAGCAGGAGGCGGTGTCCTTCTCCATGCTTCCTTCCGTGTTGGAGCAAATAAAAACATTGATTCCTGAAGGCTTTGATTCTGCTTATGAGAAAGTCATGGGAACTCACCATAAAGAAAAAGCTAGACGCGTCGATATTGTGCAGCATGTCGCGGATGTCATCCAGCTCGGAACTCCAGCGTACAGGGAAGACGGCAGATCCTTTCTCTATGACATTATTCAAGCTACGCTTTCCCAGCAAACCATTCGGACGGTGTACTATTCGCAAGGCCGGAATGAACAATCGCAAAGAGACATCGATCCCTATTATTTGGTGCCTCGGGATTATCGGTTCTATGTCATAGGTTATTGTCATTCCGCCAAAGATATCCGGACGTTCCGAATCAGCCGCTTTCGCGATGTCGAGATTTTGGAGCAAACCTTTGACAAAGAGGATTTTAATCTTAAGACGTATATGAAAAATACATGGTCGATTGAGCGCGGCGAGCATCAAATCAAGTTCAAAGTCCGTTTTCACCCGGATTCGGCCAGGTATGTAAAGGAAGAGGAACTATTCATGAAGCCCAAGTTGACTCCGCAAAAAGACGGGAGCTTGCTCTTTGAGGTGACGGTCAATCATGACCGCGAATTCCTGAATTGGCTGAGTCAATACGGACCTGATGCGGAAATTTTAGAGCCCGTTTCCTATCGCAATGTGATGCGTGAAAAGCTTGAGCGCTGGAAAACGCTGTATGAAGTTTAATCCCACTAGGTGACAGGGGGTTCTTGGATGATGAGGTCAAAAATTCAGCATCTTTATGAAATCATACAAAGCAATCCGCTGGATCGAAAAGTACTGATCGTCTCAAGCCATGCGCAGGGGCATCAATGGTTGGAGCAGGTAACAAGGCAGTATGGTTCTGTGCTTAATACCGAGGTTCGAACACTGGAGACTTGGGCTTTGGAAAGATCCAAGCTATTCCTAGCGAAGAAGAAGCTGCGCTACCTCTTTTCTTCTGAATCTAAGTGGATCTTGTGTAAGCTGCTTCAGGACATAAGCCAAAATGGCAACGGTTATTTGACCGGAATCGCGTTAACGCCAGGACTGACCGATGCCTTTCATCAAGCGGTGATGGAGCTGCGTGAAAGCCGAGTGCGAGCGGCGGGGCTGGTCCTGGAACATTTTGAACAAGCCGCAAAAGGAACTTTCGTTAAAGAGTTGTTAGCTAGCTATGAGAATTGGCTGGAAAAAAATAAATATGTTGATCTGGCAGGCCTGTTGGACTATAGCGAGCAGAATTCGTTGTCCAACGATACGATCATCATTGACAAATATGCTGTCCGGTCGGAAACGGATAGAAGACTCATACAAACAGCTACTGCCGGCAATTTCATGATGCTGTGCGATGTTTCAGGATTTACAGCTCCGGACTCCCATTTTCCTGCTGAGGGTACTCAGTTCTTCCACACTGCAGGATCAATTGCGGAAGCCCGTGAGGTGATGCGTCGTATAGTTGAGCAGAAAATTCCATGGGGTCAGGTTGAAATCATCGCTTCCGACAAGGAGAAGAATGCTGCTGCCGTTTATACGGTTGCTTCCACATCTCATATTCCATGTACCTTTGCCGGCGGGCTGCCTATTGGCGTCACGAACGCAGGCAAAGCAGCAAAAATGTATATGGTATGGATGGAATCCGGATTCAATCTTGCTCCTATTCTAACGGCCTTGAAACAAGGGATCATTCGACTGAGAGATGATCAGCTTGAGGATGCCAAGGCGGACCGTTTGATTCGGGAATTGGAGCAATCAGGAATCGGCTGGGGAAGAGAGCGGTATAAGCTGCTCACCTCAATGTTGAAAGCGGAAAACATCCAGAAAGAAAGGCTTACCGTTTTACAATTACTTCAACGCGTATTTGCAAGATTATTTGAGCCTCTTACCGAGCAAGCGCTCCGCACGCCGGTAAAGTTGGTTCATGAGCTGACGCAATTCGTAAAGGCTTATGCGGTATTAAAAGAAGAAAGCGATCATCAGGTCATCGACCAGCTTCAAAGCTTGGAGCAGTCGATGCGAGCCGCTGGTGATTTTGCCATAAATGGTGACTTGGTGCTCCGGTATGTTCGTGAAGAATTGGATAGCTTGCGAGTCCAAAAGGTTTCAACCCCTTCGCCGGGCCATATTCATGTGACTTCTTTGTCTTCCGGCGGGCAAACGGGTCGTCCCTACACCTTCATTATGGGAATGACGGAAACGATCTGGTCGCCTTCCTTCCGCCAAGATCCTGTGATACTTGACGAAGAACGGGAACGAATTAGTACTAGTCTGCTATTAAGTTCATCGCAGGCGAAGCGGCTTGTTGAAGAGCGAAACAGCAGGATCTCTATGATCCGCGGTCATTGTACGATGAGTTATTGCTCCTATGATATTGCTGAGCATTGCGAATATACGCCTGCATATGAGATGCTTCAGGTCTTTCGCAAGAAAACGAAGCAAGCGAATGCGGATTATGAGGTCCTGCACCACTCGATGGAGGAAACAAAACGCTATTTCCGAACCTCGTCAGGTATTGCTGTTGATGCGGTGGAGATTTGGATGCGTTCGCTGCTTTCCAATCCGTCTCGCTTGATGACAGCGCAGCAAGTTATTTATTCTCATTATCCCTCATTAAGAGAAGGGGCTAGGGCTGTGCAGGCAAGGTCTGAACCGAAGCTTTCGCCTTATGACGGTATTGTGGAAACAGACCGTTATCCAGTTCTTCTTCCAGGAGAGGCAGGTGCCTCCTCTGCTTTCAGCGCCAGCAGCCTGGAGCGTTACGGCAGATGCCCTCTGCAATATTTTTATCAATATATTTTGGGAGTCCGAGCGAAAGAGGCTGCTGTCTACGACCGTACACAGTGGTTGAACGCGAGTCAACGCGGCAGCTTGCTGCATGATATCTTTGATCAGTACTTGATGGGCGTTAAGGAATACCGTACACAAGGAAATGACTTCGTCCGTAATGCTGCTGAGCTGCTGCGTATCATTACGGAACAGATCATCGGGCAGTATGCGGAGGAAGTTCCGGCGCCAAGCGAGCATATTTTGAGCAAGGAAGCGGAAAGCATTCGTAAGGATGCGGACATTTTCTTCGCTGGGGAGAAGAATCGAACGACTATTCCTGTTTACACGGAGCTGCAGCTCCATGGGGACGATTCACCGCTGCAGTTGAAGATAAGCGAAGAATGGTCATTGCCAATCAAAGGATTCGTGGATCGAGTGGATGAGATCACTCCTCATCGCTACAAAATTTATGACTACAAGACAGGCAATCCGAGAAAGTTCAAGCAAAACGAGTGCTTCTCCGGCGGGACACAAATTCAACTGCCTCTCTATGGGCTCGCAGTCGAGCAATGGATGAAAGAGACTGGCGTTGACGGGCAAGCCCAAGTAGTGGAATCGGCTTATCTATTTCCTACGGAACGGGGGATGGGTGAGGAAATCAATCGTCCTCAAAACCGGAGAGAAGATTTGAAAGCTCTTCTCGGCGCCATGCTTGGAGCGATGAAGCAAGGCTTATATCCGCCTGCCAACGATTCTAAAATATGTATTTGGTGCGATTACAACGCGGTATGCGGCTCTCATGCGGAACAATTTGCGGATAAAAGGGACGCCGCCGGGAATGCAGACAGACTGGAACGAATATTGGAGGTGAATCGTTTTGCTTAATGAACAGCTGCTTCAAGAAGATGAGGAGGCTCGCTCCCGAATCGCGAAGGATTTAGATACGACATTTCTGGTGGAAGCAGGCGCTGGTTCCGGTAAAACGACCTCCATCGTGGGCAGGATGATCGCTTTGATTCGGGAGCGCAAAGCCGAGGTTCGCAACATTGCGGCCATTACGTTTACGAACAAAGCGGCGGCGGAGCTTATGAGCCGATTTCGTCTAAGATTAGAGCAGGAGTTTTCCAAGGCGGATGCAGGGCCTGAACGGGAAAACCTGGAGGAAGCTATGCGCCAAGTGCCGGAATGCTTCATCGGGACCATTCATGCTTTTTGCGGCAGACTGCTCAGGGAACGGCCTATTGAAGCGGGGCTTGATCCGGCTTTCCGGGAAATGGATGATCTGGAGGATACGGAGCTGCGGGATCGATGCTGGGATGAATATCTGGACGAACTTCGTATTCGCGGCGAAGTAAGCTCCATGAATGAGCTTTCCTCTCTTCAAATTCATGTGGAGGATTTGCGGACCGTCTACAATCGGGTTTCGGAGTATGAGGATGTGGAGATTTATACGGAGCAAGTAGAACGCCCAGATTTCGACCGACTGCGTAACGCGCTGTTCCCCATACTGGAAGATGCGGCCGTCTATATCCCGACTTCCGAGCCGGAGAAAGGTTGGGACGATCTGCAGAAGATCATACGTACGGCTCAGCGGCATATGCGAAGCAAGAATATGGCGGACGATATGAATGTTCTGATCATGGCGAAGCTTTTCGACCGGAGTTTGGGCGTTACGCAGAATCGCTGGACAGATCCCAAGATGGCGAAGCAGATCAAGGAGCAGTTCAACGAGTGGCAGACGTCAGTGCTGCGTCCTTTTCTTCAGGACTGGAGGGAGTTCCTTCATCCGAAGCTGATCGCCTTCGTCCTTCCGGCGGTGCGTTTCTGCAGACAAAAACGTATGGAAGCGGGAAAGCTTAACTTTCAGGACTTACTAATGAAGGCAGCCGAGCTTCTGCGAACGTATCCGGAGGTCCGGCGGTATTTTGTTCGACGGTACAGCCGGTTATTTGTCGATGAATTTCAAGATACGGACCCGATTCAAGCTGAAATGATGATGCTGCTGACAGGGGCTGACGAATCGGAATCCGATTGGCGCAAGCAGCTGCCCCGTCCCGGTTCCTTATTTGTGGTCGGCGATCCGAAGCAATCTATCTACCGGTTTCGCAGAGCGGACATTTCGACCTATAATTTTGTGAAAAAGCGTATTTCAGAGTGCGGCGCTGTGCTGCAATTAACGCGCAACTTCCGATCCGTCAAATCGATCGGGGACTTTGTCAATTATGCTTTTGAGAGTAAATTTGCGATGCCGGGAGTCGTTTCGGATTATCAGGCTCCCTTCGTGCACATGATGACTCAACAGCCAAATCCGGGAGGCAAGGCGTCCTTGCACGGCGTATATACACAAACCGTACCGAAGCAAGATTGGGACCGGCAGCTGGATATCGCGCTGTATGATGCGGAGCGGGTTGCGCAGTTTATTGCTTGGGCTTGCGCTGGAAATCTGATGATTCAAGAGAGAGATCGGGAAGGCAAACGAATCTCTCGTCCGGCCGTCCCAGGCGATTTTCTCATTTTGTTAAAATTCCGCAGATACATTAACTTGTATGCGGAGCTGCTCGATCGATATGGGATTTCATCCGGTACGTCAGGAAGCCAGGTTGTTTCCGAAGAGCTGCGAGCAATAAGCCTGCTGGTTCAGGCGTTAAACGATCCTACCGATCAAGTGCCGTTACTGGCTGTACTCCGCGGGATGCTGTTCGGGGTAAGCGACGATGAGCTGCATCATTATCGCCGAGAAGGCGGAAGCATTGAGTTGTACGCAAGCGTGGATCCTGCCGCCCTTTCGGAGAAAGGCATGAAGGTGGAGCAAGCGCTGCGGAGACTGAGGCAATATGCCGAGTGGGTATTCGCGCTTCCGGCTTTGGCAGCCTTCACCCGTATCGTCGACGATATCGGTCTCATCCCGGCGGCAGCTGCAGGTGAATCCGGCGCAATCCGAAGCGGGACACTGATTAAGCTGTTGGAATTGCTGCAAGGCGAGCCGGAGGCAGCCGTCGAATGGCGGTCCTTAACCGATTGTCTTGGACGGTTGACTGATAAGGATGGGATGGAGGCGGCAAGCATATTCTCCGGAAGCGGGAATGCGGTTCGCATCATGAACCTTCATAAGGCGAAGGGACTGGAGGCACCGGTCGTACTGCTGGCCTGCCCTTGCGGCGATATCGATCATGATGCGTCGGAGCATGTGGATCGGTTGGCGGAGCCGCCGCTTGGGTATTTTACGATCTCGAAGCAGAAGGACAGCTACACTTCGGAAATTCTCGCCCAGCCCGTAGGCTGGACAGAGCGTGCGGAGAGGGAGCGGGAATTCATGCATGCGGAGACGGAGCGCCTGCTCTATGTAGCGGTCACCCGTGCGAAGCAGCTGCTCATTGTGAGTCAATATCCAGCGCGGCCAGCAATCGATCCGTGGAGCATGCTGGCGGTTCCTCTTCAGCATCAGCTGGAGCTGGATTTTACAGCGGTTGCCCCGGTAGCGCAGGAGCGGTTGGTGGAAGCCCCGAATGTGGGGGAGAGATTAGAGGATTGGAGTCTTGGGCTGGCGGCTTGCTCTCAGCCCAGTTATCGGGTAGGAAGTGTGACTGGGCTTACAAAGTCGTCCAGTGAGATTATCCTCCAGCGGTCCTCCGAAGGGAAAGGGATGGCTTACGGAAGCTTGATTCATCGGTGCTTGCAGGCGCTGGGGGAAGGTTTGGATGTAGTCGATTTGACTGACTTCTGCCGCATGGTGGCTGAGGAAGAGGGCGTTGATGAGATATGGTTTGAGCAAGCGGAGAAGGCGGTGCTGCTGGTCACGCAGTCGGAATTATGGAAGAGAAGCTTGAAAGCAAGGAGGAAATATCACGAGTTTTCCTTTATGACTACCCGGGAGATTGCTGAGAGTGAAACTGGAGGGGCAGTCGCGACGCTGCTTCGCGGCGTCATCGACCTAGTATTCGAGGAGGAGGAGGGCTGGGTTATTGTCGACTTCAAGACGGATCGGTATGAACTGGAGCAGGAGCAGCAGTTTGTGGAGTTTTATAAGCCGCAGGTACAGGCGTATGTGGAAGAGTGGGAACGAATGATTGGTGATAAGGTGAAGGAAGCGGGGGTATATTTTTTGGATAGGGATCGGTTTGTTGTTGTTTGATGTTGTAACTATATAAGTTAAAACGCCTCCTTAGTGAGGCATTCTTTATTTCATGGATGAAAAGGAGATAGCTTAAATGATCTATATTTGCAAAATTGAACTGGATGATATTGCTCCGGGCATATGGCGGAAATTTCAATTTCATCCGGATTCTCAGCTCCAATACCATTTGTTATATATAGTAAATTATATTACAAAAGAGACGGCATCCAAAATGCCGGCAGTAAAGTTTAATTAAAATTAAAACTGCCATAGATACTTTTTATAGTGTGATGGTAATGTATAGGTAACAAACTATTAGGAATTTTTCTTGTCATCAAGTTAGGAGGCTTCGGTTAATATGAAACAGAACAAATATGATGATTCAGGATTCTTCGAAAATTACAGTCAGATGCCTCGTTCGATCGGCGGACTGAATGCTGCTGGGGAATGGTCCGCTTTACGTGCATTGCTGCCTGATCTATGTAATAAAAAGGTACTGGATCTTGGCTGCGGCTTTGGCTGGCATTGCCGATATGTGCGCGAACAGCAGGCCCGATCGGTGGTGGGTGTAGATCTATCAGAGAATATGTTAGAACGCGCGAGAGCTATGACCAACGATTCTGAAATCGAGTATCGCCGTCTCGCGATCGAAGACATCGACTTTGCCGCAGAGGAATTCGACGTGGCGATAAGCTCTCTTGCACTCCATTATGTCGAGCGCTTTGACATTATCTGTGAGAAAGTTCATCACTTTCTTGTACCAGGGGGAACCTTCGTGCTCTCGGTTGAACACCCGGTCTTCACCGCGCTCGCCGCACAAGACTGGCACTACGGTCCGCAAGGTGAAAAATTACATTGGCCTGTCGACGATTACCATTATGAAGGTTCACGGCAGACCAGGTTTCTGGACAATGATGTCATTAAATATCATCGAACCGTCGCCACCCATGTTAATGCACTAATTGAATCCGGCTTCAGAATTACGAAGCTTTCCGAGCTTCAACCGACGCAAGAAATGCTGATCAACAATTCCGGCATGCGAGACGAAATTCGCCGTCCTATGTTCCTCTTAATTGCAGCGGTCAAGAATTAGGAAATTCAGTCCGTGCAACTAAATTATTCATCAATTATAGAACAAAAGCAGCTCGTTCCTCGTCAGAGGGCGGGTTGCTTTTGTTCTATTAGTCTAACTATACGTTTAGAGAGGAAGCCAGCCTTCGCGTTGCGTGGAGCCCCAGGCCCGTAGGTATATATACATTTTATTATTTGCCCGTAGACTTAACTCAATTTTCGAATAATATGCTGAAGGATTCCATTTATTTGTAAAGACGGTGGATTGCAGCATGCAAATAAGGAAGTCGGTCCCGTATTATAAAAATAATTATTTGCCGGCTTATGGGAAACCGATCTGGCCAATGGATGGACTTTTGAAATGTGTGGCGAAGCCCCTTGAAAAACGAGGAGGTTACACCAATGAATGAGTACGCGAATTCGCTAAAACAAACGCTGACATTCCTCATACGAGAAATATCAGCCGCACCAGCACCTTTTGTCAAAAACCCTAAAAAAGATTTTACCCGAAAGAAAAAACTGCCCTTTGAAACGGTTATGCAACTCCTGATCTCAATGGGCGGAAATCCATTGTTACTGCCGATATGAACATTTTTTAAGCGGATATTCCATCCGCTTTTAGACATTAATCATGTATTCCTTGCCTTCTTTACGTTTTTTTGCATATTCAGCTGTTGCTGTAAAAAGTACGTCGGAGGATGAATTAAGTGCTGTTTCAAAAGAGTCCTGTAAAACACCTATGATGAAACCTACACCAACGACCTGAATCGCAATATCATTCGGAATGCCGAATATGCTGCACGCCAGCGGAATGAGTAAGAGCGAGCCGCCGGCAACACCTGAGGCACCTGCTGCAGATACAGCGGATAGAAGGCTAAGAATAAGCGCCGTACCAAAATCCACTTCAATGCCAAGCGTATGAACAGTTGCGAGAGTTAAGACAGAAATCGTAACCGCTGCGCCCGCCATATTAATCGTAGCACCTAATGGAATGGATACCGAATACGTATCTTTATCCAGCTCCAATTTTTCACATAATCTCATGTTGATTGGAATGTTTGCAGCTGAACTTCGAGTAAAGAATGCGGTAATCCCACTTTCCTTCAGGCAACTAAAAACAAGTGGATATGGATTTCTGCGAATATTCAGGTAGACGATCAGCGGATTGACAACAAGCGCTATAAATAGCATACATCCAATAAGAACGAGAAGTAATTTTCCGTAATCGAGCAAGGAAGAAAGCCCGTTTGTTGTAATGGAATCAAAAACAAGTCCCATGATTCCTAACGGTGCCAAATTGATTACCCATTTGACGATTTGTGATACGGCATCTGAAAAATTTGCAAGCAAGGTTTTTGTACTGTCATGGGCATTTCTTAAAGCAACGCCAAGTAGGATAGCCCAGCCCAGGATACCGATATAGTTGGCATTCATTAGGGCGTTTACCGGGTTATCAACAACCTGAAACAGTAATGTCTTAAGTACTTCTACAATCCCATCAGGTGGAGTCAGATTTTCGGCACCCTTTACAAGTGACAAGCTTACCGGAAATATAAAACTTGCAATAACTGCTATCAGCCCCGCCAGAAACGTACTTACACTATAGAGGGCAAGAATCGCTTTCATATTCGTTTGATGGCCTTTTTTATGTTTAGAGATGGCAGACATCACTAGCAGCAAGACCAATACGGGCGCAACCGCCTTTAATGCGAATACAAATAAGGAACCGAAAATGGTGATCCCTGTTGCATTAGGAATCGATAAAGCCAAGATAATACCAACTATAATCCCCATAAATATTCGTTTTACCAGGCTCAATTGATTCCACTTGAGTATTAATGTTTTCATGTATTTCCTCCGGTTTTTAATATGGAAATATAACTAAGCCCAGTCACCAGGTTGTAATTTGGCAAGTTTATATTTTAACGTTTAGTTTACCACGAAAATTGTCGAATGTGTACGAGCGCAAAAGTTTGTGTATAATTACCAGTTTTTATTTATTTGCGCGTCTAGCCAGGCACAACTCATTGATGAAAGTTCAATCGAGGTAAGAACCAAATCGCCTCGTAGCTGACAGGCAGCTGGTGAAGAGATTCTAAGGCTGAAAAAATTTCCATCAAATTAAGAATGAAACGGACCGTTTTCTTTTATAATGATAAACTCCGGCTTCAGCAAATAATTTGGTCAAATGTGATCAAATGAAACTCCGTATTTCGCCACTCTGTTCGGATAACCTTGTAAGCTTGATTTTTCACAAGATCAACAAATCGGTCAAGTTGGAATATCAAGAGATGAAGCAATGTTTGGGTCTGTGATTGCTAATTTGATGAATATTTATATGCTGCGCAAGCTCGTTTGTTCTTCAATCGATAAACGGACTGGGTATTTTATAGGACGCATCGTTATATTCCTCTTTTTGGCATTATCATACCATATCTAGCCATTCTCTACTATTAGCTTTGAGAGACTACTAGCGTGGTGTTGCCTTAAGTTAAGTGTTAAATGGGAGGTGAGAGTATGACCGGGATAATTAGAGAAAACAAAAGAATCCGGAAGATGAAAGGGGTAAGCGTATGGAAAATGTATTCGTTTATGGAACGCTTCGAAGAGGAGAATGTAATCACCGGCTTATTGCCGATTCAACCTGCTTGGCTACAGCGGCTAGAATACAGGGTGGGCTCGTAGATACCGGTCATGGATATCCGGGTTTATTAAAGATGGAAGGAGAGGTGACCGGCGAGCTGTACGAAGTTTCCGAAAGTCAGCTGGCGAGTATGGATGAGTTGGAAGATTTTTTCGGAAATGAAAATCCCGATAATCTGTACAATCGCTTTGAAGTCGAGGTCTATACAGATCGTGGCAGCATAAAAGCTTGGACGTACTTTTACAACGACGATAGTGATATACAGTCTCTTGCTCCATTTTCGGATTGGAAAGTGTATCACATGGAAAAGAGCAGTCTATTCCCGTACTTTGCCTATGGCAGCTGCATGGATGTACAGCGAATCGAGGAAGCGGGTTACTTGGAAGATTTCCAAGATGTAATCGGAAGAGGAACGCTTAATGGGTTTAATCTTCAATTTACTAAACATAGCGACGATGGCGGTCGGGCGGATATCGTAGAAACGGGCGGTTATGTGGAAGGGAAGCTGTATCGTGTACCGGTGACTGCTATTATCGAATATTTGTATATACGGGAAGGCGTAAGGAGCAAGACATACCGTCCTATTATCGTCCCGGTTATGCAGCAGGGCGGAGAGGTGTTAGAGGCATTGACCTTTGTAGTAGCGGATAAAAAAACGGAGCTTCCTCCCCCAGTTAAGTATATGAAAGAAATATTGCGAGGTGCAGAGCCAATCGTTTCTAGTGAGTATTTTACAGCATTAGTAGAACGGTTTATTTCGTCTTTTCATTATCCATCGGGAGAAAGAGCGGATTAGACTGAATTTATCTGTATTCCATGTTTTTCCTGAAAAAATGATATAACATGACTTATGCACTTTGCTAAATTAATTGGTAATTGTGAAAATCTTTGCCTGAATAAACCGGTCGCTAAGTTAGATTATATAAATCCATCAGTTCTTATCAAGGCAAACCAATAACTGTTCGGCAACAGTAAGCTAACGGAACCGGTAGTGGCATAAAAAGCCTCTACCGGATTTTGTTTTCTCATGATACTGTTAGATTTAGATGAACAGGAGGGATAAGTCATCATGAGCATCGTCCGCAAAATCATTTTGGGATACGTAGTCTTGATTTTTATTCCCGTCATCGTATTCGGATATTACTATTACACTCAAATCTACGGCAACCTGACCAATCAATTCGCCGAAAGTCGGCAGAAAATTCTGGAGCAGGCCTACGCGAACATGAAAACGGACCTGATTCGGATTCAATCGATCCATCGTATGCTGCAATATAATCTGTACGTCACTGATTATATGGACGGAGTTTACGAATCCGACTCCGACAGCGTCTACGCATATATCCGTTACATCAGTCCGATATTTACGCAATCGCTGTTTGCCAACCCGGAAATCGAATCGCTCCAGATTTATAAGGTGAAGCAACAGGTCCTTCCGATCACCGATCGGTTTCTTGACATATCCTTGCTTGAGCCGCAGGCTGAGGAAGTTTCCCGGTCGCTGAAGCCCACAAAAGGGGCATGGAAGCTGCTCGATCCCGGAGCGCCGGAGACGTCGCTCGTTTATTATCAGAATATTTATAATAACAACATTACGGAGATAATTGGAGTTCTCGAGATCCGAATCAGCAGCGGTTTGATCAAGAAATTTTACGAGGCGGCTGGGGTTGAAGGGAACTGGAGAGCCTTCCTGCTGTCGGAGCAGGGTGTGCCGCTGACCGCGGGGGATGTTATGGCGGGACTTGACGGGGAAACGCAGAAGCTGCTTGCTGCGAACAAACGCAGAGCCTATATCATCAACCGGAAAATGATCGTGAACCAGTTGGACATTAAGGAGCTTGGCGTCCGTGTCGTCGTAACGGGCAAGGTAGACGACGTTTTCCATACGGTCAAACGAAAGGAAATTGTCCTGGTTTCGACGATCTTCGCCCTGCTGGCGGCCTTGTCGTTTGCTTATTACATGCTTGCATCAACAATCACGAAGCGTATCCTCCGCCTAGCCAGGCATATGCGCAACTTGGATGAAGACAATTTGAAGGTGATGGTAAACGGCCCGGACAACAAGGATGAAATCGGGTTCCTCATCACGACTTACAACAGCATGATCCGTCGCATGGACGAGCTCATCAACAATGTTCACCGTGCGGAGCTGCGAAATAAGGAAGCAGCATATCAAGTGCTTCAGGCGCAGATCAAACCTCATTTTCTATACAACACGCTGGAAACCATCCGAATGCTCGCCGAATCCAACAACGATAAAGAGGTTGCGGACATATCATTCTGGTTCGGGAAGCTGATGCGCTACAGTCTGTCTTCACAGCAGGACAACACGGTGCTGGCCAGGGAAATCGAGACCGTCACTTTCTATCTCAACATTCATAAGATGCGGCTTCAAAGCAGGCTAACCTACGAAATCGACGTTGCGGTCGACGTGACGCGAATTGCCTGTCCCCGTTTCATGCTCCAGCCATTGGTTGAGAACAGTATCATCCATGGAGCCTCGACCTTGATTAGGCCCGTTCAGATCCGGCTTGAGGCGAAGGAAACGGACGACGAAATCCGGATTGCCGTCATCGACAACGGGGCCGGTATCCCGCCGGAGAGGCTGAACGCGATCCAAAGGCAGCTATCGAGGAACATCGAGACAAGAACACTGAGTGAAGGAGAAGGTGGCGTAGGACTCTATAATGTCAGCGAACGGATTAAATCCTTCTTTGGCGGTACGTCGCGATTGGAGCTTGCCAGCGAGCGGGAAGAGGGAACGAGCCTGACCATCATAATTGATAAAAGGACGGCGAAAAAACGATGAAAGTACTGATTGTGGATGATGAGCCGTTGATTCTGAACGGCTTGGTCAAGATCGTGAGGGAAGCGGCACCTACAGGGACGGAAGTGCGTTGGGCGGGCAATGTGCCTGAGGCGCTTGCTGTCATGCGGGAATTTATGCCTGACGTCACGGTTACGGATCTTAATATGCCGGAAAAAAACGGGTTTGATTTGATCGAAGAAGCGCGGGAGTGCGGGCTTTGCGACCGGTTCACCGTTCTGACAGGTTACGACAATTTTGAGTATGCTCGCAAAGCGCTGCGCTTCGGCGTCGTGGACTACTTGCTAAAACCGATTGACAAGGATGAGATTAGAGAACTTTTGGCGCGTATTGACGAAGAGCTCCCTTCTGAATCGGATTCGCAATATGCACGGCACGTCAAGCGAATCCTCAACTATATGGAAGCGCACTACATGCAGGAACTATCGTTGGACAGGGTTGCTGATTTAATGGATCTACATCCGAATTACATCAGCAGCCTGTTTAAGAAGGAAACGGGAGATACTTTCGTCAATTATCTGAACGCTTTGCGGATCCGGGAAGCACAGAAGCTGCTCAGGACGCATCATCATCTTCCCGTTAACGTGATCGGACAGCGGGTCGGGTTTGAGAACAAGCATTACTTCACGAAAGTGTTCAAGAAATATACGAGTATCACGCCGGGAGCCTACAGAGAAGACGACAAGACGTATTCTAGCGAGGAGGGCAAGGGTAAATGTTGATCGAAAGAAAGACCTCCGTAAGCCGCGAAAACCGCGGTTGTTCGGAGGTTTTTCGCTTCAGCTGAGATTTGGAATATACCTATATTAAAAAATGACAACGCTTTCTTAAATATGTTGTCTTTTGACAAGTTACGATGAGTTATATAATCAAAACGAGGGGAGGAAGTCTAGTGAATCTGGAAACAACCGTATCTAAAACGCTTACAGCAAGGGGGCAGACATTTTTTTGGAAGCGGTTTAAGAAACAGTGGCCGCTCCACGTATTCGTGGGGTTGGGGATGGTGTTTCTGTTAATCTTCGCTTACACGCCGATGTTCGGTATTATCATGGCCTTCAAGGATTACACGATCGTAACAGGCATTCAGGGGATTTTCACTAGTAATTGGGTAGGCCTCAAATATTTCGATGAATTTGTAAACGATTACCGCTTCATAGAAATTGTAAGAAACACACTGGCGCTAAGTTTTCTTAAATTAATATTTACGTTCCCGGCGCCGATTCTATTTGCCATCTTGCTGAATGAAGTGAAGAATATGGCTTTCAAGCGCCTTGTACAAACGGTCAGCTATTTGCCGCATTTCATTTCATGGGTAGTTGTCGTCGGTATTGCGTTTTCCTTCTTTTCAACAGATATCGGCATCGTCAACAACTTGATGGTGAAACTCGGGATCATCGACAAACCTTTGGATATTCTCATAGGCGCTAATTATTTCTGGGGTTTGGCCGTGGGCAGCGCGGTCTGGAAGGAAATGGGATGGTGGACAATCATCTTCCTCGCTTCAATCGCTGGCATTAATCCCGCACTGTATGAGGCGGCACAGATTGACGGGGCGGGAAGACTTTCGCGGATTCTAAATATTACTTTCCCCGGAATCAAGGGGACGATTGTGGTGGTGTTGATTCTGGCCATCGGAAGCATCATTGGCGGAGGCATTGGCGGATCGAACTTCGATCAAGCGTATTTGCTTGGGAATGACATTAACAATTCGACTTCGGAAATCGTGCAAACCTATGCCTTCAAAGTTGGCTTAGCAGACGGGAGATTCTCCTATGCAGCCGCAATTGACCTGATTCAATCCGTGATTTCCGTTATCTTGATCTTCTCTAGCAATTACATTGCGAAGAGAGTATCTGGATCAAGTTTATTCTGAGAACAAGGAGGGACAGACATTTACTCATGAGCCAAAGACAGAAGGACCTAGCGTTTGACAGTATTATTTATTTTCTATTGTTCTGCATCTTGATGGGAACGCTTTACCCGTTCTATTATGTACTGATCATTTCATTCAATAAGGGCACAGACTCGTTGCTCGGAGGCATATATTTGTGGCCGAGAAGCTTCACATTAGAGAATTATGCGACGTTTCTTTCGGATCCGCAATGGTTTAAAGCGCTGTTCGTTACTGTAGCAAGGACCGTAACAGGAACGTTCCTAGGTGTCATGTTCACCTGTCTCGTCGCTTATGGGCTTTCACATAAGGAGCTCCTCCTAAGCAAGGTATATTTTACCATCATTATATTTGCGATGTATTTCTCGGGAGGACTGATTCCGTATTACGTCGTTTTGCGGTCGCTTGGATTGCTGAATTCCTTCGGTGTTTACATCATTCCTTCCATGCTGAGCACGTTCTTTCTTTTAATTGCTATTTCCTTCTTCCGGGAAATTCCGGCGGAATTGAAGGAGTCGGCATTCATGGACGGCGCAAACGAGTTTGTTATCTTCTATAAGATAATTCTTCCGGTTTCGCTGCCGCTGCTTGCAACTATGGCTCTCTTCATGGGGGTAGGTCAATGGAATGCCTGGCTGGATTCAGCGTACTTTGTTCAGTCCGATGGCTTACGCACGCTCACATTCCGGATGATGGAGATTATTAACAAGAGCAATATCCCGATTGAATCGATCGGTGCGGCATCCAGCGCATCGGGTGTTACAAATTATTCTTTGCAGGTTACTTCCATGGTGGTATCGATCGCTCCGATCGTATGTGTTTATCCATTCTTGCAAAAATATTTCGTCAAAGGCATTATGCTGGGTTCTGTGAAAGGATAAGCGAATTTCCCATATTTGATATTAAAGCGAACTGCTTTAATATATATAAAATACAATTGGAGGGGTAGTTTTGAACAGAAACAGAATGAAGAAGTTTTTCGCCGTGTCACTCACGTTGCTGATGGTGCTTGCAATGTTGGCTGCTTGCAGCAGGGGGAACACCGACGGTCAAAATGCTGACGCAGGCGACAGCGCGAACACATCGGAATCCTCCGAGAGCACGGATACGGGTGCGGCTTCCGCTAATCAGGGCGTTGAGGAATTGACGTTGTTCATCAACCACAGCTGGTACCCTGTGAAAGAATTTAAGGGTCCTATTGCCGACAAAATTACGGAGAAAACCGGTGTTAAGTTGAAGGTTACGGTTGCAACCGACGACAAGCAGCTTCCGCTGATGATCGCTTCCGGTGACCTGCCGGATCTGATCTTCACTGCCACAGATTTCGACAGACTGGCAAACTCGAATATTTCGTATCCTTGGAACGAATTGATTGAGAAGTATGCTCCGGATTTCGAAATTGACAAGACAAGAATCGCAATCAATACGATGGAAGACGGCAATTTCTACACGATCCGCAACGCATTCGCAACGACGGAAGAATGGGAAGCAAATAAATACGCGCTGGGCAACGACGGAAATCCAGGGATTGCCGTGCGTGAAGACATCATGAATGAGTTGGGTAATCCGCCACTGAAAACACTTGCTGACTTTGAGAACATTCTTGGTATGGTGAAGGAAAAGTATCCGGACATGGTTCCGTTGATTATGGACAAGAACTGGCTCGAGCAGTATTTCATAACCCAGTTCGGCATGGAAGCGGGGATCGGTTCCTGGTATGAAAATGAAGGGAAAGTCAATTATTGGTTGAAGCATCCGAAGGCGCTTGATTTCTTCAAATTCATGAACAGTCTGCACCGGAACGGATACATTCTGGCGGAGAACTTCGCTCATGCCAACGACCAAATCGACGATGAATATGCAGTCGGCGGAAAGGCGTTCGCACACAGCCATACTGTTAGCATTGCGGAAAGAAACAACATCTCTGCGAAGCAAAACGGCGCAGCTTACACGTTCAAGATGATTCCGACGAAATTATCCGACGATGCGATCAAGGTGAGCACAGGAGTAGGCTGGTCTGGATCTTTCATCACGAAGAAAAACAAGAACCCGGAAAAGTCGATCAAGCTGCTTCAATTCTTGGCTAGCGACGAAGGTAAGAAGCTCACGATGTTTGGTGTGGAAGGCGAGCATTGGACATGGAATGAGGAAGGCTATCCAAACCTGAAATATAGCCCAGCAGACTCCGACTTCATAAACGGAAACGGCATCAAATGGTGGTTCTTGTATTCCGATGCGATCGTTGAAGGACTGTGGGGTTATGTGCCTGGTACCCAAACAACGCAAGCATTGATTGAAACGAAAGAGATTACAACGTACAAACCGGAGCTCGGCATGATTCAGGTAAGAGCTGATTCCCAAGAGAGATCGATCAAGACGAAAATTGACGAGATGGTCACGAATGAAAAAGTCAAGATCTATCTCGCAAAATCCGAGGAAGAGGCGGCTCAACTCTTTGAAAATATGTTGAAAAATGCGGATAAGATCGGATTGCAGAAGCTTGAGGATTGGGCAAACCAAACTTACGCAGAGAAGAAGTCGCTGTTCAATTAATTGGAATCCGGTAGGGGCTGGCTGGCAAGCCCCTACCGGATTTTTTAACTAAAATAATAAGCGGGAGTGATTGTTACATATGGATAAAATCGGGAAACGGGGAGCATTGGAGCTTAGCTATGACCGTCCGGCGAACGAGTGGAATGAGGCGCTCCCGGTCGGGAACGGCCGGTTGGGCGGTATGGTGTACGGGCAGCCGGTATCCGAGCGCATTCAATTAAATGAAGATTCGATATGGTACGGCGGACCCAGGGACCGCAACAATCCCGATGCGCTTGAACATCTGCCTGAAATTCGGAAGCTGATCTTCGAAGGAAAGCTGAAGGAGGCGGAACAGCTGTCGGTGCTCGCGTTATCAGGTTTGCCGGAAACGCAGCGTCATTACCTCCCGCTGGGCCACCTGCTGCTGAATTTTAAGCATCCAACCGGCAATTTTACGAACTACAAGCGGGTGCTGGATTTGGAAGATGCGGCAGTGCGCGTAACGTACGAGCAGGATGGGGTCGCTTATAAGCGGGAAATCTTCGCCAGTTATCCCGATCAAGCGATCATCATTCGTCTAACGGCTGATCAACCGGGCTCACTAAGCTTTACAGCCCGCCTGGAGCGGGGAAAGTGGCGCTATGCGGACCGGTCAGGAAAGACGGGCAGCGATACGATCTTTATCCGGGGGAACTGCGGCGGAGAGGATGGCAACGATTATTGCGCTGTATTGAAAGCGTGTGCCGAAGGCGGTGCAGTGAAAACTGTCGGTGAACATCTTGTGGTGGACCAAGCTGACAGTGTTACCTTGGTTTTAACCGCTGCGACATCTTTCCGAAGCAGCGATCCGTTGTCAGAGTGTCTCAGTAAAGGAGCGGCCGCAATTGAGCTTTCATTCGGTGAACTGGCCGTGCGCCATCGGAACGATTACTGTGCCTTGTTCGGCCGCGTTTCTTTGTCGCTCGGAGAGCCGGAGGAAGAAATCGCAGGACTGAGTATCGAACGGCGGCTGAAGCGGGTGGCGGATGGAGGCCATGATCCTGCGTTGATGGCGCTCTATTTCCAGTTCGGCCGTTACTTGCTTATAGCATCCAGCAGGCCGGGCTCCTTGCCTGCCAATTTGCAGGGTATCTGGAATGAGCACTTTTTACCGCCTTGGGATAGCAAATATACCATTAACATAAACACCCAAATGAACTACTGGCCTGCGGAAGTTTGCGGATTGTCCGAATGCCACGAGCCGTTGTTCGAATTGTTGGAGCGCATGAGGGAACCGGGCAGGAAGACGGCCAAGATCATGTACAACTGCCGGGGATTCATGGCACATCATAATACAGATATATGGGCGGATACGGCGCCGCAGGATATTTACCTTCCCGCGACTTACTGGCCTATGGGTGCGTCATGGTTGTGTTTACACTTATGGGAACATTACGAATTTACACAGGATCTGGATTTTCTGGCAAAAGCTTATGACACTATGCGCGAGGCTGCGCTGTTCCTTCTGGATTATTTGGTGGAAAGCCCAACCGGGGAACTGGTCACATGTCCGTCCGTTTCCCCGGAAAACACGTACTTGCTGCAGAACGGCGAATCCGGCGTTCTCTGTGCAGGGCCTTCTATGGACAGCCAGATTATTCACGAATTGTTCTCCGCTGTGATAGAGGCTGAAAACCTGCTTACTATTCAAGGGGAGCAAGCTCTTGGCGCCGAATTGTCCCGTGTACTGACCAGGATTCCGCAACTGAAGATTGGCAAGTATGGCCAATTGCAGGAGTGGTATGAGGATTATGAGGAGCTAGAACCAGGGCACCGGCATATCTCCCATCTGTTCGCCCTTCATCCCGGAAGCCAAATCAGCGACCGCCTGACCCCGGAACTTGCGCAAGCGGCAAGAGTCACGTTGGAACGCCGGTTGGCGAACGGCGGCGGTCACACCGGATGGAGCAGAGCTTGGATCATTAACTTCTGGGCAAGGCTTCAGGAGTCGGAGCTTGCGCATGATAACCTTCAAGCGCTGCTTGTCAAGTCCACGCTGCCGAATTTGCTCGATAATCATCCTCCGTTCCAGATCGACGGCAACTTCGGAGGGATTGCAGCCATCGCGGAGATGTTGCTTCAGAGCCATCTGGGAGAAATACACCTGCTTCCCGCTTTACCTGCAGAATGGCATACGGGGAAAGCGCAAGGTTTGCGAGCTCGGGGCAGCTTCACCGTTGACATGGAATGGGCGGAAGGCAAACTGGTTTATGCACGGATCGTACCTGCAGCTGCCGGTGTTTGCACCGTGCGGTGCGATTCCCCTGTGGCGGTATATTCTAATGGGGTCTTGCTTCTTGCCACGGAAGAAGCGGGAATTGTCAGGTTTGAGATAACCCCCGGTGAAGCTTACGAGCTGCGCGCCTTACAGACAGTTTAGGAAAAAATGGAAGTGCCATTGGAGTGTTAGTCTTTTGGCTTGAAAGGTGGAAATTAACATGAAGCTTTGGTATAATTCGCCTGGTTCATCGTGGAAAGAAGCGATGCCAATCGGCAACGGACGGCTCGGAGCCATGGTGTTCGGAGGATTGGAGAAGGAAAGAATCCAGATCAACGAGGAGACGCTGTGGTCAGGGGCTCCGCATGATTATAACCGTGAAGATGCCGGGCGGTATTTACATGAGGTCAGGCGCTTGATCTTCGCGGGCCGCATCGAGGAAGCAGAACAGTTGTTTCTGAAGCAAATGATGGGCGATCCGGTAAATTTGCAGGCTTATATGCCTTTTTGCGATCTGTGGTTAGAATTTCCCGGACATTGGCCGGTCGATAAGTACTGCCGGGAATTGGACTTGGAACGAGCGGTGGCGACAGTCCGCTACGAAATAGACGGGGTCGCGTACACCCGCGAGGTTTTCTGTTCCCATCCAGGAGGGTGCATGGTTATCCGGCTTACGAGCAGCGCGCAGGGACGCGTTTGCGTGAATGCTTCGTTGTCCAGTGTACATCCGGATACTTCTGTTCTGACGGATGGGGACGGCGCGATCAGGCTTGTTGGACAGACCGGCACACGCTCGGAATCTAAACACTGGATCGCAGCCTGGGAAGGGCCGGGGCTGCGGTTTGAAGGCATACTCAAGACCTTTTGTGATGGAGGAGAGTGTATTGCTGCCGATGGCGCACTGAAGATCGTGAACGCACATGCGGTGACTTTCGTTTTCACGGGAGCAACCGGCTTTGTAAATTACTGTGACATCGGCGGGGATCCAACAGAGAAAAACCGGCAAAACCTTGCGCGTATCGCCGGTCGTCCTTACGAGGAAGTGTTGAACGAGCATATCGAAGATCATTCGGCCTTGTTCAATCGTGTTGCGTTGCGGCTGGACGGAGATGCGAATAAGGATGAAAAAGAAGGTGGAAGAGACCGTCTGCCGACGGATCAACAAATTCGCTCTATTCGCGAGAAGGCGGATCCGGCATTAGCGGCATTGTATTTTCAATTCGGTCGATACTTGAATCAACATGAGCCTTTTCCCATGCAGATTGACGCGAACTTTGGGGGCACCGCCGGCATCGCAGAAATGCTATTGCAAAGTCGTGCCCGATATAAAGGGAACAGCGCCGAATATGTGATTGATCTGCTGCCGGCGCTGCCGGTTCAATGGCCGGAAGGATCCGTCACGGGATTACGCGCGCGAGGCGGTTTCGAGATCGACATGACATGGGAGGACGGAATGCTTTCAAGAGCTGTTGTACGTTCTTTGAAAGGATTGTCGTGTACGTTGCGCTACCGGAATGAGTCGATCCGATGCGGCGTGAATGCGGGAGATCCTTTTCATTACTGTCCATCCAAGTAAAATAATTAACCTGGGAATAATAGTTTTCGATATGCTAGCCGGAGTCATGCGGGTTTGTTTTTTAAAGGTGCGGTAAAAATGAGGCATGCTTTCAAATCCGCATTTCTCGGCGATCGCATTGATCTTGTCCTTGCTGTTTAAAAGGAGCTCCTTTACGGCAACGATTCGTTTTTCCGCGATATAATCCGTTATATTCATACCGATCAGCTGTTTAAATACTCGGCTGAAATGCGCCGGCGATACAGACGCTTTCTTGGCCAAAGAATCCAAGTCCAATCTGTCGTCTAGATTTTGATCGATATAGGCAAGCACGTCCTTCATCCACTCCGGACCAAACATGCAGCATCTTCATCTTATAGTGTATAAACATTCGTTTCAATTTCTCGTCTAAATCGTCCTTCTGATGCATACGCTTGATTCGGTGGTAGCCCATGCTACTTGATCACGTTTAAAAGATTGCGTGGACGAGAATAAGCATTTATCCTAAAAGAGGAAAGAGATTGTTTTCGCTTTATATGAAAGGGCTTTTAGTTTATGCGGCGGGAGGGGTGCCTGTGGAACAGCTCGCGCTTGTCTTGTTCGAGCGAATGGGGATGCTCTTGATCCTTATGTTTATACTGACCCGCATCCCGCTGTTCCGAAATATTTTGGACCGGGATATCAATCTTCGAACGGGAATCGTTTTTGCCGTATTGTTCGGCCTGATCGGTATTGTAGGGACGTACGCGGGCGTCGCCGTGAGTCCGGAGGAGACGGGTTCCGCGTTCTGGGTAACCTCGCTTGCCCCTGATGAGATGATGGCCCATTCCGCGCTCATCGGCATTGTAATGGCCGGATTGCTCGGAGGCGTTTATGTCGGTGCCGGAGCGGGATTGCTGACAGGCCTGCATGCTTATGCTTTGGGCGGGATTGCAGGTGTCTCCTATGCTGTTTCTTCTCCGCTCATCGGCCTTCTGGCGGGATTCGTCGCTCGTTTTTTCTATGAAGAACGGATTATCGCCCCGATCAAAGCGATGTTCATCGGGGTGTTTGCCCCTATCCTTCAGATGGGAGTCCTATTGATTGTCACCACCTCCTCGGAAACGGCTATCGAGCTAGTTAATCGGGTTGGTGTTCCCATGGTCATTACGAACAGCATCGGTATCGCCATATTCGTCGCGATGATTCAGGTTGCTCTCAAGGAAGAGGAGCGGGCGGCGGCGCTTGAAACCCAAAGGGCGTTTACCATTACCGAAATGGTGCTTCCTCACCTAAAGCAGGGACTGTCCTATGAGACTGCACGGGAGACGGCAGCCATTCTGCTGCGGGAATTGCAGGCCGACGCCGTGGGCGTGACGGACACGGAACGGATTCTTGCGCATGCCGGCATCGGCACTTCCCGGCACGTCCCCGGGGAATCCATTGTTACGGAATTGTCGAGAAAGGCGATTCGTACCGGTACGATTCAGATTGCGGATAACCGGGAACAGATTCAGCCACATCATTCCGACTTGGGAGCGGCCATTATTGTGCCGTTCGACCAATCGGGCCGGACGGCGGGATTAATCAAGCTTTATTTTCGCAGTCCCAAACAGATCCGCAAGGTGGAGGTTGAATTTGCATACGGTTTGAGAAAGCTGATCTCCAGCCAGTTAACGAGCGCGATGGGCGAGAAGCTGGAAGCGCTGATGAAGGATGCGGAGCTCCGGGTTCTGCAAGCGCAGATTAATCCGCATTTTCTGTTTAATACGTTAAATTCCATTGTGACCTTAATACGGATCGATCCGGACCATGCGCGCCATATGACGGTACAGCTGGGGCAGTTCATGCGGATGAACTTGACGATGACCCAGTCGCCGCTCGTTCCCCTTTATCGGGAGATGGAGCATCTGAACACCTATTTGGAGATTATACGGATTCGGTTCGCCGATCAATTGAAGGTGGAATGCGTATCGGAGCCGAATCTTGAGATGGTTCTGATCCCGCCGTCGACGCTGCAGCCCCTCGTTGAGAACAGCATCCAGCATGGGCTTAAGAAAAAAAAGAACGGGGGATGGGTTCGAATTGAATTGAAGCGGGAAGGGGATGCAGTGCGGATCACCGTAGAGGATAACGGTGAAGGAATTCCGGGCGTCCTCCTGGACAAGCTTGGCACGGTCCCGATGAGGGGCGGAAGCGGGAGCACCGGCCTGGGCGTTCACAATGTCAATCAGCGTTTGATCAGTTTACTTGGTCCGGAAGCATCGCTTACGTACGGGAACCGTAACGAGAGCGGGGCGCGGGTAACGTTTGCCGTCCCATACGGGGAACGTGGAATGGAGGGGAGAAGTCAATGAAGCTTCGAATCATGATTGCGGAGGATGAGCGGCTGGCAAGAGAGGAACTCATCTATCTGCTGTCGAAGGAGCCGGACGTTGAGCTGGTACCGTCGGCTGCCAGCGGGGTTGAAGCATTGGAGCTGGTCCAGAAGCATAAGCCTGATGTTGTCTTTCTTGATATCGAAATGCCTGAGATGGACGGTATTCAAGCGACTCACCGGCTTTATGAGCTGGATCTCCGGCCTTTCCTGGTCTTTACGACGGCCTACGATCAGTACGCGCTTGAGGCTTTTCAACTGGAAGCGGTCGATTATTTGCTTAAGCCTTACGATGAAGATCGGCTTAGGCGGACACTCGAGCGAATCCGCGGGAGAAAGGCTGAAGCCGGGACCGATGCGAGAACGAAAGCGCCGCCGGCTCCCCCCTTCAAGAGCGGCAAGCTTCTTGTGGATGACGGCGCCCGTATGGTCGTGCTGGAGGCGGACCTGTTCCTCTATGCGGTTAAAGAGGATAAGGTTACCCGCATTCATATGGCGGACGGCCGGTCTTATGCGGCAAAACAGACGCTGCAGGAGCTCGAGGAGAGGCTTGGACCTTCGTTCTTCCGTCCTCATCGGAGCTATCTGGTCAATCTGGATTATATTTATGAGATTGAGCCTTGGTTTAACGGCGCCTACAATGCTATTTTAAGAGATCCGAATCGGACTCCAATACCGGTTTCCCGTGTGGCGGCCAAAGAAATGATCCGGCTGCTGCAGGGGCATTAATCGTTAATGGTGTACGTTCAGGACGGCTATTGTGTATGTAAGGAGCGATTTCCGACGTTTCGCACCGAAATCGTTCAATAGCGGAAAATAGAAGCTATAATATATGAAGCGCTTACAACATGATTTATACCGAAACCGTTTATCGGCGCAATTCATCAAATGGAGGGAATCGCGTTGAGAAAGAACCAGTTAACGTACAGCGATATTGCCCGTTCGGAGCTTTTCCGCAAGCTGATTGTGAAGAAGAAACGTTTTATCATTCCGATGACCCTGTTCTTCCTGGCGTTTTACTTTACTCTTCCGGTCCTGACATCATTCTCCGAGGTCTTGAATAATAAGGCTGTCGGCTCGATTTCTTGGGCGTGGATCTTTGCGTTCACCCAGTTTATTATGACATGGACTTTATGCTCTATCTATTCCAGGAAATCCCAAACATTCGACGCGCTTTGCAAAGAGATCAAAGATCAGGCGCAAGCCGCCGAAAGAAAGGCGGGTTGACCGATGAATACGGCGTTTCTATTGTTTCTCATTATCGTGCTGGGCACCCTTGTGATCACCTATTATGCTGCAAAAAAAACAAAAACGGCTAACGAATTTTACACCGCCGGCGGGGGATTGACAGGCTGGCAGAATGGACTTGCCATTGCCGGGGATTACATGTCGGCGGCTTCCTTCCTCGGGATTGCGGGAATGATCGCGCTGTTCGGCTTTGACGGATTTTTCTACAGCATCGGGTTTCTTGTCGCCTATCTGGTCGTGTTGTATCTCGTAGCGGAGCCGCTGCGGAATCTGGGCAAGTATACGATGGCGGATATGATTGCGGCACGTTTCGATAACAAAAAAATTCGCGGCGTTGCAGCGCTCAATTCGATCGTCATCTCCATCTTCTACATGATCGCCCAGCTGGTCGGCGCCGGAGCGCTCATCTCGCTTCTTATCCCCGGCCTCGATTACACGGCCTCCGTGCTCATCGTCGGAGTGCTTATGACTGTCTACGTTGTATTCGGCGGCATGACGGCGACGAGTTGGGTGCAAATCATCAAATGTGTGCTGCTTGTAGCCGGCACGTTCATTATTTCGCTCATTGTTTTCGCCAAATTCAATTTCAATATCGGGCATATGTTCGACGAAATGCGGACTGCTACCCCTCTGAAGGAAGCGTTCTTGAATCCGGGCAACAAATTTGCGAACGGACTCGATACGCTTTCTCTTAACCTGGCTCTTGTGCTGGGGACGGCAGGCTTGCCGCATATTCTGATCCGATTCTTCACCGTGAAAGACGCGCCTACCGCAAGAAAATCCGTTGTCGTCGCCACTTGGATCATCGGCTTGTTCTATGTCATGACGCTCTTTCTCGGCTTCGGTGCGGCAGCTTTCGTCGGCAATGACGTGATTGTGCAAGCGAACGCTGCGGGCAATATGGCTGCTCCTCTTCTTGCCAGAGCTCTTGGCGGAGAATTTTTGTTTGCCTTTGTATCGGCTGTGGCGTTCGCAACGATTCTGGCTGTTGTCGCCGGTCTTGTGCTCGCAGCCGCCTCCGCTTTCGCTCACGATTTCTATGGCCATATTATTCGGAAAGGGAACGTACGGGAGAAAGAGCAGGTAAGGGCAGCCCGGCTGGCTTCCGTGGGCGTTGCCGTTATTTCCATCCTGCTTGCTCTGTTTGCGCAGAAGCTGAATGTCGCGTTCCTTGTGGCTCTTGCCTTTGCCGTGGCCGCCAGCGCCAATCTGCCCGTTCTCGTATTTACGGTATTCTGGAAACGGTTTAACACAACGGGAGCGGTTACGGGCATGCTGATCGGTTTAATCAGCGCTCTCGTTCTTGTAGCGGTCAGTCCTAACGTTTGGGATCCGGTCGCAGGCAAGGCGATCTTCGTCGGCACACCGCTTATTAGTCTGACCAATCCGGGGATCATATCGATTCCATTAGGGTTCTTGGGGGCGTTTATCGGAACTTACTTTTCCTCCAAGCGGGACGATGCAAAGTTTGACGAGATATTAGTGAAAGCGAACACGGGTATTCGGGAATTGGTATGATAACGTCCGACATTGCACGAATAACAAAAAGCCCCGAGTAACGGGGCTAGTCAACAGTCTTAGCGAGTGTATGTCAATCATACGCTCGCTGTTTTTTTTATAGAGGGGACTCATAGAAATTACTCGGCCTTATGGCGACAGGGCTTGAATATCGAAGTCCCGCTGCAAACCAGAAAAGAAGCAGCCCGGTTCCTTCACATGGTTTACACTTCATCCTTGTTCCTCCTTCACTTTTTTTGAAAAATGAGGAGCCCGCATATGTGTGTAACGAGATGTGGGACGAGTCAAAACTATCATAATTTTTTGGAGAAGGCAAAACCGTTATAAATGGGTTTTTTGCGATGCACCCCAAAGAAGTCGGGCTATTCTGAAAAATACTCTCGCATTCTCCAAATTCCTTATCATGTTAGTCCGGCGGCTCCCTTATTGCATTTACGGTAGGTTTAAGAGATGGAGATGGATGTCCTTAAATCCTATTCGACGAGAAGGGGCATATCGGCTTTCGGCTTTTTGCGGAATGCCCGTATAGCGAGGTAACACAAGAAGCCAAACGGGCCATCGAAAATAAGGTTTCAATCATCGTCAAATTCCCCTATCTCTCAAGAGATTGAAGAGCGATGCGCCGTCCGTCGATTTCAGCAGCCTGCGAACGGAGACTGCGGCGGCAGTGAGCCATACGAGCAGCATGATGCCGGCCATAACAGGGAGCGCCGTCAGTTCGAACGCGGAAAGGCCAAGAACGGTTTGGACGGCGATGAGAAGGATGGATATCATCCATGCGATGCTGCCGGCGTGAATCCACGTACGGGCAATCTTCCCGTCTGTGCTTGCCCGTTCAAGCAGCCAACCGAGCAGCGGAAGTGCCTGCAGCGCATGGAAGCCCAGCCCGTGAAGGACGATCAGATTGCCGGCGTCTCCCGTATAGCGGCTCTGCAGCGCGATCATCCACACTCCTCCGGCGAAGGCGGCCATCGTTGAAACGAACGCATAGCGGATGCCCAGCACAAGCAGCGGGCGTGCTTCGTGCTGTCGTTTGCGGAAAAAAGGGACCGCAAGCAGCACGGTGGCGACGATAATCACGAGCGATTCCAGGCCGAACAAAGCGCCGAATATATTGTCGGCGAGCGTACCGGCTTGCGTGAACCGCGGATTGATGCCGCGGAAATGCTGAATCGTCTCTACCGCGTAGGAGTAAAGAGTGCCTTGAATAAATAACCACCGGATCATGGCCCGTTTGCGGGAACTTAGGCCGGATAGCGGCATGATTGCGGCAATGGACAGTATGAACAATCCGATTGCGGCATCGAACGAAAACGCGCTTTCCAAATTCCCTTCCGGCAGTACGGCCGCTCCATTGAATCCGATACAAAGAGCAATGATTGCGGCAAGAGCAAAACCCATCAGACCGACCATGACAAGCAATCGTTCACCTGCAAACAGCCTCCCGCTCACTTCCTTGGCAGCATTACGGTTTGTTTCTGTCATCCTTGATCAATCCTTTCCTGATGGAAATGAATATTTATTTATCGAAATATAAATAAAATTTCGAAATATAAGGCGGCAAGTTTTTCCGCCGCCTAAATAACCGCTTGCTGAACCGCTTATTTGAAACAAAGCAATTGAGGCAAATTCAATACTTCCGATAGCGTAATAAGCAAGCCGGTTCCGATGAACTGGCTTGCCGCCGCGTCCGCATTCGGAATATGGGCCTCGTGGAACTTGGCGGTTATCACCTTGTGAATGAGAATGAATTTGTCCCGGACATGCCCCCGAATGACGGGCTCGGCGATGGTGTACGCCTGCATGACAAGCAATATTTCGTCACGATGCACGTTCATGATCGATACGAACGCCATTCCCATCGTTTCCTCCAACCGGTCGGCCGGCGCTTCGATCCCCGCGAACGTTTCATAAATGCGGGTCACTGCCCGGTTAACGACCGCTTTGAACAACTCTTCCTTGCTGGCGAAGAAATGAAACACATAAGGCTGCGTTACGCCTGCCGCCTTCGCTACCAGAGCCGTCGTCGCTTTATAATATCCCTGTTCCGCGAATACCCCCACGGCTTTATCGATGATCTGTTCTTTCCGATCTTCGCGGATGACCATTCTCTCTACCTCCTTTTATTTAGTACGAGCTATAGTCATGTTACATAATATCAAGGAGAGAGAGTAAAGAAAGTCTATCAAATTACGAAGGAAGGAAAGAAGAGTTTTTGAATTGGGCTTCTCAAGCAATCGATTTAGAAAAACCAAGAGATCCGGCTCTTGTGAAAATGTATTTAAACCCCTTACTCATCAGGTGGTGATGAATGGCCGTGGTTTGTGCTTCTAAATTATAATCGAACACATGTTTGTATTTAGGGATTTGTTGTAGTATATTAGGTAGGCAACGCATCTATTGAATCGACCAACGGGATATGAATGAGCAATACAAGAACGATAAACAAAAGCTGAAAGATCAAAAGTACCCGCTGCCTAGCGCTTACAAGAAAGAGTTTGCGTGGCTTAAAGAAGTAGACAGTCTGGCACTATCGAATGCACAGCTGAACCTTCATGCGGCTTATCAGAACTTCTTTCGAAATAGATCGGTTGGATTTCCGAAATTCAAGAGCAAGCAAATAGACAAAAAGTCCTACACGACAAATAATCAAGGCGGAACAATCCGACTGATCGACCAACAAACGATTCGGCTGCCTAAATTGAAGAATGTATCCATCAATCTTCACCGCCGCATCCCAGACCACTACATGGCATTGTTCATGTAGAGCAGAGCTGGACAGAGATGTAAATGCCGCAATAAACATCAAGAATGAAGGCTGCCGTATGCTCGGAATCGCCTAATCCAGCAGGAACAAGAACCGTAGGGCGAACGGGATCGCTTGGTAAACATATCGACAGGGGTCGATACATCCCAAGAAGCCCCCCATCTCTAAGTGTAGCGTAGGTGGGTGGTACGTCACTTATGTGGAACAGGACCGGAAGATTGAATTGGTCGAACAGTATTTGTATGAAATTAAATCCGTGATCGCAACCATGACGATGATGAAACAAATGTCACAAGAACAGATTGCGAAGCTTAAAGAACCTCTGAATACCGGAAAAATCGAAAGCAGAATGTCTACATTACAATTTGGATTGGATTATTATACTTTTTTGAACGAGTGGTATGAGAAATATTTAACGCAGTTAAAAAATGAATAGGACAGGATGATGCTCATGACTGAAAGAGCGAACGATAAAAAAACGCTAAGGAATATAATTATTTTTTCTCTTGGAAGGATTTCGGTATTAAGCCAAACCTGAAAGGGAATACCCTTCCTTATTTTGTGAGCATTCTTTTCTTCCCCATCTTGGCTGCGATCCTTATTTTAATCGGACATCATATGAAGTGGTTGGATGCAGCGAATCTATCATCGTCATTTGTAGCTGCATTTGGGATGGCTCTCATACCTGCTTTTATAAAAAATATTTTCGAAGAATTTGCTTGGAGAGGTTACCTGGCCCCGAAGCTGTACTCGATCGGATACAACAGACTTTTCATTCATATTTGCGTCGGACTGATTTGGGGTGCATGGCATGTCCCCTACACATTTTCATCATGCACACTACCGAAAGTTTGATAACCTTTATTCCGCGTATGTTGCTCGGAGTTGTTGTTTTATCCATCGTGTTTGGAGAAATATGGGTGATGACGAAAAGCGTATGGCCCGCTTTGATCATGCACACGGTCGGGAATTCCTTTCTCGATACTCTATTTTTAAAAAACTACCTGGCCGTACCTGAAGCAAATGAATATTTGGTCATGCCTACATCGGGAGTAATTCCTATAGCGGTTACCTTATTAGTGGGATTCTGGCTGTATAGAAGGAATACAAAGGTTATAAAAAGCAAAGCTCAGGCATGAACAATGCCTGAGCTTTCTTAATATGAGTTGCAGTCGGCGGGAAGGCCTCGACGATTCAATCACCTTACTCGGCGGGAGCTATTCTTATACTATTGGACAAATACAACGCCTTGAGCGGCCAGCTGCTGATGAAGCCGCGGAATGGAGATGCTTGCAACATAGGCATTTTATATTTATACTGCTGCCGCTCATTTTTTTCAGCTTGTACGCCAATGTCCGTTCGCAGCGCAAAGGCTGTGGAGAGTCAACTAGCCCGATAGGTTGGACGATCACGCTGGAAACTGGTATACTTGCCGGGGCAGCTCCCGTTAAAGCGATTTCAAATATATAGGGAGCCAGACCGATTCAGCTTAGCAGGAGTGTTGCAAACGATGAGAAAATATAATTTTATTCGTCCCTTGATGTTGATTGTGTCGGCGCTGCTTGTGAAGAGCTTGGTTACCAATCTTTGCATGGTGATGGGAATGGAGCCGGCTCCGGCAGAAAATATCGGTTTTATTGCCATGATTATCACCGCAATTATTATCTATTCCAGAATTATCCGGAATCGCCGCAAATAACGTTATCCCTGTGACCCAACTGGTGACGGAGATATGCTTAGTCTCGTAGGAAGAGCCTTTTCCAGCTTTGCTGGAGGAGGTTTTTTTCTGTATATTTTTAGGTATGAAATATGAAGCGGGAAGGTGAAGGTGCTGGCTGATAACGATCGAAATATGTAATATAGCAGTAAGGGAAGCCGCCTCTATAATGAGGCATTCTTAATTTCTAATGTCAAAGGGAGTTGGAGTGAATGACCTATATTTGCAAAATTGAACTGAATGATATTGCTCCGAAGATATGGCGGCAATTTCAATTTCATCCGGAGATTACATTTCATCAGCTCCATAAAATCATACAAATTGTGATGGGCTGGGAGGATTACCATTTGTATGAGTTTGAAATCGGCGGACGAGTCATCGGATTGCCTGACCCGACATATGCGGATATGGAGACTCGTGAAGTACTGAATGCACGGAGAGAAATAGTCATCAAGCATTTGCAAAAGGAGAATACTGAATTTTCCTATACGTATGACTTTGGAGATAATTGGCGGCATACGATCAAGCTGGAGCAAATGGATACAACCGCTTTTGTGGAGACATCTCCAATGTGTCTCGGAGGGGAGCGCAGCTGTCCGCAGGAGGATGTTGGCGGTATATGGGGTCATCAGCATATGATGGAAGCGCTGTTTACTCCGAATCATCCCGAATATGACGAATTTAAAGAATGGCTGAAAGAAGGATATGATCCTGAGACTTTTCGCCGAGATGAAGTGAATGACAAGCTTCGCCAGCGGAGAAACAAGCTGATCCCAAAATCACTATTACCGCAGGCTGAGGATAAAAAACCGGTAAAGCTGACCAAGACGGCCTTGAACAAACATTTGAAGAGAATGAGCCAGGAACAGCTGATCGAGCTGGTAAAGGAGTGCTATGGATCAAGTAAAGACATGGAGCGAATGCTAGCCGTCAAAATTTTGGGTGAAGAGGCGTTAGAACCGATGTTTCATGAATATCGGAAAAAAGTAGAGCATGAATTTTTCCCTCAGCGTGGCCATGGGAAGCTGAGGCTGCAGGAGGCGAAAAAGGCAATTTCTGAATTTGAAAAGCTGACGGGCAACGAGAAATACACCCTTGAGCTAAAGCTGTTTTATGTCGAGATGGGCGTTTCGTTTACGCTTACCTATGGCGATATCGATGATCGATTTTACGATAGTATGGAAGCCGTGTATGCAGATGTGATTCGGACAGTAAATTTTGATGATACAGCTGAGCTGTTTGAAGAATACGAGGAACGTATCAGCGCCATAGTATCGGATACGAAAGGAATCGGTTGGGGCTTTCACGATTCATTGTCCCATATGCATGAACGACTGAGATGGATGTAATGCTTAAGATGGAGAGCAAGGCAGATATACAGGGAGGAATGTAAATGAGTAAACTTACGTTAAACACGGAGATACAAAATGAATGGGAAAAACTCATGCAAGATGGATATCACTATTCGTTAACTGGAAACTCGGTAGAAGCAGCTCGATTATGGAGAGAGCTATGGAACAGAATGCATGTTGTTCTGAAAGCAGACGACAACATAAGCAGCGGTCTGAAGCATAAGAAATGCTGCGGGAAGTAACATGCGATGATGACGATTCAATGCACAAAAAAGCTGGCAACAGAGCTCGATGTCCCCTTATCTAATGAGAAGCCGGAGAATTTTAACCCGCTTTACTGCTGGCATGCTCATTTATTTTCATTTAACCGCCGAAAGTGTATATTGGTTATGAATAACGAAACCAGATACAATTTTGTGATGTTTGGTTTGCTGAAGGCTGATTTTAAACGATTCAGTGACTTGATCGTAAAGCAACTCTCCGACAATTTGCTTGCGGATGGAATAGAACAAGCATTGGTAGATAACTATTTACAAAATCGTGGGGATGTCAGTTATACCCCGACAAGCGATAGAAGCATAATCGGTCAAATCAACGATATGATTATGGTCGCACAATATGTGATGAATGGCAATATTATTGACACGGGTGATCCTGAAATTGATCAAGTCAATCGTATGCTGAATCGGTTTGTCATGCTTAAGCTGCCAAAGTTATATTCCGGTGAAACTATGCACGATGCGTTGCAAAATTTTTAAATACCGATGTAAGCTATGCGGCCTCTTCTGTCTTAGGTTTTCACTTTGTGTGGTATAATGGGGTTAAAGTTCTGGTGAAATCCCAGAGCAAGATGCGCTCGAAGTGTACGATTTTATCGGTTATTTGAATATGAAACGGGAGAGAGACGATCAGCAACATCTGGATGTCTCATTGCTTGCGGAGGACGCAAATCTCATTCGACAAGTCCAGCAAAGCCGCGAAGATCGTGAGCATGGACGTATATACGGTAAAGAAGCGGGACTTGACTATTTACGCACCAAGGTCCAGGAATTTGAGCATGGACAAAACGTATAGTGTTTATTGGACGCAAACGGCTTTGGACGAACTGGGCAAGGCTGGGGCTTTATCAAGTTATTCTTGTGTTTGAAGTCGACGAAGACGAAGCAATCGTTTGGATAAATGGCATTAAACACAAGCGAGAAAATGTATATTGGAATAGAAAGAAGACTTAGTCAGGTATGGAGATCATACTGACGCGATAGCGTTAAGGCGGGTAGTTCAAAGATGTCGATGTAAGGAGGCTTGACGAAAAATCAGCATGTTATAGCCACAATTCAATTTGAACTCTTTGACCGCAAGGAAGCATGCCAGGGAAGGTATAATGAGTACATTATAGTGGGTAAGGAGGGCAGTCCTCATGCAAAAGGGCATATTGATGCGGCTTGTTACTAAACCGCTTACAAAGATTACGATGGCCCTTTGTATCGGGCTTTTTTTCCCTTTGATGGCACTCTACGCACTGGGTGAGCTTCACAAAGAGAACGAGCGGCTAAAGGAGCTGGATGCTCTTTCCTTTCAACGAATCAGTCCCTACAAAGAAATGATGGAAGAATTATTTGGCAATATCGATCAGCAAACATTGCTTTTTTCGAATACTGCGGTGGTAGACCGATTGGCGCAAAGCCCCGGTGAGGAGCAAATTGAGCAGCAACTAAAAGCGGCTCACCGGGAAATGTATGAATTGGCCGCCGCTAATTGCTGCGACAGATCCATCGAGCTGTACTACCGCCAAATCGGGCTCGTCACCTCGCTATCAACAGGGCAGGAAGCTCTCGTTCGTATGGAAGATGCCGCCTGGTCGGCTTACAAGGGCATGCTGGCCGATAAGGTGCACTGGTTCGTGGACGATACGTTAACCAAGACTGCCGGGTCGCCGATTATTTCCTTCATCCGCGCCATTCCGTCCGTCGGAAATCAGCCTCAGGGGCTGGTCAAAATCAACTTTCAAACGTCCTTGTTCGAATTCGGACACCGTATGCCGGAAGGACAAGCGATATGGGCTGTCACTCCCGACGGGCAATGGTTGTTTAATCTCGAGACCGGGGAACCGGAATCAGACACTCATATGATTAACACTTTAAGGGAGCAGACTCCCGCGTTAGCATTGATGAAAGATAACGGAGCGGATTACGGTTACAGGCTGTTCACTTCTCCGACTACAGGTTGGAGCTTTCTGCTTCGCCTTCCTACAAGCGCATTTTCTACCGCAAATCCGGCCCAATGGCTTGTTTACGCAGCTTCTCTGCTATTGATGGTTGCCGTAGGCCTTTACGTGCTGCGCAATTTTTCCCGTATTGCCCGGCACGTGGACGCACTCGTCCATAAAGAGGAAGAAATTGAAGGGAAGCTGAAGGAGCTGCTGCCAATCTTGCGGCAGCATTGCTTGCAAGAGCTGCTTTACAAAGATTCCCTGACAGAAGAGACGTGCCGGAAAAAAATGCGGGAATGCGGTATGGCCTTCTCCGGCCACGGTTATCTCGTTGCCATCCTGCGAATAGAAAACTATGAAAGGTTCTTACAATATTCGTACTGGGATCAAAGCCTGTTTCGTTTCTTCATCACCAAGGTTCCCGAAGAAATCGTTGAAGGGAACAATCGCGTTCTCTATGCCTATGATTCCGGCCAGCGGGATGTGGCTTTATTATTTGAACTCGGGGATCGGGAGGATTCGCAGCCGGCTTTCGTGAAAAATGTGCTGAAGCAGCTTGACACGGTGCTTCAGCAATATTTGCCGTTTCGGGTCAGTGCGGCTGTCGGAAATGTTTGCTTGTCTGCCGCATCCATCCACGTCTCTTGTCAGCAGGCTCTGCAGACGCTTGACGTCCAGCTGTTCAAGGGGAACTCGGGCATATTCAGCTATGAGGAGCAGACCGTGGAATCCGTCCACAGCCCTGAGCTTTACCGGCTGCGCAAGGCGACCGAGCTGAACATCGGAAAGGCGCTCTTATCGCGTGATCAAGCTCTGCTCGAGAGCGCGCTCGGTGATCTTCGCAAGGAGCTGGATGGGCTTCCGGGGCAATCGCTGCCCATCGTCCGTCACATCTTTTGGGAGCTGACCATGTTTATTTACGATCGGGTGCAGGAGACCGGGTTTAAGCCGCTGGAGGAGCTTCGGCTTACGGATATGCATGATGATATGGAAAAGATGGAATCGTTGCCCGCCATTGTCCAATGGTGTTATGACTTTTCGATCCGGCTGATCAAGGAGCTTGAGGCGGGCAGCGGGGCAGGAAAGGTCAACTTTGTCATGAAAATCATGGAATACGTGCACGCCAATTTCGATAAAGAAATCTCACTCGGCGGAATCGCCGAACAGATGGGGCTTGACGCGGCCTATGTGAGCCGATGCTTCAAGCAAGAAGTCGGGATAACCTTCATCGAATATTTGCTCACTCTCCGCATTAAGCATGCCAAATATTTACTGTCCAAGCCCGATCTTACTGTAGGTGAAATCGGCGAGGCGGTAGGGTATGTAAATGTGAACAGCTTCATCCGGATTTTTAAGAAGCATGAAGGCGTTACTCCCGGTCAGTACAGGGAGCTGAATCATCCCCGATCACTGGATTTAGGCCAGGTTTATTAGGCTTTCACAACGATTGTAGACGATGTCAAATAAGGGAGATCCCATAAAAAATCATCCGTTTGAGGCGATAGGCAGAGGAAGCCTACGATGTCATCAATGGGTGATTTTTTTCTTTCTTCATTTACGTACGATTACATCAGACCGGCGGCCGCAAGCCGCACGGAATACTCATTGAAACTTAAAGGGGAGGAAGCTATGAGAAACGGAAGGATGTTTTGGGTTAGTTTGATGATGGTGGTCATGCTGTTTGTAACGGCCTGCGGAGCACCCGGGAGCGGCTCGAACGGAAGCGATGATTCAGGCAAAACGGTTACCATTAAGCTGTGGTTTCCGGGACATGAGGAATTCATTGTGAATTCTATGAAAACGTTGATTACGGATTTCGAAGCCATTAATCCGAGTATCAAGGTTGAATTGACCTCGATCCCATGGAAGGATTATTTCCAAAAGCTGTCTGTTGCTTATAACGCCGGTGCGGCTCCTGATTTGCACGGGCTTGGCTTCGGTCAATTGATCTCTACCGTTGAGCAGGATAAGTACCTGGATCTCAATCCGCTCATCAAGAAGGATAATTGGGAGGGAGCGAAGGATATCTATCCCGATATCTTAGAGGCGGGCCATTGGAAGGGAGGCCAATACGGCCTGTTAATGCCGGATATCCGGGGCTTCATGTGGCGGAAGGATCTCTTCAAAGAAGCGGGACTGGATCCGGAGAAGCCGCCGGCGACGATTGATGAAATTTTCGATTACGCCGAAAAGCTGAAAATCGTGAAGGACGGTCAAACCGTCCAGGAAGGCCTTGATATGCCGACCGGCAACGGAGAACAGATATACCTTTCCATGCTGCTGCCGCAGGGTCAAAACTTCTACGACGAAAACAACAATCCGACGTTCGATTCACCCCAATCGGTAGCCCTGATTAGCAAAATGGCCGGGCTTATCGAAAGCGGCTCCGTATCGCCGCAGCAAAGCGCGCAACTGAAGGGCGGTACCTTCCAAAATGGCGTTGCGGCGATGGCCTTTGGCGCTCCGAAGGGCTTCGCGGCGCTGATCGAGCAGGTCGGGGCGGAAAATATCGGATTCTCTGTTTCTCCCCAAGGGGAATCCGGCAAGCGTACGGCGCTGATGCTCGGTACGTTCATGTCGATCGCCAAAAGCACGAAGCACCAAGATGAAGCGTGGGAATTCCTGAAATTCATGTTCGAGAAGGACAACCATCTGAAATTTACGGATTCTGCGCAGTTTATTCCGTCGCTGCAATCCGTTTCCGAAGCGTTCGCAAAGAAAAGCAATGAAAATAAAGTAACGATGGAAATTCTCAAGGATGCTCAAGGCTACCTGCCTTCGGCCGACTGGGGAGCGCATGTTAAATACTTGCGCATTGCCCTGGAGGAAGCGTATTTCGCCAAAAAAACGCCGGAGGAAGCGGTCAAAACGAATATCCAGCTGTTGCAGGACGAGATCAAGAAAAAATAGCGGATGCTGAATTCAGGTCCTTCCTGCCGCCGGTGCTTGGGCGTCGGGAGGAAGGGCCGCCTTATCCGACAAAAGGAGGGACCGTATGGCGATAAGATGGAATAGGCTGCTTCCCTATCTCATGATTTTCCCGAATGTGGCGATTTATTTTGTGTTTATCTTTATCCCCGTACTGTGGGCCATCTACTTAAGCTTTACAAACTATACGATTCTGAGTCCCGGCCAATGGGTCGGTCTGGCTAATTTCGAATCCCTGCTGAAGGACGGGATTTTCCACAAGGCGTTCTGGAATACGATGATCTTCTGGGTTCTCAAGGTCATGCCGACGATGATGATTGGCCTGATCGTAGCTACTTTGCTTAATGCGAAAATTCGAGGCGTCGCATGGTTTCGAGGCGCCATTTATTTGCCCGGGGTGTTGTCATCCGTTGCGGTATCGATGGCTTGGCTGTGGCTGCTCGATCCCCGCAGCGGACCGGTCAACGCGATCGTCAAACTGCTGGGCATCCCGCCGCAAAACTGGCTGCAGGACCTTGCTCTGGCGATGCCAGCGGTCATTGTAATCAGCATCTGGACGAATATCGGCTTTGCGATGATCATTTATTTGGCCGGACTGCAGGGTATCCCGTCCCATCTGTATGAAGCGGCCAGCATAGACGGGGCGACCGGACTGAAGAAGTTTATCTATATCACTGTGCCGATGCTGAAGCCGATCACCTTCTTTTTGTTCATCACGTTGACGATTCGTTCCTTTCAGGTCTTTGATATTGTCTACATCTTGACAGGCGGAGGACCGCTCAATTCGACAACCACCATCGTCAATCAAATTGTCAAAACTGCTTTTGAGGAATACAAAATGGGCTATGCCTCGGCACAGGCTATCGTGCTTCTGCTCCTAACGATCATTGTGACGATCGTCAATTATCGGGTCGGCTCGAAACGGACGATGGACTAAACCGAAGAAACCAGGTGAACACTATGAAATTACGAATATCCGCAAATTCACTTATTTCGGCGGGGCTCGCCATCGTTTCGATTTTTATGGTTGCCCCGCTGCTGATTATGATTTTTACCTCTCTGAAGGGGGATACGGAGCTCGCCAATGCGGCGGGAAGTCTGCTTCCTAAGAATTGGAAGTTCGAAAATTACATCCTCGCCATGCAGACGGGACAATGGGGCACTTATTTTAAAAATTCAATTATCGTTACGGTATTTGCCGTGGGCGGAAGTTTGATCTTTAATTCCTTGTCGGGTTATACGTTTGCCCGGGTTTCCTTTAAGTTCCGTAATATCATCTTCGTTGCTTTGCTGCTCGGTTTGATGGTGCCGCCGCAGGTAACGATCCTCACCCAATTCATTATGCTGAAGTCGGTTCCGCTGTTCGGAGGCAATGATATTTTCGGCCATGGAGGCCAAGGGTGGCTTGATTCGTATTATGCTCTGATCATACCGGAGCTCTCGGGGTCGCTGGGTATTTTTTTGGCGCGGCAATATTATCTGGGCTTTCCTAAAGATATGGACGAAGCGGCCAGCATTGACGGGTCCGGCATATTTCGCTCCTTCTGGAAGATTTACCTCCCCTTGAGCGGGCCTCTGCTGGCTACGCTGGGCATTTTAAAAACCGTTCATGTGTGGAATGATTTCTTCCACCCGCTGGTGTACACAAACAGTGAGGCGATGCGTACGATTCAGCTTGGGCTTCAGGTGTTCCACGGACAATACGAAATCAAATTCAACCTTCTAATGGCGGCAAGCGTTGTCGTGTCGTTGCCGCTGTGCATCGCCTTCTTCTTTTTCCAGCGGCATTTCGTACAAAGCTTGATTTCCACCAGCGTCAAGGGTTGACTCGCCGATGGGCGGGCATACCAAAGCCGTGATGGTACGGAACCGCCGTTACAAGTGCGTGCGGCGGTTGAATAAGCGTGACGGACTATGAACGCAATATTCGTTGAAAAAGGGGATAGGGCTTATGAAAGCGATAATGGTTATGTTCGACACCTTAAACCGGCATTGGCTTCCGCCGTACGGTTGCGATTGGGTGCATGCGCCGAACTTCTCGCGGCTGGCCGAGCGGACGGTCGTGTTCGACCGCTGCTATGTGGGCAGTATGCCTTGCATGCCGGCGCGGCGGGAGCTTCATACGGGCCGCTACAATTTCCTTCACCGAAGCTGGGGGCCCCTGGAGCCGTTTGACGATTCCATGCCCGAGCTCCTGCGCAAGCAAGGGGTCTATACGCATCTCGTGACCGACCACCAGCATTATTGGGAAGACGGCGGCGGCACGTATCATAACCGGTACAACACGTATGAACTGATCCGGGGACAGGAAGGCGATCTCTGGAAAGGGCATGTTCGCGACCCGGAACTGCCGGAGGTTGTCGGAAATGACTTGTCGTCACCGTTGTTCCGTCAGGATATGGTCAACCGGCAATATATAAGGCGCGATCGCGAGGAAGACTTCCCGCAGGCGCAAACGTTCGCCAGCGGCATGGAGTTTATCCGCCGCAACAGCGGCGAGGACCGATGGTTTCTTCAACTTGAAACGTTCGATCCGCATGAGCCGTTCTATGCGCCGCAGAAGTACCGGGACTTGTATCCTCACGACTACAGCGGCGGGCTGTTCGATTGGCCGCCATACGGGCCGGTGGCGCATTCGTCCGAAGAGATTGCGCATATGCGTTACGAATACGCAGCACTGCTCAGCATGTGCGACGAGTATCTGGGCAAAGTGATCGACTTGATGGACGAGCTTGACCTTTGGAAGGATACTATGCTGATCGTCAATACCGATCACGGCTACCTTCTCGGTGAGCATGACCAATGGGCGAAATGCATACAGCCTTTCTATAACGAAGTGGCGAACCCGCCGTTGTTTATTTGGGATCCGCGCTGCGGGAAGAAAGGCGAGCGCCGAACCAGTCTGGTGCAGATGATTGACATGGCGCCGACGCTCCTGGACTATTTTGGGCTGGAGATTCCGCCGGATGTGACCGGCAGTCCGTTGCGGGAGACGATTGAGGCCGACCGTCCGATTCGCGATGTCGCCTTGTTCGGTATTCATGGCGGTCACGTCAACTGCACCGATGGCCGGTACGTCTATATGCTTGGCCCTGCAGGGAAGGTTAACGAGCCGCTCAATAATTACACACTGATGCCGACGCACATGCGGTCGCGCTTTCCCGTAGAGGAGCTGGAAAGCATCGAGCTGGCGGAGCCTTTCTCATTCACCAAAGGAGTACGGACGCTGAAGGTATCCGGATCGGGAGCGCATCGGGGAGGTAATCTGGATACGAAGTTGTTTGATCTCGAGGCGGATCCCGGGCAGCAATCACCGTATCGGGATAAGGAAACCGAGAAGCGGCTTCGGGAAGCTATCGCGCGCATCATGAGCGAGCACGATGCTCCGCCGGAGCAATATGTGCGGTTGGGTTTGGAGGAAGAGCGGTTCCCTCGGCTGAGGTGATTGCATGAGGCGTGGATTTGGCGAATCAAAGATCGGCGCCTCCGGCAAAACCATAAGAAAGAGCACCGTGAAAGGGAGGCCGCTAAAAAACTTGCGTTTTTTAAAAGTTTTCAAAAAAAGACGACTTTCAATTCGGTTTTTTGAATTGAAAGTCGTCTTTTTAATTAGGTTTTGGGTCTTCTTAGGCTATTAGAAGAGGAAAATGACACGGAAAAGCAGCCCGCAGAATAATAGTTACTTCCATAACAAAGACACACCCCGCTCTCCTATGGTAAAATCGCCTTACTATAGAGAGCAAATTCGGATCGGGGGATGTCCATGTACAAAATATTGCTCGTTGACGACGAAGCCGGTGTCCGCGAAGGCATCCGGAGACGGATCGCTTGGCAGGAGCACGGCTTTGATTGCGTAGGTGATTGCGAGAATGGCTTTGAAGCACTGGAGGCGGCGGAGCTGCTGGCACCCGACGTCGTACTGACGGATATCAACATGCCGTTCATGGACGGTCTGGAGCTGACCCGCCAGCTGGCCGAGCGGTGCCCGCATGTCAAGGTCATCATTCTGACCGGCTTCGACGATTTCGATTATGCGCAGCAGGCTGTGAAGCTGAAAGTGATGGATTTTATTTTGAAACCGATTACAGCGAGTGAGCTCATTGCCGTCCTGCAAAAGGTGCGGGGCGAGCTGGATGCGGAGAAGCTGCGGCGCGAGAATCTCGACCTGCTGAAGCGCCAGCTGCACGAGAGCCTGCCTCTGCTTAAAGAGCGGTTTCTGGAGCGCCTTGTCAGCGCGGATATCGGACAGCGCGAGGCAAAGGAACGGATCGCCTATTTCAGGCTGCCGCTGGAGGGGCCGGACTTTATCGTGTTCGCCGCCGATGTAGACCGTTTCGCCGAATCCCATCCGGAGGCCGACCACGAGCTGCTGCGGTTCGCCGTCTATAATATCGTGCAGGAAATCGCGGGCCGTGAAGCCGGCGCCACCGTTTTTCGCACACGCGAAGAGAAGATCGTCTGTATCCTTTCCGGCGAAGGCACCGATGCTTTGCTTGACAAAGCGCAGCAACTGGCTGAGGAAATCCGCCATGCGGTGGAGACGTATTTGCGCTTCACCGTGACGCTCGGCATCGGACGGCCGGAAACGGGCCTGCGCGGTATCCGCCGGGCCTGCCGATCCGCTCTCTCTGCGCTCGATTACCGGTTCATGCTGGGCAGCAACCGGCTGATCAGCATCATGGACATGGAAGGACGCCGGGAGGGCGGGGAAGCTGTGCCTTCGTCCTGGGAGAAGGAGCTGCTCGTCGGCGTCAAAACCGGGACACGCGAGGAAGTGCGCCGGGCGATTACGAGCATCGTCAGCCATCTGAAAACCTCGAATCTGTCGATCAACCAGTGCTACATCCGTATCCAGAAAATACTGATTTCACTCATGCACACGCTGGACGAGCTGGGCGGCGCCGCTGTGGAGCCGTTCGGCGACCGAGTGAATCCGCTCACGGACATCTACGCGTTCAAGACGCTCGAGGATATCGAAAGCTGGCTGCACGATACATGCCTTCGCGCCGTCGGCCGGATCTCAGATGCGCGGAACGATTTGGCCGAAACGCAGATCCGCCGGGCGGAGGCCTATATCAGAGAGAACTACCAGCTGCAGGAGCTCTCGCTGAAGACGATCTGCCAGGAGGTCCATATGAGCAGCAGCTATTTCAGCGCCCTGTTCAAACAGCAGACAGGCAGGACGTTTGTTGAATATTTGACCGCCCAGCGGTTAGAGAAGGCCAAGGAGCTGCTCAAATTCACCGATCTCAAAACGTATGAAATTGCGGCCAGGACGGGATATGCCGACCCGCATTATTTCAGCATCCTGTTCAAGAAGACGACCGGTGAAACGCCGTCCGAATACCGCCAGAAGACGGCGGTGGAGAAGCCGTGAACATGTTCCGCTTCAAGAGCATTCAATCCAATATTGCCGCGGCCTTCGCCGTGCTCATCCTGCTGACGGCAGTCTTCATGGGCGTGATCTCCTATCAGCTGTCGGCCGTTGCGGTCCGCGATACGGCCAAGGATTTTACGGGGGAGCTCGTCAAGCAGGTTAACGCCAACATCCAGTCCTATGTGACCAACATGGAAAATATTTCGCTGCTCGTCCTGAGCCACCGGCCTGTCCGCGAATATTTGTCTGCGGATGCCGAAAATGACGGGAGCATCTCCGAATTTTTCCGTACAATCATGATTTCCCGCAAGGATATTGCCTCGATCAGCGCATTTGGCTATGAAGGGCAGAGGTTCGTTTCCGACCGCAATGATGCAAGGCTTAATCCGAACGTCCATGCGACGGACCAGCCCTGGTTCCGGGAAGCGCGGGCTGCGGAAGGCCGTACGGTCGTTTCGCCGCCTCATGTGCAGCCGGTCTTCGACGACGAATATCGGTGGGTGGTGTCCCTAAGCCGTGAGATTCGAAGCGCCGATAATACAAGAGGGCTGGGGGTGCTGCTCGTCGATCTGAACTTCAGCGTGATCAACGATATCGTGAGTCAGATTGAGCTCGGCAAACGGGGGTACGTCTTCATCGTCAATGACGAAGGCAGTATCGTGTACCATCCGCAGCAGCAGTTGATTTACAGCAGCCTGAAGACGGAAGCGATCGACAAGGTGCTGAGCGTCCAGAGCGGAACCTTCATATCGGATGAAGCGGGCCAGCGCAAAATGTACACCGTCCAGGATTCCGAAATCGGCTGGAAAATCGTCGGCGTCTCCTATGCGGACGAGCTGATCGGCAACCGGCGCGAGATGAAGCTGTCGTTCGCGGCGCTTGGCGTCTTCAGCTTGTTTGCCGCGATTCTGCTGTCCGTGCTGCTGTCGCGCAATCTGTCGAAGCCGATCCACCAGTTGCATGAGCATATGAAGGAAGTGGAGAAGGGCAACTTCAACATCCAGGTGCCTGTGGACCGGACGAAGGAAATCGGCAGGCTCGCCCGTACCTTCAACCTGATGGTATTCCAGATCCGGGAGCTGATGGGGCAGGTCGTGAAGGAACAGGAATTCAAGCGGAAAAGCGAGCTGAATGCGCTGCAAGCGCAGATCAATCCCCATTTTCTATACAACACGTTGGACTCGATCATCTGGATGGCCGAGGAGAAGAAGTCGGATGAGGTCGTACTCATGACGTCCGCCCTTGCCCGGCTGTTCCGCGCTTCGCTCAGCAAAGGGAAGGAGCTGGTGTCGATCCGGACGGAAATCGAGCATATTACGAACTATTTGACAATCCAGAAAATGCGATACCGCGACAAGCTCGATTTTCAGCTTGAGGTCGATCCCGCGATCCTTTCGTATGTTACGCTGAAGGTGACGCTGCAGCCGTTGGTGGAGAACGCCATCTATCACGGCATCAAGAACAAATACGGCACAGGCACGATCCGGATTTCCGGGGAGAAATACGGAGACAGCATTTTGCTGCATGTCGCGGACAACGGCGTCGGCATGGATGCGGGAACGCTGGAGAGGCTGCTTGCGCCTGCCCGCGGCGGAGGGTACCGCGAAGGCAAAGGGGTCGGCATGACGAACGTGCATGAGCGGATCCGGCTGTATTTTGGCCATGAGTACGGGCTGACCGTGGCAAGCGAGCCGGACATCGGCACGACCGTCACCGTGACGATTCCATTGCTGCTTCCCGAGGAAGCGGCGCGAAAGGAGGCGGCTGACGGATGGCAGGAAGGAGAACGATGATCAGATGGCTCTGCTGGCTGGCGGCCGCAGCCGTTCTTGCAGTTCTTGTGTATAATTTGGCTGATGCGCTGCGGGGCGGCTCGGCGGAACGCCCGAGAGTCACTGTACTGGTCAAATCGACGGAAACCGGGATGGAATTTTGGGGCGTGTTAAGCGACGGTGTCATGGAGGCGGCCAAAGAGTTCGACGTCGAGGTCAATATCATCGGACCTGAGCGGGAGACAGATGTGGATCAGCAGATCGAGCTGATGGAACGGACGCTTGCGGAGAAGCCGGATGCGGTCGTGCTTGCGGCTACGGACTTCAACCGTCTTGTTCCTTACGCCGACCGGATCAATGAAGCGGGGATTCCGCTGATTACCGTCGATTCGGCGCTTAACAGCGACGCAGCGCGGAGCTTCATCGCGACGGACAATATCGAAGCGGGAAGCAAGGTCGGCCGCAAAATGGCTGAGCTGTCCGGCGACCGGTCGAAGATCGCGATCATCAGTTATGTCCGGGGCACGGCGTCCCAAATGGAGCGCGAGCAGGGCGTCCGGGCCGTACTGGAAGCGGATCCGCGCTTCGAGATCATGGAGACCTACTACAGCGACGGGGATGAGACGAAAGCCTTCGAAATCGCGAAGTCGCTCATCCGGAATCATCCCGACCTGTCCGGGATCGTCGGCCTGAACGAGCCGTCCACGGTCGGCGCAGGCCGCGCGATCCGGGACATGGACGCGGCCGGCCGGGTGACGCTGGTCGGATTTGACAGCTCGGTCGACGAAGTGCGGCTGCTGGAGGAAGGCGTCATGCAGGCGACGGTCGTGCAGCGGCCGTTCAATATGGGCTACCTGGCTGTCAAGACCGCGGTGGAGGCGCTGCGGGGCGAGAAGGTTCCGGCGCGCATCGATACCGGATCGGTCGTGGTCACGAAGGACAATATTTATGAGGAGGAGCACCAGAAGCTGCTGTTTCCGTTTGTTGGCATGAACGGAGAGTGAGCTAGCGGCGTGCTCAGACAGGCTCGTCAACGCCAGAATGGATAAACACGGAAGGGGCTGTCCCAATGTAGGTAAACCTGCATGTGGGGCAACCCTTTTTCACTTTTCCCCTCGGACCCTCCATTTGGCGCTCTATATTGGATTACTCCAGTAACTTCTTCCTGGCCCCGCCATTCTGCGTCTTTTGATACGGTCCTTTGTAATGGCCCCTCTTTCTGCACGAATCGGAAAATAGTTACCTATTTGAAGAAGATATTCAATTCCTGCTCTCCGCCGCTTCTCTTACAATAGGGACTATAACCGAGAAACATAAGCGGGGTGGCAAGATGACGAATGGGGAACAGCTGATTTTGATGGAGGGCATAACCAAATCATTTCCTGGCGTGAAAGCGCTTAATAACTGCCGCTTTGAGCTGCTGGGCGGAGAGGTTCACGCTCTGGTCGGCGAGAACGGGGCAGGCAAATCGACAATGATGAAGGTGCTGACCGGCGTCTATCAGAAGGACGAAGGCCGGATCGTATACCTGGGAAGCGAAACCGAAATTCCCGATACGAGAACGGCGCAGAACCTCGGCATCAGCATGATCCACCAGGAGCTTAACCTGGCGCCGGACCTGACCGTCGCGCAGAACATTTTTATCGGCCGGGAGCCGCGGCGGGCATTCAAGCTGTTTCTGGATGAAAATAAACTGCATGAGCAGGTGCGGGAGCTGTTCCGGAGGATGAATCTGCATTTGGATCCGCGCCAGCCGGTATCGGAGCTGACGGTCGCCAAGCAGCAGATGGTCGAGATCGCCAAGGCGCTCTCCTTCAACGCCCGGGTGCTCATCATGGACGAACCGACGGCGGCGCTGAGCGACAGCGAGATTGAGGATTTGTTCGTCATCATCGGGGAATTGAAACGGAACGGAGTCGGCATCGTCTACATTTCCCACCGGATGGACGAACTGAAGCGGATTACCGACCGGATCACCGTCATGCGCGACGGATCCTATATCGATACGGTGCGGACGGACGAGGTGACGACCGACCAGATCATCTCGATGATGGTCGGCAGAGCCGTCTACCACGAGTCGGTGCCTGACACCAAGGCGGCAAGTGAAGAGATCGTACTGGAAGTAAAAGGCTTAAATCGCGGCAGCGTGCTGAAAGACATCGGATTTTCGCTTCGCAGGGGCGAAATACTCGGGGTTGCCGGTCTGGTCGGGGCCGGGCGCACCGAGATGGCGCGGGCGGTATTCGGCGCCGATCCGATCGATTCGGGCGAAATGGCCGTCCACGGCCGCAAGGTTGCCATCCGAAGCCCGTACGACGCGGTCCGGCACGGCATCGGCTATCTGTCGGAGGACCGCAAACGGTTCGGCTGTATGGTCGATATGGACGTGAAGACAAACGTTGCGGTCGCCAGCTACGGATCGTATTCGGGACCGCTCGGTTTCATGAGGGACGGTGCTATTGGGCTGGCATCCGAGAAGGTCGTGGAAACGCTGAAGGTGAAAACGCCCGGCGTGGATCAGGTTGTGAAATTTCTGTCCGGCGGCAACCAGCAGAAGGTCGTCATCGGCAAATGGCTTACGCGGGACTGCGACATCCTCATCTTCGACGAGCCGACCCGCGGCATCGACGTTGGCGCGAAAAGCGAAATTTACAAGCTCCTCGACGAGCTTGCGGAGCAGGGCAAATCGATCATTATGATTTCCTCCGAGCTGCCGGAAATTGTCCGGATGAGCCACAGGATCGTTGTCATGTGCGAAGGCCGCATTACCGGCGAGCTTTCGCGGTCCGAAGCGACGCAGGAGCGCATCATGGAGCTTGCAACTAAGCGAGTATTGAAGGAGGCACTATAATGAAGCTTTCCGTAGCCGGCAATCCGGTTCAACTCAAATCGGGCGCGCTGCAGCAGCTGCTGGCGTTTGCGAGCCTGGTCGTGCTGGTCGTGTTCTTTTCGCTCTCTTCGAGCAATTTTTTCGGCTTCTCCAACATCGTCGGGATTCTGCTCTCCACTGCGGTCATCGGGGTGCTGGCACTCGGCTCGACATTCGTCATCATAACCGGGGGCATCGACTTGTCCGTCGGTACGGTGATGACGCTCAGCGCAGTTATGACCGGCGTGTTCATCACGTTCTGGGGCGTGCCGGTACCGCTTGGCATCCTTGGCGGCATTCTGACCGGCGCCTTCTGCGGGTTATTATCCGGGCTCAGCGTCGCGAAGCTGAAAATACCGCCTTTCATCGCCACACTAGCAATGATGATGATCGCCAAAGGACTTGCGCTCGTCATCTCGGGCACAAAGCCGATCTACTTCAACGACACGCCGGTATTCCGTGAGATCGCTCTAGGCTCCTTGTTGAACTCGATCATTCCGGGCTTCAAAATACCGAATGCGGTGCTGGTTTTCTTCCTCGCCGCGATCATCGGCACCATTCTGCTGGCAAAGACGATTGTCGGCCGCTACAACTTCGCACTCGGCAGCAATGAGGAAGCGACCCGCCTGTCGGGCGTGAACGTGGACAAATGGAAGATTATCATTTATACGATTACCGGTTTGTTTACCGGTCTTGCCGGCGTGCTGATGGCTTCCCGCCTGAACTCCGCGCAGCCTGCACTCGGCATGGGCTACGAGCTGGAGGCGATTGCGGCCGTCGTCATTGGAGGAACGTCTCTCAGCGGCGGCAAAGGCACGATCATCGGCACCGTCATCGGCGCACTTATCATGAGCGTCCTCACCAACGGGCTGCGCATCATGTCCGTTCCGCAGGAATGGCAGACTGTCGTGGTAGGCTTCGTCATCCTGCTGGCGGTATACGCGGATATGCTTCGCCGCCGCAAGAAGTAAGGGAATCCGGCAATGCCTCCCGGTCCTTCGGGAGTTTTCATACAATAAACCAAACTAAGGGGAGATTCCGGTATGAAAAAGATGTCCGTTCTGATCTCAATGCTGCTAGTTGCGGTAACCGTTCTAAGTGCTTGCGGCGGCGGAAACAACAACGCAGGGAATGCCAAAGAAGGCGCGTCGAACGCGAATGCCGAGCCGGCTGCCGCAGGCGGGGAGAAGCTGTATATTCCCGTCATCTCAAAGGGCTTCCAGCACCAATTCTGGCAAGCGGTGAAAACGGGTGCCGAGAAAGCGGCGAACGAGCTGGGCGTGGAAATTACATTCGAAGGTCCCGAGACCGAGGCGCAGGTCGACAAGCAGATTGAGATGCTGCAAGCCGCGCTCGATAAGAAACCAAGCGCTATCGGCTTCGCGGCGCTGGACAGCCAGGCGTCGATCCCGCTGCTCCAGCAGGCGAAAGACGCGAAAATCCCGGTGATCGCCTTTGACTCCGGCGTGGAAAGCGATATCCCGGTCACGACGGCTTCGACCGATAACATTGCGGCGGCCGGCCTGGCAGCCGACAAGATGGCAGAGCTGATCGGCAGTAAAGGCAAAGTGGCGCTGATCGTGCATGACCAAACGAGCCGTACAGGCGTCGACCGCCGCGACGGCTTCGTGAAGCAGATTGAAGCCAAATATCCCGATATCAAAATCGTCGACATCCAATACGGCGGAGGCGATCACCTGAAATCGACCGACCTTGCGAAGGCGATCATGCAGGCCAACCCGGATCTGAACGGCTTCTTCGGCGCCAACGAAGGCTCCGCCATCGGCGTTATCAACGCCGTATCCGAGCTTGGCATGGAAGGTAAAATCACGGTCATCGGCTATGATTCCGGCAAGCAGCAAATCGACGCAATCAAGAGCGGCGCGATGGCGGGCGCCATTACTCAGAACCCGATCGGCATCGGCTACGAAACGGTGAAAGCGGCGGTAGCCGCCGTGAACGGCGAAGCCGTCGAAGCGAACATTGATACCGGTTTCTACTGGTACGACAAAACTAATATCGATAACGAAGAGATCAAAGCGGTTCTGTACGAGTAATCCATAAGCGGGAGAAAAGCGGGGTTTGGCTACTCGCTTTTCTTTTTTAAGCGGACATGCATACGATAGGATAAAGGAGAGGAATGTAGATGGAACTTTACGTGGACACAGCCGATCTGGCGCAAATCAGGGAAGCCGTCTCGCTCGGCATCCTCGACGGCGTAACGACGAACCCTTCGATCATCGCCAAGCAGAAGCGCCCCTTTAAAGAAACGATCGGCAGTATTGCCGAGCTCGTACAGGCGCCAGGCAAGGTGTGGTGCGAGGTGATCGGAACGGATGCGGATACGATGGTATCGGAGGCGAAGGAGATGCAGGCCTGGGCGCCGCGCGTCGTCGTGAAGCTGCCGATGGGGGCCGAAGGCGTGAAGGCGGCAAGCCGCCTGTCCAAGGAAGGCATCGAGACCAATATGACGCTTGTCTACTCTGTGCCTCAGGCCATTATTGCCGCCAAAGCGGGCGCAGCGTACGTGAGCCCTTATCTGGGCAGGGTCGACGACGTGGGCTGGTCCGGCGAAGCGTTGATCGGAGATATCGTTCAGGCCTATAAGGATTTGGGGATGAACACGAAGGTGATCGCCGCGAGTATCCGGGGCCCCCGTCAAGTGCTCGACATGTTCCGGGTCGGCGTCGATGCGGTAACGATGGCGTATCCGGTTCTGGAGGCCATGCTGAATCATCCGATGACGGAGATCGGGTTGAACCGGTTTCTTCAGGATTGGAAGGAAGCCGGAATCTAAGGGGGATCGGGAGATGGCGGCTTATCTTATGGCCCATGATTTGGGCACATCCAGTCATAAGTGCTCCATATTCGATGCGGAAGGACGGCTCGTGGCTGGCGCGACGGCCGTCTACCCGACGCAAATCCGCAGCGGCGGCGAGGCCGAGCAGCAGCCGGCGGATTGGTGGGACGCCGTTGTCCGCACGAGCCGGCAGGTGCTGGAGCGGGTTGACGCCGGGTCGATTCAGGCCGTCGCGTTCGGTGCCCATATGATGGGCGTCGTTCCGGTCGGCAGCGGCGGCGAAGTGCTGCATCCGGCGCTGATTCATGCGGATACGCGGAGCGCTTCGCTCGAGGCCGGTATGTTCGAACGGATCGGCGAACAGCAATTGTACGGAATCACCGGCAACCGGATCGACAGTCATTACCCGCTGCCGAAGCTGCTTTGGCTGCGGGAGAACCGGCCCGAAGTGTTCCGGCGGACGGCTTATTTTATTCAAGCGAAGGATTATCTCGTCTTCCGGATGACCGGCCGCCTGGGCACGACCGATTACTCCGACGCGTCGCTGACCGGCTTGTTCGATATCGGCGCATGCGGATGGGCGGACGGCATCCTGGACGAATTCGCGGTCCCCAAGGGCCGTCTGCCGGACATCCTGCCGTCATCGGCGATTGCGGGAAGCGTGACGGCAGAAGCCGCTGCGGCGACAGGACTGCTAGCCGGCACGCCGGTCGTCATCGGCGGAGGCGACGGCTCATGCGCTGCGCTCGGAGCCGGAGCCGTTCGTACCGGTGACGCTTATATCTACCTCGGCACGACCGCCTGGGTATCGCGTACGGCAGCAGAGCCTGTCATCGACGAAAAGCGGCGCGTCTTTAACATGTGCGGCCCGGATGCGCACAGCTACAACGTGCTCGGCACGATGCAGACGGCGGGGGCCGCTTATGAATGGGCCGTGCGCAGCTTTGCCGCCAAAGAGCTGGCGGACTTTGAAGCCGGACGCGGCAGCGGAGAATCGCCCTACGAGGCGGTGGAACAGGAGCTTCGCAAGCTGCCGTGGGGCGCGAACGGACTTGTGTTCCACCCGTATCTGATGGGCGAGCGTTCGCCGCTCTGGGACAAGGACGCGCGCGGAACGTTTTTCGGACTCGGGATCGGCCATACCCGGTTCGATATGCTGCGCGCCGTCATGGAAGGAATCAGCTACGGGCTGCGCAGCATCGCCGAAGTGCTGGAGCAGTCCGCCGCCATCGACCGGTACACGGTCATCGGCGGCGGCATGCGGAGCGCCGTGTGGCGCAGCGTGCTGTCCGCGGTGCTCGGCAAGCCGATAGACGTACCGTCGCAGACGGGCGAAGCGACGTCGCTCGGCGCGGCCATGTCGGCGGGCATCGCCGCCGGCATGTATACAGGCTACGGCGACGCTGCCGCGAAGCTGCGGCGCGACATGCAAGTCACCCTGCCGGATGCGGAGGGCAGTAAGGTGTACGAAGAGGGGTACCGATTGTACAATCGATTATATGAGGTGTTGAAAGACGAATACGGAGCGTTGGAACGGCTAAGAACCTAAGTCTGCGGTTGCACCACTACCGAGAACACGACTTCCTTAGCGCGAACACACAAAAGATGAGGCTGCCAGGCAAACGCCCTGGCAGCCTTTTCATGCTTACATGTAGAGGAAATTTACAATCCATTCTTGTTTCTTTGACTATAAAGAGATATCTTAGGAGTTAATTTCACCGTGGGAGAGTAGCCAAATGAAAATGACGACTTACCGGAAAGTAATCGCCCTCATCATCGCTTTGCTCGTTCCGATTATATTGCTGTACAGTTACTCCAATCAAGTGAGCATTAACGTCGTGAAAGCGACGATTGAGGATCAAAACCGAAACCGGCTCGCTTTTTTCATGAGTCAAATGGATATGATGATCGATCAGCTGATGAAGCATTCGATTACGGCTAGTCGGGACTACAGCATTATGGAGTATCTGAATGGCCGAAATAACAACGAGCCGCTTACTCAGCTGCAGAGGCATGCCCGAATAGTCGACATGCTGAATATGCAGACGACGACAAGCGCGTGGAGCAATCAGATCATCCTTTATTTGCGCGATTCCAAGGAAGTCATATCGACGGACTATTCAGCCAAATATGACGCAGAAGAAATCAGCGGGCGGGAGCTCGGGAAATGGTCGCATGAAAGCAAGCTGTCGTTCGGAATAAAGGATTTGCTCTTTTCGAGAATCCAACAATCCGATATGCCTGACTTGCTGGTCGAGGTTAGATTTTCCGACGTAAATTTGAAAAACATGCTTAACTCCTTGCAGCAGGGAGAGGCAAGAGAGCCTTTTCTGTATCATCCCGGACTCGAACCGATTATCAATTACAGCGCGAACTATAAGCTGGTCACCCAGACGGTGGCGGAGCTGGAGCGTCAGCAGCTGCCTGCGAGCGGCAGTCTGAACATTTCTATAGCACAGCAGCAATATATCGTGAATTATATTCGCTCAGAAAGCATCGGATGGTATTTGGTTGATATCGTGCCTTTGGAAAGTGTTTTTGCGCCTATCCATACAAGCCGGAATTTATTTTATATATCGATCGGCTTGCTGATGGCGCTCGGCGTTTTAGCGACGCTGCTGCTCTATCGCAATGTACAGCGGCCCAACAACGAGTTTGAGTATTTATTCAGCAGCTTTAACGAAATGGCCGAGCAAATCGAAGAGCTGATCGACAAGGTCTATAGCCCTATCGAGTCATGTTAAAGTCACAGAGTATAGAATATACTTGGACATGAAATAAAATAACAGGTGATAGCTATTATTAACTATTAGGTTGTTAATAGCTTAAATATAAATGCTTTACAATTATTAATAATTGTGGTGTAATCAATGAATGATAATAGTAATCATTACGATTGGTGGGGTAAATGGTGAGAGATGTAGCAGAAAAGAAACGATGGATGAGTGAAGGATTGAGAAAACTGGCTGTATTCGTGATTGTCTCTTGTCTTGTGCTTTTAACGGCAGCTTGTGGAAGTGGAGAGACAAGCGAGCAGCAAGCAGCAAACACCGAAACAGCTGCAAATACCGAAACGTTGACATTGTCATGGCCGTTGGATCTTGGACCCATAAATCCGCATTTGTATGCTCCTAGTGAAATGTTTGCTCAGGCGATGGTTTATGATTCGCTTGTAAGCTACGGGGATAACGGAGAGATTCAACCGGCCTTGGCCAAAGAATGGCAGGTTTCAGAGGATGGAAAGAGCTATACCTTTACGCTGCGTGAGGGCGTAATGTATTCAGACGGTTCCACCCTCTCAGCGGAGAATGTAAAGCGAAATGTAGAAGCCGTTCTTCAAAATATGGATCGGCACAGCTGGCTGGAAGCTGTAAGCATCATTGAGAAAGTTGAAGTAATCGATGATTTAACTGTGAAAATAGATTTGAAAGAGACTTATTATCCTTTCCTGCAGGAATTAACGCTAATCCGCCCATTAAGAATGCTGGGCGATAAAGGGTTTCCTGCGAGCGGCTCAACGGCAGAGGAAATTTCAGCGCCGATCGGTACAGGTCCGTGGATTTTGACCGATCATGTGCAAGGCAGTCATGCCGAGTTTACCCGCAACGATAACTACTGGGGCGACAAGCCTAAAATTAAGAAGGTTGTCATCAAGTTCATTCCAGACTCCCAAACACGAATTATGGCATTGGAAAAAGGCGAGATTGATTTAATTTTCGGAAGCGGTCAGCTTGCTCCAGTCGAGTATCAAACGCTGCAGCAGAAGGGCCAGTACCAGGCCATGATCTCGGGTCCGCTGTCAACGAGAGTGCTTGCAATCAACTCTACGATAGCTCCGACGAATGAGAAAGAGGTTCGATTAGCCCTGCAGCATTTGATGGACCGCAAGACCATCGTTGAACATTTACTGAATGGGCTGGAAGAGGAAGCGCAATCGTTATTTTCGCCGGGTTTCCCTTACAGCGATATTAAGGTAGGACTATATGAGTATAATATCGAAGAGGCGAAGCGGCTGCTTGATCATGCAGGATGGAAAGTTGTAGACGGAAAGCCATTCCGGATGAAAGGCGATCAAGCTCTGCAAGTCACGATTCCATATCGCAGCACAGACGTGGTTCATAAAGGTTTACTAGAGTATTTGCAAAGCGCTTGGCGTGAAATCGGGATTGATGTACAACTGCAAGCGGAAGAATCTCAAATGTATACCCAGATGGCTAGAGAGGGAGAATTCAATCTCACTTTCAATGACACATGGGGTGTGCCTTATGATCCTCATATGTTTATCCGCACGATGATTGGCGAGAATCAGTTAGGCTACTATGTGCAGAAAGGCACAGCGATTTCTTCTTCTTTTACAGCCAATGTTGAAAAAGTGATACGCACAACGGATGAAAACGAACGCCGGGCATTATATGAATCGATTCTGCGAGGCATTCATGAAGAAGCCATGTTTATTCCGATTTCCTACCGTACTAATTATTTGGTAGCGAATGATCGTGTCAAGGGGCTGCAGTTTACTCCCCATCAGTACGAAGTGCCGCTTTCACTTTATGAATTAAAGGAATAACGACGATGTCGCGATTTCTTGCAAGACGGATCGGGAGCATGGTATTGGCGTTATGGGGAGTATCCCTGCTAGCTTTTTTCTTGATCCGGGTCATTCCCGTTGATCCTGTCGAAGCTTATTTTGCCATAAATCAACTGCCGGCAAGCAAGGAAGCGATGGATGCGATTCGCGAAGAGCAGGGGCTTAACAAGCCTCTGCTTTCGCAATATGCGAATTGGATCTGGCATGTACTGCAGTTTGATTTTGGAAAATCGTTTGGTTCAAAGTCCGATGTAGCGAATGACCTCATTAAAAAGCTCTGGGTCACGCTAAGGATTTCCGCAGCAGCTTTATTTTTTGTCGTTTGCATAAGTGTCAGCATCGGGGTTTTATCCGCGGTAAAGCATTCCAGCCTGTTTGACCGGCTTACACGCACAACGATTTTTATGATCGCTTCAATGCCTAGTTTTTGGTTAGCTTTTATTTTAATCTACGTCGTGGGGTTAAAATGGGGAATACTGCCGTTAATGGGGTGGGGAACCTGGCAGCATATGATCTTGCCGTCATTAACATTGGCGCTCGGGTTATGCCCCTATTATATTCGATTAATCCGAACGAGCATCGTTGAGCAAATGCAGCAGCCGCATGTTTTGTACGCTCGGGCACGCGGTCTCAAAGAGAGCGTCATTATACGTAATTATCTGCTAAAGGGAACGCTGCCTCCTTTATTAACCTCACTAGCGATGTCGTGCGGCATCTTATTAGGCGGAGCTGCGGTCGTTGAGGTCGTATTTACAATTCCAGGGGTAGGAAGGTATATTCTTGTTGCCATGGAAGCCCGCGATTATGTTGTACTGCAGGGTTTTATTTTGCTCATAGGCTTCTTTTACATTGTCATTAACTTTGCAGCCGATATCGTCTGTGCTATGATCGATCCGCGTATTCGTCTAAAGGGGGGAGAGCAATGATCAAGAGAAACAAGCGCTTGCCGCTCATCATTAGCAGTTCGCTTGTTGGTTTACTTGTCATTATGGCCTTATTTGAGCCTTTGCTCATGCCTAATGATCCCTATGCGACGAATATTGCGATGAAGCTGCAAGGCTATTCAGCCGCCTACCCTTTAGGCACGGACCATTTAGGGCGCTGTATTTTATCAAGGCTGATCGCGGGCGCGAAAGTATCCCTGCTTACCACCTTTTCCATTCTGATCGTAACCATAATCATTAGTCTTGCAGTCGGGATCACAGCCGGTTACATTGGGGGGCTCGTCGACACGGTGTTAATGCGCCTTTGTGATATTTTACTTGCGCTTCCTAACTTTATTTTTGCTCTTGTTATTGTAGGAACGCTGGGCGGCGGCCTGTTCAATATGTTTATCGGCATTGTTTGCGTCACTTGGGTTTGGTATGCCCGCTTGATTCGCAATATGGTGCTAAGTTTGAAAGAAGCTCAATATGTAAAGTACGCTCAGGTAACGGGCGTTTCCCGACTTAACATTGCGCGGGTTCATATCCTTCCCTTTGTTTTTCCGCAAATCTTATTGCTGAAATTAATTGGCCTCGGTTCTACCATTTTGCTTATATCCGAGCTGTCTTTTTTAGGACTGGGCGTGACGGCTCCAATGGCAGAGTGGGGGATGATGATTAGCGACAGCAAAACGTATTTGCTAAGCAACCCGATGCTGATGTTTATACCGGGCGTCATGATCTCCTTGACGGTGCTCATCTTTAATTGGTTTGGAGATACCGTTCGCAATGCCTTGGACCCAAAAACGTTGTAGAGAGGCGGATTCCGTTGCTAGAAGTGAAAAATCTCTCTGTATATGTACAACATGAGAGAGATGAAGTTCAGGTTGTACAGGATATCAGCTTTCAAGTTCCGAAAGGGAAAGTTGTAGGGATCGTTGGGGAAAGCGGCAGCGGAAAATCGATGATTTGCACCACGATCATCGGGCTATTCAATCAAAGCCGCAGGGTAGAAGGAGATATTTTCTATAAGGGTGAATTGCTTCTCAATAAAAGTAAAAAAGAGATGCGTAATCTGAGGGGAAAAGAGATTGCCCTGATTATGCAGAATCCGATGTCCATGTTTAACCCTATGCTGTCGATTGGGGACCATTTTGTTGAGACGCTGCAAGCCCATTCAGATGTAAGTAAGAAAGAAGCGAGGTTGAGGGCGCTTGAACAGGTGGCGCGTTATCGGCTGCCAGGCGGTCAAGTGCTGAATAAATACCCTCATGAGCTGAGCGGCGGGATGCTGCAGCGGATCATGATTGCCATTGCGGTTAGTCATGAACCGTCGCTGCTGATCGCGGATGAGCCGACAACCGCTCTGGATACGATGACGCAGCTGCTCATCCTGGATGAGTTGCAGGCTTATCGGCAAAATTCCGGTGCGAGCATGCTGATTGTATCTCATGATTTAGGGGTCATTGCCAGAGCAGCCGATGAGCTGATCGTCATGAGAGGCGGGAAGATGGTCGAATACGGCCCGGCCGCCTTGGTCCTTCATAATCCGCTGCATCCATACACACAGGCTTTGCTGGCCGTGAAGGAAACGGGCCGCAGCCTGGATGAGCTTGTGGAGCACTATGACGAGCCTGTTGTGGAGCCTTTAGTTGAATGTCAGCCTGGCTATTGGGTTAGGCAGTAAGATGGAGGGGGAACCAATGATTGAGTTCGTTAACGTGTCGAAGCAGTTTCGTGAAGGGAAATGGCGGGGACGGAAAAACAACGTACAGGCGGTGCGCAACGTTTCCTTGCAAATCAAGCAAGGAACTTGTTTTGCGCTAGTAGGGGAAAGCGGTTCGGGCAAAAGCACGCTGGGTAAACTGTTGATCGGTCTCGAAAAGCCGGATCAAGGTCGCGTTTTGTTCCAAGGCTGCAACCTGCATGAAGCCGGTCGCGAGGAGCGTCAGCGGCTGCGCAGAGATATGCAAATCGTATTTCAAGACCCGTATAGCGCCGTCAATCCCCGAATGAAGATTAGAGACGTGATTGCTGAACCGATGCGCGTCCACTTCCAGTATTCCGCCGCAGAAATCAATGAAAAAGTGAAGCAGCTGCTTGAAGCGGTTGGACTAGACGAAAAAGCTGGCGAGCAGTATTCCCATCAATTCAGCGGCGGACAGCTTCAGCGGATCACCATTGCAAGGGCGATATCGATTGGGCCAAAGGTCATCGTCTTGGATGAGGTGATTAATAGTTTGGACGTACTCGTACAGATTAGTATATTGAAGCTGTTAAAACGATTACAACAAGAATTAAACTTAACCTATCTTTTTATTTCACATGATCTGCATGCGGTAAAATGGTTTGCGGATGAGGTCGCTGTGCTGGATAAGGGAGAAGTTGTAGATTTTGCGCATCACGTGAAGGATTTTGATCAACTGACTCATCCTGCCAGTCGAAGATTAATAGAAGCTCAGCTTCCTATTGTAACTCAGCAGGCTAAGGAGGAGTACCCGGTAAAGAAAGGATTGTATGTATCATAAAAACAGGTCCACTCTCTAAAGAAATGCTTCAAATGTATGCACTGGCGCTTCTTTTCTTTACAGCAAATGCTGTCCTGACCGTCATTTTCCCTTTACAGGCAGCGGAGCATGGCTTTAGGGAAGGTGAAATCGGCATCATGATGGGACTGTACATGTTTGTTTGTATGGTGCTGCGGCCCTGGGCAGGTCAAATGGTTGCCAAGTATGGTGTGTTGACGATCATGAAATGGTTATTAATAGGTCATGCGCTAGCCTTGCTGTTATATGTTTGGCTAGGCGTGGAGAGCTTGTATATCGTCCGTGCACTTCAAGGTGTCGTGACGGCTTTCTTTTCGATGTCTATGCAAATTGGCGTGGCCGCTATTTTGCGAGATGAAGATCGAGGACAAGGCATGTCCATGTATTCTTTATCTACTGTGCTGCCAGGCTTATATGGACCTGCCATAGCTCTCTTGCTTTGGACTCAATATGATCATTTTTATATTTTAGTTTTAGTGGGCGCCTTGGCAGTGCTTCCCCTTTTATTTGTGTACGGTGCCCCATTGCCTGCATCAAAAGAGGATAAAGGCAGCTTTACTTTTCGAGAGATGCTTGCCGCGTTCAAGGATGCCTGTCGAGATAGAGGTTTAGTGGTGTCTGCCTTTGTCATGCTCATCGGTGCAACGGTCTTTGGAGCCATTTCAACCTTCTTGCCCTTGTATATGGTGACAACAGGCTATGGCAATGCAGCACTGTATTTATTTTTACAGGCTATTGTCGTGGTGGTGAGCCGGTTTTTGCTTCGGAAATCGATCCCTTCTGATGGCCAATGGCATCCGGGTTTTATGTCGATGGTACTCGTAAGCTCAGTCATTGGAACAAGCTTGCTGACACTCATGCCGCAAATCGGTCACTTTATTTATGTATCAGCAATATTTAATGGTTTGGCTGCAGCGATGCTGTATCCAACGATCGTCACGTATATGTCCTTTGCCATTCCAAAAGAAACGAAGCATATTTTACTCGGTGTTTTTCTTGCTTCTTATGATTTAGGCTTTGCCTCTGGCGGCTTTGTTATGGGATTCGTTATACAGAGCAGTTCTTTTTCGTCCATGTTTTTTGCTTGTTCAATTATTGGTTTGGCTGCCACTATGTTCGTTTGGGGAAAACGGAAGGAAACGGTAATCATTGTAAAGGACAGAGGTGCCGTTTCTTAAAGAAAGGGGAGAAGGTGTGAGAGGAGCATTGTCTTGGCCATTTTTACGTTTGTATCTATTGGTTCTTCTATATTTTAGTGCCAACTCTATACTGAATGTCATAATCCCATTACGCGGAGAATCATTAGGTGCCAGTAATACAATGATTGGGATCATCATGGGGGCCTATTTATTTACCACGATGTTCTTTCGGCCTTGGGCAGGTCAAATGATTCAAAAGCATGGGCCTATAAAAGTATTACGAATTATTCTAATTATAAATGGCTTTGCTTTAATACTCTATACGTTTACTGGATTAGAAGGGTATTTGTTCGCCCGTATACTGCAGGGTGTATCGACAGCGTTCTTTTCAATGGCACTGCAGATAGGCATTATTGATGCTCTGCCAGAGGAGGATCGCTCACAGGGCATTTCACTTTATTCGTTATTTTCCTATGTTCCGGGAATCCTTGGTCCATTACTAGCGTTAGGGATATGGCAAACCGGGGATATGAATTACTTTACAGTGGTGATGATAGTAATCGCTATCTCTACAGGTCTATTCGGTTATAGTGCTAAAATGGACAAAAACACTGATCAACCTATTGCGAGCCATACTGAACAGAGAGTCAATATGTTTACATCATTTAATCAATTAGTGAAAAATCCGTTTTTGTTTAAATGCAGTGTATTGATGTTGACATCTTCCATTATCTTTGGGGCCATTACAACCTTTATACCCTTATATGCTTTGCAATTAAAAAGCGGTAACGCCGGAATTTATCTCATGCTTCAGGCGGGTACTGTTGTCTTTGCGCGGTTTACTTTAAGAAAAAAAATTCCTTCAGACGGCAAATGGCATTCTTCTTTTATCATGGGGACGATGCTTGTATTAGCAATCTCGGCGCAATGTGTAAGCTATTCTATAACGGGTGGGCCTATCTTTTTCTATCTTGGCGCTATTTTGATGGGGATAGCGCAAGCACTTATATATCCAACGTTAACCACCTACTTGACCTTTGTTTTACCGCAGGTGAATCGTAATGTGCTGCTTGGTTTATTCATTGCGATGGCTGACTTGGGGGTTTCACTGGGCGGAGTCATTATGGGACCTTTAGCTGACCTTTTTTCATACTCATCCGTATATATGATTTGCGCTATCTTAGCTGTGACAATGGTCATTTTTTCCTATGACCGACGAAAAATATTTGTTGAGGCAACTACTAGAGCCTGTTCAAAAAGCTCTTAAAATCGCATAAAAAACAAAAATGCACCGGGGCGAAAATGGTAAAATGGAAGTACTCCTACCATCAATTTAACCATTCGCGAGGTGCATTTCCATGGAATTGCAGCTTGAGCTGCTACCCTATCACTATAATAACACACTCGGATTTGATGCGGAACTGATCGATTATATCGATCATGTCGATGACTCCATTGTGTTTGAGAAGATCGCTCCGCTCAGCAGTCTAAGCACCTTCCGAACTAAGGTCAGCGCTGAAGCTGAGAGGCATCGACGTCGGGTACATGAGGGCACCGCAGCTGGATTTGACCGAGGCAGAGGTAAGTGAGCTGGAGCGGAAATTAAAGGAGCTGCCGGCCGTTAACTAGAATGATTTAAAGAACAAGAAGAAGCCGTACTAATGAGCAGCGTAAAGCTGCTCATTAGTACGGCTTCTTCAGGCATTTGGCGGTACCCCAACACCGAAAAACCGTGTTGAATTTAAAAAAAGAACATAAAAATGAATGGTTGTAAATATTCATCCTATAAGGATTCGTCAGTAAAGGACTGAGAAAATAATGAGAATATTTACGGCATTGAATGGAGATACACTCCGTATCATCGCGAAAAAATTTCGGGTCGAACTAGAGCAGCTTATGTTCCTCAATCCGCACATTTCCGGGACCGATCTAAATATCGGCGGAAATAAAGTGAAAGTTCCCTTTTGGGCAGTACAAAACAGAAATCTCACCGGTATCCCTTCTTGTACTCCTCAGGTCCCGGGGAAATTGCAGAATGAATTTATTCCGCTAGTTTCGATAGATCAAATGGTTGGAACCGATTATGACGTGCTCGTCGTTGGAACAGGGGCAGGCGGCGGGGCGGCAATCTGGAGGTTATGTGAACAACTGAAGAACACCGGCAAAAAGATCGGCGTTGTGGAAGCAGGGCCGATATTGTTGCAAACCCATGCGGGCAACCTTCGTACTTTTACGGGTGAGTATTTTTTAAATCCAAAAATTTCAAGGCCTATTGGCCATTTTCTTCCTGACTTGCCAGGTGCGAGAGAAGTGATTGGTCTTGGAGGCATGAATTTGTTCTGGGGCCTGGCAAGCCCTCGCATGTCCGTTTCCGAATGGTTCGATTATCCTATAGATCGAAAAGAATTAGAGTTATATTATAATATCGCCGAACAGGAAATGATCGTTACTAAGACGAAGTATCCGCTGTCCGATGCCTTCCTTACCCGTCTATGGGAGGGTGGTTTTCCCGAAGCCACCGTCACTCCGCGGGCAGTAAATCTGGAACCGGCCAAATATGGCCCAGTCGTATATTTCAGCTCCATTTCGTTTTTAGCCTCAGCCTTCATGCAGCGGCCGTTCGATTTGGCGATCAACGCCAGAGCCGTACAAATACTCACCGATCAAGGAAAAGTCACCGGGATTAAAGTAATGACGCCTGAGAAGAAAGCTTATGAATTAAAAGCAAAAAACGTAATCATTTCAGCAAACGCTTTTCAAACCCCGCGCCTCTTACTTTCCTCCGGGATAAGAGGAAGAGCGATCGGTCATTTTTTAACCAATCATTCTTTTTTGAGATCCAGTTTCCAAGTCAATCAACCACTGCGTGATACAGGAAATAGTTTGCAAACGATTCATCTTCTGATACCGCAAACGGAAAATCGTCTCGATCAAATCCAGTTTGACATCTCCGAACGATATAAAACTCTGGATCAAATTGCACAATATCATGTTGAAACTTACGCTTTTGGCAAGGTGGAGTCCCGTTATGAAAACAGGCTTTTCCTGGATCCTGACAGAAGGGATCATTACGGAGTGCCGGAGATTCAAGTTCATTTTTCTTTCAGCGAAAAAGATAAGTCTGTCATTGCCCAATTGGCGGATCGAATAAATAAAGCTGCTGCTGTCTTAGGATCAAGCAAGCAGCCTGAAATCTGTGCACCACTTCCCGGAAGCGACTATCATGTAATGGGAACGTGCCGCATGGGCGATGATCCGTCTACCTCGTCAACAAACCGATACGGTCAAATTCACGGAATGTCCGGCCTCTATATCGCTGACAACAGCGTATTACCTAACACAGGAGCTGCCAATCCAACATTGACTACAGTTGCACTGGCGATTCGTACGGCGGATTATGTTGCCCGGCAATTGGATGTTTGAAATGTTCAGTAGAAATTGATGCCGTCCTCTAATGAGGGACGACCTTTTTAAAATTATGGGTGAAGGCAAGGAATGATATATACCTCTTTTTACCATGGAATCTACTAATTGGTTTGTAGTAGAGTAGGACAGGTAGGAGGCGATATAAACGATGGAAAAATTTTTCAAGAGATTACTTGCAACCTGTATAGCCGGTATACTGTTGATGCCAACAGGATTGTATGCCGCGGGCGCGCCCGGCACAACGATTTATGTGGACGGTTCGCCGGTTAAGACATCCACGATGATGCAAAATGACCGTCAGATGGTGCCGGCCGCGTTTTTCAGAAGCATGAAGGCAAGCGTGAGCTGGAGTGAGAAATACCGCTCGGCCGTTATTAGCAGAAGCAGCATGACGATCGGCTTTCCATCCGGCGCAAGCTTTGCGGATTACGGGCTGCGGCAATCGGAGCAATGGCGGCGGGATGAGCTGCCGACAACGACGATTAATGACAGCGGCAGGATCTATGTCCCGCTTGCCTATACGGCTAGAAAGCTTGGGTTAAACGTTCATTACGATGCACGTTCAAAGAGAACCTCGATCAGCTCGACCGGCCAGAACGGAATACATAGTCTAAGTGCTGCAGGGTCCACCGCCGGTTTGGGGCCGGTTTCGCAGGAGGATCTGAAATGGCTGTACCAGGTCACCGAAGCGGAAGCAGGCGGTGAAAGCTACAAGGGAAAAACGGCGGTAGCCGCTTCCATTCTTAACCGGGTAAAAAGCCCGGAGTGGCCGAAGACGATTCAAGAGACGATCTTTCAGGTGACTCATTATAATGGCAAGTCCTACTATCAGTACTCGCCGGTGCTCGATAAGCGAATCTATGAGGTTATGCCAAGCGAGGAAACGAAAAAAGCGGTGCAAGCCGCCTTGAACGGGGAAGATCCGAGCGAGGGTGCCATTGTGTTCTACAATCCTGATAAAACGGACAACCAGTGGGTGCGCAGCAAAGAAGTTACCGTCATTATCGGCAACCATGTTTTTGCCAAATAATTAAAACAGACTACATCGTATTGGGCATATCGGTCGAGGAAGCCCCGTTAGAGCGATGATGCTGCTGCGCGTGAACGCCTTAGCGCTCTGGGCGTTGTTCAGCTTCTTGCCGATATGCTGAATGCGGGAGTCACGCCGGTCATTCCGGAGCAAGGCTCGCTTGGCGCATCTGGCTCTCGTGCTCGTCGGTGAAGGAGAAGCCCTTTATCACGGTGAACGTCTGCCTGAGGCGAAGCGATGGCGAGAGCCGGCTTGCAGCCTATCGCAAGGTGATGAAATTCGATGTTCAGAGAATCGATGAACAACTGCACCGGATGGTTCATGAGAGGGATCATTCCTTTCTCCCGAAAAGTGAAAAGGCCCATATTACACATCTAGTGTAATATGGGCCTTTTTATTTGTACAATACGGTTTTTTTGCTGCGGGATTTCGCCAATTACGGTATCGTTATACCGGTACCGGTCCTGACCGCTTACAAAGTTCGTCTTGATCCGGCTAATATCGTCGGTCCATTCCTCCATCAGGAATGGATAAATTCACGTTCGAAGGTCCGGGTGAATATTTCGATTGCCCCGGTTCTTCGAAAAAATGATGATAGTACTTAAGAGCATTATGCCATTTCGCGAGGATGCCGCCTCATCAATTCCGGAACCGCATCGCCACGTCCCGTCGCCTTTAACCGTTCGATATATGGAGGCAAATGCCCTTTGGCATGGTAAGGGCCGCCTTCTTTGATCACCGTCCACAGCGGATCGACGTCATGCGGCATCGTTGCCATCATTTCATCGTGCCACTCGTTCAGCCAATAGACGGCTTCCCTGCACAGGTCCGGCCGCTCCTTAGCCAGACTATGCTGCTCATGCACGTCCTCCGCAAGATTGAACAGCATCTCCTTGTCAAAAAGATGATAGCCGTCGTGATAGGTTCGCATGTACAGCCAATCTCCGAAGCGCACGCTGCGCTGACAGACGTGGGCGCACTGCGACACGACCAGATAATCCCTGCCGGTATCCCCGCCGGTCTTCAGGGTGTCCGCGTAGCTTCTGCCGTCCCAGCTTGGCGCCTCCGGCAGATTCATCAGCTCCGCCATTGTCGGCAGCAGATCCAGATGATAATGAAGCCCTTGGTCGGCAATGCCGCTCTGCAAGCCCGGCCAGCGGATAATCATCGGGATGCGGCAGGTGCCCTGATCGGCCGTGCCGTGCTCGCCATAGATGCCCAGCTCGCCCATATTTTCGCCATGGTCCGCCGTAATAATGACGACCAAATCCTCCATGAGGCCTTTGCTCTCCAGCAGCTTGAACAGGGCTCCGATATTGTCGTCCATATGGCGGATGCCGCAATCGTAGCCGTCAATCATGGTCCGCAGTTCTTCCATTGACGTAATCTCGCCGGGATGGCGCGGATAATCCGCCGATGTGCCGTTGTCGTACATGTTGATTTCGCTCGCGCTATGCGGGCCTACCTTACGCTTATGACCCTCCAATACGTCCTCCGTTATCCATGCGGGAAGCGGCTCCTCCTGGAACGGATTGCCGAAGGCTTCCGGCGCCCGGTACGGGGTATGGGGATCCCAATAATTGACGTACAGCATCCAGTTATCCTGCTCGGCGTTGCGGTCGATCCAATCCAGAACGACAGGTGTAACCTCCTCGGCGGATTCCATGCCGCCTTTGCCCGTATTATGGATTTCATTGAAGCCGGCATAGAAGGTCCAGGCGGAATGCCGCTCGCCGAACGGGCTGACGAGCGCCGTCCGCATGCCCGCCTTACGGAATAGGGCAGGGAAGCTCTCCGATGCCAGCTTGTCGCGGAAACCGCGTTCCAGACCCTCATGCCGTACGTCGCCCGCTGTTCCGCCATGGCCGACGACGCCGTTATGAATGCCGAGCCGCCCGGTCATCAAGGCTGTGCGTGAAGGGAAGCAGGGAGCGTCGGAGGTGTAGTAGTTTTCGAACCGGACACCCTCCGAGGCTATTTTGTCAATGTTAGGGGAGGTGTTCCGATGATAGCCGTAGCACCCCAAATGATCCGGCCTTGTAGAATCCAAATCCAGCAATAAAACTCTCATTTTGTTCAAATCCTTTCCAATGTTCTTAATATTTGGCATGAACTCTAACTAACTCGATGGAAGAATGACGCTGTTTATGGAATTCCTCCCGAACGGTCTTAATGCTGTCACTCCAATCCATTAACCCCATAATCCTTTCTTTATTCCTTTCAAATGAAACCCCTCCTTAAAGTAGGTGAATTCCCCAGCGCATTTAGAAAGATGATCCCCTTTGTCTCATCTACATTATGTTAGCGCTTTCTTTAATGGCTGTAGCTGCATTATAGGATATCTTTTTCCCGTGTGTCGACGTACATTTCACATTTTTGATGTACATTTCTATTGGTAAATTTTTTCTTGTGAGCGATGTGAAAGAAGTTGTTTACGGAAAAAGGCTGATATGATAGGATTCTATCTACATTCGAGTGGAGAGGTGCTAGGCGTGATTCAAATCATGAGTGTACATTTCGATTATTTCATTCCCGATTGGCGGACGTATATGGAAACGATCGGGTACAACGTGCTTGTATTGGTCAGGGAGGGGAAGGTCAAATATGAAATCAACGGGGATGAGGTCGTGGCGGAGAGAGGGGATGTTCTGTTCATTCCGAAGTCCACGAGAAGAAGCGGCGCGAATTACATGGACAGCCCCCATCAGAAGCATACGATCCTGTTCAAGCTGGATACCGGTTTAAGCACGGGGATTCCTTTCCTGGACCAGGGACGATTCATCAAGCTGAAAATTGCCAATTTCCAATATGCTTCCCATCGCTGCGAGCGGCTGTACGAGGAGATGAGAGGCGGCAAAAGCTTCCGTTCCTTTATTTGCCTCGGAATTATGCAGGAGCTGATCGGCTTGCTGGCCCGCGAGATGGAGAAGCCGGAGCTTGCGCCGATGAAGCAAAAATACGCGCAGATCGTGAGGACGTATCTGCTCGAGCATTACCGCGAGCCGATCGAAATCGAGCAGCTGGCGAGGCTGATCCACCGTTCGCCGAATTACACGACGGCCCTGTTCAAAGAGGTGTACAGCCATTCGCCGATCCGATATATGCACCAGCTCCGCGTCATGGAAGCCTGCAACCTGCTGCTCAACTCCGACATGACGGTGACGAACATCGCCCAGTATTTAGGCTACTACGACACGTCTTATTTTTTCCGGATATTCAAAAAGCACAGCGGCATGTCTCCTACCGAATTCATCATTCAAGGTGATCAATCTCAGCTTTTCCCTTAAGCGTGCAGCCGCTATATTTCCGTTCCCACATATAGAGGTGGGCTCGTTCTTGAACACGATTAATGGAAAAGCCATTCATATGCTAATATGACCAGGCGGCAAAGACTGAGCCATCTCCTCTTTTTACCATGGAATCTACTATTTGGTTTGTAGTAGAGTAGGACAGGTAGGAGGCGATAGAAACGATGAGGAAATTATCCGGGTAATTACTTGCGACGATCGGCTTTCCATCCGGCGCAAGCTTTGCGGATTACGGGCTGCGGCAATCGGAGCAATGGCGGCGGGATGAGCTGCCGACAACGACGGTCAATGACGGAGGCAGGATCTATGTCCCGCTTGCCTATACGGCTAGGAAGCTTGGGCTGGAAGTTTATTACGATGCCAGGTTGAAAAAAACCAATATCAGTACGACCGGCACGTCCGGCCAGGACGGAATACATAATCAAAGTGTTGCAGGGTCCACCGCTGGTTTGGGGCCGGTTTCGCAGGAGGATCTGAAATGGCTGTACCAGGTCACCGAAGCGGAAGCGGGCGGTGAAAGCTACAAGGGAAAAACGGCGGTAGCCGCTTCCATCCTTAACCGGGTAAAAAGCCCGGATTGGCCGATGACGATTCAAGATACGATCTTTCAAGTGACCAAGTATAACGGCATATCCTACTATCAATACTCGCCGGTGCTCGACAAACGAATCTACGAGGTAACGCCAAGCGCTGAGAGGAAAAAAGCGGTTCAAGCAGCTTTGAACGGGGAAGATCCGAGCAAGGGTGCCGTTGTGTTCTACAATCCTGGTAAAACGGACAACCAGTGGGTGCGCAGCAAAGAAGTTACCGTCATTATCGGAAATCATGTTTTTGCCAAATAATTAAAACCGACTACATAGTTTTGCATGAAACCTGGCAGGAGAAGCGCCTAGGGCAGCCTTTTCGCATACTCGCGTCTTAAGCCTCTCCTCCGGGTCACCCCTGGATCTAACCTGCTGCTTACCGCTTCCAAGCCCTGTTTGGCGGGCTATGATGGATTTATACAGTAACTTCATGCTCTCAGCACTTGCTGGCCGGAGCAGACAGCGCATGAAGAAGCGGCCGGGAGCATATGATTCTGTAAGAGCATAAGATCAAATGAGAGCATATAGCGAGATAAAAGCAGCGGTCGCGACTGAAGCCGACAGCCATTCCGTGTCCAGTGATTAGAAGCCGATACCTTACCCAGGGTATTGGTTTTTTTAATTACGTTGAAAAGCAGGTGGGAGCATGCAGCCAATGGACGAATCGTTTGTGCTCGTTAACGGTGGAACGATGACGATTGAACATGTTATCCGTGTAGCCCGATATAAGGAAAGAGTGAAGATAAGCCGGAATTGCATCAAAAAGATGAAGCAAAGCCGGGCGTACGTCGAAAAGCTGCTTCGCGAGAAACGGGTGGTGTACGGGCTTACGACCGGATTTGGGAAATTCAGCGATACCTATATCTCGGCGGAGGATACGAAGCGCATGCAGTTGAATCTCATTCGAAGCCATGCCTGCGGGATCGGAAAGCCGCTGACGGAGGAAGCCGTTAGAGCGACAATGCTGCTGCGCGTGAATGCCTTAGCGCTCGGTTACTCCGGAATTCGGCCGGAAGTTGTTCAGCTTCTTGCCGATATGCTGAATGCGGGAGTCACGCCGGTCATTCCGGAACAAGGCTCGCTTGGCGCAAGCGGAGATTTGGCGCCTTTGTCGCATCTGGCTCTCGTGCTCGTCGGCGAAGGAGAAGCCCTTTATCTCGGTGAACGGTTGCCTGGCGGCGAAGCCATGGCGAAATCAGGCTTACAGCCCATCGCGCTGGAGGCCAAGGAAGGTCTCGCCTTGATTAACGGAACGCAGGTGATGACGGCGATCGGCGCAATTGCCAGCTTCGATGCCGTCAATTTAGCCAGATGGGCAGATTGTGCAGCGGCGTTAACGGCAGAGGCGCTTCACGCCATTCGCGATGCATTCGAACCGCTTACCCACGCCATTCGACCTCATCCGGGGCAGGGACAATCAGCCGAAAATATCCGGCGCTTGACGTCGGAAAGCCGGCTGATGTCAAACCAGGGAGAGCTGCGCGTGCAGGATGCTTATTCCATACGCTGTGCGCCGCAAGTCCATGGAGCTAGTCGGGACGCTCTGCGTTATATCCAAGAGAAGCTGGAAATCGAAATGAATGCCGCAACGGACAATCCGCTTATTTTCGCTGAAGAGGATCGCGTCATATCCGGAGGAAACTTCCACGGACAGCCGATTGCTTTGGCGATGGATCATCTCTCCGTCAGCGCCTCCGAGCTCGCAAGCATCTCGGAACGCCGTACCGAAAGACTCGTCAATCCGTATTTGAATGAGAAGCTTCCTCCATTCCTTGCGAAGGACGGGGGCGTACAATCCGGCTTTATGATTGCCCAATACACGGCTGCCGCGGTTGTATCCGAAAATAAGACGCTCTCCCATCCTGCAAGCGTAGATTCGATTCCTTCTTCGGGAAACCAGGAGGACCACGTCAGCATGGGAACGATCGCGGCCCGCAAGGCCAATCAAATCGTTCATAACGCCTATTCGGTGCTCGCCATCGAGCTTTTGTGCGCCGCGCAAGCCGTTGATTTCCGGGGCCCGGATTATCTTGGGAAGGGAACGAAATGGATCTACGACCGATGCCGAGAGCATGCGGGCTTCGTTGACGAGGACCGCGTATTGTCGGGCGATATTCGCATCGTCGCCGAATGGATGAGATTTACGGATGTGCGGGAAGCGATCGCGTCCGTCATCCCGATCAACTAACAGGTTTGGAGGTTGAACGCTATGAAGGAACGAGTCATTCGCGCGCCGCGGGGCGCTAAGCTGAATACGAAAGGATGGATCCAGGAAGCGGCGCTTCGGATGCTGATGAACAATCTGGACCCGGAGGTGGCCGAATATCCCGAAAAACTGGTTGTGTACGGGGGGATCGGCAAAGCGGCTCGAAATTGGGAGTGCTTCGATGCCATCGTAGAAACGCTCAAGGAGCTGGAGGACAACGAGACCATGCTGGTGCAGTCAGGGAAGCCTGCCGCGGTATTCCGGACCCATCGGGATGCGCCGCGCGTGCTGCTTGCCAACTCCAACCTGGTGCCGGCATGGGCAAACTGGGATACATTCCACGAGCTGGATAAGAAGGGTCTCATGATGTACGGCCAGATGACGGCCGGCAGCTGGATTTATATTGGCAGCCAAGGCATCGTTCAAGGCACCTATGAAACGTTTGCGGAATGCGCGAAGCAGCACTTCGGCGGCAGCCTGAAAGGAACAATTACCGTGACTGCCGGCCTCGGCGGGATGGGAGGCGCCCAGCCGTTATCCGTAACCATGAACGATGGCGTGCTGATCGGTCTTGACGTCGACAAGACGCGGATCGAGAAACGCATTCATTCCCGTTATTGCGATTGCATGCTGGAAAGCTTGGATGAGGCTATCTCGCTCGCGATTGAGGCAAAGAAAGAGGAAAGGGCGCTATCCATCGGTCTGGTCGGCAATGCGGCTGAGATCTTGCCGGAAATGATTCGCCGCGGATTCATTCCAGATATTATTACGGATCAAACCTCAGCTCACGATCCGCTGAACGGCTATTTGCCGGCAGGCCTTTCGCTGGAAGAAGGCAGCAAGCAACGCGTAGAAGATTCTGAAGCTTATGTCAGGCTGGCAAAAGCGAGCATGGCCGCGCATGTGAACGCCATGCTCGAGATGAAGCGGCTCGGCTCCGTCGCCTTCGACTATGGAAATAACATTCGCCAGGTTGCGTTCGACGAAGGCGTGAAGGACGCCTTTGCCATTCCCGGATTCGTTCCCGCCTACATCCGTCCGCAATTTTGCGAAGGGAGGGGCCCGTTCCGCTGGGCGGCGTTATCCGGCGATCCCGAGGACATCTACAAAACCGACGAAGCGATCTTGAAGGCGTTTGCCCATAACGAGCGCTTATGCCAATGGATCCGGTTGGCGCAGGCGAAAATCACCTTCCAAGGCCTCCCGGCCCGGATTTGCTGGCTTGGCTGCGGCGAGCGGGCACAGTTTGGCCGCATTATCAACGACATGGTCGCTTCCGGGCAATTGTCGGCTCCGATCGTAATTGGACGCGATCATCTTGACGCGGGCTCCGTTGCGTCGCCGAACCGCGAAACGGAAGCGATGCGCGACGGCAGCGACGCGGTCGCCGATTGGCCGATCTTGAACGCCCTCGTCAATACGGCGGCCGGGGCAAGCTGGGTATCTCTTCACCACGGCGGCGGCGTAGGCATGGGTTATTCCATCCATGCCGGCATGGTTGTCGTCGCGGACGGTACGAAAGAGGCGGAGGAGCGTTTAAATCGAGTCTTGACGACCGATCCGGGCATGGGCGTCGTGCGGCATGCGGATGCCGGTTATGATCTGGCTATCGAAACCGCCAAGAAGAAGGGGATCCGGATGCCGATGATCGATGGCCGGGTAACCGAAGAGGGGTGAGCGTATGCTGTATATCAAAAACGCAGCGCAAGTCGTTACCGTAAGCGGGGGCAGCAAAGCGCCTAAAATAGGATCGGAAATGGAACAGCTGAACGTCATCGGGAACGGCGGCGTCGTAGTGGAAGGCGATATTATTGCCTTCGCCGGAACCGACCAAGAGGCGGCGGATTATGTGGAGCAACATGCAGGCGGCAAAGACGTCAAAGTCATTTTGGCGGAAGGAAAGACGGTCACCCCGGGTCTTATCGACCCGCATACGCATGTTGTTTTTGCCGGATCGCGGGAGCATGAGCTGGCGCTTCGTCTTCGCGGCGCCACTTATATGGAAATTTTGCAAGCAGGCGGCGGCATTCTGAATTCGGCGAACAAAACCCGCGCAGCATCGGAATCGCAGTTAATCGGGGAGACAAGGAAGCGGCTGGACCGATTCCTTGTCCACGGCGTGACGACGATCGAGGCGAAGAGCGGCTACGGGCTGCGGCTTGCGGATGAACTCAAGCAGCTGCGGGCGGCGCGCTTCCTTCATAACGATCATCCCGTCGATCTGGTATCGACGTTCATGGGGGCTCATGCCGTTCCTCCCGAGTACAAATCGGATCCTGATAAGTACGTAAGGATCGTGACGGAGGAAATGATACCGGCCGTAGCCAAGGAAGGGCTGGCCGAGTACTGCGACGTCTTCTGCGAGGAGGGCGTGTTCACTCCCGGGCAATCGAAGACGATCCTGGAAGCAGGGCTAAAATGGGGGCTAAAGCCAAAAATTCATGCCGATGAAATCGTCCCTTACAGGGGCGCGGAGCTTGCCGCTGAAATCGGGGCCGTATCGGCCGAGCATCTGCTGCGGGCGTCGGACGCCGGCATCCGGGCGATGGCGGAGAAAGGCGTCATCGCGGTCCTTCTCCCCGGTACGGCATTCTTTCTCATGACGAAACCGGCCGATGCCCGGAAGATGATCGAGGCTGGCGTTCCGGTAGCCTTGTCGACCGACCGTAATCCGGGCTCCAGCCCGACGGAATCGCTGCCTTTTATCATGAATTTAGCATGCTTAACGATGCGGATGACTCCCGCCGAAGCGTTGACCGCCTGCACGATAAATGCAGCCCATGCCATTGGACGCGCAGACCGGATCGGCAGCATCGAAGTAGGAAAGCAAGCCGATTTGGTCATTTTCGATGCTCCGAATGTTGAATACATGCAATACCATTATGCCGTGAATTTGACGGAAACCGTCATTAAGAATGGCGTCGCTGTCATTTTAAATGGAAAGAGGACTTACGCATGCGCGCGATAACCATTAATACGGCCAGATTGGAGAAAACCATTCATGAACTCGGCCAAATCGGTGCGAACGAGCAGGGAGGCTTGGATCGAACGGCGTTTACGCCGGCAGAATTGACAGCCCGGGACTGGTTGAAGGAGAAGCTGGCGGAGCTCGGCTTGGACGTTCGCGTCGACGAAGCGGCCAATATTTGGGCCATTCGGCGGGGCGGGATCAACGAGCTTCCGGTCATTGCTTTCGGCTCCCACGTCGATACGGTGCCGAATGGGGGCAAGTACGACGGGGCGCTCGGCGTCTTATTAGCCTTGGAAGTCATGCGCGTGCTGGAGGAGCAAGGCATAACGACCCGGCATCCGCTCGGGCTCGTTTCTTTCAGCGCGGAAGAACCGAATCCGTTCGGTTTATCGACGTTCGGCAGCCGAACGGCAGCCGGTAAGCTGACCAGGCGTGACTTGGATGGCGTCCGGAATGATAGCGGAAAGCTTCTGGTCGACGCGCTGCGCCAAGCGGGCGGAGACCCGGACCGGTACGGGCAGGCGCGCAGGAAGCCGGAAGAGTTCGCAGCGTTTCTCGAGGTTCACATCGAGCAAGGAAAAAGGCTGTTGGACCGCGGTATTCCGGTTGGCGTCGTAACCGCGATCACGGGTATTTACCGCGAGGAAGTGACGGTCGCCGGTGTGCCGAATCATGCGGGGACGACACTGATGCATGACAGGACCGATGCGTTAATGGGGGCGGCCGAAGCGATGCTCGCGCTGGAGAGGGTTTGCCGGGAGCATCAAGCGGACGAAACGGTGGGGACGGTCGGAAAGATTGCGAACTACCCGAATGCAGCCAATATTATTCCGGGAAAAGTGAAGTTTCACATGGAGATCCGCGGAAAAACCAGGGCCGACATTCAGGAAACGACCGCTGAATGGGAAAAGCATGCGGCTCGCATTTGCTCCGGAAGGGGAGTACGCATCGAGCGGCAGTTGCTGCTCGACCAGCATCCTGCCGCCATGGATCCGCTTGTTATCGAGACCTGCATCTTGCAGGCAGAGAAGCTCGGGTATGCGCACTATTCACTAGGCAGCATGGCCGGTCACGACGCGGCGCATATGGCGTCGCTCACCCGGTCGGGAATGCTCTTCGTGCCCAGCCTGGACGGAATAAGCCATTGTCCGGAAGAGGAAAGCAGAATCGAAGATATAGAGAAGGCTGGAAACGTCTTGCTTCACGCCATCTTGGCGCTGGATGAGCGATTGGATTGTTAAGGGGGCTGGCATTAGTATGCGGAAACTGTATTTGGCGGATTATGTTTATACAAACGGAGCGTTTCAGAAAGATTTTGCTCTTCTTGAGGAGAACGGCGTGATTTTGGAGACAGGACCTTCGGATATGGTTTCCTCAAAATATGCTGAAGCCGAGCGTGTCCGCTGGGAAGGAAAAGCGATCGTGCCGGGAACAGTCAATGCGCATAATCATTCTTTTCAAAGCTTGCTGCGCGGCATCGCCATCGATAAACCGTTTCTGGAATGGAGAGATCAGGCGCTGTACCGGTACACGCCTCTATTGGATGAAGAAGCGATTTATACGGGAGCTCTATTAGCCTTCGGGGAAATGATGCGTTACGGCGTGACGACCGTCAGCGATTTCTTCTACGTTCATAACGGAGGCACAGCCTATGACGAAGCGGTTATTAAGGCGGCGAAGGACGTAGGCATCCGGCTTGTTTTTGCAAGAACGATGTACGATTGGAGCGGCGCTCCCTCGGCCTATAGGGAAACGGTGCCGGAGGCCGTGGAACGGACCCGATCTCTTGCCGTCAAATACCAGGGAGACCCGATGGTTACGGTGCATCCGGCGCCGCACAGCCCGCACGCGGCTTCCCCGGAAATGATTAAGGCCGGCCATCGGCTTGCTGCCGAGCTGGATACTCCTTTTCATATTCATGTCGCGGAAGAAATGTTCGAAGTCGAGGAGACGTTAAGGGATTATGGCCTGAGGCCCATTCAATATTTGGATTCGTTAGGCGTACTCGATGAACGGATGATCGCCATCCATTTGGTGTGGCTGGACGATTCGGAGGTCGAGCTGATCGGCAGCCGCAGCGGTTCGCTTGCTTACTGCCCATCCAGCAATATGTTTTTGGCGGATGGCGTCACCCGAATTCCGGATCTCATGAAATCCGGCGTGAGGATTTCCTTGGGAACGGATGGGGGCTGCAGCAACAACCGGATCAGTGTGTTTGAAGAAATGCGGATGTGCGCTTTGCTTCAGAAGGTGACCCGGTTAAACGGAACTTGCGTGACGGCTAACGATGTTTTTCGCATGGGTACCGTGAATGGAGCCGATGCGTTAAGACTGCCGACCGGATCGCTCGAAGCCGGAAAAGCGGCGGATTTCATCGCGCTGGACCTTCTGGACTTGTCTTTGGCGCCGAAACGCGAATTGTTCGCGAATATGGTATATGCCATGCAGCCGGGCGCGATCGCCCATGTCGTGATAGGCGGCCGACCCGTATTTAGCGAAGGAAAGCTGCTCACCGTTACCGGGCAAGAAATAGGTTCGCGGGTGGATCGGTTATTCGACAAGTGGGGCGGAATCGCAGCTATATAGCGGTCTTAATAATGCATTTTTTACTTAAAAAAAGCAATCCGTAAGAAATCCCTTCATCCAAAATATAGTATAATTAGTCAGAAGCGTTTGAGCATTTGTCCAATCAGGAAGAGGGGGAACGTATGAGCAGGCCAAGCTCTGAGCAGGAATATGCAATCGAAGCCGTAAATTTAGTGAAGAAGTTCGGCGATCAGCGGGTCGTCGACGGGATCTCTCTTAAGGTTCCGCGGGGTACGATATACGGATTTTTAGGACCCAATGGCGCCGGTAAAACGACCACAATCAAAATGCTGGCGACATTGCTGCGGCCGGATGAGGGTTCCGCCAAAGTGATGGGCTGCGATTTAGAGAAGGAAACGAACAAGGTCAGGCAATGCATCAGTCTTACCGGTCAGTTTGCTTCCGTTGATGAGGAACTGTCGGGCCGGGAGAACTTAATCCTCATCGCACGTCTTGTCGGTTTCTCCAGGCAGGGGGCCAAGGAGCGCGCGATTGATTTGTTGAAGGCGTTCAACCTCGAGGATGCCGCAAAACGCCAAGTGAAGAAATATTCAGGCGGCATGCGGCGGAGGATTGATATCGCTGCAAGTATCGTGACGTCGCCCGATCTGCTGTTTTTGGATGAACCGACGACAGGGCTTGATCCAAGAAGCCGAAATCAGGTTTGGGATATTATCCGTGTGCTTGTGAGGAACGGAACGACTGTCTTCTTGACGACGCAATACCTGGAGGAAGCCGATCAATTAGCGGACCGAATCGGTGTCATCGACCATGGGCGGCTCATCGCGGAAGGGACGAGCAAGGAGCTGAAGGCTTTGGTGGGAGCAGGGAGGCTGACGGTCCATCTCCATACCCCTGATGACCTGGCGAAGGCCAAGACTATTCTGGAAGAGCTGACCGGCGATGCCGTCGAAATGGATGAACGGACGCTTAAGCTGACCGCCCCGATTACGGATCATGGCGAAGCCGCTTCCGCTCTCAGCCGCTTAGTGACGGAGAATCTGCAAATCTCTGATTTTTCAATGGGACAGCCTAGCTTGGATGAAGTATTCTTGACGCTTACCGGCAAGACGACAGGCCAGGCCGAATCGGAAGGGGAGGAAGCCGATGATAATCAAGCAGGATGACAATACGGATTTGCAAAAAGCGTTAACGCTTTCGCTTCGCCCAAGCCGGCCTAGCGCGTTGAGCGCCTCTTTAACCTTCGGCTGGCGAGCGCTCCTGAAAATCAAATACGTACCTGAGCAATTGTTTGACGTGACGGCTTTCCCGGTCATATTCCTGCTGATGTTCACGTACCTCTTCGGCGGCGCGATATCGGGGTCCACGGGAGAATATCTGGATTTCGTCCTTCCAGGCATTCTTGTCATGACGGTTGCGATGATCACGATGTACACGGGAATCGATTTGAATAAAGACATCCAGAAGGGGATCTTCGACCGCTTCCGAACCTTGCCGTTTTGGCGTCCGGCCTCATTGGTCGGAGCATTGCTCGTAGATGCCCTGCGTTATTTACTGGCCTCTACCATCATGATAGGTCTAGGCTATCTGTTAGGCTTCAGACCGGAAAACGGCTTCGGCGGACTGGTTTTCGGCGTTCTTCTCCTTTTGTTATTCGCTTTCAGCTTGTCCTGGATATGGACGTTTCTGGGTCTCATTGTCCGTACCGAAAAAGCGCTGATGGGCATCAGCATGATGGTGCTTTTCCCGCTGACGTTTCTGAGCAGCGTGTTCGTGGACACGTCGACGATGCCGAACTGGCTGCAGAAGTTTGTGGATATAAACCCTATCACGCTGGTAGTCGACGCCGTACGGGGATTCATTCACGGCACGGTGACGAGCGGACAGCTATACACGGTATTAATCGTTTCGGCAGCTTTGATTATCGTTTTTGCTCCGCTTACGATGTATTTTTATAATAATAAAAAATAAGCACGCGGCTCCTTTCGTGGCGAAGCCGCCTTGAAAGGCAGGCATGGCGGGATAGAAGGCTGACTCCAAAATCGGAGTTGGCCTTTTTTTGGATATTGCCGGATGCCCCACTAATCTCCGCAAATACGCTCACTTCATCGCCAGCTTGTAATCGTACGATACCAGAGACATCAATTTCGTTACTTCCCAAACTAATCCTTTCACGATCTGAAATTTTAGGGCTACCATTTACAATTATCGACAAAAATATATTTGGTGTTGTTGAAACAGTATCGGATTCAAATGAAATACTTGCAAAAAAGGCGTATACACCACTTTGTCTTGGACTAAATGTCGCTGTAATCGGATTATAATTCTATTTATATTGCTATAGACTGGTTTACTTGTTATAGCAATTCTTTATTATATGGATGGATACTTTTTAATAGATACGGTATCTGCCTGGACAAGATTAAAAAGGCTTTTCTACCTTTCGAATTTTCATTATAAAAGGCTTCCCCGGATTTGAGTTCCGCTGTTCCCTATCTTTCTTTTAACTAGACTATCACCGTATCCCCTTCTATTACTGCTTCATAGAATGCTCTATGAAAACAATTAGGAGGGGAAGTATATGTACGGATTCTCTATGATTCAGTTCGTTCGTCGTAACGGGAAACAGCTGGATAAACAGTTAAGAGAGCAAATGCTTGAGCTGTACCGACCGTTCCGGTGGATTCCCTGCTTTCTTCATTCATCTTTGGAAAAAATATTAAAAACGACCAAAACCTATTCCGTTATCATTGAGTTTGAGGATTGTGATGAACCTTACTGCGATCTGGTTAATCTTGTTCATCAAACCGCTAAACAAAACATGAGATGCCGCGTGAAGCATGAGTTCCCAGCTATTTCATGCTGCTCTGCCGAATTAACCCCCCTAGGGATCGAAAGACTGCTGAAAAACTGCCGTCGGATCAAAAAGGTGCATTACGACCGTAAAGTTAAAGCGCTGTTGAATGTTGCAACTCCGTCCATTCATGCGGATTTGGTTCATCAATCCGGACTCACCGGGAAAGGTGTGACCATCGCGGTTGTGGATACCGGGATCTATCAGCATGAAGATTTAATGAACCCGACGAAACGGATCGTAGCGTTTAAAGACTTCGTTAACAATCGGCCAACCGCTTATGACGATAATGGTCATGGAACACACTGTGCGGGGGATGCGGCAGGGAATGGTTATGCTTCTGGAGGCCAATATCAAGGACCTGCACCGTCCGCCAATTTGATTGGCGTCAAGGTCCTGGACAGGATGGGTTCGGGGTCGCTCTCTACCGTCATCGCTGGCGTTCAATGGTGTATAGATAATAAGAAAACCTATTCGATCGACATTATATCAATGTCTTTGGGAAGCACGGCAACTGTCAGCGCAGCGGAGGATCCGGTGGTTAAAATCGTGGAGAAAGCTTGGGCAAGCGGGATTGTGGTTTGTGTCGCCGCCGGAAATGAGGGACCGGATGAAGGGACCATTGCCAGCCCGGGGATCAGCCCCATAATTATTACGGTAGGAGCCATGGACGATCAAAATACTCCCGACCGAAACGATGATCGGGTGGCCGATTTTTCCAGCCGTGGACCGACGATTGACGGGGTAATGAAGCCGGACCTATTAACCCCCGGAGACGATATCGTATCTTTGCGCTCCCCGAACTCCCACTTGGATAAGTTGTCCAAATCCAGCCGCGTAGGCTCGCGTTATTTCTCTCTATCGGGTACCTCAATGGCCACCCCGATCTGCGCAGGGGTTGCGGCACTCATCTTGGAGAAACATAAGGATTTTACCCCCGATCAGGTGAAACAAATGCTGCTGAACGGATGCGAAAACCGGGGCCTTCCCGAAGTTGTACAGGGACATGGGTATCTTGATGCGGAGAAAGCGCTGGAATCATAAGGTAAACTGCTGATGAGGCAGTTTTTTCTTTGTTTAGGAAATTATGCGGAGCTTAAAATTGTGGATAAGTCTGTCGAAATATAAGATAGGGGGGGATTGACGTGGAGAAGCGTGAGACATGGAAGAAACGTGGAATAGTAAAACAGATCTTAAAGGATCACTTTCATGGATTCTGGGGACTCCACGCGAATCGATTCCCACAAGAGTTACAGGAAGCGATTCCGGAAGCAGTTATTTGGCACGTCCAGCGATAGCAGAATATCGTATTATAAAGTATGACTACGAAAAGGTTCATTATTGGTATGAAGATCATCAGACGGGGAAGAGAGTAGATGTTGTAGCGCCAGTCATGAAGTTTATTTATGATCTCGTGCAGCACATTCCGCCCAAGCATTTTCGAATGGTGGGAAGGTTTGGATTGTACAGTCGGAGTAAGAATAAAGAATCGCAGAAGATCATTAACCTGTGGCGTTATATGGTGCATAAACAAATTGAAATGACGTTTCCGCTAAAGGAGAAAAAGAAAAAAACGTATCGGGAACGCATGCTGGAAACCTATGATCGCGATCCGATACAATGCCCTTGCTGCAAGCACGCGATGTTGCTTGTTGTTATTTGGCATGCGGATTACGGGCGGATTTATTATTATGATGAGGAACGTGAACGGGCATTTAAGAAGAAATGGGGAATAAGGACAGATGAGCGAAAGAGAGAACAAAGAACGGGATAAAGCAGAACAAGAAGAATCATTAGATGACTACTTATTTGAAGATGATGATGAGGAAGAAATCTTTATCGACTACATTTGTGTAGATTGTCAATGCCTGGATCCTGTACCTGAATTCATCGTGGCAGAGTGCTCCTATGACTTGAAACCGGGTGAGAAACCGGAGTTCTTTTGTCCGGAGTGTAACGGAACCTTGGTGAGAAAGAAAGAGCCGGCGGAAGAATAACCGTTGGCAAGTACGTTAAGTCACCGTTAGGTGATTTTGTTCTTGTTAATTTGTAGCTTTATCCAACCGAATGACCGTCGAATTCAAACATGCTGCCAATCTCTTTCCGCGACGAATGGAACGAAAAAAAGCGCTCTTGTCATAAATAGACAGGGCGCTTAGCTTATTCATTTCAAACTAAATATATTCGGTCATTCCATTTTCCTGCAGCAGTTCGACGATGTCTTTGACAGACTGCGCTTTGTCCTTGGGACAGATTAATAGCGCATCCCCGGTATCCGCAATGATGAAGCCGTCTACGCCTATTGTCGTGATTAGTCTGCCGTTTCCATATATGATCGAATTGCGTGTATCTAAGCCCATGTGATTCGCTTTTATAATGTTGCCTGATTTATCCGGCGGGAAGATCGCGCCAAGCGCATCCCAGCTGCCGATATCATTCCAGCCAAATTGGCCGGACAGAACAACTACTTCATCGGAGCGCTCAAGGATGCCGTAATCGATCGAAATGTTTTGAAGCGTCGGATAAATCTCATTAATGATCTCCTCTTCCTGCTCCGAACCCAGATATTCGCTGATTGGAAGCATCGTCTTATACAGCCGGGGCAGGTAGCGCTTGAAATGATCAATAATGACGGATGTTTTCCAAATGAATATACCGCTATTCCATAAATAATTACCTGACGACAGATAGCCTTGCGCTTTCTGGAAGTTCGGTTTTTCTACAAATTCTGCTACTTCGTATACGGCCACTGGATTCGAAGCAATAGGCTCCTTATCAAAAGCGATATAGCCGTAGCCGGTAGAAGGGAACGTCGGCTTGATTCCGATGGTTACGATTTTGTCCGTCTCCATCGCGACCGTACAGGCTTCGTCCAGCGTAAGCCGGAATTGTTCTTCATCCGTTATATAATGATCGGAAGGCAATACGACCATTAAGGAATCACCGTGGGATTTTTCTATAGATATCGCCGCAAAAAGTATGCTAGCAGCCGTGTTTCGCGCAACAGGCTCGATCAAAATATTACGGCTTAATACACTGCTGTGCATGATGCTCTCCAGCAATACGGCTTGAGAACGATTCGTAACGATTACTGTATTTTCCTGAGGGATAATGCCTTTGAACCGTTCGATGGTATCGTTTAACATAATATCGTTTCCGCTAATATTTAGCAGCTGCTTCGGAATCTCTTGTCTGGAAAGCGGCCAAAAGCGGGTTCCGCCCCCGCCTGCAAGGATAGTGGCGAATTTATTCATGATGCATCACCGATTGGGCAATAGAGAAGGAAATGATACTCTCTGAGCCTTGATTAAGGTTCAACCCCGTCTCATGGATACCGTCATAACAAGCCCCGGTTTGAGGATCGATTAGAGGGATTTTTAATGAATTATGCCCTAAATACCATTCATAGCATAAGGCTGCATATTTCAGATAAGCAGGGTCTTGGAGCACGATCGCGGCTTCCTTGCAAGCAAGAAGCATTTCACAGGCTTCAATCGGCTGTTCGTCGTAGGGAGCGGCCTTTTCGTCCCGCAGCAGCCAGCCATGGCTGCCGATCGGCTTATAATATCCTTCCTTAGAGAAGGTATTGGATGCCAGAAAATCCAAGCTTTCCTTAGCCGTTTCCTTCAAACTAACTTTACCTGAAATATGGGATGCTTTTAATAGCGCCCATGGAAGCATCGAGTTTCCGTAGGTAAGGCTGTCTTCAAACCAATTCCAACCGTTCCCCTTATTGCGGGTATATTGATTGTGCAGCCTTGCCGCCATTTTATCGATCAGATCGATGATGACTGCTCTGGGCAGAAATGCCTTCTCTTCCGCGGTGCTTGGCGTATGGGGATAGGGAAAGGAGTAGGTTAAAGCTCTAGGGGTTTCTATCAGGTAACTTAGGCCGATTATGGCATAGGCCCCAGAACGGGGCGAACCGAGCGTATCGATAAGCGGCAATGCCTGATTAATTAAATAACGGCAGGTATTCAGTAAATTATCCGGCAGGGAGGAGGAATGGGCGAGCGCGAATCCAAGTGCCCATACCGTGCGTCCTTGACAATCCTCAGAGCCGCTGTCCTCAACGAATGTACGGTTATAATCCATAAAGTTTCTAAAGTTTCCATCCGTATTCTGTGCGTGATGAATGAAGGAAATATAAGTATGAATGAGAGCCAACGTGACTGGATCTTTTTTGCTGCTGTATAATAAAACAGCTGCGATTAATGCCCGTGCGTTATCATCTGTCGTATAGCCCTTTGAGCGGTCGGGAACGCCAAACTTGGTATGCTGAAAAATTCCTGTATCATCCGTTAACCTGCGCATATAATCGGATTTAAACTGCAGTATCGTTTGTACTTCCATTAAACCACACTCCTATTAGCTAACTCTGAAACCGTTATTTTCTCTTGAAAGATGGCGGCATAGGTTTTGGAGATTTCGTGCCACAGCATGGTTCTTCCGAGTTCAAGCGTGCGATTTTCCATTTCTTTTACTAGAGCAGGGTTATCCAGCAATTGGAGGATGCAAGCTTCCAAAGAGGCGGAATCACGGAAGTTTGCCAGCAAGCCCCTGCCCTCTGCCAGCATTTCCTCGGCATACCGGTAAGGAGTGGAAACAATGACCCTTCCATATCCGACTCCGTATGCCAATGTGCCGCTAACGGCCTGATCCTTGCCTAAATAAGGCGTCATATAGATGTCTGACATGACAAGCGATTGAATGACTTCCTCCTGTGTCAACAGCTTGTCAACGAAGAGAACGTTATGCTTTAAATCAAATTGTTCCACAAGATCCATCAGCTTCTGCCTGTATATCTCGCCTGTTTCTTGTTTGACTACAGGATGTGTTTTCCCGAAAACGATATAGAGAGCATCCGGATGCTGTTTGACCACTCCACGCATGGCCTCTATGCTGTATTCAATTCCTTTGCCGGGGCTTAGAAAGCCAAAGGTAGATAAAATTTTCCGGTCCGCAAAGCCATATTGTTCTTTAAGCTTTGATCTTGATTCGGTTTTGACATCAGGCACTCCATGGTGAATGAAAGCGATTTTTGCGGCATCAATTCCATAAATAGAGCTCAAATCTTTGACGGTGGACTGCGCCATCGTGACGACCTTAACGCTTAATTCCGCAACCCGATTCATGATGTGCCGCTGCTTGGCGGAAGGCTTCGTTAACACGGTATGAAAAATGACGATATATGGAATACTTAGCCTTTCGACGAATGAAATCAAATATTCTCCGCTTTCTCCCCCATAAATACCGAATTCATGCTGGATAACGAGAAGATCAACGTCTGACAAATTAAGATATTCGGCCGTTTCTATATAATCCGAAAGCTTGTGCTGGTCAATTTCCCTCATCACTTGCTCCTGATAGAGGTAAGTTTCGTTGTTGTTGATCGCAATGATACGAGGTTTATTGAAGCATTGAATGTGTTCGAATTCATCTAATAAATTTTGTGTAAATGTAGCAATGCCGCATTCTCTCGGCAGGCTGGTTCCTAGAAAAACGATATTCCGGTTTCTGATTGTCTTTTTCATATAAACAGCCCCCATATTGATTCCTATTTTTTTGGACAAAAAAAGAAATAAAGCGATCTTTATTTCTTTAGGAGAAGCGGTATTTTATTTTTTGAAAATTGAAAAATATTTCCTCTTCCACACTATAACATGACCATTTTTTCTTGTCAATTTTATTGACTCACTATCTTTTTCCATATATATTGATCTAGGGGGTGTATGTGTGTCAGTCATACGCAGTAAATTAAAAGAGGTTATGGAAAATCACGATCCAAAATTATCTATACGTAAGCTTGCAAAGGATGTTAATTACCACTTTGATTCCGTTCGTCGTATGTATAAGGATGAAATGGTGCAGTATCCAAGGGATTTGCTGCTAAAGCTTTGTCTATATTTTAATGTCCAGCCGGGGCAGCTCATTGGAATCGAAGAGGATGAAGATCGAAATTGCACGATAGATGAACCGAGTGATCATCAGGAGGACGGCAATGACAAGGAAAACGAAAAAGATACAAACCTGTAAACAGCTCCTGGATACCTTTTATGCGAAGCCGCGCATAACGAAAGTGGAGAAGCTGGCGTTCTCCGGGGTTGGAAATCGGGATGTATATAATATAACGGCCCCGTTTCTATATGACGGGGAGGAAGTGATCTTAGGAAGAGTTGAGGAACGGGACAGCGAGTTCTCTCAAGTCTTCTTTTTT